>NZ_JBVJVO010000010.1:0-51456 GCF_055603625.1 Streptomyces sp. NPDC037273
TTGGCACGCTGTTGAGTTCTCAAGGTGCGGACGCTTCCTTCGTTCCTGTTTCCAGGCCCTCCGGGCGCTTCCTTCGTTTCCGACTCTATCAGATCCTTTCGGCGTCTGATTCCCAGTCAGCGGGATTTGTCTTTCCGGCTGTTGGGCCGTTCCGACGAGTGAGACTTTAGCGGATTCCCTGCCCCCGACGCTAATCGGGCGGCTTGCGCTCAGACCTTCGAACGCGAATTCCTCATTTCGCAAAAACGCACGGAAAGAACGACGGCGCGGCAAAGCGCTGTCGGCTTCAGAGGTTCTTGCGGAATGGCTGTCCGGGGCCGACCGGGGTCGGTGCTCACGTCGGACAACTCGGAGAACACTACGGATCGAGGGGGGCCGTGTCAACCCTGGTCCTGGGGGGTCCCGCTGACCGGGTGACGGAAGGCGTGGCGGTAGTCGCGGGGGCTGGTGGCGAGGTGGGAGGCGAAGTGCTGGCGCATGGTGACCTCGCTGCCGAAGCCGGCGCGGCGGGCTACTTCGGGGAGGGGGTGGTCGGTCTGTTCCAGGAGCTTCTGGGCTGCGGCCACGCGCTGGGTGATGAGCCAGTGGAGCGGGGTGGTGCCGGTCGTGGCCTGGAAGTGGCGGGCGAAGGAGCGAGGGGACATGCCGGCGTGGGCGGCGAGGCTGCCGACGGTGTGGGGTTCGTCGAGGTGGGCCAGGGCGTGGGCGCGGACGGCGGCGAGGGCGTCGGCGTCGCGGTCGGCGCGGGGGGTGGGGTGCTCGATGAACTGGGCTTGGGTGCCCGTACGGAAGGGGGCGGTGACCATCGAGCGGGCGATGGTGGCGGCGGCTTCGGCTCCGTGGGCGGTGCGGACGAGGTGGAGGCAGAGGTCGATGCCGGCGGCGGTGCCTGCCGAGGTCCAGATGCCGGAGTCCTCCACGAAGAGGGCGTCCGCTTCCACCTGGACGGCGGGGTGGCGGGCGGCGAGGGTCGGGGCCAGGTGCCAGTGGGTGACGGCGCGGCGGCCGTCGAGGAGGCCGGCGCGGGCGAGGACGAACGCGCCGGCGCAGAGGGAGGCGACCGGGATGCCCGTGGTGTGCGCCCGGCGGAGGGCTTCGAGGACGGGGGCCGGGAGCTCGGCGTCGGGGTCCTCGATGCCGGGGACGAGGACCAGGTCGGTGGTGGTGAGGTCGTCCAGCCAGTCGAGCGCGCGGTCCGGGGTGAGCGTGAGTCCCCCACGTAGCGGAATGGGGGTGTGCGGGTCGGCGGCGGCTCGGCGGAGTTCGAAGGGCGGGACGCCTCGGGGGGTGCGGTCGCTGTCCCAGACCTCGGTGATGACGGAGACGTCGAAGGCGCGGACTCCGGGGAAGACGAGGAGTGCGATGCGCTGGGGGCGGGGGGTGGGGGACGGCGGTACGGAGGGCACGTGTGGCACGTTTGGCAGTAAATCATCGATCGCTGTCATTCGCCGGTATGGGAGAGGGCGGGTGGCGGCGGGAGGATCGATGGCATGGAGATCAACGAGAACGCGGCGCTGGTGGTCATCGACGTGCAGAAGGGTTTCGACGACGGGTTCTGGGGGCGGCGGGACAACCCGGACGCCGAGCGGAACATCGCGGCCCTGATCGACGGGTGGCAGGAGACGGGACGGCCGGTCGTCTTCGTACGGCATGACTCGCGGCAGTCCGGGTCGCCGCTGGAGCCGGGGACCGTGGGGAACGAGTTCAAGGACTTCGTCGAGGAGCGGCGGGGGAAGGGCACCGGGGCTGAGGTGCTGGTGACGAAGAGCGTGAACTCGGCGTTCTACGGGGAGCCGGATCTGGACGCCTGGTTGAAGGGGGCCGGGGTCGAGCAGATCGTGGTCGTGGGGATCCAGACCAACATGTGCAACGAGACGACGGCCCGGATGGGCGGGAACCTCGGCTACGACGTGCTGTTCGCGCTGGACGCGATGCACACCTTCGACCTGGCAGGGCCGTTCGGCTGGACGCAGACGGCGGAGGAGCTGACCCGGGCGACGGCGGTGTCGCTGCACGGTGGGCGGTTCGCCCGGGTCGTGACCACGGAGGACGTGCTGAAGGGCGCGTCCGTCGAGTCGGGCAGGCCCTAGGCGGTCAGCTGTTGCCGGAGGCGAGTTCGCGGCTGCGGTCGCGGGCGGCTTCGAGGGCGGCGATGAGGGCGGCGCGGACGCCGTGGTTCTCCAGCTCGCGGATGGCGCTGATGGTGGTGCCGGCCGGGGAGGTCACGGCTTCGCGGAGCTTGACCGGGTGTTCGCCGCTGTCGCGGAGCATCACGGCGGCGCCGATGGCGGCCTGGACGATGAGGTCGTGGGCCTGGGCGCGGGGCAGGCCGAGGAGGATGCCGGCGTCGGTCATGGCTTCGACGAGGAAGTAGAAGTAGGCCGGTCCCGAGCCGGAGAGCGCGGTGGCGGCGTCCTGCTGGGACTCGGGGACGCGGAGCGTCTTGCCGACGCCGCCGAAGATCTCCTCGGTGTGCGCGAGGTGCGCGGGGGTGGCGTGGCTGCCGGCCGAGATGACGGACATGCCCTCGTCGACCAGGACGGGGGTGTTCGGCATGACCCGGACGACCGGGGTGCCCGAGGTCAAGCGCTCCTCGATGAACGAGGTGGGGATGCCGGCCGCTGCGCTGATGACCAGACGGTCGGCGGCGACATGCGGAGCGAGCTCGTCGAGGAGGCGGCCCATGTCCTGCGGCTTGACGGCCAGGATCAGCGTGTCGGCGCGCTTGGCGGCCTCGGCGTTGGTGACGGTCTCGACGCCGTAGCGGGTGCGGAGCTCCTCGGCGCGTTCGGCGCGGCGGGCGGTGACCAGGAGGTTCGCGGGGCGCCAGCCGGCGCGGATCATCCCGCTGAGGAGCGCTTCACCGATCTTGCCGGTGCCGAGGACTGCGACGGTCTGGGTCATGGCTCTGTTCACCTCGCCGGAGGGGGTACGTGTCGTCATCCTCGCACCGGTGGGCCGGGAGGTGTGCGGGTGTCCGAGGGGCGGTCACGCGGTGCCGTCACGCGGTGCGGCGGCGGAGGGTGGCGGCGCCCAGGCCGAGGACGAGGAGGCCGCAGCCCGCGACGACGAGGACGTCGCGGACGAAGTCGCCGGTGATGTCGGGGTGCCGGAGGACCTCGTTCATGCCGTCGACGGCGTACGACATCGGCAGCACGTTCGAGATCGCCTCCAGGGCCGGGGCCATCTGGTCGCGCGGGGTGAACAGGCCACAGAGCAGGAGCTGCGGGAAGATCACCGCCGGCATGAACTGCACCGCCTGGAACTCCGAGGCCGCGAACGCCGAGACGAACAGTCCCAGCGCCGTGCCGAGCAGCGCGTCCAGGAGCGCCACCAGGAGCAGCAGCCACGGCGAGCCGACGACGTCCAGGCCGAGGAACCACACGGCGATGCCGGTCGCCAGGGCGGACTGCACGATCGCCAGGAGCCCGAAGGCGAGCGCGTACCCACCGATCAAGTCGGCCTTGCCCAGCGGCATCGCCAGCAGGCGTTCCAGAGTGCCGGAGGTCCGTTCGCGGAGCGTCGCGATCGACGTCACCAGGAACATCGTGATGAGCGGGAAGATCCCGAGCAGCGAGCCGCCGATGCCGTCGAAGGTCTGCGGGCTTCCGTCGAACACGTAGCGCAGCAGGACCAGCATCACGCACGGCACGAAGAGCAGCAGCGCGATGGAGCGCGGGTCGTGGCGGAGCTGGCGGAGTACGCGGGCCGCGGTGGCGGTGGTGCGGGCGGGGGTCATCGGCGGGGCTCCTTGGGGGCCGTTGCTTTGCCGGGGGCCGTTGCTTTGCCGGGGGCCTTTGAGTTTTCGGGGTTGTCGGGGGGCTCGTGGTTCTGGTGGGCGGCTCTTGCCGCGGCGGCGTCCACCAGGTGGAGGAAGGCCTCTTCGACGGTGGCGGTGTCGTTGCGGCGGCGGAGGTTCTCCGGGGTGTCGTCGGCGAGGATCTCGCCCTCACGCATGAGCAGCAGCCGGTGGCAGCGCTCGGCCTCGTCCATCACATGGGAGGAGACGAGGAGCGACGTCCCCCTCTCCGCGGCGATCCGGTGGAACAGGTCCCACAGGTCCCTGCGGAGCACCGGGTCCAAGCCGACGGTCGGCTCGTCCAGAACCAGGAGCTCCGGGGTCCCGAGGAGCGCGACGGCCAGCGACACCCTGCTCCGCTGCCCTCCCGACAGCCGGCCGGCGAGCGCGTCCGCGTGCGACGTGAGGTCGACGTCGGCGATGGCCCGCGCCACCGCCTCCCGGCGGTCGTGGCGTCCGGCCCGGCCGGGGAGCAGCACCGCCGCGAAGTAGTCCAGGTTCTGGCGGACGGTCAGGTCGTCGTACACCGAAGGCGCCTGCGTGACGTACCCGATGCGGGAGCGGAGTTCCGGCGCGCCGGCGGGGTGGCCCAGGACGTCCAGCCTGCCGGCGACCTTGGCCTGGGTGCCGACGATGGCTCTCATCAAAGTCGTCTTGCCGCAGCCGGAGGGACCCAGGAGGCCGGTGATGCGGCCCGCCTGGACCGTGAAGTCGAGCGAGCGGAGGACTTGGCGGGTGCCGCGGGTGGCGGTCAGGGCCTGGGCGGTGATGGCGGGGGGTGGGGTGGTGGGTGCGGTGGGGTGGGGGGTGGGTGCGGTGGTGGGGGTGGCGGGGTCACCCGTCGGGTAATTCACCATGTGATGAATAGTGCGCTTGGGGGTGGGCGGGGTCAAGGACCTGGGTGGGATTTGGGGGTGGGGCGGGGGTGGGGCGGGTTGGTGGTGGTGGGGGTTGGTGATGGGGTGGGCCGCTGCGGGCCGGTGGGGGTTGTGCCCACCCGTTCCGCCCTTGCGGAACAGATGCCCACAACCCCGGGGCGGGCGGGTCGCGCTGGGGCGCGGGGCCGTGGCGGGGCCGTGCAGGCCGGTGGCGCGCGGGAGGGCGCAGGCCCCGGGCGTGAGGCGGGGGCGCCCCTGAGGCGGCGCGGCCGTAGGGCGGCGCGGGGCCGGGGGTACAGGGTGGTGGTCGGCAGAGGATGCGGGGACAGGGGCCGTAGCCGCGGGGCGGGCCGCGGGCCTGACGCAGGGAGCGCAGGGCGGCACGGGTCGGGGGAGATGCGCGGGCCCTGGCGGGCTAGCCCGCGGGTCGCGGCCCTGACGCGGCGGGGTCGGTACGGGCCCACAGGGCGGGGCGGAAGGTGGAGGGGCAGGGCTCTTGGGGGCCAGGCCGCGGTTCTGGCGCGGCCTGCGCCCTGCGGGGCGGCGCGTGTCTTGGGGCGCGGGGAGGCGCAGACGCGGGGGCGCGGGGCCGGAGCGCCAGGACCGAGCAGTGAGGCGCAGAGACGCGAGGCGCTGGCGCGGGGGTCGAGCGTAAGGGCCGAACGCGGGCCGAGACGCGGGCCGAGACGCAGGGCGGGGCCGGACGCACGGACCAAAGCGCGCGGCGCAGAGACACGAGGCGCTGTCGCGGAGGCAGGGGCACGGGGCGGCTCGGGCGCGGAGGCCGGAGCGCGAGGCGCAAGGGCCGAGGCGCGGGCGCGAAGCGCCGAGCTGGAGGGCCGAGGCGTGGGCGTGGTCCTGGAACCGGGGCGCGGGCATGGGGCCGGGCGCGGGCATGGGCCTGGGGCGTGGGCATGGGCCTGGGGCGTGGGCGCGGGCGTGGGCGTGGGCCTGGGGCCGGGGGGCCGGAACGCGGGTACGCGGGGACCGGAGCGCATGGGCCGAGGCGCAGGGCCGGAGCGCAAGGACCATGGCACGGCGCAAGGGTTGGGACGCCGGGCCGGGGCGCAAAGACCAAGGCCCGGGGGCACGAGGGGGCCGAGGCGCGGGGTGCGAGGGCCGAGGCGCGGCGCGGGCACCGGAGCGCGAGGACCTGGGTGCAAGGGCCAAGGCACGGGGGCGAGGGCAGGAGAGCGGACGCAAGGGCCAAGGCCCGGGCCCCGAGGGGCGGGCGCAGGGGCCGGAGCGGAGGGCCGGGGTGCAAAGGCCAAGACGCAAGGCCCATGGCGCGGGGGTGCAGGCGCGGGAACAAGCGCCGGAGAGGCCGGCCGGCGACGGCCCGTCGGACACCAGAGCGCAAGGCCCGGGGTGCAAGGCCAAGCCGCGAGGCGCGGAGCGCGGGGCCGGGGTGCAAGGGCCACGTGCGAGGCGCGGGACCCAAGGGGCGAAGCGGGGCCCCGAGGGCCGGGGCGCAGGGACCAGTGGGAGGGCCGGGATGCAAAAGCCAAGGCACAAGGCCCGGGGAGTGAGGGCCGGGGCCCAAAGGCCAAGGCGCGGGGCCGGGAGGGCAAGGGCCAAGGCCGAAGCGCGAGGCCCGGGGGGCGAGGCGCGAGGCCCGGGGGGGGCGAGGCGCGAGGCCCGGGGGGGGGGCGAGGCGCGAGGCCCGGGGGGGGCGAGGCGCGAGGCCCGGGGGGGGCGAGGCGCGAGGCCCGGGGGGGGCGAGGCGCGAGGCCCGGGGGGGCGAGGCGCGAGGCCCGGGGGGGGGCGAGGCGCGAGGCCCGGGGGGGGGCGAGGCGCGAGGCCCGGGGGGGGCGAGGCGCGAGGCCCGGGGGGGGCGAGGCGCGGGGGCAAGGGCCAAGCGCGGGGCGCGGGGGCCTGGCCGCAGGGGGCTCAGCGTGAGGCGTGAGGGGCGGGAACCGAGGCGGGGGGCCTGGGTGCATGGGGCTCAGCGGGAGGTGGGGGGTTATTTGCGTTTGCGGGGGTGGCGGGTGGAGGGGTTGTTGGAGCGGGGGGTGCGGCGGGTTTGGTGGCGGGTGAGGGCGGATTGGTGTTCGTGGCGGTGGAGGGATTCGCCGGGGGCTTCGAGGAGGCAGCGGAGGGAGTAGGCGAGGAGGGAGCCGATGAAGCCGATGGCTTTGAGGCTGCGGAGGGATTCCTCGCGGGCGGGGTCGGTGGGGCGGCGGGTGAAGCCTTCCCAGGTCTTGCGGAAGGCGATGGCGCTGCAGATGGCGAACATGACGACGACGAGGATGTTGACGATGCCGCCGACGTCGGCGATCTGGAGGCCTTGGTAGGCGAAGCGCAGCACGAGGCAGGCCGCGACGGCGGCGGCGAGGGAGCCGAGGGCCAGGCCGGCGCGGCGCAGGGCGTAGCCGTCGGTGTGGTCGACCCAGGACGTGCCGAAGAAGCGGATCGGCTCCGGCTGCGGCCCGGTGGGCGTCTTGCGGGTGGTCTGCTCGTCGTCGCTCACGAGGTCGATTATCCCCGGGCGGCGACCGGAAGGGCTCAGGTGCAGCGCGGTGCGACCATGTCGTCGCTGCCTGTGTGGACGTAGGCGTCGGAGACGTACTCGCCGGGGGCTATGTTGTCCCAGAGGTTGGTGGTGCCGTAGGGGCCGCTGATCCACTCGCCGTACTTCTGGCAGTTGATCGCGACCGTGGCGCCGAGCGGCAGGACGCGGACGATCGGGTACTTGGTGCTGGGGCCGGAACGGACGTTGACCCGGTAGCCGGGTGCGAGGTCGTAGCGCGTGCTCATGGTGTTCTCCCCCTGTGGCGCAAAAGCGCTCCGCTGAGTTTCACTCTCCGCGACGCGCAGGCTAGCAAGCTCCACCGGGTTCGCGGGCACCATGGACTAGGCTCCGTCGGGTCGCGCAGGTGCGCGCGAGGTGACGGGGAATCACACGGGGGTGGGCGATGCCACCGTTGCGCGGTACGGGTTCCGAGCAGGAAGCGGAGGGGCCCGAGTTCGCGGGCGACTACCGGCTCCAAGCGTGTCTGGGGGCCGGCGGCATGGGCGTCGTACACCTCGCGGCATCGGCTTCGGGGCTGCGGCTCGCGGTCAAGGTCGTACACGCACGGTATGCGGAGGACCCCGAGTTCAGGGCGCGTTTCCGCCAGGAGGTCGCGGCGGCGCGGCGGGTCAGCGGGGCGTTCACCGCGCCGGTCGTGGACGCCGACCCCGATGCCGTACGCCCCTGGATGGCCACCCTCTACGTGCCGGGGCCGACCCTCGCCGACCAGGTGAAGCGGAACGGGCCGCTGTCCCCCGCCGAACTGCGCCGGCTCACGGCAGGACTCGCCGAGGCGCTGCGGGACATCCACCGGGCGGGGGTCGTGCACCGGGACCTCAAGCCCAGCAACGTCCTGCTGACGGACACCGGGCCGAAGGTGATCGACTTCGGCATCTCCCGGCCGGTGGACAGTGATCTGCACACGGAGACGGGGAAGCTGATCGGCTCGCCCCCGTTCATGGCGCCGGAGCAGTTCCAGCGCCCGCGGGAGGTCGGTCCGGCGGCGGACGTCTTCGCGCTCGGTGCCGTCCTGGTGCACGCGGCGACCGGACACGGGCCGTTCGACTCCGAGAGCCCGTACATCGTGGCGTACCAGGTGGTCCACGACGAGCCGGATCTGGCCGGGGTGCCGGCGGAGCTGGCGCCGCTGGTGGCGCGCTGCCTCGCCAAGGACCCGGCCGAGCGGCCGACCCCGGCCCAGATCATGTCGGCGCTGCTGCCGCCCTCGTACGAGGCGGAGGCGTTCATACCGGCGCAGCGGCGGCGGCCCGCCCTGCCGGACGAGGAACCCGGGCACGCGCCCGCGTGGGACGCCGACACGCGGGTACGGGCCGGCGCGCCGGCCACCCGTCGCCGGGGTCCCCGCCTCGGGCGGATCCGGCCGCGCCCGACGCTCGCCGTCGCCGCCGTGCTGGCGCTGACCGGAGCCGGTGTGTACGCGGCGCTGAGCGCGCCGGCGGGCGGCGCGCCCGCGGCACCCGACCGCCCGGACGCGGTGGCCGACGAGTTCACCGGCTGGCACACGGAGCTCCAGAAGCTCGGCCCCAAGGCCGCTCCCGCCTGCGCCCACGACGCGGGCGCGCTGTACTGCACGGCCCGGGGCGTCGCGCTCTCCCGGCTCGACCCGGTGACCGGGGCGGTCCTCTGGTCGCGGACCTCCCCCATCGAGCAGGGCTCCCCGCAGACGCCCTCGGTGCTCGGCGACGGCCGGCTGATCGGCGCGGCCGCGCCCGCGGGCCCCCTGCGGGCGTTCGGCGCCGAGGACGGAGGCCCCGGCTGGAGCGCCCGGGCCGAACTGCCCGAGGAGTACCGGCCGGCCGGGTCCGCCGTCGTCCTTTCCGACGGCACCGGCGGCCTGCGGGCGATCGACAGCCGCGGCGGCAAGGAGCTCTGGCGGCACGGCGCGGCCGGCTTCGGCGTCCCGCGCCTGGGGGCGTACGACGCTCCGTCCGGGCTCCTGCCGCTCTCCGAGGCCTCGCTCGACGCGCGGCACACCGAGGTCGGCGCGCTGCGCCCGGCCAGCGGCGAGGTGGCCTGGCACCGGACGCTGGACGGCAACCTCGACCTGCTGGGTCGTACCGGCGACGGCACCCTCGTCCTCGCCTCGCTCTACGACACCGGGGTGGTCGACGCGCTGGTGCTCCTGGGCCCTGGCGACGGCGGTCGCGGAGCCGTACGCCGGCTGGCGCTGCCGAACCGGATGGACCTCCGGGGCGTCGCCGTGAGCGGAACCGTCGTCCATCTCCTCGAAGGAGACGGGCACCTCACGGCCTTCGACACCGCCGCCGAGAAGGGGCGGATGCTGTGGGACCTGCAGACGGGCGCCGGGAACGTCTCCCCGCCCGTCCTCGGCCCCGGCAACCGTCTGTACTTCTCCGCCCAGGACGGCCGGCTCCTCGCGGTCGACACCGCGCGCGGGGCGCTCATCGGGCAGACCCGGCCGCGGCTGCAGAACGGCCGCCTGGAGTACGCGCCCTCGGTGCCCTCGCCGCTGGTCGCCGGGGACCGGGTGTTCGGTACGGCTCCGGACGGCTCCGTGTTCGCGGTGGACGCGCGCGAGCCCGCGGCCTGGTGAACGCGGGAGCGTGAGCGCACGAGAAGGGGAGCGGACCCGAGGCCCGCTCCCCTTCCCGTATCGCTGTGAGTCGTATTGCTGTGAGTCGTATCGCTGTCAGTCGTGGCGCTGTCAGTCGTGGCGCCGCCGGGCTCAGCCGAGCTTCGTCACGTCCCTGACCGCGCCCTTGTCGGCGCTGGTGGCCATCGCGGCGTAGGCGCGGAGGGCGGCCGAGACCTTGCGTTCGCGGTTCTTCGGCGCGTAGACGCCGCCGAGGGCCTCGCGGCGGGCGGCGAGGGTGGCGTCGTCGACGAGGAGCTCGATCGAGCGGTTCGGGATGTCGATGCGGATGCGGTCGCCGTCCTCGACGAGGGCGATCGTGCCGCCGGACGCGGCCTCCGGGGAAGCGTGGCCGATGGAGAGGCCCGAGGTGCCGCCGGAGAAGCGGCCGTCGGTGACCAGGGCGCAGGCCTTGCCCAGGCCGCGGCCCTTCAGGTACGAGGTCGGGTAGAGCATCTCCTGCATGCCGGGGCCGCCCTTGGGGCCCTCGTAACGGATGACGACGACGTCGCCCTCCTTGACCTCCTTGAGGAGGATCTTCTGGACGGCCTCGTCCTGCGACTCGCAGACGACGGCCGGGCCCTCGAAGGTCCAGATCGACTCGTCGACGCCGGCGGTCTTCACGACGCAGCCGTCGACGGCGAGGTTGCCGTGCAGGACCGCGAGGCCGCCGTCCTTCGAGTACGCGTGGGCCGCGTCGCGGATGCAGCCGCCGGCCGCGTCCACGTCGAGGGCCTCCCAGCGCTCGGACTGGGAGAAGGCGGTCGCGGAGCGGACGCAGCCGGGGCCCGCGTGGAACAGCTCGACGGCCTCCTCGGAGGCGGCGCCGCCGCGGACGTCCCAGGCGTCCAGCCACTCCTTGATGGAGCGGGAGTGGACGGAGTGGACGTCCTCGTTGAGCAGGCCCGCGCGGTACAGCTCGCCGAGGATGGCGGGGATGCCGCCGGCCCGGTGCACGTCCTCCATGTAGTACGTGCGGTCCTTGGCGACGTTCGGCGCGACCTTGGCGAGGCAGGGGACGCGGCGGGAGACCTCGTCCATGTCCGGCAGGCCGTAGCCGACCTCGGCCTCCTGGGCGGCGGCGAGGAGGTGGAGGATCGTGTTGGTCGAGCCGCCCATGGCGATGTCGAGGGCCATGGCGTTCTCGAAGGCCGCGCGGGTCGCGATGGAGCGGGGCAGGACGGAGGCGTCGTCCTCGTCGTAGTACCGGCGCGTGATGTCGACGACCGTGCGCGCCGCGGCCTCGTACAGCTCCTTGCGGGCGGTGTGGGTGGCGAGCAGCGAGCCGTTGCCGGGGAGGGAGAGGCCGATGGCCTCGGTCAGGCAGTTCATCGAGTTGGCCGTGAACATGCCGGAACAGGAGCCGCAGGTCGGACAGGCGTTCTCCTCGATCCGGAGCATGTCCTCGTCCGAGATCGCGGGGTTCACGGCGTCGGACATCGCGTCGACCAGGTCGAGCGTGCGGACGGTGCCGTCGACCAGGACCGCGCGGCCGGCCTCCATCGGGCCGCCGGAGACGAAGACCGTCGGGATGTTGAGGCGCAGGGCGGCCATCAGCATGCCGGGGGTGATCTTGTCGCAGTTGGAGATGCAGATCAGGGCGTCGGCGCAGTGCGCCTCGACCATGTACTCCACGCTGTCCGCGATCAGGTCGCGGGAGGGCAGCGAGTAGAGCATGCCGCCGTGGCCCATCGCGATGCCGTCGTCGACGGCGATCGTGTTGAACTCGCGGGCGATGCCGCCGGCGGCCGTGATGGCCTCGGAGACGATCCGGCCGACCGGCTGGAGGTGGGTGTGGCCGGGGACGAACTCCGTGAAGGAGTTGGCGACCGCGATGATGGGCTTCCGGCCGATGTCCGCGCCGGGTACACCGGAGGCGCGCATAAGGGCGCGGGCGCCCGCCATGTTGCGGCCGTGGGTGACTGTGCGGGACCTCAGCTCGGGCATCGTCGCTCGCTCCTCGTGATGGGTGTGCTTGCATTCGAGCGTACGCCGACGCTCCAAGATCTGGACAGGGTGTCCGGGATACGGACGGGGTGTTCAGCTTTCGGTCAGCCGGCGGCCGTTCCGCCTTCGGTCAGGTAGCGCTGGAGCGTCGGGGCCACCTGGGCCACGATCTCCTCCGGGTCCGCCGAGGCCAGCGGCTCGACCTGGATCACGTACCGCATGATGACGATCCCGATCATCTGCGAGGCCGCGAGCTCCGCGCGCAGGGCCGGGTCCGGTACGTCGAGCTCGGCCGCGATCCGCTCCAGGAGCCGGCGCAGCACGAAGCTCCGCAGCACCTTGGCGGCGGCCTCGTGGGTCAGCGCGGAGCGGACGGTCGCGAGCAGCGGGGCGCGGCTGACCGGGTTCTCCCAGACGCCGATGAAGAAGCGGGCGAGCCGCTCGCCGAGCGCGTCACGCGGTCCCGCGACGATCGACGGGACGACGGCGGCGGGCTCGAAGGACACCTCGATCGCGGCGGCGAAGACCTCGTCCTTCGTGCCGAAGTAGTGGTGCACGAGCGCCGGGTCCACGCCCGCCGCCCTGGCGATGCCGCGCACCGACGCCTTGTCGTAGCCGCGCTCCGCGAACTCGGCGCGGGCCGCGTCCAGGATGCGTTCGCGCGCGCCGGGGCCGCTCTCCTCCTCCGTACGGGAGGGGCGGCCGCGCCGGCGGGGGGCCGCTCCGGTCACGGTCGCGGCACCCGGGAGGTGCGGGTGGCGGCGGAGGCGAGGTGGAGCCGGGTGAAGGCGAGGGCCTCCGCGAGGTCGGCCTCGCGTTCGGCGGCTGACATCGCCCGGCGGGTGTTGACCTCGATGACGACGTGCCCGTCGAAGCCGGTGAGCGCGAGGCGCTCCAGGAGCTCGGCGCAGGGCTGCGTGCCGCGCCCCGGGACCAGGTGCTCGTCCTTCGCCGAACCCTTGCCGTCGGCGAGGTGGACGTGGCCGAGCCGGTCGCCCATCCGGTCGATCATCGCGAGGGCGTCCGTACGGGCGGTCGCGGTGTGCGAGAGGTCGACGGTGAAGTGCCGGTAGTCGTCCTTCGTGACGTCCCACTCGGGGGCGTACGCGAGCATCTCGCGGTCCTTGTACCGCCACGGGTACATGTTCTCGACGGCGAACCGCACGTCCGTCTCGTCGGCCATCCGCCAGATGCCGGTGACGAAGTCCTTCGCGTACTGGCGCTGCCAGCGGAACGGCGGGTGGACGACGACGGTCGACGCGCCGAGCCGCTCGGCGGCCGCCTGGGCGCGCTGGAGCTTGACCCACGGGTCGGTGGACCAGACGCGCTGCGTGATGAGGAGGCAGGGGGCGTGCACGGCCAGGATCGGGACCTGGTGGTAGTCGGAGAGCCGGCGCAGCGCCTCGACGTCCTGGCTGACCGGATCGGTCCACACCATGACCTCGACGCCGTCGTACCCGAGGCGCGCGGCGATCTCGAAGGCCGTCGCCGTCGACTCCGGATAGACCGAGGCCGTCGACAGGGCGACCTTCGCATCCGGGATGCGCACCACTGGTTCTGCCACGGGGACAGGGTACGGGGCGGGCCCGGCGGCCGGAGGGTGGTTCCGGTCACGCCCGGCCCCGTACGGCGGGGGCGGCGGGGTCGTACGGCAGGGGCGGCGGGGGCCATACGGCACCGGGCGGCGGGGTCCCGTACGACACCGGGCGACGGGGTCCCGTACGACACCGGGCGACGGGGTCCGTACGGCACCGGGCGGCCGGGGGCTTCTCAGCGCTCCGGCAGGTGGTCGAGGCGGCGGAGGATGACGCCCTCGCGGAGGGCCCAGGGGCAGATCTCGAGCTCCTCGACCCCCAGCAGGTCCATCGCGCCCTCGGCGACCAGCGCGCCCGCGAGGAGCTGTCCCGCGCGGCCTTCCGAGACGCCGGGGAGGGCCGCGCGCTCGGGGACGGTCATCGCGGCGAGCCGCGGGACCCACTCCTCCAGGGACTTGCGGGACAGGATCCGCTGGACGTAGAGGCCCTCGCCGGAGCCCGGCGCGCCGGCGATCCTCGCCAGCTGCTTGAAGGTCTTCGAGGTGGCGACGACGTGGTCGGGGCGGCCGAAGCGGCTGAATTCGCCGACCGTACGGGCGATCTGGGCGCGCACATGGCGGCGCAGCGCCTTCACGTCGGCGGTGTCGGCGGGGTCGCCGGGCAGCCAGCCGGCGGTCAGGCGGCCGGCGCCGAGCGGCAGGGAGACGGCCGCGTCCGGGTCCTCGTCGATGCCGTAGGCGACTTCGAGGGAGCCGCCGCCGATGTCGAGGAGGAGGAGCTTCCCTGCGGACCAGCCGAACCAGCGGCGCGCGGCGAGGAAGGTGAGCCGGGCCTCCTCCTCGCCGGTGAGGACCTGCAGGTCGACCCCGGTCTCGTCCTTCACGCGCGCGAGGACGGCGTCGGCGTTGCTGGCCTCGCGGACGGCCGAGGTCGCGAACGGCAGCACCTCCTCGCAGCCCTTGTCCTCGGCCGCGTGCAGCGCGTCGCGGACCGTGGCGATCAGCCGCTCGACCCCGTCGGGCGCGATCGCCCCCCGCTCGTCGAGGAGTTCGGCGAGCCGGAGCTCCGCCTTGTGGGAATGGGCGGGCAGCGGGCGTGCGCCGGGATGGGCGTCCACCACCAGGAGGTGCACTGTGTTCGAACCGACGTCGAGGACTCCGAGTCTCATGGGCGGAACGCTACTGCTCCGGCCCGCATACGCTTGGTGTTGTGCCAAAGACGAAGAAGGCGAAGCCGGGCAAAAGCGGTGAGGGCGACGGTGGGGTGAAGGCCGCCAGGGTCGCGCATGCGGCGAAGGCGGTGAAGGTGGGGAAGCGGAAGAAGGGGGAGCCGGACGAGAAGGGGCTCGACTTCGCGCGCGCGTGGGTCGAGTTTTCGGATCCGGCGGATGAGGAGCAGGTCTTCCGCTGCGATCTGACGTGGCTGACCTCGCGTTGGACGTGCATCTTCGGGAACGGCTGCCAGGGCATCCAGGAGGGGCGGGCGGACGACGGCTGCTGCACGCTGGGGGCGCACTTCTCGGACGAGGACGACGAGAAGCGGGTCGCGGAGCATGTGGCGCGGCTGACGCCGGAGCTGTGGCAGTTCCACGACGTCGGCAGCGAGTCGGGCTGGGTGCAGCTCGACGAGGACGGCGACCGGCAGACCCGCCGCTGGGAGGGGTCCTGCATCTTCCAGAACCGGCCCGGTTTCGCGGGTGGCGCGGGCTGCTCGCTGCACATCCTGGCGGTCAAGGAGGGCCGGGAGCCGCTGGAGACGAAGCCGGACGTGTGCTGGCAGCTGCCGGTGCGCAGGACGTACGACTGGATCGACCGGCCGGACGACAGCCGGGTGCTGCAGGTGTCCATCGGCGAGTACGACCGGCGTGGCTGGGGTCCCGGCGGTCACGACCTGCACTGGTACTGCACGACGGCGACCTCGGCGCACGTGGGTGCCCAGCCGGTCTACGTCTCGTACAAGCCGGAGCTCGTCGAGATGATGGGCGAGGAGGCGTACGGGGTCCTGGTCGGGATGTGCGAGGCCCGGCTCGCCTCGCAGCTGCCGCTGGTGGCCCCGCATCCGGCGGATCCGGTCGGCTAGGGCCTGTCCGGCGGATCAGGGTCGGACAGGCCCTGGACGGGCCCAGGGAGCCGGACGCCTGCTAGGAGCCGGGTTGTCCCTCCGTCGATGACGGGGGCGGGCCGGGGTCCGAGGTGGTGGGCGGGGGTTCCTCGGTGGTCGGCGGGGGTGTCGTGGGGTCCGGGGTCGGTTCCGTGGTGGGCGGCGGGGTGGTGGGCTCGGTCGTGGGCGGAGTGGTCGGTTCCGTGGTGGGCGGCGGGGTGGTGGGCTCGGTGGTCGGCGGGGTGGTCGGCGGGGTCGTGGGCCGCGTCGTGGCCGGCGGGGGTGTGATGACCCGGTCGTCGGTGGGCGGGGGCTTGCGGTAGCCGTCGATCCTGACGACGGCGCCGGACGGGTTGACGCCGATCCGCGCGCTCCACGCGCCCGCGGGCTCGCGGGCGTGGTCGACGCGGACGGTGAGGGTGACCGACTCGCCGGGGCGGAGGGTGCCGGAGGCGCGGGTCACGTACAGCCAGGGGGCGTCGGTCCACAGGGACCAGGCGACGGGGGAGCCGCCGGAGGCGGTGAGGGTCAGCAGGGTCACGTCGCCGTGGCCGCGCGCGGAGACGGTGATCCAGCCGGCGGCGGGCGCGCCGGGGCGGGCCGGTTCGGTGGGGCCGCCGGGGCTGACCACCTCGACGGAGACGTCGGGGGCGCGGCTGCCGCGGGTGAAGCGGGGTTCGGGGGTGGTGCGGGCGTTGCCCGCGTTCTCGTAGCGGTCGTAGGGCCGGCCTTCGGTGCCGGCCGGTTCGTCGGCCTCGCGGGCGCTGACCCGGGCGCCGTCGCGGCCGGCGGTGTCCGCGGCGGGGGTGCCGCGGTAGGAGGTCCACAGGGCGAGGACGGGGGCGGCGACGACGGCCGCGACGACGGTGGTGGTGACGGCGCGGGCCCGCATCCGGTCGCGGCGGGCCACGTGGTCCTTGGGGTCCATCGGGAAGCCGGTGGCGGCGAAGCGCGGGGCGCCGGCACGCGCGCGTGGGACGTGCAGCATCGCCATGTAGGCGGCGGCCCTGGGCGCCTCGACGAGCGGCAGTTTCGCCTGGGCCGGCTCGGTGGCGCCGGGCCAGGGGCCGCCGGCGCCGACGCGCTCGGCCACCCGGCGGCAGCGGGGGCAGTCGTCGACGTGCCGGACGAGCTCGGCGCGCAGGGCGGCCGAGAGGAGCACCTGGTGGTCGCCGGTGAGCCGGGCGACGGTGGGGCAGCCACCGGTCTCGACGACGGCGAGGGCGGCGCGGGTCCGCTCGACCTCGCAGCCGGCGGTGGCGAGGAGCTCGCGGGCGGCCTGCGGGTCGAGGGAGAGCACGGCGGCGACCTGGCGGCGGCTGAGGCCGTGCCGTACGGCGAGTTCGAGGGCCTCCCGCTGTTCGGGTGTGGTGCCGGCGGCCTCGGGCCAGGCGAGTGCGGCGAGTTCGGCCCGGCGGCGGTCGGCGGTCTCCTCGGAGACGCGGGGCGGTTCGGGTGCGGTGACGGCGGGGCGGCCGGTGTGGGCGCCCTGGCGCTTGCGGCGCTGCTCGCCGAGGCTGCGCAGGCAGGCCCAGCGGGCGAGCGCGTAGAGCCAGGCGGTGCGGCCGTCCTCGTCGGAGGGGCAGCGGCCGTGGTGGCGCTCGGCGACGGCGAGGACGTCGCCGAGTACGGCGGTCGCCGTGTCGTGGTCGCACAGCACGGAGAGGCAGTACGTGAAGAGGCCGTCGAGCGCGGCCTCGTAGCGCGCGGGGGGTCGCCGGCCGAGCGTGCGCGGTCCCTGGTCCGCGGCGCGGTGCGCCCGGTGGGCGCCGGTGGTGCCTGTGGAGGAATCCAGCCTGCTGCTCGTCACTGGGTGACCGTAGGCAGGGCGGAGGGCACTCTTCGTACCGGTTGAGCCATTCTCATTCTTACGGGTGAAGCTATCGCTCGAAAGAGGACAGGAACCCGGCGTTCCGGTGCCGCGGGGTTCCCCCTGTGGAGGACCGCGGCCCGTTGTCGGTGGGGGCCGCTACGGTGTGGGACATGGCTGCCCGTACGAAATCCGCCAAGGACAGGCCGTCCTACCGCTGCACCGAGTGCGGCTGGCAGACGGCCAAGTGGCTCGGCCGTTGCCCCGAATGCCAGGCGTGGGGGACGGTCGAGGAGTACGGCGCGCCCGCCGTCCGGACGACCGCGGCGGGTCGCGTCTCCAGCGCCGCGCTGCCCATCGGGCAGGTCGACGGCCGGCAGGCGACCGCCCGCTCGACCGGGGTCGACGAGCTGGACCGGGTCCTCGGCGGAGGGCTGGTGCCCGGCGCGGTGGTGCTGCTCGCGGGCGAGCCGGGCGTCGGCAAGTCGACGCTGCTGCTCGACGTGGCGGCGAAGGCGGCCAGCGACGAGCACCGCACGCTCTACGTGACGGGCGAGGAGTCCGCGAGCCAGGTGCGGCTGCGCGCGGACCGGATCGGCGCGCTGAGCGATCATCTGTACCTGGCGGCCGAGACCGACCTCTCGGCGGTCCTCGGGCACCTCGACGCCGTGAAGCCCTCGCTGCTGATCATGGACTCGGTGCAGACCGTGGCCTCCCCCGAGATCGACGGCGCGCCGGGCGGCATGGCCCAGGTCCGTGAGGTCGCGGGGGCGCTGATCAGGGCCTCCAAGGAGCGGGGCATGTCCACCCTTCTCGTCGGCCACGTCACGAAGGACGGGGCCATCGCGGGTCCCCGGCTCCTGGAGCACCTGGTCGACGTGGTGCTGAGCTTCGAGGGCGACCGGCACGCGCGGCTGCGGCTGGTCCGCGGCGTGAAGAACCGGTACGGGGCGACCGACGAGGTCGGCTGCTTCGAGCTGCACGACGAGGGCATCACGGGTCTCGCCGACCCGTCGGGGCTCTTCCTGACCCGGCGTGACGTGGCCGTGCCGGGCACCTGTCTGACAGTGACCCTGGAGGGCCGCCGCCCGCTGGTCGCCGAGGTCCAGTCGCTGACGGTGGACTCCCAGATCCCGTCGCCGCGCCGGACCGTCTCCGGTCTGGAGACGTCCCGGGTGTCGATGATGCTGGCGGTCCTGGAGCAGCGGGGCCGGATCAGCGCGCTGGGCAAGCGGGACATCTACAGCGCGACCGTGGGCGGTGTGAAGCTCACCGAGCCCGCCGCCGACCTGGCCATCGCGCTCGCGCTCGCCTCCGCGGCGAGCGACACCCCGCTGCCGAAGAACCTGGTGGCGATCGGCGAGGTCGGGCTGGCGGGCGAGGTCCGGCGGGTGACGGGCGTGCAGCGCCGGCTGGCCGAGGCGCACCGGCTCGGATTCACGCACGCGCTGGTCCCCTCGGACCCGGGCAAGGTGCCGCCGGGCATGAAGGTGACCGAGGTCGCGGACATGGGCGACGCGCTGCGGGTGCTGCCGCGCAGTCGCCGCGCGAAGGCTCCGGAGAGCGCGGAGGGTTAGCGGGCGCTCAGGGTGGGGACCCCTTTCGGACCACCCCGGATCGGTCGTGGGCGGAGGGCGGCGGGGTGGTGTCGCTAGACTTTGCCCTGGTCTCGCCCATCCGTACGAGCCGGAGGAGTGCAGTGGCAGCCAAGGACGGGGCAGCAGCTCCTGGAAAGTCCGGCGCGGGCTCCGGCAACGAAGCGCTGATGCGCGCCGCCCTGAGCGCCGTCGCGCCGGGCACCGCGCTGCGTGACGGCCTGGAGCGGATCCTCCGGGGGAACACGGGCGGTCTCATCGTGCTCGGCCTGGACAAGACGGTCGACTCGATGTGTACCGGCGGTTTCGTGCTGGACGTCGAGTTCGCCGCCACGCGCCTGCGTGAGCTGTGCAAGCTCGACGGCGCGCTCGTCCTCGACAAGGACATCACCAAGATCCACCGGGCGGGCGTGCAGCTGGTCCCGGACGCCTCCATCCCGACCGAGGAGACCGGCACCCGCCACCGCACGGCGGACCGGGTCTCCAAGCAGTGCAACTTCCCGGTCGTCTCGGTCTCCCAGTCGATGCGGCTGATCGCGCTGTACGTGAACGGCGAGCGCCGGGTCCTGGAGGAGTCGGCGGCGATCCTGTCCCGTGCCAACCAGGCCCTCGCGACCCTGGAGCGGTACAAGCTCCGTCTCGACGAGGTGGCCGGCACGCTGTCCGCCCTGGAGATCGAGGACCTGGTCACGGTCCGGGACGTCACGGCGGTCGCGCAGCGCCTGGAGATGGTCCGCCGGATCGCCACCGAGATCGCCGAGTACGTGGTGGAGCTCGGCACCGACGGCCGGCTCCTCTCGCTCCAGCTCGACGAGCTGATCGCGGGTGTGGAGCCGGAGCGCGAGCTGGTGATCAGGGACTACGTCCCGGAGCCGACGGCGAAGCGGTCCCGCACGGTCGCCGAGGCGCTGACCGAGCTGGACGCGCTGACCCACGCCGAGCTCCTGGAGCTGCCGATAGTGGCGCGGGCCCTCGGTTACAGCGGTTCCCCGGAGACCCTGGACTCGGCGGTCTCGCCGCGCGGCTACCGGCTCCTCGCGAAGGTGCCGCGGCTGCCGGGCGCGATCATCGAGCGTCTGGTGGAGCACTTCGGCGGGCTGCAGAAGCTCCTCGCGGCGAGCGTCGACGACCTCCAGACCGTCGACGGCGTGGGCGAGGCCCGTGCCCGCAGTGTCCGCGAGGGCCTGTCGCGGCTGGCGGAGTCCTCGATCCTGGAGCGGTACGTCTAGCTGCTGATACGTATCGCCAAGCGCGTATCGCCAAGCGAAACGACCGAGCGCCCGTACGTCTCCACGTACGGGCGCTCGGTCGTTCGGTGCTCGGGGTCTCTCGGTGCTCGGGGTCTCTCGGTGCTCAGTCGTTCGTGAGCCGGAAGGAGGCCGGGAGGACCTTGGCGCCGGACATGGTGGCCTCGACGAGGTAGGTGCCGGGGCGGACCTGGCCGGCGGGGGCGGTGGCGCACCGGGGGGCGCTGCGGCCGCGGTCCCACTCGACGGTGTGGGTGACGGTGGTGTGGGCGGGGACGTGGAGCAGGACCGGGTTGCCGGGGCGCGGGCAGTCGGCGGAGGACCAGACGTCGTCGTCCTGGTCGTCGCTGATGGTGAGGACGGCGGCGCGGGGCCCGAAGTCGGCCTTGCAGGCGGTGTTCGAGGTGTTCTTGGCGACGAGGTGGAAGCGGGGCTTCTCGCCCGCCTCGTAGGAGACCTTGGTGGTGCGCAGGGTCAACTGGAGTGCGCCCGCAGGGCAGTTCGGGAGGGGGGAGTCGGCCGGGACCTGCTGTCCCGCTCCGGTGCCCGCGCCGCCGTCGCCGCCGGCGCCGTCGGTGTCGCCGTTCTTGCCGGTCGCGCCGGTGGAGTCCGTACCGGCGTCGGTGCCCGCGTCGGTGCCGGTGCCGGGGGTGGTGCCAGAGCCGTCGGAGGCGCCGGTCTCGCCCGACTCGTCGCGTCCGCCGGGCCGTTGGCTGATGGCGGGGCCGGTGCCGGAGGGGCCCGGGGTGATCGAGGGCGGGGTGGGCGAGGAGCCGTTGGCGGCGTCGTTCTTCGTCTTCCCGCCGCTGTCACCGGAGGTGACGGCCCATACGGCGAGCAGGGCGAGGAGCGCCACCAGGCATACCGCGACCGCCCTCCGTCGCCAGTAGATGGTGGAGGGAAGCGGCCCGACCGGATTGCGCAAAGATCCCACGACCCGAACCTTACGAGAGATCCGGCTCAACTCCGGCCCCACCCGCCGCCCGAGACGCCAAGTTTTGCCGATGATCACATCCACGGGTTCCGGGAACTTTTCCCGGGGGCGTGCCTGAAATGGGCGGTAACCGGCGCGAATCGCGAGGTCTCCGCGTCCGTCGGGGGCCGCCGGGGGCAGGGGGCCGGGACGGCGGAGTCCGAATTCCGGTTAGCGTCGTTCCCCATGGACACCCTCCTCGACCTCTCCGACCGTCTGTATCTCGACGTCGCCGACTTCGCCCACTCCACTCCCTCCTGGTTCCAGTGGCTGGCCGAGGTCTGGACCGAGGCCGGACTGCTGCTCTTCGGCGTGCTGTTCCTGGCCGGCTGGTGGCGCTCGCGCGACGGATCGAGCCGGGCGATGTCGCTCGCGCTGCTCGCCCCGCTGGCCACCGCCTTCGGGTACGTGGTGAGCGAGGCGTTCAAGTCGTTGGTGGACGAGGAGCGTCCGTGCCGGGCGGTCGCGGGGGCGCCCGTCTCGCTGGTGGAATGCCCGCCGTACGGCGACTGGTCCTTCCCCAGCAACCACTCGGCCATCGCCGGGGCGGCGGCGATCGCGCTCGCCCTGTCCTGGCGCGGGATCGTCTGGCTGACCGTGCCGATGGCGCTGCTCATGGCGTTCTCCCGGGTCTTCGTCGGCGTGCACTACCCGCACGACGTGACCGTGGGTCTGCTGGTCGGCGCTCTGGTCGCCTTCCTCGTGATGAAGGGCGCCGAGCGGCCGGTGCGGTCGCTGGTGGAGACGGCCAGGTCGAGCCGCAATCCGGCGGTGGCGTGGTGCGCGGGGCGCGGACCGGCGGCGCACGCCGCCGCGCACGCTCCCGCGCACTCCGAGCGGCCCCCGCGCGCACGCCACGGCGCGCACTGATCCCGTCGCGGACGTGCCAGGATCGGGGGTGCCATGACTTCCATCGACACTTCCCCCACGTCCCCGGTCCCCGCGAGCCCCGTGGCCCCGGAGCTCCCCGCCGAGCTGCACGGGCCCGTCCTCGCCTGGTTCGACCGGCATGCCCGCGACCTGCCCTGGCGCCGCCCCGAGGCCGGCGCCTGGGGGGTCATGGTCAGCGAGTTCATGCTCCAGCAGACCCCGGTCGTCCGGGTCCTCCCGGTGTACGAGCAGTGGCTCGCGCGCTGGCCCCGCCCGGCCGACCTGGCCGCCGAGGCCCCCGGCGAGGCGGTACGCGCCTGGGGCCGGCTCGGCTATCCCCGGCGGGCGCTGCGGCTGCACGCGGCGGCCGTGGCCATAACGGAACGGCACCGCGGCGACGTACCGAGCGATCACGGGCAGCTGCTCGCGCTCCCCGGGATCGGGGAGTACACGGCGGCGGCGGTGGCCTCCTTCGCGTACGGGCAGCGGCACGCGGTCCTGGACACGAACGTGCGCCGGGTGTTCGCACGGGCGGCGACCGGTGTCCAGTACCCGCCGAACGCGACCACGGCCGCCGAGCGCAGGCTGGCCCGCGCGCTGCTGCCGGAGGACGAGGGCACGGCCTCGCGCTGGGCGGCCGCCTCGATGGAGCTGGGCGCGCTGGTGTGCACGGCGAAGAACGAGGACTGCGGGCGCTGCCCCATCGCCGGTTCGTGCGCCTGGCGGCTGGCCGGGAAGCCGGCGCACGACGGGCCGCCGCGCCGGGGCCAGACGTACGCGGGCACCGACCGTCAGGTGCGGGGCCGGCTCCTCGCCGTCCTGCGCGAGTCGGCCGACCCGGTGGCGCAGGCGGCCCTGGACGCGGTCTGGGACGAGCCGGTGCAGCGGGCCAGGGCGCTGGACGGCCTGGTCGCGGACGGTCTCGTCGAGCCCCTGGAGGGCGGCCGCTACCGTCTGCCGCTCTCCTGAGGTCCGCCCCGGTAACCGGTCCGTTCCCGCTGTTACACAACCGATGGGTAGCCGTGCGTCCGCCGACGGCTGCCCCGCACAGCTCCGTGACAAGCGCTCCGTAGCGTCGTCGACGACACGAGGACAGAGCTGGTCACGGGGATTCGGAGGCGGTTCGGATGAGGCACGGCGAGGTGCTCGACTTCGAGGAGTACGTACGCACACGGCAGGACGCCCTGCTGCGCAGTGCCCGCCGGCTGGTCGCCGACCCCGTCGACGCCCAGGACCTGCTCCAGACGGCCCTGGCCCGCACCTTCGGCCGCTGGGACGGCATCGCCGACAAGTCCCTGGCCGACGCGTACCTCCGCCGGGTCATGATCAACACCCGTACCGAGTGGTGGCGCTCCCGCAAGCTCGACGAGGTCCCCACCGAACAGCTTCCCGACGCCTGTGTCGACGACGCCACCGAGCAGCACGCCGACCGCGCCCTGCTCATGGACGTCCTGAAGGTCCTCGCCCCGAAGCAGCGCAGCGTCGTCGTCCTGCGGCACTGGGAGCAGATGAGCACCGAGGAGACGGCGGCGGCGCTCGGCATGTCGACGGGTACGGTGAAGTCGACGCTCCACCGCGCGCTCGCCCGGCTCCGCCAGGAGCTGGAGAGCCGTGACCTCGACGCCCGTTCCCTCGGGCGGACCGGGGACGGGGCGACCGTACGAGGTGACGAAGGGGGGTACGCGCGGTGCGCGGCCTAGACGACGGAGCCGAAGGCGGCAGACGCCACGACGGCGACCGCCCTGACGGCGGCCCCTGCGAGCGCGGCGGCGACGACCGGTTCCGGACCGGACGGCGCCGCCCTCGGCGTACCGCCCGGGCGACGGGGCTCACGGCCGTGGCCGGGCTCGTCGGCCTCGGGTTCCTCGCCCTCGCCTCCTGCTCCACCGGCGGCACCGGCTCGCGCGACGAGGGCGCGGCCCGCACCGACGAGGTGGCCGCGGCGGCGCCCTCCCCTTCCGTGTCCGCCACCGAGGGCCCGCAGTCGGCCGAGCGGGTGGATCCGATCGCGCTCCTGAAGGCCGACCCGAAGATCGGCGAGCGGCTGAAGGACGACCTGAAGCCGTGCGTCGCGGACGCCTACCCGGTGGACGCCTCCTACGGAAACCTCACCAACGCCCCCGCGCCTGACGTCGTCGTCAACGTCATGACCTGCGGTGATGCCGTCGGCATCGGCACGTATGTGTACCGCATGCAGGACGACAGGTACGTGAACGTCTACATGGCGGAGGACGCCGCCGTGTACGCCACGATCGACCGGGGCGACCTCGTCGTCACCAAGCAGGTGTACGCGAAGGGCGACCCGGTCGCGTATCCCTCGGGTGAGGACGTGATCACGTACCGCTGGTCGGGGAACAAGTTCACCCAGCACGACTGGGTGCACAACGACTACAGCCGCGCGGTCGGCGACGGTGACGCGGCGACGCCCGCGCCCAGCGAGCCCTCCTCGAACTGAGCGGTCCGCCGCCCCCGTAACCCGAACGCCCGACCACCCGTATCCGAAGGACACGCACGATGGCCGAAACCCATGTCCTGTTCGTCGAGGACGACGATGTGATCCGTGAGGCCACCCAGCTCGCCCTGGAGCGGGACGGCTTCCGTGTCACGGCCATGCCCGACGGACTCTCCGGTCTCGACGCCTTCCGGGCGCAGCGGCCGGACATCGCCCTGCTCGACGTGATGCTGCCCGGCATGGACGGGGTCAGCCTCTGCCGCCGCATCCGCGACGAGTCGACGGTGCCGGTCATCATGCTGTCCGCGCGCGCCGACTCGATCGACGTCGTCCTCGGCCTGGAGGCCGGGGCCGACGACTACGTCACCAAGCCCTTCGACGGCTCGGTGCTCATGGCCCGCATCCGGGCGGTGCTGCGCCGGTTCGGGCACGCGGGCGGCGCCGGGGCCGGCGAGCACGGGAACGAGCCGGGCGCCGGCGGCGGGCTCCTGGCCTTCGGCGACCTGGAGGTCGACACCGAGGGCATGGAGGTCCGCAAGGGCGGGCAGCCGGTGGCGCTGACCCCGACCGAGATGCGGCTGCTCCTGGAGTTCTCGGCCGCGCCGGGCACCGTGCTCTCCCGCGACAAGCTCCTGGAGCGGGTCTGGGACTACGGCTGGGGCGGCGACACCCGGGTCGTCGACGTCCATGTGCAGCGGCTGCGCGCCAAGATCGGCCAGGACCGGATCGAGACGGTCCGCGGCTTCGGCTACAAGCTCAAGAGCTAGTGGTGAAGCTGTTCCCCCTCCGGACCGGGGTCCGCTGGAAGATCGCCGTCGCCATCGCCGCGGTCGGCGCGCTCATCGCCGTCACCCTGAGCATCGTCGTGCACAACGCCGCCCGGATCTCGATGCTGGACAACGCGCGCGAGGTGCAGATGGAGCGGCTGCTCTTCGCCCAGCGGATGTACGAGACGTCGAAGCCCAAGGAGCCCCGCTTCGGCACGAAGATCAACGACCCGGCGCTGCCGCCCCAGCTCGACCAGCTGATGCGGGACAACCGGCGCGGCACGTACGTGCAGGAGCACCGGCACGGCGGGCCGCCCGACGTGTGGGCCGCCGTGCCGCTGGCCAGCGGCGACGTGCTGTCGCTGCACATCCCGTTCGCCGACCGCAGCGCGACGATCATGAACGACCTGGACCGGGCCCTGGTCATCGGCTCGGTCTCGGTGGTCTTCGGCGGCTGCGCCCTCGGCGTGCTGATCGGCGGCCGGATCTCCCGGCGGCTGCGGAAGGCGGCCGTCGCGGCCGGGCGGGTCGCCCAGGGCAACACGGACGTGCGGGTGCGGGACGCCGTCGGCGGGGTCGTACGGGACGAGACCGACGACCTGGCGTGGGCGGTGGACGCCCTGACCGACGCCCTGAACGAGCGGATCGAGGCCGAGCGCCGGGTCACCGCGGACATCGCGCACGAGCTGCGCACCCCGGTGACCGGGCTGCTCACGGCCGCCGAACTGCTGCCGCCCGGACGCCCGACCGAGCTCGTACGGGACCGGGCGCAGGCGATGCGGACCCTGGTCGAGGACGTCCTGGAGGTGGCCCGGCTCGACAGCGCGTCGGAGCGGGCCGAGCTCCAGGAGATCGCGCTCGGCGAGTTCGTGGAGCGGCGGGTGCGCGCGCTCGACCCCGAGGTGGTCGTCCGGGTCGTCCACGACTCCTGGGTGAACACCGACCCGCGGCGCCTGGAGCGCGTCCTCGGCAACCTCCTCGCGAACGCGGCCAAGCACGGCAAGCCGCCGGTCGAGGTCACCGTCGAGGGCCGGGTCGTCCGCGTCCGCGACCACGGCCCCGGCTTCCCCGAGGCGCTCCTGAAGGAGGGCCCGAGCCGGTTCCGTACGGGCACGAGCGACCGCGCGGGGCAGGGCCACGGCCTGGGGCTGACCATCGCCGTGGGCCAGGCCCGGGTCCTCGGCGCCCGGCTGACCTTCCGGAACGTGGCCTCCGAGGGCTCCCGGGGCGGTGTCGGCGGCGCCATCGCCGTCCTCTGGCTCCCCGACCACGCCCCCACGAACACGGGAAGCTTCCCGGTGCTGCGGCTGCCGGAGTGAGGGGTACGGCGCAGGGCCGGGGTGACCGCGTGCGCCTCGCCGGAGTGCGGTCGTACGGCGAAGGGGCCGGGTCCGATGTCACGGACCCGGCCCCTTCGCCGTACCTGCGGCCGGTGTCAGACCGTCTCGGCGACCTTCACCGGGTCGCCGGTCTCCGGCTTCGGGGCATCCGCGGGGCCCGCGCCGCGGAGCGTGACCTCCTTGACGAGGAAGGCGAGGGCGAAGGCGAGGACGGCGACGGCGGAGGCGACGAGGAAGGCGCCGTGGGTGCCGGCGGCGACCGCGTGCTGGTAGGCCTCGCGGAGGGCCGCCGGGAGCTTGGCGAGGCTGGCCGCGTCGAGCTGGGCGGTCCGCTCGGTGAGGCCGGAGCCGCCGCGGGCGGCCATCTCGTCCTGGACGCGGCTGGTGAAGAGCGCGCCCATGATCGCGACGCCGAAGGAGGAGCCGAGGGTGCGGAACAGGGTGGTGGAGGAGGAGGCGACGCCCATGTCCTTCATCTCCACGCTGTTCTGCGCGACCAGCATGGTGATCTGCATGAGGAAGCCCATGCCGGCGCCGAGGAGGGCCATCCAGACTCCGGAGACCAGGCGCGAGGTGCCGGTGTCCATGGTGGAGAGCAGGAAGAGGCCGGCCACCATGAGGGCCCCGCCGACGATCGGGAAGATCTTGTACTTGCCGGTGCTGGTGGTGATCCGGCCGACGACCAGCGAGACGACCATCATCGCGAGCAGCATCGGCAGGAGCAGCAGGCCGGAGTTGGTGGCCGAGGCGCCCTGGACGGACTGCTGGAAGATCGGCAGGTAGAGGACCGCGCCGAACATCACGAAGCCGGTGACGAAGCCGATCAGGGACATCACGGTGAAGTTGCGGCTGCGGAAGATGTGCAGCGGCATGATCGGGTCGCTCGCCCGGGTCTCGACGAAGAGGAAGGCGGCGAGCGCGACGGCTCCGCCGACGGCGAGGCCGACGATGGTGGCCGAGCCCCAGGCGTACTCCGTGCCGCCCCAGGTGGTGACGAGGACGATCGCGGTGATGCCCACGGTCAGGAGTCCGGCGCCGAGGAAGTCGATGCGGGTGCCGGTGGCGCGCTGCTTCTTCGGCAGGTGCAGGACGGTGGAGACCATGGCGAGGGCGACGACGCCGAGCGGCAGGTTGATGTAGAAGGACCAGCGCCAGCCCCAGTGGTCGGTGATGGTGCCGCCGACGAGCGGTCCGCCGATCATGGCGAGGGCCATCACGCCGGCCATCATGCCCTGGTACTTGCCGCGCTCGCGGGGCGGGATGAGGTCGCCGATGATCGCCATGACGCCGACCATGAGGCCACCGGCGCCGAGGCCCTGGATCGTGCGGAAGCCGATGAGCTGGCCCATGTCCTGGGCCATGCCGCTGAGCGCCGAGCCGATCAGGAAGATGACGATCGAGGTGAGGAAGACGCCCTTGCGGCCGAACATGTCGCCGACCTTGCCCCAGAGCGGGGTGGAGGCGGCGGTGGCCAGGGTGTAGGCGGTGACGACCCAGGAGAGGTGTTCGAGGCCGCCGAGTTCGCCGACGATCGTCGGCATCGCGGTGCCGATGATCATGTTGTCGAGCATCGCGAGCAGCATCGCGATCATGAGGGCGAGGAGGACGACCCGGACGCTGCGCGCCGGCGGTGCCTCCCCCTCTGCCGATTTCGCCGTCTCGTTCTTCGCCATGTCGATCCCTTACTTGCCGCCCGGCTAGTTACTACACTGGGGACGGTAGACGCGGAACTAGCCGGTCGTCAAGTAAGTAAGTGTGGAAGCGAGAGACCATGGCCCAGGCCCGAGGCAACACCCGTCAGCGCATCCAGGACGTGGCCCTCGCCCTCTTCGCCGAGCAGGGCTACGAGAAGACCTCGCTGCGCGAGATCGCGGAACGCCTCGACGTCACCAAAGCGGCGCTCTACTACCACTTCAAGACCAAGGAAGACATCCTCATCGGGATCTTCCAGGACCTCACCCGCCCCGTGGACGAGCTGATCGAGTGGGCCCGCGAGCAGCCGCGCACGCTGGAGGTGCGGGAGGAGATCCTCCGCCGCTACCAGGCCTCGCTGCTCGACGCGTACCCGCTGTTCCGCTTCATGCAGGAGAACCAGGCGGCCGTCCGCGAGCTGAGCATCGGGCTGACCTTCAAGGAGCGGATGCTCGAACTGAGCGCCCTGATCCAGGAGGAGGACTTCGCCGTCATCGACAAGGTCCGCTGCGTGAGCGCGATCTTCACCCTGCACGCGGGGATGTTCTTCATGGACAACGTCGAGGGCGACCGCGAGGAGAAGCACGAAGCCGTCCTCGAGGTCGCCCTCGACATGCTCACTCAGGCCCACCGGGCCTCGTGAAGGGTCAGATGCCGACGCCGTGGGCGCGCAGGAACGCGGCCGGGTTGACGGCGGAGCCGTAGTTCGGGGTCGTACGGATCTCGAAGTGCAGGTGCGGGCCGGAGGAGTTGCCGGTGTTGCCCGAGAGGGCGATCTGCTGGCCGGCGCCGACCTTCTGGCCGACGTTCACCTTGATCTTCGACAGGTGGGCGTACTGGGAGTACGTGCCGTTGGCGTGCTTGACGACGATCGCGTTGCCGTACGCGGGGCCGTCGCCGCCGCCGTTCGGGCCCGCCTTCACGACGGTGCCCGCGCCCGCGGCCTTGACCGGGGTGCCGACCGGAACGGCGAAGTCCTGGCCGGAGTGCTTGTGGGCCCACATCGCGCCGCCCTGGTTGTAGCTGGCGCTCAGGGTGTAGGAGCTGACCGGCTTGACCCAGGAGGCGGCCTTCTTGGCCGCGACGGCCTTCTTCGCGGCGGCGGCCTTGACGGCGGTCGCCTTCGCGGCGGCCGTCTTGGCGGCGGCGGCCTTGGTGGCGGCGGCCTTCACCTGGGCGGCGACCTTGGCCTGCGTCTCGGCCTGGGCGGCGACGGCGGCGGACGCGGTGGCGGCGACCGGGGTGACGGCCTTGCCCTCGGCGGCGAAGGCGGACCCTGCTCCGGCCACCAGCGACGCTCCCAGACCCGCGGCGGCGAGGGCGACGGCGGCGGTACGGGTGGCGGGGTTCATGACGCGCTTCGACATACGGGGGAAAACCTCCGGGAAGTACGGGACCCGACGCGAACGGTGCTCTGCGCCGGGCTTGCTCATCCTTGGTAACCCGGACCCCCATCAAGCCCAAAACACCCCATCTACGACATAGCGTCGTAGCGATCTCCCCGGAAGATCGACCCTTGACGGCCTTGCCTTCAACTCCTGAAACCGGACATAACGGCACAAGAGAATCGGTTTAATCGCATGTCGCGGGGCCCCGAACCGCCCGAAACGCCGCCCGGCGTCCGGTTCGGGACCGTACGGGACCAAAGTCCCGGCGATTGATCCCTGAACGTCCCGAATCACCACCAAAGGTCGCCACTATTCCGCCTAGTACCCCTCGAAACCCCTGTGCGCCTTGTCACCAGCCGGCCGGCCCCAATGGGACCTGGGTCACGCAACCGACCCACCGGAAAGGCCGTCCCGCACTACGCTGGCGCATTCGGTGATCTTCAGGGGGACGCACATGGAACCGGCACTCATCGGCACCCGCCTCGCCTCGGCGGTGATCGGCCCGCTCCTGAAGAAACTGCTGGTCAGCGACGGTCCGGGCGCCGGTCTCACCGGCCGTACGCCCGCCATCAGGCTCTCCGGCCTCGTCTCCTTCCGCGGCGAGAAGCGCACGCTGACCGAGAAGGACGTCCGGAAGCTCGCGGCCACCCTGGTCGAGCGGTCCCGGTCGGAGCCCGGCGAAGCCCCCTTCCCCGCCGACGAGACCGAAGCCGTCGTCCACACCCTGGGGACGACCCTCCTCGCCCTCGGCGACCTCGACATGGACGACGTCCAGGCCGTCCGCCTCGGCCACCTCGCCCTCGCCCGCCGCCTCCGGGCCGCCGCCCCCGCCCCCGACGGCCTCTCCACGGACTCCGCCCGCTACCTGGAGTCCCTCACCGAATGGGCCTGCCTCCACATCCTGGAGTTCTTCACCCAGCGCTCCACCTTCATCGCCCGCGGCCTGGTCGAACAGACCCGCGGCCAGACCGAGCTCATCGCCAAGGTCGACGAACTCATCCGCCGCACCCCACGGGCCGACGGCCGCGACACCGACTTCGAGCGCCGCTACCTGGCCCACCTGGCGAAGAAGCACGGCCGCCTCACCATCTACGGCATCGACCTCCACCACTCACCGGACGCCTGGCCGCTGGACCTCGCCTACCTGTCCCTGGAGGCGACCGGCCCGGAACCCTCGTTCGACGGCGCGGCGGAGGGATTCGGCGCGGCCGGCGGGTTCGGTGCCGGAGGTGGATTCGGTGCCGGAGGCCTCGTGGCCCCCCTGGACCACGGCATCCGCGCCGACCTCGCCCTCGCCCGGCACGACCGCATCCTGCTGCGCGGCCTCGCCGGCTCCGGCAAGACCACGCTCCTCCAGTGGCTCACCGTCTCCGCCGCCACCGACGGCCGCGGCGAGGACATGGCCTACCTGAACGGCCTCATCCCCTTCGTCCTCCCCCTCCGCACCCTCACCCGCCACGGCGAGCGGCTCCCCGCCCCCGACCGCTTCCTCTCCGCCGCCGGCTGCCCCCTCACCGCGCCCGACGGCTGGGCCGACCGGGTCCTGAGCGCCGGACGCGGCCTGATCCTCGTCGACGGCATCGACGAGATCCCCGAGGCCGAACGCGGCCGGGCCCGCGACTGGCTCCGCGACCTCCTCGCCGCCTACGAAGGCAACCGCTGGCTCGTCACCTCCCGCCCCACCGCCGTACGGGACGACTGGCTCACCCCCGACGGCTTCACCGAACTCACCCTCTCCCCCATGGCCCGCACCGAGGTCACCACCTTCGTACGCCGCTGGCACCGAGCCGCCGGGCCCGAGGCGGAGCCGTACGAGCAGCCGCTCCTCGACGCCCTCCGCACCACCGAACACGTCGCCCAGCTCGCCACCAACCCCCTCATGTGCGGGCTCATCTGCGCCCTCCACCGCGACCGGCGCGGCTTCCTGCCCCGCGGCCGCAAAGCCCTCTACGAGGCCGCCCTCTCCATGCTCCTCACCCGCCGCGACCGCGAGCGGGACATGGCCGCCCCCTACGGCATCACCCTCGACGACGCCTCCCAGATCCAGCTCGTCCAGCGCCTCGCGTACTGGCTGACGCTCAACGGCCGCACCCAGCTGGACCGCGCCCACGCCCAGTCGATCGTCACGGAGGCGATCCCGGCCGTCCCCGAGGCCTCCGCGTACCAACCCGACAAGGTCTTCACCCACCTCCTCCACCGCAGCGGCCTCCTCCGCGAGCCCACCGAGGACACCGTCGAGTTCGTCCACCGCACCTTCCAGGACTACCTCGCCGCCAAGGCCCTCGTGGAGCGCTGGGACATCGGCGTCCTCGTCCGCCACGCCACCGACGACCAGTGGGAGGACCTCATCCGCATGGCCGTCGGCCACGGCCGCCCCCGCGAATGCGCCGAGATCCTCCGCGAGCTGCTCTCAGCGGCGGACACGACCGATGACCGGCGCGTCCGGCTGCGGCTCGTCGTCCTGGCCGCGACGGCCCTCGAACACGCGGTCGAGGTACCTCCTGAGGTGCGCCAGGAGGTGCTGGCGCGCACAGCCGAGGTCATCCCGCCGCGCACAGCGGAGGAGGCCCGTGAGCTGGCCACGGTGGGCCGCCTGGTCCTGGACCTGCTGCCGGGTCCGGAGAGGCTGGGGGATGAGCCCGCATACATGGTGGTGACGGCGGCGAGCCACGTTTCCTCCGACGCCACGATTGCCTTTCTGGGCCGCTTCGTCGGCCATCCCGACATCCTGGTCCGCTCCCAGCTCGTCTGGAGCTGGTCCCGCTTCGATACGGAGCAGTACGCCGAGGAGATCATCTCCGCTCTCTCCCCGAACGGGCTCTACTACACCGTCGTGAACGACGAGCAGGCCTCCGTCCTGTCACGGCTGGGCCTGCGGCCCGAGCTCCTGGACATCAGGGAAGGAGTCAGCGAGTTCGGATTCGCCCTTCTCCGGCCGATGCTGCCCGAGGTACGGGGCCTCCGGCTGCCCAGCGCCCTGTGCGGTGAGTCGGTGCTCGGAACGCTCGAACGGCTGCCACAGGTGACGACACTCAACGCCGAGGTCGACTTCTACGATCCCCCCTTCCGGCTGATCGCAGAGGTCTTCCCCCACGTGCGCGGTCTCGTTCTCGACGCCCAGCCCGACGCCCAGTGGGACGTGGCCCCCCTCGCACCCCTTCGCCACCTGAGTCAGCTGTTCGTTCCGGGAGGGGCCGCCCTCACCGGCGTCGAACACCTCCCGCCGGACATCCACATCGGCGCATAGACAAAGGGGCGGCCCCGGAACCCATTGGTTCCGGGGCCGCCCCTTGGTACGGCTGTGCCTTACGCGTCCTTCGAGAGGTTCGGGCCCGTGCCGCCCGTGGCCTCGATGGGCGGGGAGTCGGGCAGGGCCGACTTCTCCTCGCCGCGGAAGGTGAACTTGCGCTCCTCGCCGTCGCCCTCGGTGTCGACGACCACGATGTGACCGGGGCGCAGGTCGCCGAAGAGGATCTTCTCCGACAGCGTGTCCTCGATCTCGCGCTGGATCGTCCGGCGGAGCGGACGGGCGCCGAGCACGGGGTCGTAACCCTTCTTGGCGAGCAGCTCCTTGGCGGACTGGGAGAGCTCGATGCCCATGTCCCGGTCCTTGAGGCGCTCGTCGACGCGGCCGATCATCAGGTCGACGATCTGGAGGATGTCGTCCTGGGTCAGCTGCGGGAAGACGATGATGTCGTCCACACGGTTGAGGAACTCCGGGCGGAAGTGCTGCTTCAGCTCGTCGCTGACCTTCGCCTTCATCCGCTCGTAGTTGGACTTCGTGTCGCCCTGGGCGGCGAAGCCCAGGTTGAAGCCCTTCGAGATGTCCCTGGTCCCGAGGTTGGTGGTCATGATGATGACCGTGTTCTTGAAGTCCACGACCCGGCCCTGGGAGTCGGTCAGGCGACCGTCCTCCAGGATCTGGAGAAGGGAATTGAAGATATCGGGGTGGGCCTTCTCGACCTCGTCGAAGAGGACGACGGAGAACGGCTTGCGGCGCACCTTCTCGGTGAGCTGGCCGCCCTCTTCGTAGCCGACGTATCCGGGCGGCGAACCGAAGAGACGGGAAACCGTGTGCTTCTCGCTGAACTCCGACATGTCGAGGGAGATCATCGCGTCCTCGTCGCCGAAGAGGAATTCGGCGAGAGCCTTCGAAAGCTCGGTCTTACCGACACCGGACGGACCGGCGAAGATGAACGAGCCACCGGGGCGCTTCGGGTCCTTGAGGCCGGCCCGCGTGCGGCGGATGGCCCGGGAGAGACCCTTGACGGCGTCCTTCTGGCCGATGACGCGCTTGTGGAGCTCGTCCTCCATGCGGAGCAGACGCGAGGACTCCTCCTCGGTCAGCTTGAAGACCGGGATGCCGGTGGCGGTCGCGAGGACCTCGGCGATCAGCTCGCCGTCGACCTCGGCGACGACGTCCATGTCGCCGGCCTTCCACTCCTTCTCGCGCTTGGCCTTCGCGGCGAGGAGCTGCTTCTCCTTGTCGCGCAGGGACGCGGCCTTCTCGAAGTCCTGCGAGTCGATCGCGGACTCCTTGTCGCGGCGGACGCCGGCGATCTTCTCGTCGAACTCGCGGAGGTCCGGCGGCGCGGTCATCCGGCGGATGCGCATCCGGGAGCCGGCCTCGTCGATCAGGTCGATCGCCTTGTCCGGGAGGAAGCGGTCCGAGATGTACCGGTCGGCCAGGGTCGCGGCCTGGACGAGGGCCTCGTCGGTGATGGAGACCCGGTGGTGGGCCTCGTACCGGTCGCGCAGACCCTTGAGGATCTCGATGGTGTGCGGCAGCGACGGCTCGGCGACCTGGATGGGCTGGAAGCGGCGCTCGAGGGCCGCGTCCTTCTCCAGGTACTTGCGGTACTCGTCGAGGGTGGTGGCACCGATGGTCTGGAGCTCACCGCGGGCCAGCATCGGCTTGAGGATGCTGGCGGCGTCGATCGCGCCCTCGGCGGCGCCCGCACCCACGAGGGTGTGGAGCTCGTCGATGAACAGGATGATGTCGCCGCGGGTGCGGATCTCCTTGAGGACCTTCTTCAGGCGCTCCTCGAAGTCACCGCGGTAGCGGGAGCCGGCGACCAGCGCGCCGAGGTCCAGGGTGTAGAGGTGCTTGTCCTTGAGGGTCTCGGGCACCTCGCCCTTGACGATGGCCTGCGCCAGGCCTTCGACGACGGCGGTCTTGCCGACGCCGGGCTCGCCGATGAGGACCGGGTTGTTCTTGGTGCGGCGGGACAGCACCTGCATGACCCGCTCGATCTCCTTCTCGCGCCCGATGACCGGGTCGAGCTTGGATTCGCGGGCCGCCTGGGTGAGGTTGCGGCCGAACTGGTCGAGGACCAGGGACGTCGAGGGGGTGCCCTCGGCAGGACCGCCGGCCGTGGCGGCTTCCTTGCCCTGGTAGCCGGAGAGCAGCTGGATGACCTGCTGTCGCACCCGGTTGAGGTCGGCGCCCAGCTTCACGAGGACCTGGGCGGCGACGCCCTCGCCCTCGCGGATCAGGCCGAGCAGGATGTGCTCGGTGCCGATGTAGTTGTGGCCGAGCTGGAGGGCCTCGCGGAGCGAGAGCTCCAGGACCTTCTTGGCACGAGGGGTGAAGGGGATGTGCCCGGACGGGGCCTGCTGGCCCTGGCCGATGATCTCCTCCACCTGCTGGCGGACCGCCTCGAGCGAAATCCCGAGGCTCTCCAGGGCCTTAGCGGCGACACCCTCACCCTCGTGGATAAGGCCCAGAAGGATGTGCTCGGTGCCGATGTAGTTGTGGTTGAGCATCCGGGCTTCTTCCTGAGCCAGGACGACAACCCGCCGCGCGCGGTCGGTGAACCTCTCGAACATCGTTAATCGCTCCTCAGAGCGGTCAGTCAGTTAGGGGTCGATCCCCTCCCTGTCCTTCCGCAGCTTAGTCCCGCAAGCGGGGACCGCTCATTCCAACTGCCGACATCCGTCCGGATCACCCCCTCTTCCGCGGGGAGACCTGCTGCCGAACAGCCGACAAATGCTCCAACCCGATGGTGCGAGACGATGTTCCCGCAGGCCAAGTAGTTACCCGCGCCATCAGTACGCCGATGGCGAACGTGAGACGCCGAAGCCCGCGAGTCGCCCCTCTCCACTAGGAATGTCTTACCCGTAAGGACTGACACTCCATGCGGCACACCCCGGTTCCCTCCGCTACCAGCGAACACCCTTGCGCGGTCGAATGCACGCGTACGCCCCATCACGGACACCTTGCGCGTCCGGCCGGGGACGGAGTGTCACGGCGCGGCCCCCGGAGGCGTAACCAACTCGCCTTCGCGGGAGTTGCCCCGGCATGGCCCTCACCGTCCCGCTGCCCCGCTCGCCGATCGACGGCGGAATCGCGCGGTGGTACGAGGACGAGCTCGGCTGGGCGACGGTGGCCGGCCCGCCGGTGCAGCTGGTCACGGGGCTGCGGTTCGACGTCCTCGAGCTGCCCGCCCCGGCCGGCCGGGGCGTCCTGCGCCGGATGGGCGCGGCGACTGGTCCGGTGGCCCTGATGGGGCGCCGGATGCGGCTGCTCGTGGCCGCGGGGAGCGCGGAGGAGCTCCCGGGACTGCTCGACTGGCTGGAGTGGGGCGGGATCTCACTGGATCTCGCCGGTGTCGGCGCCGACGGCCGGATGGCCGCGCCCCTTCCCCCGGGGCGCGGCGATTCCGGCGCCCAGGGCGCCGCCGTGTGGCTGCGGGCGCCGGTGCCGGGGCGCGAGGTCGAGTCCTCGCTGCCGGCTCTGCGGTCCGCGCCGTGGGGCGGTGCGGATGCCCCTTGCCTGGTGCGTCTCGTGGCCGCCGCCGCTGCGGAGTGCCACCGGGTGCGGCTGCTGAGTGCCCGGTCCCGTGGGCCGGCGGCTCAGCAGCTGTCGCCTCAGCGGTTCGCGTCCTCGTAGGCCGCCTTGACGGTGGCGGGCACGCGGCCGCGGTCGTTCACGTCGTAGCCGTTCTCCTTGGCCCACGCGCGGATCTTGGCGGTGTCGGGGCTGCCGGCCGCGACACGGCCCTTGCCGCGGCCGCCGGTGGTGCGACCACCGGTGCGACGGCCACCCGCGGTGTACGGCTCGAGCAGGCCACGGAGCTTTTCGGCGTTGGCGGTGGTGAGGTCGATCTCGTAGGTCTTCCCGTCCAGCGCGAACGTCACCGTCTCGTCCGCTTCGACGCCGTCGAGGTCGTCGACAAGAAGGACCTGAACCTTCTGTGCCACCGGATTTCCTTTCATCGAAAATGCAGTACGCGGAAAGGAAACCGCTTTTCTCGGAAAAACACAAACCCCTGGCAGAGGTTCAGAACCCTGGCAACGCGGGAAACGTGCGCGATTCGGACATAGGGTTACAGGTGCAGAAGCATCCGGCTGTTGCCCAAGGTGTTCGGCTTCACTCGTTCGAGACCGAGGAACTCGGCGACTCCCTCGTCATAGGAACGCAGGAGCTCGCTGTAGACATCTCCGTCGACCGGGGTCTCGCCGATCTCCACGAAGCCGTGCTTCGCGAAGAAGTCGACTTCGAAGGTCAGGCAGAATACCCGCCGCACGCCGAGCCATCGGGCCGTGTGCAACAACTTGTCCAGCACCTGATGTCCGACGCCGGCTCCCTTGAACTCGGGATCGACGGCGAGAGTACGGACTTCGGCGAGGTCTTCCCACATGACGTGCAGGGCTCCGCATCCGACGACGGTGGCGTCGTCGTCGCGTTCCGCGACCCAGAACTCCTGGATGGACTCGTAAAGGGTCACGGTCGCCTTGTCGAGCAGGATGCCGCGCCTCACGAATGGGTCGACGAGACGGCGGACGGCGGCGACATCACTGGTGCGGGCCCGGCGGACGGTGACGGCACGGGCGGAGGCCGCGGAGGCGGCCGGGGAGGCAGACGGCGACATGGGGGGACGCTATCGCTCCCGGCCCCCGGTTCCCTCGGCGCCCTCCTCGGGCGGGGCGGGCAGCGGGTTGTCGCGCTGGACGATTCTGATGGCGTCGTTCAGGGCTTCGCGCTGGTCCTGCGACATCATCCCGAAGAAGGCCACGAGCGCGGCGGCGGGGTTGTCGCTCTGGGCCCAGGCCTCGTTCATCAGGGCGGCCGAGTACGCGGCCCGGGTGGAGACCGCGGTATATCGATAGGCGCGGCCTTCGACTTCGCGGCGCACCCAGCCCTTCTGATGGAGATTGTCCATGACGGTCATGACGGTCGTGTAGGCGATGGACCGTTCCTGCTGGAGGTCCTCCAGAACTTCCCGGACGGTCACCGGGCGGTTCCATTGCCAGACGCGCGTCATGACGGCGTCTTCGAGCTCTCCCAATGGACGGGGCACAACGTCACCTTAGTGCGCAAAAGGCCAATTACCGGCCATTGAAGGGCGTAAACCGAGCAAAAAGGACGCACGACCTCGAAAGGTCGCACGTCCCGGGTGGTGCGGTGGCCGCCCCTGGGGGCGGCGGGTCTCAGGAGCCGGTGCCGCCGTCCGCCTGGCGGGTGGCCTCGGCGCGGGCGAGGGCGGCGTCCACGACCGCGTCCTCCTTGGCCTTGTTCGGGCCGCCCTGGGTCTTCACGATCACCACGACGAGGGCGATGAAGAACGCGGCCATCACGACGGGGGGAAGAAGCGCGGAAACGTAGTCCATGCCGACCAGGGTAGCTATCCGGCGACCCGTTCCTCGGGCGGGGGCGGGGGTACGGGCCGCCGGCGCGGCGGGAACACCTCGGAGGGCTTGGGCACCGGGCGCTCGGCGGGCGCGGGCGGGGTCGGCTTCGGCTCGTCGGCCGCGGCGCGCCCGCCGGGGAGTGCGAGCAGCCGGGCGCGGGGCACTCCGGTCGCGGTGGCGGCGGTGGCCTGCGAGACCCGGGCCAGGCGGGCGCGTACGGAACGCTCGGCGAGGACCTGGCAGCGGGCGAGCAGCTCGGCGGCCTCGGCGTTGCGCCGCAGTGCGCGCAGGGCGGCGAGGTCGTCGGCCCCGGGGTCGTATCCGGCGGCCAGGGCGTCCCTGAGGAGGTCCAGATAGCCGGTGAGCGACCCGGGCAGCGCCCCGCGGTAGCGGGCCAGGTCGTCGAGGAGGAAGGCGCGCAGCCGGCCGGCCTCGTGCACGGCCTCGTCCACGGATTCGGCCAGGCGCAGGCAGTCCTGGACGTCCTCGTCCTGGAGGGGGGCGGGGTGGAGGGCGGTGGCGAGGGCGCGGCGGAGGACACGCAGCTCGTCCGCGCTGAACGCCATTCCGCCGCGGGATCCGTATGGCGTGGGCATGGGCCGACACTACGCGCTAATCGGACAATTTTCTCTTAGCGATCATTCCGGCGCGCCGGAATGATCGCCCACCGCGACGCGCCCCGCGGCCCGCCGCCTCACATGCGGGAGACGTTCCGCTCGTACACCAGGCGCAGGCCGATCAGGGTCAGCCAGGGCTCGTGCTCGTCGATCTCGGCCGACTCGCCGAGGACCATCGGGGCGAGGCCGCCGGTGGCGATGACGGTGACGTCGGAGGGGTCGCCGTTCGGGCCGACGAGTTCGCGCTTCATGCGGGCGACGACGCCGTCGACCTGGCCCGCGTAGCCGAAGATGATGCCGGACTGCATCGCCTCGACCGTGTTCTTGCCGATGACGTTGCGCGGGCGGGCCAGCTCGATCTTGCGGAGCATGGCCCCCTTCACGCCCAGCGCCTCGACGGAGATCTCGATGCCGGGCGCGATGGCCCCGCCCGCGTACTCGCCGCGCGCGGTGACCGCGTCGTACGTCGTCGCCGTGCCGAAGTCGACGACGATCGCGGGACCGCCGTACAGCTCGACCGCCGCGGCCGCGTTGATGATGCGGTCCGCGCCGACCTCCTTCGGGTTGTCGGTGATGACCGGGACGCCCGTCTTGACGCCCGGCTCCACCAGGACCGCGGGCACGTCGCCGTAGTACCGGCGGGTGACCTCGCGGAGCTCGTGCAGCACCGAGGGGACCGTCGCGCAGATGGCGATCCCCTCGATGCCGTCGCCCAGCTCGACGCCGAGCAGCGGGTGCATGCCCATGAGGCCCTGGAGCAGGACCGCCATCTCGTCGGCCGTCCTGCTCGGGTCCGTGGAGATCCGCCAGTGCTCGACGATCTCGTCGCCGTCGAAGAGGCCGAGGACCGTGTGCGTGTTGCCGACGTCGATGGTGAGCAGCATCAGGCCCGCACCTCGCGCAGGTCCAGGCCGATGTCGAGGATCGGGGAGGAGTGCGTGAGCCCGCCGACCGCCAGGTAGTCGACGCCGGTCGCCGCGTACGCCGCCGCGTTTTCCAGGGTCAGCCGGCCGGAGGACTCCAGGACCGCGCGGCCCGCGACGATCGCGACGGCCTCCTCGGTCTCGATCGGCGTGAAGTTGTCGAGCAGGATCAGGTCGGCGCCCGCGTCCAGGACCTCGCGGACCTGGTGCATCGTGTCGACCTCGACCTCGATCGGAAGCTCGGGGAACAGCTCCCGCACGGCCTTGAAGGCCTCCGCGACGCCACCGGCCGCCACCACGTGGTTGTCCTTCACGAGGGCGGCGTCGGAGAGCGACATGCGGTGGTTGACGCCGCCGCCGCAGCGGACCGCGTACTTCTCCAGGGCGCGCAGGCCCGGGGTGGTCTTGCGGGTGTCGCGGACCTTGGCCCTCGTGCCCTCCAGGACGTCCGCCCACGCGCGCGTGGCGGTGGCGATGCCGGAGAGGCGGCACAGGATGTTGAGCGCGCTGCGCTCGCCGGTGAGCAGGTCGCGGGTGCGGGCGGTGACGCTCAGGAGCACCTGCCCGGCCTCGACGCGCTCGCCGTCCTCGACGTGCCGCTCGACCTCGAACTCGTCCGTGCAGACGATCGAGAGGACGGCCTCGGCGACCCGCAGACCGGCCACCACGCCGGCCTCGCGGGCGGTGAAGTCGGCGGTCGCGACGGCGTCCTCGGGGACGGTCGCCACGGTCGTCACGTCGACGCCGCCGTCGAGGTCCTCGGCGATCGCCAGGTGGGCGATGTCCTCGACCTGGACCGGGTCGAGCCCGGCCTCGGCGAGGAGCTCGGCGAGCGCGGGGTCGAGCCCGCACTCGAACTCCTCCCCCTCGCCGCCGCAGCCGCAGCCGTCGCCGCAGCCGCCGGCCTCGGAGGGGGCGCTGATCTGGATCAGAGGGACGTCCACGGGCTCGGGACGGGCTTCCTCGGGCGTGCTCACTTACGGCTCCCTGGGGGCGTCGGCGGTGGGGGGGAAGGCGAAGGTGTCGGTGGTGCGGACGTCGAGGTTCCGCTCCGGCGTCAGGCGTACGACGAGATGCCGGCGCCAGTCCGTGTCGTCACGGTCCGGGTGGTCCTCGCGCCAGTGGCAGCCGCGGGTCTCCTGGCGGCGGCGGGCCGCGGCGACCAGCACCCGGGCGACGCACAGCAGGTTCGTGGTCTCCCAGGACTCCACGCCGGGCTCGGCGGCCTTGGTGTCGTCGCTGCCGCCCGCCACGGCGTCGCTGTGCAGGGCGTCGAGGGCTTCGGCGGCCTCCCGCAGGCTGGCCTCCGAGCGGAGCACGCCCGCGCCGGCCGTCATCACCCGCTGGATACGGGTCCGGGCGCCCGCCACCGGAAGCGGCAGGGTCACCGGCGCCGGGGGCGCCACCGGGGCGCCCGGCACGCGCGGGGCGGCGGCCGTGATGTCCTCGGCGATCCGCTCGGCGAAGACCAGGCCCTCCAGGAGCGAGTTCGAGGCGAGCCGGTTGGCGCCGTGGACGCCCGTACAGGCCACCTCGCCGCAGGCGTAAAGACCGGGGACGGTGGTCCGGCCGCGCAGGTCGGTGCGGACGCCGCCGGAGGCGTAGTGGGCGGCCGGGGCGACCGGGATCGGCTCGGTCACCGGGTCGATGCCGTGCGAGCGGCAAGCGGCCAGGATCGTCGGGAAGCGCTGCTCCCACATCTCGGCGCCGAAGTGCCGGGCGTCGAGGTACATGTGCTCGGTGCCGTGCTCCAGCATCCGGCGGGTGATCGCCTTGGCGACGATGTCCCGGGGCGCCAGCTCGGCCAGCTCGTGCTGTCCGAGCATGAAGCGGACGCCGTCGGCGTCGACCAGGTGGGCGCCCTCGCCGCGGACGGCCTCGGAGACCAGCGGCTGCTGGCCCTCGGCGCCGGCGCCGAGGAAGAGCACCGTGGGGTGGAACTGGACGAACTCCAGGTCGGAGACCTCGGCGCCGGCCCGCAGCGCGAGCGCGACGCCGTCGCCGGTGGAGACGGCCGGGTTGGTGGTGGCCGAGAAGACCTGGCCCATGCCGCCGGTGGCGAGGACCACCGCGGGCGCGTGGACCGCGCCGACGCCGTCGTGCTGGCCCTCGCCCATGACGTGCAGGGTCACGCCCGCCGTACGGCCCTCGGCGTCGGTCAGGAGGTCGAGGACGAGGGCGTGCTCGATGAAGCGGACGCCCCGGTCCCGTATCGCCTCGACCAGGGCGCGGGAGATCTCGGCACCGGTCGCGTCGCCGCCGGCGTGCGCGATCCGGCGGCGGTGGTGGCCGCCCTCCCGGGTCAGCGCGATCTCGCCGTCGGACTCCTTGTCGAAGTCGGCGCCGGTCTCGATCAGCCGGCGGACGGCGTCCGGGCCCTCGGTGACGAGCAGCCGCACGGCGTCCTCGTCGCAGAGGCCGGCGCCGGCCACCAGGGTGTCGTCGAGGTGCTGCTCGGGGGTGTCGCCCTCGCCGAGCGCGGCGGCGATGCCGCCCTGGGCCCAGCGGGTGGAGCCGTCGTCGAGGTTGGCCTTGGTGACGACGACCGTGCGGAGCCCGGCGGCGGTGCACCGCAGGGCGGCGGTCAGACCGGCGACACCGGAGCCGACCACGACGACGTCGGCGTCGATGTCCCAGCCGGGCGCGGGGGCGTGCAGCCGTATTCCGGTCACTTGGCGGCTCCGAACACGAGGGGGATGTTGTCGATGAGCCGCGTGGCACCCACGCGGGCGGCGACGGCGAGGATCGCGTCCCCGTCGTGGTCGTCGTCGACCTCGGTGAAGTCGGCCGGGTCGACGAGGGCCAGGTAGTCGAGGGTGAGCGGCGGCTCGGCCTTGGCCGCCTCGTCGAGTACGGCGCGGGCCGCGGCCCGGACGGCCTCGGCGCCGCCGCGCTCGGCGGCCTGGGCGACCGCGTGCGCGTCGGCGGCGGCGCGGGCCTCGCCGATCCGGGACAGCGCCTCGGCACGGGTCTCGGCCCGGCCCTGGGCGCCCGGCAGGGCGGCGGCACGCGCGCGCAGCGCCTCCTGGGCGGCGAGCCGGTCGCCGGCGGCGAACAGCGCGCGGGACAGCGCGAGGGCCGTACGGCGCTCCTCGGCCGACAGGTAGCGGTTGCGGCTGGACAGGGCGAGGCCGTCGGCCTCCCGGACGGTCTCCACGCCGACGATCTCGACCGGGAAGTTCAGGTCCTTGACCATCCGGCGGATCAGGGCGAGCTGCTGAGCGTCCTTCTGCCCGAAGAAGGCCAGGTCGGGGGCGGTGAGGTGGAGCAGCTTGGCGACGACGGTCAGCATGCCGTCGAAGTGGCCGGGCCGGGAGGCGCCTTCGAGGCGCTCGCCCATCGGGCCCGCGGTGATCCGGACCTGGGGCTCGCCGCCCGGGTAGACCTCGTCGACGGAGGGCGCGAAGACGGCGCTCGCGCCCGCGTCGAGGGCCAGTTCGAGGTCGGCGTCGAGGGTGCGCGGGTAGCGGTCGAGGTCCTCGCCGGCGCCGAACTGCAGCGGGTTGACGAAGACGGTGACGACGACGAAGCCCTGGTCGCCCACGCGCTCGCGTGCGGAGCGGATCAGGGTGGCGTGGCCCTCGTGGAGGGCGCCCATGGTCATGACCACGGCCGTGCGGCCGGGCGTGCTCCAGTGGGCGACCGCGTCCCCGAGGTCCTCGACCGCGCGGAGCAACTCGGCCGGTTGGTGGCGGACGGCCCGGCCGTCCTCGGCGCTCTCGCGGGCGAACAGGCTCATCGGTCGTCTCCTTGCGGCCCGTCGGCGGGGTCGGTGGGGTGGGCGGCGCCGCCGGTCGTCTCGGCGAGGACGCCGAGGAGGTCCTCGGCGAGTTCGGGCTTGAGCAGGCCGTGGGCGAGCGCCCGGTCCGCGGTGGTGCGGGCCATCGCGAGGTAGCCGGCGACGGTGCCGGGCGCGTGCTTGCGCAGCTCGGCGACGTGGGCGGCGACCGTGCCGGCGTCACCGCGCGCGACGGGGCCGGTGAGGGCGGCGTCGCCGGACCGCAGCGCGTTGTCCAGGGCGGCGCCGAGGAGGGGGCCGAGCATGCGGTCGGGGGCGGCGACGCCCGCCTTGTGGAGCAGCTCCATCGACTGGGCCACCAGGGTGACCAGGTGGTTCGCGCCGAGGGCCAGGGCCGCGTGGTAGAGCGGGCGGGCGTCCTCGGCGACCCATTCGGGCTCGCCGCCCATCTCGATCACCAGGGCCTCGGCGGCCAGCCGCAGCTCCTCGGGCGCGGTGACCCCGAAGGAGCAGCCCGCGAGCCGCTGGACGTCGACGGCGGTGCCGGTGAACGTCATGGCGGGGTGCAGCGCGAGCGGCAGGGCGCCGGCCCGGCGCGCGGGGTCGAGGACCCGTGCCCCGTACCGTCCCGAGGTGTGCACGATGAGCTGCCCGGGCCGTACGGCTCCGGTGTCGGCGAGGCCCTCGACGAGGCCCGGCAGGGCGTCGTCGGGGACGGTCAGCAGGACCAGGTCGGCGAGGGCCAGGACACGGGCCGGCTCGACGACGGGGACGTCGGGCAGCAGGTCGGCGGCGCGGCGCCGGGAGGCCTCGGAGACCGCCGAGACGGCGACGGGGCGGTGTCCGGCGAGCTGGAGGGCGGCGGCGAGGGCGGGGCCCACGCGGCCGGCGCCGACGACTCCGACGGTGAGCCGGGCGGGTCGTTCCTCGGCTCGGGACTCTGGCGCTGCTGGTGCGTTCACGGTGGGGACGGCCTTCCGTTCCAGTCCTCGGCGGGTACCGGACGATTTCTGGTCATGCTACGCCAGCGTTTCGCGCTGCCCCGTGGCTGTCCACAGGGTGTGGGCGGTGGTGTGATGATCGGCCCATGAAACCTGTGAGTCCCGCGAGTCCTGCGAGTCCCGCGACGCCCGCGAGCCCCGGCCTCGACGACGAGGAAGCGCTCCGGCGGTACCGGCTGGAGCTCTGGGGCGGGGCACGCCGCAAGCTGTGGGAGACCTCGGTGGACGGCACCGTCGGCCAGCGGCTGCGCGAACTGGCCGACTGGGCCGAGGCCGCCGGGCACGGCGACGCCCTGATGGACACCTACGGCAACGGGCTCGTGGAGGAGGTGGAGCGGCGCGTCGCCGAGGAGCTGGGCTTCCCCGCCGCCGTCTTCTTCCCGACCGGCACGATGGCCCAGCAGGTCGCGCTGCGCTGCTGGGCCGGCCGCACCGGCAGCCAGGTCGTCGCCCTCCACCCGCTCGCCCACCCCGAGGTCCACGAGAACGGGGCCTTCGGGACCGTCTCCGGGCTCCGCACGGTCCATCCGACCGACGCGCCGAGGCTGCCGACCGCCGAGGAGGTGCGGGACCACCCCGAGCCCTTCGGAACGCTGATGCTGGAGCTGCCGCTGCGGGACGCCGGCTTCGTCCTGCCGACCTGGGAGGAGCTGACCGGGGTGGTGGAGGCGGCCCGCGAGCGGGACGCGGTCGTCCACTTCGACGGGGCCCGGCTGTGGGACTGCCCGACGCATTTCGGCCGCGGCCTCCGGGAGATCGCCGGGCTCGCCGACAGCGTCTACGTCTCCTTCTACAAGTCCCTCGGCGGCCTCTCGGGCGCCGCCCTGGCGGGCCCCGAGGACGTCATGGAGGAGGCCAGGATCTGGCGGCACCGGTACGGCGGCATGCTCTTCCAGCAGTACCCGGTCGCCCTCACCGCGCTCCGCGGCCTCGACGTCGAGCTGCCCCGGCTGCCCTCGTACGTGGCCCACGCGCGCGTGGTGGCCGACGCGGTCCGCGAGGCCTTCGCCGAGGCAGGCGTCGGCTGGTCCCGGGTCAACCCGGAGACCCCGCACACCCACCAGTTCCAGGTCTGGCTCCCGTACCCCGCCGACGCCCTCACCGCGGCCTCCGTCGCCACCACCGAGGCCACCGGCACGACCCTGTTCCGCCGCTGGTTCGCGCCCGGCCCCGGTGGCCCCCCGGGCGTCTCCGTGACCGAGCTGACGGTGACCGCTCCGGGTCTCGCCTGGACGGCGGACGACGTGAAGGAGGCGGTACGGGACTTCCTGTCCCGGATCGAGGGCTGAGACCCCCGCCGGCGGGGGCCGGGACCGGGCCCGGTCAGCAGGAGTGCGGGTGGCGGGAGTGGGGGTGAAGGAGGCGGCGCAGGGCGGCACGGAGCGGACCGGACGCGGGCCGGCCGGCGAGTACGCGCTCGAAGCGGCGGCGGTCGCGGACGGCCCGCAGGACGGCGATGTCGTGGGTGCCGGGCGCGGGCGGCGCCGGCTCCCCGAGACGGGCGGCACGGTACGAGTCGAAGAGGTACTGGTGCATCGCGTTCATCGCCCCACCGTGCGCCGCGCCCCCGCGCCGGGGCGCGCCGATTGACGGGGCTCGTCAAACGGCGCGACAGCCCGCCGGGCGGACGGCGCACCATGGAGCGGTGAGCGTGACGATCGACATCACCGGACTGCCGCACGAGCGGATCCTGTTCTGCCCCTCGCCCCTGGCGGAGCTGGGCGCGGCGCTGCACGCGCTCGCGGAGCCGGCGCATCACGCGCGGCTGCACGCCTGGACGACCACGACGGGCGCCGCGCTCGAACCGGAGCTCGCGGACCGGCTGCACGAGGCCGACTTCATGTGGCGCTCGACCCGGTCGGACATCCTGCTGCCGGCCCGGCCCGGCGAGACGCTCGCCGACGAGCTGGACGACCTCGACCGGATGGACGACGAGAGGTTCGTGAGCTCGGCCCTGGAGATCTCCTGCGCGAGCCACTACACGCACGGCGCCCCCTCGCCGCTCGTGGACGAGCGGATGCGCCGCCGGGCCCTGGACCTGGCGGCCGCGCGCGGCCCGCGCCAGTCGGCGTTCGTGGAGCGGATGCTCGCCGATCCGCCCGGCACGCGCGCGTGGGTCCGGCGGCTCATGGAGGACTGCGACGAGGCGTTCTTCGCGGACACCTGGCGCCGGGTGCGGGTCCAGCTGGCCGCCGACGCCCGCCACAAGACCGAGCTGCTGCGTCACAAGGGGCTGGCCGAGGCCGTCGCCGACGCCTCCTCCGCGATGGTCCTCGAGGAGGACGAGCAGGGCTCGCGGATCGTCGTCGACAAGCTGCTCCACGGCCGCACGACCGCCGAAGGATCGGGCGTGACGTTTCTGCCGACCGCGTTCGGCTGGCCGCACCTCTTCGCCCTGCACGCGCCCGGCTGGCAGCCGGTCGTCCAGTACCCCGTACCCGCCCGCGACCTCGGCGGCGCCGCCTCCGTCGAGGCGGTCAAGCTGCGCCTGGAGGCGGTCGCCCACCCGATGCGGATGCGCCTGTGCCGCAGCCTCGCCCGGGGCGCGTACACGACGAGCGAGCTCGCCGACGCGTACGGCATCACCGCCCCCGAGGTCTCCCGGCACCTGGCCGTCATGCGGAAGGCCGACCTGCTCACCACACAGCGCCGTGGCCGGTACGTGCTCCACCAGCTCGACGTCTCCGCCGTCGCCCGGCTGGGCAGCGACTTCCTGGAGTCGGTGCTGCGGTAGGAGCGGGCCGAGAGGCGGTCGGCCCGGGGCGCCTCAGGCCTGGCCGCCGCCCGCCCGGACCAGGCCCGACTCGTACGCGAGGACGACGACCTGGACGCGGTCGCGGAGGCCCAGCTTGGTGAGGATGCGGCCGACGTGGGTCTTCACGGTGGCCTCGGAGAGGACGAGGCGGGCGGCGATCTCGCCGTTCGACAGGCCCTGCGCGACCAGCATCATGACCTCGCGCTCCCGGTCCGTCAGCCGTTCGAGGCCCTTGTGCTCGGGCTCCTTGCCCGAGGACGGCAGCATCGGCGAGAAGCGGTCGAGGAGCCGGCGGGTGGTCGAGGGCGCGACCACCGCGTCGCCGCTGTGCACCGACCGGATCGCGCCGAGCAGCTCGGCGGGCGGCACGTCCTTCAGCATGAAGCCGCTGGCGCCCGCCTTCAGGCCCGAGAAGGCGTACTCGTCGAGGTCGAAGGTGGTGAGGATGAGCACCTTCGGCGCATCCGGCTCCGAGCAGATCCGCCGGGTCGTCTCCACCCCGTCCAGCTTGGGCATCCGCACGTCCATCAGGACGACGTCGACCGCCGTGGACCGCAGCACCTCAAGGGCCTCGACGCCGTCGCCCGCCTCCGCGACGACCTCCATGTCCGGCTGGGCGGCGAGCACCATGCGGAAACCGGTGCGCAGCAGCACCTGGTCGTCGACGAGCATCACGCGGATGGACATCAGGTCAGTTCCTTAGGGGTCGTCAGTGGGCGGACTTGAGGGGGAGCAGGGCGCTGATCCGGAATCCGCCGCCCGGACGCGGGCCCGCGTCCAGCGTGCCGCCGACCATGCCGACCCGCTCCCGCATGCCGATCAGACCATGGCCCCGGCCGTCGGCGCCCCCGTCCTCGTACATCTCCTGCGGCGCTCCCCGCCCGTCGTCCTCGACGAGCAGGCCGAGGCCGTCGTCGAAGTAGACCAGCCGGACGCTGGCGCCGACGTCCGGCCCGCCGTGCTTGCGCGTGTTGGTGAGGGCTTCCTGCACGATCCGGTACGCGGTGAGCTCGACGCCGCTGGGCAGCGGGCGGGGGCTCCCCTCGATCGCGAAGTCGACGGTGAGTCCGGCGCCGCGGACCTGTTCGACCAGGTCCTCGATCTGCCGCACGTCGGGCTGCGGCACGTACTCCCCGGCCTCCTGGTGCTCCCCGGTGCGCAGGATGCCGAGCAGCCTGCGCATCTCGGCGAGCGCCTGCCGGCCCGTGGTGGAGATGGTCTCCAGGGCCTGCTTGGCGGTCTCCGGGGAGGAGTCCATGACGTAGGCGGCGCCGTCGGCCTGGACGACCATCACCGACACGTTGTGCGCGACGACGTCGTGCAGTTCGCGGGCGATCCGGGCGCGCTCGGCGGCGACGGCGACCTTCGCCTGGGCCTCGCGCTCCTTCTCCAGGCGGGAGGCCCGCTCCTCCAGCTGCGCGAAGTAGGCGCGGCGGGTGCGGAGCGAGTCGCCGAGCACCCAGGCGAGCGCGAACGGCACGGTCATGATCACCGTGAAGAAGACCTTGGCCGCGCCGGATTCCGTCTGCTCGAGCGGCCATCTCAGCTGCGAGAGCGCGGAGGCGCTGAGCCCGCCGATCAGCGCGAGTCTGGAGGCCCAGCGGGGCCCGTCGTGCGCGGCGACCGTGAAGACGATCACGAGCATGGCGAAGTCGGCGATGAACGGCATCAGGCCGAAGGCGAGCTGGACCAGTCCCAGCGCGACCGCGAGCACCAGCATCTTCTCGGGCGCCCGCCGCCGCAGGGCCACGACGAGGGAGAAGAGCAGGGCGACGAGTCCGTACCCGAGACCGCTGCCCCCCACCGTGCCCGCCGACACCACCCACAGCAGGGAGAACCCGAGGAGGACGACGGCCCAGAAGGTGTCGACGCCCGTCGGGTGTCTGCGAATGAAGTCGTAAAGGCGCTGCACGTCACCCAGAGTAGGGAAGAGGGACAGGTGCGGGGATCAACCGTGGGGTCGATCCTTGGCGCGGAGCCCGTACTCCCCGAGGTGGAGACTGGGGCACGTGATGGATGAGACGTGTCAGTGGCAGGGGTGGCGGGAGGCCACGGAACGGGCGCTGTACGGCCCCGGGGGCTTCTATCTGCGACCCGAGGGGCCCGCGGGGCACTTCCGCACCTCCGTGCACGCCTCCCCGCTCTTCGCGGGGGCCGTGGCCCGGCTGCTCCACGAGGTCGCGGAGGAGCTCGGGTCGGCCGAGGTGGACCTGGTCGACGTCGGCGCGGGCCGCGGCGAGCTGCTCACCGGCGTCCTCGCCGCGACCGCGGGCAGCGGTCTCGCCGTCCGCGCCGTCGCCGTGGAACGCGCCGCGCGGCCCGCCGGGCTCGACCCCCGGATCGAGTGGACGGACGACATCCCCCAGGGGGTACGCGGACTCCTCTTCGCCAACGAGTGGCTCGACAACGTCCCGGTGGACGTCGCCGAGGCCGACCCGGCCGGCACCGCCCGGTACGTCGAGGTCGGCCCCGACGGCGTCCAGCGGCTCGGCCCGCCCGTCTCCGGCGCCGACGCCGACTGGCTGTCCCGCTGGTGGCCGCTGCGCGAGCCCGGCTCCCGGGCCGAGATCGGGCTTCCCCGGGACCGCGCCTGGGCGCGCGCCGTCTCCCGCCTCGCCGCCGGCCGCGCCGTCGCCGTCGACTACGCCCACGTCCGCGCCGCCCGCCCGCCGTTCGGCACCCTCACCGGCTTCCGCGCCGGCCGCGAGGTCCCCCCGGTCCCGGACGGCAGCTGCGACATCACCGCGCACGTGGCTCTGGACGCGTGCGGGGAGGCGGCCGGGGTCCCGGCGGCGGAGCTGCTGACGCAGCGGGAGGAGCTGCGGCGTCTCGGGGTGTCCGGGGGGCGGCCGCCGCTCGCGCTGGCCTCGACGGACCCCGCCGGGTACGTACGGGCGCTGGCGTCGGCCGGCGAGGCGGCGGAGCTGACCGCGCACGGCGGACTCGGCGACTTCCTGTGGCTGGTCCAGCGGGTCCCGGCCGCCAGGTGAACGGGGCGGACGAGGCGCCCGGGGCGCGGGGGATACTGGGCCGCATGACGGAGACGACGGTCGGGATCGGCGGGGCGGCGGAGAGCACCGACATGGTGCTGAACATCGGGCCGCAGCACCCTTCGACCCATGGGGTGCTCCGGCTGCGGCTGGTGCTCGACGGCGAGGTCGTGCGCGAGGCCGAGCCGGTCATCGGGTACATGCACCGGGGCGCCGAGAAGCTCTTCGAGGCGCGGGACTACCGGCAGATCATCATGCTGGCCAACCGTCACGACTGGCTCTCCGCGTTCTCCAACGAGCTCGGTGTGGTCATGGCCGTCGAGCGGATGCTGGGCATGGAGGTCCCGGAGCGGGCGGTCTGGACGCGGACGCTCCTCGCCGAGCTGAACCGGGTCCTCAACCACCTGATGTTCCTCGGCTCGTACCCCCTCGAACTGGGCGGCATCACCCCCGTCTTCCACGCCTTCCGCGAGCGCGAGGAGCTCCAGGCGGTCATGGAGGAGGTCTCCGGCGGCCGCATGCACTACATGTTCAACCGGGTCGGCGGCCTGAAGGAGGACCTGCCCGCCGGCTGGCTGGGGCGGGCGCGGCAGGCCGTCGCGGACGTCCGGTCGCGGATGGACGTGTACGACCGGCTGGTCCTCGGCAACGAGATCTTCCGCGGCCGTACGCGCGGGGTCGGCGTCCTCGCGCCCGCCACGGTCCACGCGTACGGGGTGTCAGGGCCGATCGCCCGCGCCTCGGGCGTCGACTTCGACCTGCGGCGCGACGAGCCGTACCTCGCCTACGGGGAGCTCCAGGACACCCTGCGGGTCGCGGTCCGCGAGGAGGGCGACTGCCTCGCCCGCTTCGAGTGCCTCCTCGACCAGACCCACAACGCCCTCGACCTCGCGGACGCGTGCCTCGACCGCATGGCCGAGCTCCCGCCCGGCCCGATCAACCAGCGGCTCCCCAAGGTCCTCAAGGCGCCCGAGGGCCACACCTACGCCTGGACCGAGAATCCGCTCGGCGTCAACGGCTACTACCTCGTCTCCAAGGGCGAGAAGACGCCGTACCGCCTCAAGCTGCGCTCCGCGTCCTTCAACAACATCCAGGCGCTCGTGGAGCTCCTGCCCGGCACGCTCGTCGCCGACATGGTCGCCATCCTCGGGTCGCTCTTCTTCGTCGTCGGCGACATCGACAAGTGACCCCCGCCGGGGGCCGGGGTGGGGGGGGGGGGGGGGGGGGGGGGGGGGGGGGGGGGGGGGGGGCGGCCGCATTGCCGAGCAGGGTGGGGTC
>NZ_JBVJVO010000010.1:51465-160907 GCF_055603625.1 Streptomyces sp. NPDC037273
CTCCCCCCCCCCCCTTTCCCCCCTCCCCCCCCCCCCCCCCCCACCACCCCCCCCCCCCCCCCCCCCCCCCCCCCCCCCCCCCCCCCCCCCCCGGGGGCGTGGCGCGGGGGTCAGGAACTGACCGCGTCGCGGAGCGGGGTGAGGTCCAGCTGCTCGGTCTCGTCGTGGGCCGTGAGGTCGATGACCTGGCCGATGGCGCGCGGGGGCGCGGCGGCCGGGGTCAGCGCGGCGGCGGAGGTCTCGGTGGCGAGGACCTCCTCGCCCACGACGTCGGCGAGGTCGGCGTGCTGGACGGCCTCGATCGCGGCGGCGGCCGCCTTCTGCGTACCGAAGAAGTCGAAGCCGCCTTCGGGGCGCGGGACGGGCCTGCGGGCCGCGTAGGGGACGATCGCGCTCGCGGTGGGCACGGCGGGGAGCGCCGTGGCGGCGGGCGCGGGCTCGGTCCCGGCCTCGGCGCCGCCCGCGGGGAGCGCGAGGGCCGGCGTGGAGCCGGTGGCCGTCGCGCGGGTGTGTTCGGCGGTGGCGGCCGCGTGCTTGCCCTGCGGTTCCTCGGTCTCGCGGGCGCGCTCGGCGAGGTCGCGGGCGCGGGCGGCCTCGGTGGTGCGGCGGGCCTGCTGGGCGGCGGCGTTGCGCGGGAGGTCGCGGAGGGCCTGGGCGGCGCGGCGGTAGGCCTCGGGGGTCGGGGTGGCGCCGGCCGCGGGCAGGGCCTTGGTCTCGGTCTCCCGGGCGAGGACGCGCTGTCCTTCGAGGGCGCTGGCGCGCTCGGTCTCCGCGGTGGCGTACCGGCGGAGCAGGTCGGCGTGTTCGCCGCGCAGCCCGGCGAGCTCGACGCGCTTGGCGCGGAGCTTGGTGTCGAGCTTGGCGCGCAGGGCGCGGGACTCGTCGAGGTCGGACTCCAGCTCGGCGAGCCGCTCCTCGGCCTTCCACTGGTCGGCGGCGCGGGCCCGGTCGAGCTCGGCGACGCGCAGTCCGGCGCTCCGGTCCCAGCCGCGCATGAGGACGGCGCCGGTGACGGCCGCGGCCGCCGCCGCGGCGGCGAGCAGCCGGACGACCACCAGGTCGCCGGGCAGCCAGGCGGCCGCGGCGCACACGACCGCGGCGCCGGCGACCGCGGACGGCGGCAGCAGCTTGTGCAGAGGCGGGGAATGGCGGTGGCGTCCACGTGGCATGGCCTGAAATTTACCGTGCGTAGGCGCCATGTGGGGTCTCGGCCCGGCAATCTCTTGGCCACTTCTCGCCATGAGAAGTGGATATCAACCGTTCCGGTTCCGTTTCGATCCGACTCCCCTCAGCCGTGGACTACTTGTCGACCAGCCCCTTCTCCGCGAGATAGGCCTTGGCGACGTCCTCGGGCTTCGCCCGCTCGGCATCCACCTTGCGGTTGAGTTCGGCGAGATCCGCTGTGGTCAGCACCTTGGTGAGACGGTCGAGCGCGGCGGCGATGTCCGGGGAACCGGCGTCCTTCGCGTTGACCACGGGCAGCACGTTGTCCGCGTTCTGCAGGTGCTTGTCGTCGGTGAGGAACACCAGGCCGTAGCCGTCGACGGTGGCGTCCGTCGTGGTGGTCAGCACCAGCTGGTCGACGCCGTCCTTGACCGCCTGCTTGGCCTGCGGGGTGCCGACGCCCTTGGGGTCGATCCCGGTCACGTCGATCCCGTACGTCTTCTTCAGACCGGGCGCGCAGAACGGCCGCACCGCGCATTCGTCACCGGCCGCGATCTTCACCTTCAGCTTGGAGCGGCCGAGATCGGAAAGGGTCGTCAGCTTGTTCTTCGCAGCGAATTCCTTGGTGACCGCGAAGGCGTTCTGATCGACGGCCTCGCCGACCGCGAGCACCTTCAGTCCACGCGGTTCCGCGAGCTTCCGCAGCGCCTCCACCGTCGCCGCCGCGTCACCCGAGGCGACCGGCTTCTCCTCGGGCGCCTTCGGCCCGTTCACCTTCGCGTTGAGGAATTCCGCGATCGTCGCCGCGTATTCCGGTACGACGTCGATCTCCCCCTTCTCCAGGGAGGGCTCGTACAGTTCGCGGTTCTTCACCGTCGTGATGGACACCGAGTAACCGGCGGCTTCGAGCGACTGGGCGTACAGCTCGGCGAGGACCTTGGCCTCGGTGAACGCCGCCGCGCCGACCACCAGCGAGCCCTTGCCCGCGCCGTCGCCACCGCCGGAGCCGGAACCCGAGCTTCCGGGGTCCTTCTTGCTGCCCTCCAGGCTTTCGCCGCCGCACGCGGCCAGGGCGACGGTCAGCGCCGTCGTACCGAGCACCGCTCCCGCGATACGCGAGATCCTGTTCACCGAATCACCCATCTCAGTTCGTTCGTTCAGCCGTCGAGTCTTCGCGCCCGCGCCGGCCCCGCGAGCAGTCGGTCCGCGCCCACCAGGAGCCCCTCCACCAGGAGGGCGAGCAGTGCCACGAGCACGGCGCCCGCGACCACCCGCGCGGTGTCGTACGTGGCGAAGCCGGCCGTGATGATCCGGCCGAGGCCGCCCTGGCCGACCATCGCCGCCACCGTCGCCGTGGCCACCACCTGCACCGCGGCCGAGCGCACCCCGGTCATCACCACCGGTCTGGCCAGCGGCAGTTCGACCCGGCGGAAGAGCTGGCCGCCGGTCATCCCCATGCCGCGCGCGGCCCGCACGGCGGCCCGGTCGACCTCCCGCACCCCCACGTACGCGTTGGTGAGGAGCGGGGGTATCGCGAAGAGCACCAGGGCCACGACGGTCGGCACATAGCCGGCGTTCCGCAGGGGCGAGACCATGAACAGGGCGAGCACCGCGAAGACGGGGACCGCCCGCCCCACGTTGGACACGTTCACCGCGAGCGCCCCGCCCCGGCCGAGGTGGCCGAGCCAGAGGCCGAGCGGCAGCGCGAGCGCCGCGGCGATCAGGAGCGCCGCCCCGCTCACGTACACGTGCTCGGCGAGCCGCTGCCCGATGCCCTCCTCGCCCGTCCAGTGCGCGCCGGTGGTGAGCCAGCCCCAGGCATCCGTCACGACCCCCATCTCACTCACCCCCCGGCGCGGTCCGTATCCGGGTCCACGGCGTGAGCAGCCGCTGGAGGCCCAGGAGCAGCAGGTCGGCGGTGACGGCGAGCAGGACGCACAGCACGGAGGCGGCGAGCATCTGCGCCTTGAAGAAGGTCGGCAGCGCGTCCTCGATGAGATTGCCGAGGCCGCCGCGGCCGACGACCGAACCGACGGTGGTCAGCGCGATCGTGGAGACCGTCGCCATGCGGATGCCGGCCATCAGCACCGGGAGCGCCAGCGGGAGTTCCACCTGCCAGAGCAGCCGCCACGAGCCGTACCCCATGCCGCGGGCGGCCTCCCGGGTCTCGGCGGGCACCGCGGCGAGTCCCGCCAGCGTGTTCCGCACGAGGATCGTCAGGGCGTACAGCACGAGGCCGGTGACCACGAGCGCGGCGGAGAGTCCGAAGAAGGGCAGCAGCAGGGAGAACATGGCGAGCGACGGCACCGTGTAGAGCAGGGTGGTCAGGCCGAGGACCGGGCCGGCGAACCGGGGCCTGGCCCGCACGAGCAGCGCGAGGGGCACCGAGACCGCCAGGGCGATCAGGACGGACGCCACCGTGATGCCCACGTGCTGGAGCAGAGCGTCCGTCAGCTCCTCGCCGCGCGTGCGCAGATACTCCCCGCAGATCCAGTCGTTCGTGACCAGACAGTTCGGCGCGCTCATCGTCCCTCCCCCCGGGCCGTCCTCCCGAACGCTTGTCTGACGACCCTAACCCCCGCCACCGACAATCCGCCGAACCCGCCACCATGCGGCAACACGGCCTTCACACAACCCCGGCACCCAGGGGCCAGAATGGGGAACCATGATCCGGTTCGAGCACGTGACCAAGCGCTACGACGACGGCACCACCGCCGTCGACGACCTCTCCTTCGAGGTCGCCGAGGGCGAACTCGTCACCCTGGTCGGCCCGTCGGGCTGCGGCAAGACGACCACGATGATGATGGTGAACCGGCTCGTCGAACCGACCTCGGGCCGCGTCCTCGTCGACGGCGAGGACGTCTCCGGCGTCGACGCGGTCGCCCTGCGCCGCAAGATCGGCTACGTCATCCAGCAGGTCGGCCTCTTCCCGCACCGCACGGTCCTCGACAACACCGCGACCGTCCCCGCCCTCCTCGGCTGGAAGAAGGCCGCCGCACGCGCGCGTGCCGCCGAACTCCTCGACCTCGTCGGCCTCGACCCGGCCGTGTACGGCTCCCGCTACCCCGCCCAGCTCTCCGGCGGGCAGCGCCAGCGCGTCGGGGTCGCCCGCGCGCTCGCCGCCGACCCGCCCGTCCTCCTCATGGACGAGCCCTTCGGCGCCGTCGACCCGGTCGTCCGCGAGCGCCTCCAGAACGAGTTCCTCGCCCTCCAGGCCACGGTCCGCAAGACCGTCCTGCTCGTCACCCACGACATCGAGGAAGCCGTCCGCATGGGCGACCGCATGGCCGTCTACGGGCAGGGCCGCATCGAGCAGTTCGACGCCCCCGCCACCGTCCTCGGCTCCCCCGCCACCCCGTACGTCGCGGACTTCGTCGGCAGCGACCGGGGCCTCAAGCGGCTCGCCGTCACCCCCGTCACCGAGGCCGACCTCGACCCCGTGGCCGGCCCCGCGAAGGAGGACGGCACCCGCGTACCGGTCGGCACCTCCCTGAAGGACGCCCTCTCCGTGCTCCTCCAGCACGACACCGGCCGCCTGACGGTCACCGGCCCCGACGGCGAGCCCCTCGGCGTCCTCACCCCGTCCGGCGTCCACCGCGCCCTGCGCAGGGCGACGGCCGAGTAGGGCCCCCGCGGGGCTCAGGCGCCGGTGAGCTTGCCGCTCATCCAGACCATTCCCGGCGGGATCTCCCGGTTCCAGGTGCTGAAGTTGTGGCCGCCGCTCTCCAGCGTGATGGAGGAGACCCGCGCGGGGCTCTTCACCTTCCTGACGAACTCCAGGGTGTCCCGGCGGTTCCCCTCGCCCTGCTTGGACGTCGTCACCAGGAAGGACGACTTCCCCTGCGGCAGGTGGTCCAGGCTCCACAGCAGGTCGGCGCGCTTGCGCAGGGCGTCGTCGCCGTGGAAGAGGTCACCCGTGGTCACGTCCTCGGCCGCCCGGTAGTACGCGGAGAAGCCCGCCCCCGCGGCGAACCGGTCCGGGTGGTGCAGCGCGATCTTCAGGGCGCAGTACGCCCCCGTCGAGTTCCCCATGAAGCCCCAGTTCCGGGGCTTGGTCCCCACCCGGTACGACTCCGAGACCGCCTTCGGCAGGTCCTTCGCGAAGAAGGTCTCCGTCTGCGGACCGCCGGGGACGTCCACGCACTCGGTGTCCCGCGGCGGCGCCACCGTCGGGCGGAGCATGACCAGGATCATCGGCTGCATCTTCCCCTCCTTGGCCTGGAGGGAGGCCGTCCTGGGGTACTTGAGGCCCTTGATCAGGTTCTCCGCCGTGCCCGGGTAGCCGGTGAGCACCACCGAGGCGGGGAAACGCTTCTTCGCGTACCGCTCCTGGAAGTACTCCGGCGGCAGGTAGACATAGGCCGGCGAGGTGATCCCGGACCGCTCGCCCGCGATCACCACCTTCTGTATCTGCCCGCCGACCTCGGGACGGGCGCCGCCCGGCACGTCGACCCGCTGCTTGCCCACCACCCGCAGGTCCTTCGAGCCGGGCGAGTGGTCGACGACCACGCCCATGTCCTGCTCCTGCCCGAAGAGGTCGGCCCAGGAGCCGTAGAAGAGGAAGGAACGGTTCGCCGCGAGCCCCACCGCCGCGAACAGCGCCAGCTGCGTCGCGAGCAGCAATCCCACCCGCCCCACCACCGACCGCCACCCGCGCCGCGCGAGCCGCGGCCACCACAGCACCGTGACGAGGAACAGCACCACGGCCAGCGCCACGGCCAGCACGAGGACCTTGCTACTGGTGAGCCCCATGAGACGACCGAGCCTTCTTTCCCGAAGAATTTCCTGTGAACCGATGAACCCGGCCCCGTGCGACGCCGTCCTAGAAGGCGCACCAGCCGGATGGGCCCGCCGAACGCGCCGCGAGGCCCGGCCGGGAGTCAGAGACCCTCGCGGAACCACGGGAAGCACGGGAAGCCATGTCTGTCACGGTAGATGGGGATAAATCCGGAATGGTTCCGGCTCGCGTACGCCGGATTCTCCGCGGCCCCCGCCCCGAGAAGGTCCCCGGCCTCATCGGCACGGCCTGCACCCTCATCGGCCTCATCGACATCGCGGCCGGGGTCTTCCCCCGCTTCCGCGCCAGCCGCATGCACGCCGTCGCCGAGGTCCTCCCCGGCACCCTCGGCCCCCTCTCCGCCGCGCTCTCCCTCAGCGCCGGCGTCCTCCTGCTGCTCCTCGCCCACGGCCTCAAGCGGCACAAGCGCCGCGCCTGGCGCGCCGCCGTCGTCCTACTGCCGCTCGGCGGCCTGGCGCAGTTCGTCTGGCGCCACTCGATCTGCGGCGCCGTCCTCTCCCTCGCGCTCCTCGCGCTCCTGATCCGGCACCGCGACCAGTTCTCCGCCCTCCCCGACCCCCGCAGCCGCTGGCGGGCCCTCGCCAACTTCGTCGTCATGGGCGCCGGCTCCATCGCCCTCGGCCTCGTCATCGTCAGCGCCCACCCGCGCCGCGTCATCGGCGACCCCAGCCTCGCCGACCGCCTCGAACACGTCCTGTACGGACTCTTCGGCGTCGAGGGCCCCGTCGGCTACACCAAGGGCGTCGACTGGACCGTCGGCTACTCCCTCGGCGCCCTCGGCATGCTCACCGCCCTCACCACCATCTACCTGGCCTTCCGGCCCGAGCACCCGGCCGCCCGCCTCACCGACGACGACGAGACCCGGCTGCGCGCCCTCCTCGACCAGCACGGCGGCCGCGACTCCCTCGGCCACTTCGCGCTCCGCCGCGACAAGGGCGTCGTCTTCTCCCCCAGCGGCAAGGCCGCCGTCTGCTACCGCGTCGTCTCCGGCGTCATGCTCGCCAGCGGCGACCCCATCGGCGACGTCGAAGCCTGGCCCGGCGCCATCGAACGCTTCATGGACGAGGCCAAGGCCCATTCCTGGACCCCCGCCGTCATGGGCTGCTCCGAGACCGGCGGCCAGGTCTGGACCCGCGAGACCGGCCTCGACGCCCTCGAACTCGGCGACGAGGCGGTCGTCGACGTCGCCGACTTCTCCCTCTCCGGCCGCGCCATGCGCAACGTCCGCCAGATGGTCAAGCGCATCGAGCGCAACGGCTACACCACCCAGGTCCGCCGCGTCCGCGACCTCGACGACGCCGAACTCGCCCGCGTCCGCAACGCCGCCGCCGACTGGCGCGGCACCGACACCGAACGCGGCTTCTCCATGGCCCTCGGCCGCATCGGCGCCCCCGGCGACGGTGACGCGGTGATAGCGACCGCCCACAAGACCGACGAGGACACCGACGCCGACTCCCCCTACGGCGACCTCAAGGCGATCATCCACTTCGTCCCCTGGGGCCCCGACGGCATGTCGCTCGAACTCATGCGCCGCGACCGCTCCGCCGACCCCGGCATGAACGAACTCCTCATCGTCGCCGCCCTCCAGGCCTCCCCCGCCCTCGGCATCCACCGCGTCTCCCTCAACTTCGCGATGTTCCGCTCCGCCCTCGCCCGCGGCGAGAAGATCGGCGCGGGACCCGTCCTGCGCGTCTGGCGCGGGCTCCTCGTCTTCCTCTCCCGCTGGTTCCAGATCGAGTCGCTCTACAAGTTCAACGCCAAGTTCCGGCCACGCTGGGAACCCCGCTTCGTCGTCTACCGCACCAGCCGCGACCTGCCCCGCATCGGCTTCGCCGCCATGCAGGCCGAAGGCTTCGTCAGCCTCTCCCTGCCCCGGCCCTTCGCCCGCCGGCGCCCCGCACCCGCCCCCCGGCCCTGCGCCCACATCGTCCCCGCCCAGACGGCCGAACGCGAGGTCCAGGTGGCCTGACCGGAGCCACCGCCCCGGCCGCCCCCGGACTCCGCGCGGCCTGAACTCACCCCTGGGCCCTACGCTGGACACATGAGTACGACGATCGACCGGGGTACCGCCCGGGGCCTGCCGGAGTGGGACCGCTGCGCGGTCATGGGCGTGGTCAACGTGACCCCCGACTCCTTCTCCGACGGCGGCCGCTGGTTCGACACCACGGCCGCCGTCAAACACGGCCTCGACCTCGTCGCCCAGGGCGCCGACCTCGTCGACGTCGGCGGCGAGTCCACCCGCCCCGGCGCCACCCGCGTCGACGAGGAGGAAGAGCTCCGCCGCGTCGTCCCCGTCGTCCGCGGCCTCGCCGCCGAAGGCGTCACCGTCTCCGTCGACACCATGCGCGCCCGCGTCGCCGCCCGCGCCGTCGAAGCCGGCGCCGTCCTCGTCAACGACGTCAGCGGCGGCCTCGCCGACCCCGCCATGATCCCCGCCGTCGCCGCCGCCGAAGTCCCCTTCGTCGTCATGCACTGGCGCGGCTTCAGCAAGGACATGAACAGCCTCGCCGTGTACGAGGACGTCGTCGGCGAAGTCGTCTCGGAACTCCGCACCCGCCTGGAGGCCGTCGTCGACGGCGGCATCGACCCCGAACGGGTCGTCGTCGACCCGGGCCTCGGCTTCGCCAAGCTCGCCGCCCACGACCTCGCCCTGGTCGCCCACCTCCCCGAGCTGCGCGCCCTCGGCCGGCCCCTCCTCGTCGCCGCCTCCCGCAAGCGCTTCCTCGGCCATGTCCTCACCCGCGAGGGCGCCGCCCCGCCCCCGGCCCGCGAACGGGACGCCGCCACCGCCGCCGTCTCCGCCCTCGCCGCCCACGCGGGCGCGTGGGCCGTCCGCGTCCACGAGGTCCGCGCCACCGCCGACGCCGTACGGGTCGCCCGGGCCGTCGAGGGAGCCGCGTGACCCGCGGCGCGGACGAAGCCGCCGTCGAGGCCGTCAACACCGCCTTCTACGAGGCCATGGAGTCCGGCGACTTCGAGACCGTCTCCGGCCTCTGGCTCGACGACGGCGCCACCCCCATCAGCTGCGTCCACCCCGGCTGGCCCGTCCTCACCGGCCGCGGCGAGGTGCTCCGCTCGTACGCCCTGATCATGGCGAACACCGAGTACATCCAGTTCTTCCTCACCGACCTGGAGATCTCCCTCGCCGGCGACACCGCCCTGGTCACCTGCACCGAGAACATCCTCAGCGGCGGCCCCGCCGAGGACGGCGCCGAGCTCGGCCCCCTCGTCGGCCAGCTGGTCGTCGCCACCAACGCCTTCCGGCGCACCCCCGAGGGCTGGCGGATCTGGTCCCACCACGCCTCCCCCGTCCTCACCGACGACGCCGTCGACGCCCCCGAACGGCCCTCCCCGGACGACACCGAACCCCCTTCCTGACCCGCCCACGGCCCCCGAGGGCAAGCGCTGTCGGTCCCCGCAGGTAGATTCGAGAGTGGACACCCGGCCGTCCGCACCCGGCTGCGTGGCCACCCGAACTACGACAGCAGGAGTGATTCGCGTGGATCGTGTCGCGCTGCGCGGCCTCAAGGCCCGAGGCCACCACGGCGTCTTCCCCAAGGAGCGCGAGGAGGGCCAGACCTTCATCGTGGACCTGGTCCTCGGCCTGGACACCCGCCCCGCGGCGGCCGACGACGACCTGGCGAAGACCGTGCACTACGGCATCGTCGCCGAGGAAGTCGTCGACGTCGTCCAGGGCGAACCCGTCGACCTCATCGAAACCCTCGCCGAGCGCATCGCCCAGCAGTGCCTCAGCCACGCCGGGGTCCAGGAGGTGGAAGTCGTCGTCCACAAGCCGGACGCACCCATCACCGTGCCCTTCGACGACGTCACCATCACGATCACCCGGAGCCGACGATGAAGCCGACGCAGAGCGACCCCACCGTCCAGCCCGTGCCGGCCTCCGTCGTCGCGACCGTCGACGCCGCCGACTCGACCCTCTCCAACCCGCGCTGGGCCGTCCTCGCCCTCGGCGCCAACCTCGGCAACCGCCTGGAGACCCTCCAGGGGGCCGTCGACGCCCTCGCGGACACCCCCGGCCTCCGGGTCAAGGCGGTCTCCCCGGTCTACGAGACGGAGCCCTGGGGCGTCGAGCCCGGCAGCCAGCCCTCGTACCTCAACGCCGTGGCGGTCGTCCGCACCACCCTGCCGCCCAGCTCCCTCCTGGAGCGCGCGCAGGCCGTCGAGGAGGCCTTCCACCGCGTCCGCGAGGAGCGCTGGGGCGCCCGCACCCTGGACGTCGACATCATCACGTACGCCGACGTCGTCTCCGAGGACCCCGTCCTCACCCTCCCGCACCCCCGCGCCCACGAGCGCGCCTTCGTCCTCGCCCCCTGGCACGACGTCGACCCCGAGGCCCAGCTCCCCGGCCGCGGCACGGTCGCCGCGCTCCTCGCCGCCCTCGGCCGCGAAGGCGTCACTCCCCGTGCCGACCTGGAACTCCGTCTCCCGGAGTAGTCGTTACGCTCGTGCCAGACCGCCCCAGCGACGACACGAAGGACATCCGGTGAAACAACTGCGGCTGAAAGTGCTCACCGGACTGTTCCTCGTGGCCGGCATCCTCTCCTGGGGCGCCGCCCGGCTCTGGGACTCGGTCGGCACCCTCCCCAGCGTGCCGATCGCCGCACCCATCGTCCTCGCCGTGATCGCCGTCATCCTCACCGCGACGGCCCTCTCCCTCCGCGCCCGCCTCAAGGCCCAGCGCGAGCGCCGCCCCGGCGCCAAGGGCGTCGAACCCCTCATGGCGGCCCGCGCCGTCGTCTTCGGCCAGGCCAGCGCCCTCGTCGCCGCCCTCGTCGCCGGCATGTACGGCGGCACCGGCGTCTTCCTCCTCGGCTCCCTCGACCTCCCCGCCCGCCGCGACCAGGCCCTCTACGCCGGCCTGGCCGTCGCCACCGGCATCGCCGTCATCGCCGCCGCCCTCTTCCTCGAACGGGTCTGCAAGCTCCCCGAAGACCCCGAGAACGGCGAAGGCCCGGGCAAGGCCCGGGCCTGATCCACTCCGCCGCCGTGGCGCGTCAGCGCGCCATGATGAGGCTCATCGCCTCGGCGCGGGTCGCCGGGTCCCGCAGCTGGCCGCGGACGGCCGACGTGATGGTCTTGGCGCCCGGCTTCCGGATGCCGCGCATCGACATGCACATGTGCTCGCACTCGAAGACCACGATCACACCGCGCGGCTCCAGGATCTCCATCAGCGAGTCCGCCACCTGAGTGGTCAGCCGCTCCTGCACCTGGGGACGGCGGGCGTAGACGTCCACGAGCCGGGCCAGCTTCGACAGACCGGTGATCTTGCCCGTGGTGGACGGGATGTACCCGACGTGGGCGACCCCGCGGAACGGCACGAGGTGGTGCTCGCAGGTCGAGTACACCTCGATGTCCTTGACCAGCACCATCTCGTCGTGGCCGAGGTCGAACGTGGTCGTCAGGACGTCCTCGGGCTGCTGCCACAGACCCGCGAATATCTCCTTGTACGCCCGGGCCACGCGCCCCGGCGTCTCACGCAGGCCCTCGCGGTCCGGGTCCTCGCCGACGGCGATGAGCAGTTCGCGGACGGCGGCCTCGGCGCGCTTCTCGTCGAACTCGCCGATCGTGCCCTCGCCGTCCAGGGTCACCGGGTCGGTCATCTCTGTGCCTCGTTCCGTCTGACTGATGTGCGCGAAAAGCCGCGCCCCCACAGGCTAAAACCTGTGGGGGCGCGGCAGCCATTCCGGGGTGGGGCGGTCAGTCCTCGGGGGTGTCCACCGGGGCGATGTCGATGCCCTTGGTGGTGTCGACCGCCGGGGTCGCCGTGCCGTTGGCGCTGTTCGTCAGGGCGAGCTCCTTGGGGGAGAGCACCGGCGGACGCGTCGAGGGCGTACGGCGGGAGGAGCCGGTCCACGCCGGGCGGGCCGGACGCTTGACGATGGGGGCGAAGATCTCGGCGATCTCCTCCTTGCCCAGCGTCTCCTTCTCCAGGAGGGCGAGGACCAGGTTGTCGAGGACGTCACGGTTCTCGACGAGGATCTCCCAGGCCTCGTTGTGCGCGGTCTCGATGAGCTTCTTGACCTCTTCGTCGACCAGCGCCGCGACCTCTTCCGAGTAGTCGCGCTGGTGCGCCATCTCGCGGCCGAGGAACGGCTCCGTGTTGTCGCCGCCGAACTTGATGGCGCCGAGCCGCTCGGTCATGCCGTACTGGGTGACCATCGCGCGGGCCGTGCCGGTGGCCTTCTCGATGTCGTTCGCCGCGCCCGTGGTCGGGTCGTGGAAGACGAGCTCCTCGGCCGCGCGCCCGCCCAGCATGTACGCCAGCTGGTCGAGCATCTCGTTGCGCGTGGTCGAGTACTTGTCCTCTTCCGGGAGCACCATCGTGTAGCCCAGGGCGCGGCCGCGGGACAGGATGGTGATCTTGTGGACGGGGTCAGCGTTCGGCGAGGCCGCCGCGACGAGGGCGTGGCCGCCCTCGTGGTACGCGGTGATCTTCTTCTCCTTGTCCGACATGATCCGGGTCCGCTTCTGCGGGCCCGCGACCACACGGTCGATCGCCTCGTCCAGAGCCTTGTTGTCGATCAGCTTCTGGTCGCTGCGGGCGGTGAGGAGCGCCGCCTCGTTGAGGACGTTGGACAGGTCGGCACCGGTGAAGCCGGGGGTGCGACGGGCGACGGCGCCGAGGTCGACGTCCGGGGCGACCGGCTTGCCCTTCTGGTGGACCTTGAGGATCTCCAGACGGCCCTGCATGTCCGGGCGGTCGACGGCGATCTGCCGGTCGAAGCGGCCGGGGCGCAGGAGGGCCGGGTCCAGGATGTCGGGGCGGTTGGTCGCCGCGATCAGGATGACGCCGCCCTTGACGTCGAAGCCGTCCATCTCGACGAGCAGCTGGTTGAGGGTCTGCTCGCGCTCGTCGTGACCGCCGCCGAGGCCGGCGCCGCGGTGGCGTCCGACGGCGTCGATCTCGTCGACGAAGACGATGGCGGGCGCGTTCGCCTTGGCCTGCTCGAAGAGGTCGCGGACGCGGGAGGCGCCGACACCGACGAACATCTCGACGAAGTCGGAGCCGGAGATCGAGTAGAACGGCACGCCGGCCTCACCGGCGACGGCGCGCGCGAGGAGCGTCTTGCCGGTTCCGGGCGGGCCGTAGAGCAGGACGCCCTTGGGGATCTTGGCACCGACGGCCTGGAACTTCGCGGGCTCCTGGAGGAACTCCTTGATCTCGTGGAGTTCCTCGACGGCCTCGTCGGAGCCGGCGACGTCGGCGAAGGTCGTCTTCGGGGTGTCCTTGGTGATGAGCTTCGCCTTGGACTTGCCGAACTGCATGACGCGGGAGCCGCCGCCCTGCATCTGGTTCATCAGGAAGAGGAAGACGACGACGATCAGGACGAAGGGGAGGAGCGAGAGCAGGATCGAGACGAAGGGCGACTGCTTCGTCGGGGAGACGGTGTAGCCCTTCTCGATCTGCCCGGCCTCGAACTTCTCCTGAAGCTTGTCGGCGATGTCCACGCCCTGGCTGCCGATGTAGCTGGCCTGGACCTTGCTGCTCTTGTCGATCTTCTGGCCGTCGACGAGCTCGATCTTGATGATCGCGTCGTCGCCGGTGGTGATCTTTGCCTGCTTGACCTGGTTCTTGTCGATCGCCTGGACGACCTTGCCGGTGTCCACCGTCTTGTAGCCCTCGGACGAGCCGACGACCTGCATCAGCACGACCACGGCGAGGACGGCCAGCACGATCCACATGACCGGCCCACGGAAGTATCGCTTCACGTCCATCCATACGGAGCGAGAACGCCCCGTCCCTCCTGCCCGTAGGAAAATGCTGCTGTGAGAGCTGCTGTATGAAAAAGCTGTTCTTCGGACGGTACCTCAGCATCGTCGCCCGCGACCGCCTTCCCGTGGTTCAACGGGGGGAAGGCGGTGCGGGTTCCCCGTACCGCGGGACTGCCGGCGGGGCCGTCAGCCGCCGTAGACGTGCGGGGCGAGCGTGCCGACGAACGGAAGGTTCCGGTACTTCTCGGCGTAGTCGAGGCCGTAGCCGACGACGAACTCGTTGGGAATGTCGAAACCGATCCACTTGACGTCGATCGCGACCTTGGCGGCCTCGGGCTTGCGCAGCAGCGTGCACACCTCGAGGGAGGCGGGCTCGCGCGAGCCGAGGTTCGACAGCAGCCAGGACAGGGTCAGGCCGGAGTCGATGATGTCCTCGACGATCAGGACGTGCTTGCCCTTGATGTCGGTGTCGAGGTCCTTGAGGATGCGGACGACGCCCGAGGACTGGGTGCCGGCGCCGTAGGAGGAGACGGCCATCCAGTCCATGGTGACGGGGGTGGAAAGGGCGCGAGCCAGATCCGCCATCACCATCACGGCGCCCTTGAGGACACCGACGATGAGCAGGTCCTTGCCCGCGTATTCCGCGTCGATCTTCGCGGCCAGCTCTGCCAGCTTGGCGTCGATCTCTTCCTTGGTGATGAGCACCGACTGGAGGTCGGTGCCCATGTCCTTCTCGTTCACCCGGGTCACTTTCGTTGCAGCGTTCGTCAGCCTTGCCGGATGACCAGTCTGCCACCCTGGCGGCGGGCTTCGACGCGACCGGGCAGGTTGATGGCCCCCTGGCCGCGCCAGCCGGTGATGAGCCGGTCGACTTCCTCGATGTGGCGGGCGAAGAGGGAGCCGGCCGGGGCGCCCTCGGCGATGACGGCGCGGCGCAGGACGCGGCGGCGTACGGCGGGGGGCAGCCCGAAGAGCTTGGCGCATTCCAGGGCGCCCGCCTCGTCGCGTACGGCGGTCTCGGCGTCGGCGGCCCAGGTGTCGAGGGCGTCGGCGTCGTCGCGGGAGAGCTGGGCCGTTCGGGCGAGGGCTTCGACGACGCCCTTGCCGAGCGCCTTTTCGAGGGCGGGGAGGCCCTCGTGGCGGAGCCGCGAGCGGGTGTACGCCGGGTCGCTGTTGTGGGGGTCGTCCCACACGGCGAGCTCCTGGGCGATGCAGGCCTTGCGGACGGTCTGGCGGTCGAGCTGGAGGAAGGGGCGCCGGTAGCGGCGGGAGCTGCCGGAGACCGCGGCCATGCCGGAGAGGGAGCGGATGCCGGAGCCGCGGGCGAGGCCGAGCAGGACGGTCTCCGCCTGGTCGTCCCGGGTGTGGCCGAGGAGGATCGCGGCGGCTCCGTGGCGCGCGGCGGCGGCGTCGAGCGCGGCGTAGCGCGCGTCGCGGGCGGCGGCCTCGGGGCCTCCCTCGCGGCCGACGGTGACGGCGACGGCCTCGACGGGGGTGAGGCCGAGGGCGGTCATGCGGTCGGCGACCTCGGCGGCGCGGCTGTCGGAGCCGTCCTGGAGGCCGTGGTCGACGGTGATGCCGCCGGCCCGTACGGGAAGCTTGCGGGCCTCGAAGGCGAGGGCGGAGGCGAGCGCCATGGAGTCGGCGCCTCCGGAGCACGCGACGAGCACCAGGGGGCGCGGCGCGTCGGGTGCGGTGGTGGGGTCGGTCTGGTGCTCGGTGAGAACGTCGTGGAGTACGCGGCGGACCGCCAGGCGTATCGCCGCGACCGCAGGATGGGGACCCATGTCCGGTGCCCTTCGTGATGGGGTGGGGTGCCTCGGTCGGAGTCTTAACGGTCGGAAAGGGGGTTTCGGTCACTCAGAGTGCGTCGATGGTGACAGAAACCCGGCCGTTACCCGAGCATTGCACGCCTCACCCCATGCCCAGGGTCCCTCGGATGGGTGATTGGTGGGGTGTTCTCACGTGTTCCTATGCCGTCTGCCGCACCTGTCTCACGAGTCTGCCTTACGGTGCACCCTCGCGATCCAGTCGGCGGGGGCGGCGATCTCGGTCTTGGTCGGGAGCGTGTTGGGGGAGGTCCAGACCCGGTTGAAGCCGTCCATGCCGACCTGGTCGACGACGGCGCGGACGAAGCGCTCGCCGTCGCGGTACTGGCGGAGCTTGGCGTCGAGGCCGAGCAGCTTGCGCAGGGCGAGGTCGAGCCGGGAGGCGCCGCGGGCGCGCCGCTCCTTGAACTTCTCGCGGATCTCGGCGACGGAGGGCACGACCTGCGGTCCCACCCCGTCCATGACGTAGTCGGCGTGGCCTTCGAGCAGCGACATGACGGCGGTGAGGCGGCCGAGGATCTCGCGCTGCTCGGGGGTCTGGACGAGCTCCACGAGGGAGGGGGAGGGCTCGCCCTCCTCGCCTTCGGGGCGGCCGCCGGCGAGGGTCTGGGCGGCTTCGCGGAGTCGTTCGACGACGGTTCCGGGGTCGACGTCGGTGGCGGTGAGGAACGACTGGATTTCGCCCTGGAGGTGGTCGCGGAGCCAGGGGACGGCGGTGAACTGGGTGCGGTGGGTCTCCTCGTGGAGGCAGACCCAGAGCCGGAAGTCGTGCGGGGAGACCTCGAGTTCGCGTTCGACGTGGACGATGTTGGGGGCGACGAGGAGGAGGCGTCCGCCGCCCTGGGAGCCGGCCGGGAGGTCGCGGGTGGCGGGGGCGAAGGTCTCGTACTGGCCGAGGATGCGGGAGGCGAGGAACGACAGCAGCATCCCGAGCTCGACGCCGGTGACCTTGCCGCCGACGGCGCCGAGGACGGCGCTGCCCGGGTTGCCGGCGCGGCGGTCCTGCATCTTGTCGAGGAGCGGGGTGAGGAGTTCGCGGAAGCCCGCGACGTTGGCCTTGATCCAGCCGGCGCGGTCGACGACGAGGACGGGCGTGTCGTGGGGCTCGGCGCCCTCGGGGATCATCCGGGTGTAGGCGCGGACGTGTTCTTCGGACGCCTTGGCGTGCCTGCGGAGTTCGGCGACGACCTCGCGGGCCTCGTCGCGACTGACTTCGGGTCCGGGCCGCACGAGGCGGGTCGCGGTCGCGACCGCGAGGTTCCAGTCGACCATCCCGGATGTGCCTGCGCCACCGATGCTCGTCATGCGTCAACCGTACGGTCTCGGCGCCCGATCGGGGTGGGTTCGGTACGGGTCCGTCGCGGTCAGGCCGGGTCGCGGGTGTTTCCCGCGAGGGCCGCGGCGAGCCGGTCGAGGGCGGTCTTGGCCTCGTACGGGGAGGTGGTGCGGCCGGCGAGGAACGCGAAGGCGAGGAGGCGGCCGTCGGGGGTGACGACGGTGCCGGCGAGCGTGTTGACGCCGGTGAGCGTGCCGGTCTTGGCGCGGACGAGTCCGGCCGCGGCGGAGGCGTCGTAGCGGTCGGCGAGGGTGCCGGTGAAGCCGCCGACGGGGAGGCCGGTGAGGAGCGGGCGCAGGGCGGGGCGGGCGGGGTCGGCCGCGCGGGTGAGCAGGCCGGTGAGGAGGGCGGCGGAGACGCGGTCGGCGCGGTCGAGTCCGCTGCCGTCGGCGAAGCGGGCGCCGGTGACGGGGAGGCCGAGCTCGGCGAGCTCGTCGCGGACGGCCCGCTCGGCGCCCTGGAAGCTCGCGGGGCGCTTGTGGGCGAGCGCGGTCTGCCGGGCGAGGGCCTCGGCGAGGTCGTTGTCGCTGTGGGTGAGGGTCCGCTCGGCGAGGTCGGCGAGCGGGGCGGAGTACGTACGGGCGAGGGGGGCGGCCTTCGGTGCGCGGCCGGGTGCGGGGTCGCCGGTGACCTCGACGCCCGCCTGGCCGAGGAGCCCGGCGAAGGTCCTCGCGGTGGCGCCCGCGGGGTCGCCGGTGCGGGGTGCGGGGCCGCTGTGGCTGTCGTCGAGGCGGCCTTCGTCGGTCATGAGGGCGACGACGGGGGCGATGTTCTCGTTGGGGCCGATGGGGTGGAGTTCGGGGCCCTGGTAGAGGTGCGTGTCGTAGGCGAGCCGTACGGAGGTGTGGCCCCGCTTCCTCAGGGCGGCGGCCGTGTCGGCGGCCAGGGCCTTGAGGCGGGCCGGGGTGAGGGTGGGGTCGCCGCCGCCGGTGAGGGTGACGGTGCGGCCGTCGGGGGCGGCGGTGACGGTGGTCGCGATGCGGTGCTCGGGGCCGAGGGCGGAGAGCGCGGCGGCGACCGTGGCGATCTTGACCGTGGAGGCGGGGGTCATCGGGGTGCCGGCACCCGCTCCGTACAGCCGCGCGCCGGTGGTGGCGTCGACGACGGAGGCGGTGCGGAGCGGGCCGAGGCCGGGGTCGGCGAGGAGCGGGCCGAGGATGGCGGCGAGGTCGGCGGGGCGGCCGGCGGGTGCGGGGGCGTGCAGCGCGGCGAGGACGCCGGGGGCGCTGGGGGCGGGGGCGGGGCGGCGGGGTGCGGCGGGGGCCGGGGCGGGGGCGTGACGTGTGACACCCGCCGTGGGGGCGGCGGCGCGGGCCCGCTCGGCCGTACGCTGACCCCCGTCCCATGGTCCGGCCGCGGTCACCGCCACGGCCGCCAGGGCGAGTCCGAGGGCGGCGGAGCCCGCCGTGAGCTGCCACGTTCTCGGCTCCGGCATCTGCTGACCAGCCCCTTTCGCGATCACACACGTGCGTGAGGGACACTTAATCACCGCGCGTCGTCGCGAGCATTCACTTGTGTTGATTCAGGAGGAGCCACCCGTGGAGTTCGACGTTCTCATCGAGATCCCCAAGGGATCGCGGAACAAGTACGAGGTCGACCACGAGACCGGTCGCATCCGTCTTGACCGTCGTCTCTTCACGTCGACGGCCTACCCGACCGACTACGGCTACGTCGAGAACACCCTGGGTGAGGACGGCGACCCGCTGGACGCGCTCGTGATCCTCGACGAGCCGACCTTCCCGGGCTGCCTGATCAAGTGCCGCGCCATCGGCATGTTCCGCATGACGGACGAGGCCGGCGGCGACGACAAGCTGCTGTGCGTCCCGGCGACGGACCCGCGCATGGAGCACCTGCGCGACATCCACCACGTGGCCGAGTTCGACCGCCTGGAGATCCAGCACTTCTTCGAGGTCTACAAGGACCTGGAGCCCGGCAAGTCCGTCGAGGGCGCCGACTGGGTCGGCCGCGCCGAGGCCGAGGCCGAGATCGAGCGTTCCTTCGCTCGGCTGAAGGAGCAGGGCGGCCACTGAGCCCCCGCTCGCGTGATCGTGTGAAGGCGGTGCACCTCTCTGGGGTGTACCGCCTTTCGCACGTCCGTCGCACCTTCATACTGGAATCCACGATTCCCTGGGGATGAGGCGGAGAGAGTGGTGGCGGAGGCGGAGGGCGCCGGGGAGGCTCCGGAGGACCGGAAGCCCCAGTCGGACGAGGCGCGGAGCGCGTTCGTGCCGCCCGCGGGGGTGGAGCCGCCCGCGCCGCCCGAGGAGGAGCATCCGACCTCCGAGTTCGCGCTGCCGCCCGGTCTGACGGCGGAGCCGCCGGCCGAGCAGGAGGGGTCGGCGTTCGCGACCCCGGCCACGTACTCGGCGAAGAACTCCCCGCCGGTGTTCACCCCGGCGTACGGGGTCCCCCTGGTGCGGCTCTCGCGGGACGCGCCGTGGCAGGACCGGATGCGGACGATGCTGCGGCTTCCGGTGCACGAGCGGCCGGTGCCGGAGTCCTCGCGCAAGGAGGACGAGTCGGGGCCCTCGGTGCCCCGTGTGCTCGACCTGGCCCTGCGTATCGGCGAGCTGCTGCTGGCGGGTGGGGAGGGCGCGGAGGACGTCGAGGCGGCGATGTTCGCGATCTGCCGTTCGTACGGTCTCGACCGGGTGGAGCCGACCGTCACGTTCACCCTGCTGTCCGTCACGTACCAGCCGTCCCTCGTGGACGACCCGATCACGGCGAACCGGACGGTACGGCGCCGGGGCACGGACTACACGCGGCTGGTCGCGGTGTACCAGCTGATCGCGGACATCAGCGAGCAGACGCACGAGGTGTCGCCCGAGGAGGCGTACCGGAGGCTCGCCGAGATACGGCGGAACCGGCATCCGTACCCCGGGTGGGTGCTGACGGCGGCGGCGGGCGTCCTCGCCGGCGCGGCCTCGGTGCTGCTCGGCGGTGGCCCGACGGTGTTCCTGGTGGCGGCGCTCGGCGCGGTGCTCGGCGACCGGCTGGCGTGGCTGTGCGCGGGGCGCGGGCTGCCGGAGTTCTACCAGTTCCTGGTGGCGGCGATGCCGCCGGCGGCGATGGGTGTGCTCCTGACGCTGTTCCACTCGGACCTGCGGCCCTCGGCGGTGATCACCGGTGGCCTGTTCGCGCTGATCCCGGGGCGGGCGCTCGTCGCGGCCGTGCAGGACGGTCTGACCGGTTTCTACATCACGGCCTCGGCCCGGCTCCTGGAGGTCGCGTACTTCTTCGTCGCGATCGTGGTGGGCGTGCTCTCGGTGCTGTACATCGCGGTGCAGTTCGACGCGCAGCTGAACCCCGAGGGGGCGCTGAAACCGGTGGAACGGCCGGTGACGCAGATCCTGGCGTCGATGGTGCTGTGCGCGACCTTCGCGATCCTGCTCCAGCAGTCGCGGGCGACGGTGCTGTTCGCGACCCTGAACGGCGGGGTGGCGTGGGTGATCTACGCGTCGATCGCGGTCACCGCGCAGGGCTCGACGGTGATGGCGACGGCGGTGGCGGCGGGCCTGGTGGGGCTCTTCGGGCAGCTGTTCGCCCGCTACCGGCACACCTCGTCACTGCCGTACGTGACGGCGGCGATCGGCCCGCTGCTGCCGGGTTCGGCGACGTACTTCGGGGTGCTCGCCATCGCCCAGAACAACCTGGACCAGGGCTTCGCCTCGCTGGCGAAGGCGGCGGCCCTGGCCCTCGCCATCGCGATCGGGGTGAACCTGGGAAGCGAGCTCGCCCGGCTCTTCATGCAGGCGCCCGGCGCGGCATCGGCGCGCCGGGCGGCGAAGCGGACCCGGGGGTTCTAGGTCGCGGTCAGCGCTTGGCGTGGCGGCCGCGGGGGGACTGCGGGTTCGGGGTGCCGGGGGCGTCGTGGTCGCCGTGCTCCTGGGCCTTCTTGGACTGGGAGCGGGCGCGGAGGAGCTCGATCACGACCGGGATCACGGAGATCAGGACGATCCCGACGAGGATCATCTCGATGTGCTGGTGGACGAACTCGACCTTGCCGAGCGAGGCGCCGAGCAGGGTCACGCCCGCGCCCCACAGCACGCCGCCGATGACGTTGAAGATGATGAACGAGCGGTAGTTCATCTTGCTGACGCCGGCGATGATCGGCGTGAACGTCCGGACGATCGGGACGAAGCGGGCCAGGATCAGCGACTTCGGGCCGTGCTTCTCGAAGAACTCGTGCGCCTTCTCGACGTTCTCCTGCTTGAAGAGCTTGGAGTCGGGGCGCTTGAAGAGCGCCGGGCCGACCTTGCGGCCGAAGAGGTAACCGACCTGGTCACCGATGATCGCGGCGGCCACCACGAGGGTGCACACCATCCACAGCGGGGTGTCCAGCTTCCCGGTGGTCACGAGGAGGCCGGTGGTGAAGAGCAGCGAGTCGCCGGGCAGGAAGAACCCGATGAGGAGTCCGGACTCGGCGAAGACGATCACCAGGACACCGATCAGACCAAAGGTCTGGATCAGATAGTCCGGGTCCAGCCAGCTCGGTCCGAGGGCAAGCGTGTTCACGGGTTCCGGGCTCCTGCGGTCGGTGGGGGCGTGGGGGACGGCTGGTCCCAAGCTATCAACGCGGACCGGACGCCCCCGGTTCCACCCGGCTCCCACGGGATGCGGACCGGGCCCCCGGCCCTGAGGGTGGGGGGTCAGGAGGTGTATGCCGATGGGCATCGAGGAGTACGGAGGCGGCCAGGGGCCGCACCCCGACGTGCTGGTCGTGACCACGAACGACGTGCCGGGCTACGAGGTCCGGCAGGTGATCGGTGAGGTCTTCGGGCTCACCGTGCGCTCCCGCCATCTGGGCAGCCAGATCGGCGCGGGCCTGAAGTCGATGATCGGCGGCGAGCTCAAGGGCCTCACCAAGACCCTCGTGCAGACCCGCAACCAGGCCATGGAACGCCTGGTGGAGCAGGCCAGGGCACGCGGCGCCAACGCCGTGCTGATGTTCCGCTTCGACGTCACCGAGGCGGCCGATGTCGGTACCGAGGTCTGTGCGTACGGCACCGCGGTGGTGATCGTGGAGCGCGCCTGAGCCGGCCGGGCGCGCGGCCCGGCACGGCACGCGGTCAGGGCGTGTGGCGGGCCGCGTTGGCCCGGACGGCGGCGAGGAGGTGCTCGGGGAGGCCCGGGTGGAGGGACTCGTAGAAGGCGTGGAAGTTCTCGTCGGTGACGTACATCTCGGCGAGACCCTCGTGGGTCTTCGGGTGGCAGTCGAAGAACCAGGTGGTGATGTGGCGGCGGTGGGCCTCGGCGAGGTCCATGGCCTCCTCGGACGCGGGGTCCCGGCCCTCGTCCATGAGGGCCGCGTAGGCCGCGCCCCAGGCGTCGACCTCGTCCTTCATCCGCTGCCGCTCCTCCTTGCCGTAGCCTGCGGCGCGGGCCTGGGCCAGGTCGTGGGTGGGGGTCCCCCCACGCCCCGGGGCGTAGGGGGAGGGTGCCGCCGTAGCGGCGGGCGGTCTCGTCGGCGTAGCGCTCGGGGTTCTTGTCCCCGAACACCTCGAACTTCTCCTCGGGGGTGAGGTTGATGCCCATCTTCTTCGCCTCCATGGCGTGCTCGACGGCCGCCGCCATCCTCTGGAGCTCGCCGATCCGCTCGGTCAGCAGGGTGTGCTGGCGCCGCAGGTGCTCCCGCGGGTCGGCGTGCGGGTCGTCGAGGAGGACGGCGACCTCTTCGAGGGGGAAGCCGAGCTCCCGGTAGAACAGGATCCGCTGGAGCCGGTCGAGATCGTCGTCGTCGTAGCGGCGGTGGCCCGCCGCGCTGCGGGCGCTCGGCGAGAGCAGCCCGATCGCGTCGTAGTGGTGCAGGGTGCGCACCGTGATCCCGGCGAGTCCGGCGACCCGTCCCACGGAGTGGTCCATCGGCGTTCCGCCCCCTTCTCTGTCGGTACGCGTTCAGCCTCGGGCCTGACGTGACGTGAGGTGCAAGCCCGCTCATGACCCGTCAGCATCGAATCTCGGGATGTTATGCGGCTTTTGCTCACTTATGGTGGGGCGGTGGCCACCGATCATGCTCCGCCCGCGCCGTCGCCCTCCGCACCCGAGGCCCCACTGCGGGTCCTGCTGCCGCAGATCCTGCCCGCCCTCGTGGTCGGCGTGGGGGCGAGCCTGCTGTTCCTGGGGATCAGCGCCCTCTCCGAGGAGTTCCAGCACGTCCTGTGGGACGACCTGCCGGACGCCCTCGGCATCGGCGGCTACTCCTCCCTCTGGATGATCACGATCCTCACGGCGACCGGCATCGCCGTGGGGCTCGTCGTCTGGAAGTTCCCCGGGCACGCCGGACCCGACCCGGCGTCCGAGGGGCTCGGCGGGGCGCCGCTCGCCCCCGGAGTGGTGCCGGGGCTGCTGGTCGCGAGCGCGCTCGGACTGGCCGGCGGCGTCAGCCTGGGCCCCGAGAACCCGATCATCGCGGCGAACATCGCCCTCGCCTACTGGCTCGGCAGCAAGGCCAAGTCCTCGCTGCCCGGCGCGGCCTGGGTCGCACTGGCCTCCGCCGGCACCATCGGAGCCCTCTTCGGTACGCCGGTGGCCGCCGCTCTCGTCCTCTCCGAGGCCCTGTCGGCGCAGCCGGGCCGCGGCTCGCTGTGGGACCGGCTGTTCGCCCCGCTCCTCGCCGCCGGCGCCGGCTCGATGACCACCCAGCTCCTCGCCGAGCCCAGCTTCGACATGGGCCTCCCGCCGCTGACCGACCCCGGCTTCGGCGACCTCCTCGCCGCCCTGATCATCGCCTCCGCCGCCGCCGTCTTCGGCCTCGCCTCCTGCTACCTCTTCCCCCACGTCCACGCCGCCTTCCGGCGCCTGCGCCACCCGATGCTGATGCTTCCGCTCGGCGGCCTCGTCCTCGGCCTGCTCGGCGCGCTCGGCGGGCACCTGACCCTCTTCAAGGGCCTCGAAGAGGTCAAGGAGCTCACCTCCTCGATCGGCGGCTGGTCCTCCGCCGAACTCGCCAAGTTCGCCGTCGTCAAACTCCTCGCCCTCCTCGTCGCCGCCTCCTGCGGCTTCCGGGGCGGCCGGATCTTCCCCGCCGTCTTCGTCGGAGCCGCCTTCGGGCTGCTCGCCCAGGCCCTCGTCCCCGAGGTCCACCCGGCGGTCGCCGTCTCCTCCGCCGTCCTCGGCGTCCTCCTCGCCACCACCCGGCAGGGCTGGATCAGCCTCTTCACCGGCGCCGTCCTCGCCGCCTCCCCCGCGATGCTCGCCCTGCTCTGCCTCGCCTCCCTCCCGGCCTGGCTCATCGTCACCGGCCGCCCCCAGCTCGAACTCGACCACCAAGGCAACGCCCTGCGCTGACCCCGCCCCACCGACGGCCCGCCCCGGCGGCCCCGCCCCTGCGGACCCCCCGGCGGACGCCCCGGCGGACGCCCCCGGCCACCCGGCCACCCCGGCCACCCCGGCCGTCCCGGACAGAAGGAGTCCCCCATGCCGCTGCACCAGGGCCCCCAGGCCTCCCCGCCCGAGCACGAACGCCGGCTCGCGCTCAACCCCTTCTTCGGGGAGGCCAACCCGGTCGGCGGCATGACCGAGGCACCACCCCGCCACCGGCTCCCCGACGGCCCCCTGCCGCCGATGAGCGCCTACCAGCTCGTCCACGACGAGCTGATGCTCGACGGCAACTCCCGGCTCAACCTCGCCACCTTCGTCACCACCTGGATGGAACCCCAGGCCGGCGTCCTCATGTCCGAGTGCCGCGACAAGAACATGATCGACAAGGACGAGTACCCGCGCACCGCCGAACTGGAGCGCCGCTGCGTCGCCATGCTCGCCCACCTGTGGAACGCCCCGGAGCCGGACACGGCCGTCGGCTGCTCCACCACCGGCTCCAGCGAGGCCTGCATGCTCGCCGGCCTCGCCCTCAAGCGCCGCTGGGCCAAACGCAACGCCGACCGCTACCCGGCCCACGCCCGCCCCAACCTGGTCATGGGCGTCAACGTCCAGGTCTGCTGGGAGAAGTTCTGCGAGTTCTGGGAGGTCGAGCCCCGGCTCGTCCCGATGGAAGGCGACCGCTTCCACCTCGACGCCGAGTCCGCCGCCGCGCTCTGCGACGAGAACACCATCGGCGTCGTCGCCGTCCTCGGCTCCACCTTCGACGGTTCCTACGAGCCGGTCGCCGACATCTGCGCCGCCCTCGACGCCCTCCAGGAACGCACCGGCCTCGACATCCCCGTCCACGTCGACGGCGCGTCCGGCGCGATGATCGCCCCCTTCCTCGACGAGGACCTGGTGTGGGACTTCCGGCTCCCCCGCGTCTCCTCGATCAACACCTCCGGTCACAAGTACGGCCTGGTCTATCCGGGCGTCGGCTGGGCCCTGTGGCGCACACCCGCCGAACTCCCCGAGGAACTCGTCTTCCGCGTCAACTACCTGGGCGGCGACATGCCCACCTTCGCCCTCAACTTCTCCCGCCCCGGCGCCCAGGTCGTCGCGCAGTACTACACCTTCCTGAGGCTGGGCCGGGAGGGCTACCGGGCGGTGCAGCAGACCGCCCGCGACGTCGCCCGCGGCCTCGCCGAACGCATCGAGGCCATGGGCGACTTCCGCCTCCTCACCCGCGGCGGCCAGCTGCCCGTCTTCGCCTTCACCACCGCCTCCGACGTCACCTCCTTCGACGTCTTCGACGTCTCACGGCGGCTGCGCGAACGAGGCTGGCTCGTCCCCGCCTACACCTTCCCGGCCAACCGCGAGGACCTCTCCGTCCTGCGCGTGGTCTGCCGCAACGGCTTCTCCGCCGACCTGGCCGGGCTGCTCATCGAGGACCTGCATCGACTCCTGCCCGAACTCCGGCGTCAGCCCCACCCGTTCACCCACGACAAGGCCGCGGCCACCTCCTTCCACCACTGAACCGCGAGCCGGCCTCAGGGCAGCTCGTCCACGCAGCCGAGCCGGAACTCCGCCCACCGCACCCCGTCCGCGGACATCGCGTACTCGCAGGACGCCCCCGAACGCAGCAGGCCCAGCGGGGTGCGGCGGGTGTAGTGGGAGCCGTCGCCGAGCCGGGTGAACGTGCGGCCGCCGTCCACGCTCCGGTACCCGGACAGCTCCCCGCCGATCTCCACCCGGCCGCCCGGCCCCGGCACCGGCAGCCCCATCAGCGTGCGCGGCTCCCCGGTCGGCCCGGTGGTCCGCATCCGCTGCCAGGTCCGGCCGCCGTCGAGCGAACGGTGCAGCGCCCTCATCGGGTTCTTCACGGGCTCGCCGCCCGTCAGGTCCCCCATCTCCGCCGCGTACACCGCGTCCGGTCCGACCGCGACCTCGACCCGCCACCCCGGCCGGTCCGTCGGGCTCGGCAGCGGTCTCACCGTCCAGTGCCGGCCCGCGTCCCGGGAGAAGGCCACCGCCACCCGCCCGGTCAGCGGGTCCACCCCCGAGACCCACCAGGAGCCGTCGGGCTCCGGCTGCCCCGCCGGCTGCGGGTGCGCCCCGACCAGCGGCGCCTTGGCCAGCACCCTGCGCCGCCCGTCCTGGGGCGACACCACGACGATCCGCTCCCGTGCGCACTCGTCGGACAGCGCCCCGACGGGCGCGGCGCACTCGGTGGTGAGCACCGCGCCGTCCGGTATCTCCGCGACCTCGCCGGCCGTCCGCCGGTCCACGGCCTGCCAGCTCCGGCCCCCGTCCCGGGTGAACCAGTTCCGCGCCCGGTCGCCGCCGCCGTCGTCGATGAGCGCCCGGCCGGGCCCGAGGGCCAGCAGGTCCGCCGAGACGCCCTCCGTCACCGGGATCTCCGGCAGCGGAGAGCGCCGCACGACCCATTCCGTCGCCCCCGCCTCCCGCACGGCCACCTGCTGCCGGCAGAAGCCGCTCCCCGGCGCCGCCTCGGAGCTCACACATCCGACGATCAGCGCGAACCCGCTGCCGTCCCGCGCGAATCCCAGACTGTGCGCCCACCCGGGCAGTCCCGGCGCGGACGGTATCCGGGGCGGCGCCCCGAACACCCCTGAAGAACCCGGAGACCCCGGCGACCCCGAAGCCCCGGGCCCCGCTGAAGACCCCGAAGACCCCGAAGCACCTGAAGGCGCGGGCCCCGAAGCCCCCGGACTCCCCGCCGAGGCCGAAGGACCCGAACTACCGCCCCCCGCACTCGACTTGGACCCTTCACCCGGCCCCGTACACCCGCTCAGCACCGCCAACACCAGCGCCACGACGGCGCCGGCCACTCCCGCAGGCCTGCGCATCGCACGTCCCCCTGTCCTGCCTCGGGCGGCCCGCGGTGAGCCGCTGCTTTCAATACACCGCTCGCCGCCCCGGGGTTCCCACTTCCGCGCCGCTACTTTCCGAGCCGCCCGAACTTCCGTACCGCCAGCGGGAAGAAGACGGCGAGGAGCACGAGCGGCCAGAGGATCGCGGCCGTGAGGTGGCCCGGCTCGCCGCCCGGGTTGGCGAAGAGTTCACGGGTCGCGGTCGCCGTCGCGGACATCGGGTTCCACTCGACGAAGGTGCCGAGCCAGCCCGGCATGGAGTCCGGCGAGGCGAAGGCGTTGGAGAGGAAGCCGAGCGGCCAGACCAGGATCTGCACCGCCTGCACGAGTTCGGCCCGGCCGGCGACCAGGGCGAGGAAGATGCCGATCCAGAGCATCGCGAACCGCAGCAGGAGCAGCAGCCCCAGAGCCCCCAGGGTGCTCGCGAGGCTCCCGTTCGCCCGCCAGCCGATCGCGTATCCGACGCCGACCATCACGAGCAGCCCGACCGTCGACTGGAGCATGTCGGCGGCGGCCCGGCCCACGAGGACCGCGCCGTCGGCCATCGGCATCGACCGGAAGCGGTCGATCACGCCCTTGTTCAGGTCCTGGGTCACCGCCGTCATGGTGCCTTCGAGGCCGAACACCATGGTCAGGGTGAGCATCCCGGGCACCAGGAAGTCGACGTAGTCGCCGTCCACGCCCCGTCCGCCGCCGACGAGGTAACCGAACATCAGCAGCATCATCACCGGGAAGACGAGACCGACGAGGACCTGGACCGGCTGCCGGGCCCAGTGCGCCAGCTCCCGGCGGGTCATCGTCCAGCAGTCGCCCACCACGTACGCGGCACTCATGCCGTCACCTCCGTCCGCCGGGCCGGGCCCGGTTCCGCTGCCTCTGTCAGCCGCAGGAAGACCTCGTCCAGCGTCGGCCGCCGCAGGGCGATGTCCTCCGCCTCGATCCCGGCCTCGCCGAGTGCCCGCACGGTCTCGGCGAGCGAGGCCATCCGGTCCTTCACCGGCGCGCTGAGCCGCCGCCGGTCCAGGTCCACGCCCACCTCGTCGCGCGCCGCGGGGAGCAGCCCCGCCGCCTCTTCGAGCCGTGCCCGGTCCCGTACGACCACGTCGATCCGGTCCACGCCGACCCGGGCCTTGAGCTCGTCGGCGGTGCCGTCGGCCACCACGCGCCCGTGGTCCACGACCGAGATGCGGTCGGCGAGCCGGTCGGCCTCCTCGAGGTACTGCGTGGTCAGCAGGACCGTGGTGCCGCCGCCGACGAGGGAGCGGACCGACTCCCAGACCTCGCCGCGGCCGCGGGGGTCGAGCCCGGTCGTCGGCTCGTCGAGGAACAGCACCTCGGGCTCGGTGATGAGCGAGGCGGCCAGGTCGAGCCGCCGCCGCATGCCGCCGCTGTACTGCTTGACGGGCTTGCGCCCGGTGTCGCCGAGGCCGAAGCGCTCCAGGAGCTCGTCGGCCCGCGCCCCGGCGCGCCGGGCTCCGAGGTGGTGGAGCCGGCCGAACATCTCCAGGTTCTGCCGGCCGCCCAGCTCCTCGTCCAGGGCCGCGTGCTGCCCGAGCAGGCCGATCCGCCGCCGCACCTCCCGGGCCCCGGTCCGTACGTCGTGTCCCGCCACCCGCACCAGGCCCTCGTCGTGCCGCAGGAGGGTGGCCAGGATCCGTACCGTCGTCGTCTTGCCCGCGCCGTTGGGCCCCAGCAGGCCGTGGACGGTGCCGCGCCGCACGGTCAGGTCGAGTCCGGCCAGGGCGTCCTTGTCGCCGTACCGCTTGCGCGCGCCCTCCATGAGGATCGCGTCCGCCGTCATGTCGATTCCTCCCGAAAACCAAGTAGCCGAAAACCAAGTAGCCGAAAATCGAGTAGCCGAAAATCGAGTAGTCAAATTTGATCAGTTGCCGCCGACGGAGCAAGGTATGCCCTCGAAGAGAGCTAGTCAAACTTGATTAGCCCGATTCTTCCGACGCTCAGGTCGCGAAGGGGTTCTCCTCGCCCTCGGCGAGCACGCCCACGAAGGGGTCCCCCTCGCCGGCGAACACATACGCCCCGGCCTCGATCCGTTCGATCAGACCGAGGGTCCACTCCTTGCCGGCGTCCGCCGAGTGGACCCAGAGGTGCATGATCTCGCCGATGTGCCCGAGCTGACCGGGGCCGCCCTCGGGCGTGTAGTACTCGGTGACCGCGCCGCGCCACTCGTCGAGCGCCTCGACGCGCTTCCGCAGCAGCCGCGCCGCCTCCTCGCGGGGGAGGTCGACGATGAAGCCGATGCCCGCCGACAGGACGTCCATCTTCTGGTCGTACGTGGTCAGCGCCTCGCGCAGCAGCGCGAAGTACTCCTCGGTGCCCCGCTCGGTCAGCTCGTACTCGACGCGCGGCGGCCCGCCGACGGCGCTGGGCGCCACCTCGTACGCGTGCAGCAGTCCTTGCTTCGCCATCTGCTTCAGCGCGTGGTAGATCGAGCCCGGCTTGGCGTGGGACCACTCGTGCGCGCCCCAGTACTCGAGGTCGTTGCGCACTTGGTAGCCGTGGGCGCGGCCGTGCTGCTTGACCGCACCCAGGACGAGGAGCCGGATCGCTGACATGCCTCGATGTTAGTCAACCTTGACTAGGAGCCACCAAGCGGCGCCGGCGGGCGGGCCTCAGGAGGCGCCGTTCTCGGCGGCGATCAGGTCGAAGGAACCCTTGCCGTCGAGGGACTCGCGGATGATGTCCGCGTGTCCGGCGTGCCGGCCCATCTCCTGGACGAGGTGGAGCAGCATCCAGCGGATCGAGACGCGTCCGTCCTTGGGGAACCAGGGCGCCGGAGGCAGCGGGAAGGTCTCGTCGAGGCTCGGCACGGAGCGGACGAAGTCCTCGGTCTCCTTCGCGACGCCGTCCCAGAACGCGATGACCTCGGGGATCGTCTCGTCCTCGACGAGCCGGAAGCCCTCGCCCCAGGTGTCCTCGGTGCGCTGCCGTTCGTTCGGCCGCTCCTGCGCCAGCCGGAGCCAGCCCAGTTCGACCTCGGCGACGTGCTTGAGCAGGCCGGAGAGGGTGAGCTCGCTGGCGCTGGGGCGGCTCGCCGCCTGCTCCTCGGTGAGCCCGTGGACCGAGCGGCGGAGCGCGGCGCGCTGTTCCTGGATGAAGTTGAGGAACGCGCCGCGCTCGTCGCCGGGGGCTTCGATGGGAACGAGGGCAACCATGGTGTCCGCCTTACGTGGTCGTGACTTTCTTCGACACAGACCACGCTACGGACCCTTGCGGACACCTTCTGTCCGCAAGGCCGACGAGTCGGGAAACGGCGAGTCGGGAAACGGCGAGTCGGGAAACGGCGAGTCGGGGGACTGCGAGTCGGGGAATCAGAACGGGAAGCGGCTGCGCCCGTGCTGGATCGAGATCCACTTCTGGGTGGTGAAGGCGTCCACCATCGCGTCGCCGTTGAGCCGCCCGATGCCCGAGTGCTTCTCGCCGCCGAAGGGGACGATCGGCTCGTCGTGCACGGTGCCGTCGTTGATGTGGATCATGCCGGTGTGGATGCGCTTGGCGACCCGTACACCGCGCTCGACGTCTGCGGTGTGGACGGCGCCGCTGAGCCCGTACGGGGTGTCGTTGGCGATCCGGACGGCCTCCTCCTCGCCGTCGAAGGGGACGATGAGGGCGACCGGGCCGAAGATCTCCTGGGCGAGGACCGGGGAGTCGGCGGCGAGGCCGGTGAGGACGGACGGGGAGACGAGGTTGCCGTCGACCGTGCCGTGCAGCAGGGCCGTCGCGCCGGCCGCGACCGTCTGGTCGACGAGCGAGGAGACGGACTCCGCCTGCTGGGAGTTGATGAGCGGGCCGATGTGGGTGGCGGGGTCGGCGGGGTCGCCGACGCGCAGGGTCTTCACCTTCGCCACGAACTTCTCGGTGAACTCCGCTTCGAGGGTGCGGTCCACCAGGATGCGGTTGGCGGCCATGCAGACCTGGCCCTGGTGCACGAAGCGGCTGAAGACGGCCGCGTCCACCGCGTAGTCGACGTCGGCGTCTTCGAGGACGATCAGGGCGCTGTTGCCGCCGAGTTCGAGGACGGCGTGCTTGAAGTTCTGCGCGCAGACCGTGGCGACGTGGCGGCCGACCTTGTCGGAGCCGGTGAAGGAGATGACCTTCGGGACCGGGTGGGTGAGGAGGGCGTCGCCGATCTCGGCGATGTCGGTGACCACGACGTTCAGCAGGCCGGCGGGCAGGCCGGCCTCCTCCAGGACCTTCGCGACCAGCGTGCCGCCGCAGATCGGGGTGTTCTGGTGCGGCTTGAGGACGACCGCGTTGCCGAGGGCGAGCGCGGGCGCGACCGACTTGATCGAGAGGAGGAAGGGGAAGTTGAAGGGCGAGATGACGCCGACGACGCCGACCGGGACGCGGTAGACGCGGTTCTCCTTGCCGTCGACCGGCGAGGGCAGGATGCGGCCCTCGGGGCGCAGCGCCAGCTGGATCGCCTCGCGCAGGAACTCCTTGGCGAGGTGCAGCTCGAAGGCCGCCTTGAGGCGGGTGCCGCCGAGCTCGGCGACGATCGTCTCGGCGATCTCCTCCTCGCGGTCCTCGACGATCCGCAGCGCGCGCTCGAAGACGAGCCGGCGGGTGTACGGGTTGGTCTCGGCCCACTCGGCCTGGGCGCGCTCGGCGGCCCGGTAGGCGCGGTCGACCTCACCGGCGGTGGCGACCGTGATGGAGGCGAGCTTCTCCCCGGTGTACGGGTTGAAGTCGATGATGTCCCACGAGCCGCTGCCCGGCTTCCACTCGCCGTCTATGTACTGGTGGGCCAGGTCGGTGAAGTGCGACATGGTGGAGACCCCTCTACCCGCTACCTGCAGTGCGACTGATGTGGCGTCATCGTACTGATGTATCAGGAGAGTTGGAGGAGACCCCGGAGAAGGTCACGGCTTTCGGCCGGATCCGGACCGTCCTTCTGGAGCTTCTCCATCACGCGCTGGTACTGGGCCACCTCCTCGCGCTTGTCGAGGTAGAGGGCGCTGGTGAGCTGCTCCAGGTAGACGATGTCGGAGAGGTCGGACTCGGGGAAGCTCAGCATCGTGAAGGCGCCGCTCTCGCCGGCGTGGCCGCCGAAGCTGAAGGGCATGATCTGGAGCGTGACGCCGGGGTGCTCGGAGATCTCGATGAGATGCCTCAACTGACCCCGCATGACGGACCGGTCGCCGTACGGGCGGCGCAGGGCGGCCTCGTCGAGTACGGCGTGGAACTGCGGGGCGCGCTCGGAGACGAGGACCTTCTGGCGCTCCAGGCGCAGGGCGACCCGGCGGTCGATCTCGGCGCGCGAGGCGTCGGGCATGCCCCGGGTGACGACGGCCTGCGCGTACGCCTCGGTCTGCAACAGGCCGTGCACGAACTGGACTTCGTAGACACGGATGAGGGAGGCGGCGCCTTCCAGGCCGATGTACGTCTGGAACCAGCCGGGCAGCACGTCGCCGAAGCTGTGCCACCAGCCCGCGACGTTGGCCTCGCGGGCGAGCCCGAGGAGCGAGCCGCGCTCGGCCTCGTCCCCGACCCCGTACAGCGTGAGCAGATCCTCGACGTCCCTGGCCTTGAAGCTCACCCGCCCCAACTCCATACGGCTGATCTTGGATTCGGACGCCCGGATGGAATAGCCGGCCGCCTCGCGGGTGATCCCGCGCGACTCGCGCAACCGCCTCAGCTGGGAGCCCAGCAGGATGCGCCGCACCACGCTCCCGCTCGCTCCGCTCGATTCGCCTGCGGTCACGGCTCCCAGCCTCCCCTTTACGGTGTCGAGCCCCCGTCGAGCCCCGGATTCTGCCACCAAACGCTTCAGCGCGTACACATTCGATTACGGAAAGACGGCGGGATCCGGGCACTCACGCGCACACGGCACGCACATCGCGGAAAGTTCCCCTCACCGGGTGGACGACTTATGCACAGATTCCGCACGGGGACGGACAGGTCCGGCGCGTGCACGTGCATCTGCCCTTGCATCCAGTGGTCGCATTCGGAACCATGGACCCCGCGCAGCCGCGTACTCGTTCGTGTTGTCGCACCACAGTCGCGATTCCCGGGAGTGCCTCGCATGGGGACGAATGGATCGACCGTGCTCGAGCCGTTACGGCAGGGCCTACCGCCGATCGATCCCGGCGCCGTCTCCACCTCCGCCTCCTGCGCCCTGCCCGCCCGGTACGAAGCCGTGCGCGGGGCACGGAAGTTCACCAGCGCGACGCTCGACCGCTGGGAGCTGACCGAACGCTTCGACGACGTGGCACTGGTCGTCTCCGAGCTCGTCACCAACGCGCTGCGGCACGCCGTACCCACCGACGCGCCCCAGGAAGAAGGCCAGAACCCGCCGGTCCGGCTGCACCTCATGCGCTGGGCCTCGCGCCTCGTGTGCGCCGTGCGCGACCCCAGCGGGGAGAGCCCGGAGGCGCGCCGAGGCGAGGAGGACTTCGCCGCCGAGTCGGGGCGCGGGCTGTTCCTGGTGGATTCGTTCAGCGACAGCTGGGGCTGGCACCCGCTCGCCGGCACCCTGCACGGCAAGGTGGTGTGGGCGCTGTTCCGGATCGGTCCGGAGTAGCACCGAGCGATACGCATGAAGGGCCCCGGGGCACACCCGCCCCGGGGCCCTTCCGCATGCCGTACGCCTCGTAGGCCTCGTATGCCTCGTATGCCTCGTGGCCGGGTTCACACCAGGTGGTCGAATTCCCCGTCCTTGACGCCCAGCAGGAGCGCCTCTATCTCCGCGGGCGTGTAGACGAGCGCGGGGCCGTCGGGGTGGCGCGAGTTGCGCACGGCGACGTCTCCCCCGGGGAGTTTGGCGAACTCCACGCAGGAGCCCTGGGAGTTGCTGTGCCTGCTCTTCTGCCAGACGACACCGGTCAGCTCCTTGGCCGCCATGCCGTTGTACGCGTGATGCGCATGGTGCACTGGTAGCTCCCCGAGTCAATTGGTGCAGGTGTCAACTTCCTCGGATCATAGCTGTGTTCACATGCCGATGCATGAGCAGATGCACGTGCACGAGGGGTGGCGTAGTGGCTACGCCACACAGCGTTCCCACACCGCTTACGAGCCAAGTTCCGCTGATCAGACGTTCCTGACGGCCCGTACGGTTCCCTTCGCGATCCTACGGCCGACGATCTTCACGCCACCCGACGGCCGTCCTCACGCGCACGCGTGGAGCCCGTCAGGGCCACCGACACCTCGTCGAGCGCCTCCAGGAGCAGGACGGCGCCCTTGTGCAGGAGGAAGTGGTCCGGAGGGTCGGCGGACCAGGCGTCGACCGTCTCCCGCAGGTCGTCCCAGCGCGGCTCCCGGCGCTCCCGCACCTCCTTCGCTCCCCGCTCCGTCGCCCGGTGCAGGGACTCCGCCAGGGTCGCGGCGGCGGGCACGGGCGGCGCCCCGCGCTCCGGCAGATGGGCCTCCAGGAGCATGGCCACCCGGCCGAACTCGGCGAGCGCCTCCTCCGCCTGTTCCGCCGCCGCGTGCGACAGGCCCCGGTGGCGCACCGGCTCGTGCGTCGCCCGGGCCAGGGCCTCCTGCCAGGCGACCCGGGCCGCGCGGGTGGCGAGCAGGGCCTCCCGTACGTCGGGGCAGGCGGGTCCGGCGGGGTCGGCGTACCGCGCGGTGACGACGGCCGCGTACCGGCCCACCGCCGCCACCCAGTCCGCGAGCCGGCCGCGCAGCCGGGGCGTCTCCCAGGCCGGGTAGACGGCGTACCCCAGCATCGCGAGGAGCCCGCCGATGAGGGTGAGCAGCACCCGGTCCCGCACGGTCTGCGTCAGTCCGGCGCCGTCCATGCCGAGCAGGAACACGACGTAGGCGGCGACGCAGACCTGGCCGGCGGCGTACCCCGTCCGCATCAGCAGGTACATCCCGAAGGCGCTCAGCACCGCGAGCGCGGCGGACAGGTACGTGCCCGGGTCCGCCCACTGCACCACCGCGGTCGCCAGCGCCACTCCGACGAGCGTCCCCCCGAACCGGGCCACCGAGCGCGCGTACGTCTGCGAGAAGTCCGGCCGCATCACCATCACCGAGGCCATCGGCGCCCAGTAGCCGTGCCCGAACGGCAGCACCGCGCCGAGCAGATACCCGGCGGCCGTGACCGCCGAGACCCGGACCGCGTGCCGCAGGATCGGCGAATCGGGGCGCAGCTCGGCCCGCATCTTCGCGACGACGACGGGCACGAGCCGGACGAGGGTCGGCCGGGTGCGGGGGGCCGCGGGGGCCGTGGGCTCCCCGCCGGGGGACGCGGCCGCCTCCCGGGCCGCCGGGGTCTTCGCGCGCGGTGCCGGCGGCTCTCCGGGCGAGGTCTCCGTGCGGGGGTCGGCCGTCTCCACGACGTCGCCGAGGAGTGCCGCGAGGCGGAGGGCGGCGCGGCGGGAGGGGCCGGAGAGGATCGCGCCGGTGTCGGGGGTGCGGAGGGCGGCGACGGCGGGCGGGGGCAGGGCGACCGGTTCGCCGTGCCGGATCGCGTGGGCGGCGGCGTCGAGGAGGGCGGCCGCGGCGGCGAGCAGCTCGCGCACGCGGTCCCGTTCCGGGCCCTCCTCGGGCACTCCGACGGCCGGGTCGGCCAGGGACGCGAGGACCGGGCGGATCCGTTCGGCGAGGCCCCGGGCGCCGTGCAGTTCGGCCGGGCGGCGGCGGGCCTGGCGGGGCGTCACGGCGGCGGCGCTGCGGGCCGTCATGAGCGGTACGGGATCGAAGGGGGCGACCGGGTCGTGGCGGAGGCGGCGCGCGTAGTCGGCCTCGGCGGCCAGCGCGTCCGCGAGGGCGTCGCGCTGGGCGCCCCAGCGGCGTACCGGCAGGAGGACGACGAGCGCGGCCTGCACGACACCGCCCGCGAAGATCACGGCGGCGTGGCCGGCGGCCGCGGCGACGGAGGTGGGCAGGGTGACCGTGACCAGCATGATCGCCACGTTGGACGAGGCGATGATCCCGGCGGTCGGGCCCGCGGCCCAGGCGAGGCCCGCGAGGAACGTCCAGCAGAGCAGCAGCGCGAGGAACAGCGCCTCGTGCGCGCCCGTGAGATAGCCGAGGAACGTCGACACGGCGAGGCTCGCCCCGGACGCCAGGGCCAGCGTGGGGCGGGGGCGCCACGAGCGCTGGAAGGTGGCGATCGCCGCCTGGAACGCGCCGAACGCCGACGACGCCGCCACGGCCGGCCCGAACAGCGCGAGCGAGAACCCGACGACCAGCGCCAGCCCGAGCGCGCCCCTGGCAGCGATGGCGGGTTCGAGCCGCCGCCGCTCCACGGTGAGCCCCGAGCGGGAGGTCGCCTTCAACGCCCGAAGCCAGCTCATGCGCCGAGCGTATCCGCGATCCACCCCGAACCCGACATTTCCCCCCAGAGGGCGTGCGTCAGGAGGCGTCTCCGATGCGGGGGCGGCCGGGGTGCAGGCCGGCCTGGTCCGCGGCGGAGGCGCCGTGGTTCCAGCCCGCCTCGTCCCAGGCGGCACGCACGCGCGTGGTGCGGGTCTCGGGGAAGAGTTCGTCGGTACGGCTGGTGACCGCGAGGTCGCGGGAGGCGAGGGCGGGCAGCAGCGAGGGCGCCTCGGCGGCGACCCGGCGGGACGTCGAGGCGAGCCGGGCGCCGAGCCGGTTCGCGTACGCGAGCAGGAAGGACTGCCGGAAGGACTTGGTGCGCTTGCGGCCGCCGGCCCGCTGCTCCGCCTCCGCCCGCGTCATCGCCGCCGTCCCCTGGACCAGCAGCGACGTGTACAGCAGCTCGACCGGATCGAGGTCCGCCTCGAAACCGACCACCGTCGAGAAGGCGTACGTCTCGTTCCACACGGCCCGGCAGTGGTTCGCCGTGGCCACCGCGTCGAGCAGGATCGCCTTCGCCTGCTCGTACGGCGGCTCCACGCCGATACGGATCGCGCCGGGCGTCTCCGGGGACGGCGCGCCCGCCGCCAGCGTCGCCTCGTCCAGGCTGTGCCGGGCCATCAGCTCCTGGGCCTTGGCCGTCAGCGCCTCCGCCTCCTCTGGGTAGCCGGTCGCCTCCGCCTTGGCCAGGAGCGCCCTGATCCGGGTGAGCATGCGGGGCTCCCCGGCGGTCGCGGGCGGCAGCGCCTCGCCCGGCACCGGGCCGACGGCGTCGAGCCGCGGCAGCCGGACAAGGAGCCGGTACAGCTCCAGGACCGTCGTCGCGTACGAGAACCGGTCCGTCGGCCGTACGGCGGCGGCGTCGAGGTCGTCGAGCTGCGCCTGCCAGCGGTGCGGCAGCCGCCCGTACCCGGCCGTCTCCGTCCTGATCAGCGCGGCGAGCAGCCGGACGTGCTCGTCCGCGAGCTCGCGGCGGGCAATCCGGGCGAGGTCGGCGGGCTGCCAGCCCCTCCCCCACAGGGTGCGGACGAACTCCTCGCCCCGCCGGGCCAGTTCCCCGTCCGCGCCCCGGTCGGCGGCGAGCAGCGACGCCGCCGTGTCGAGCGACCCGTCGTCGCTCGCGTACAGCGCCTCGAATGCCCTGTCGATCGTGGTGCTCATACCGCCCTCGGTCCTCGCGTCCCCTTCGTCCTCCCCCGATGGTCTCAGCCCCCGCGGAGAGGCCGCCGGACCGGGCGGAGGTAGGGCCAGGCATACCCCCGGGACGCCCCTCAGTGGTCGTGATCCGGGCGGGCCGAAACGGTTCGCTTGAGCCATGACCAACACCCCCGCCGTACGGCTCCGCGGGCTCACCCGGCACCACCGGGACGTCCGGGCCCTCGACGGCGTCGACCTCGATCTCGCCGCCGGAACCTTCACCGCCGTCATGGGCCCCTCGGGCTCCGGCAAGTCCACGCTCCTCCGGTGCGCCGCCGGGCTCGACCGGCCCACCGCCGGAAGCGTGGAGCTCGGCGGCACCGCCCTGCACGGGCTGAGCGAGCGCCGCCTCACGCTCCTCCGCCGCGACCGCATCGGCTTCGTCTTCCAGGCCTTCAACCTGCTGCCCTCCCTGACCGCCGCGCAGAACGTCGCCCTGCCGCTCCGCCTCGCCGGGCGCCGCCCGTCCCGCGCCGAGATCCGGGAGGCACTCGCGCGCGTGGGTCTCGCCGGCCGCGAACGCCACCGCCCCGGTGAGCTCTCCGGCGGCCAGCAGCAGCGGGTCGCCATCGCCCGCGCCCTGATCACCCGCCCCGCCGTCCTCTTCGGCGACGAGCCGACCGGCGCGCTCGACTCCACCACCAGCCGCGAGGTCCTCGCCATGCTCCGCGACCTCGTCGACCGCGAGGGCCAGACCCTCGTCATGGTCACCCACGACCCCGTCGCCGCCGCCCGCGCCGACCGTGTCGTCTTCCTCGTCGACGGGCGCGTGGCCGGCGAACTCCACGCCCCCACCGTGGAGGCGGTCGCGGCCCGGATGGCCGGTCTTGAGGCGGGCGGTCTCGCGGCGGACGGCCTCGTGGGGAGCCCCGCGTGCTGACCGTCGTCCTCTCCGGGCTCCGCGCCCGCTGGGCCTCCTTCGTGGGCGGTTTCGTCGCCCTGGCGCTCGGGGTCGGTCTGCTCACGACCATGGGGCTCGGGCTCTCCGCGACTTTTCACGCGCCCGAGCGTTCTCCCGAGCGGTTCGCCTCGTCACCGGTCGTGGTGCAGGGCCGGGACCGGCTGGTCCTCGACGTCGTACGGGGGCCCGGGACCGCGCATGTCGCACTCCCGCTCGACCGTCCACAGCCTGTGGACAAAGAAGTGCTGCAGGACCTGAGGGCGCGCTGGGCCCTCCGCACGGACACGGACACGGACACGGCACCGGACGCCGTGGGCGTGGACGCCCCCGCCGACCAGGTCAGGGCCCTCGTCGGCGACCGCGCCCAGGTCCTCACCGGCGCCGACCGGGTCCGCGCCGACCCGGACCCCGAACGGGACGAGCGCGCGCTCACCGCGCTCAACGCGCTGCTCGGCACCTCCGGCGGGGTGACCGCCTTCGTGTCCGTGTTCGTCGTCGCCTCCACCTTCGCCTTCGCCGTCGCCCTGCGCCGCCGCGAGTTCGGGCTGCTGCGGACCGCCGGGGCCACCCCCGGGCAGGTCCGGCGACTCCTCCTCGCCGAGGCGGCGGTGCTCGGCGTGCTCGCCTCTGCCACCGGCTGCGCGCTCGGCTCCCTGGGAGCGCCCCTGCTCGCCCGTACCCTCGTCGACGGCGGCCTCGCGCCCGCGTGGTTCACGATCGGCGGACCCGGCGGACCCGGCTGGCCCTTCCACACGGCCTTCTGGACGGGCGTGACCGTCGCCGTCACCGGCGCCCTCGCCGCCTCACGGCGGGCCGGCAAGGTGGACCCGACGGCGGCCCTCCGCGACGCGGACGTCGACACCGACGCCCTACCCCTGGGCCGGGCCGTGCTCGGCACCCTCCTGCTCCTCACCGGCGCCGGGCTGCTCGTCTGGACGTACGCCACCGAGCCTTCCGAGCTGCTCAAGCGCAAGACGTACACGACCCTCCCGATGCTCCTGATCGGCGGGCTCGCCCTCCTCTCGCCCCTCCTGGTCAGGCCCGCCGCCAGGCTGCTCCGCCTCCCGGGAGCCGGAGCGGGAGCCGGAGCGGGAGCCCGGCCCGGAGCCGGCGGCGCCGTCGCCCTCCTCGTACGGGAGAACAGCGCGGCCTCCGTCCGCCGCACCGCCGCCATCGCCGGGCCCGTCCTCGTCACCGTCGCGCTCGCGGGCACCCTCTTCGGCTCGGCGACCACCGTCACGCGCACGCGTGGGGCCGAGGCGCGCGAGCAGACGGCCGCTCAGTACGTCGTGACGGGCCAGGCGTTGAAGCCGGTCGCCGCGCCCGCGGGGGCCCTCGTCTCCCCCACCGCGACCACGTCCGTCTTCGTGCGCGACGGCGACGAGGCCGTCGTGAAGTACGGGGCGCGCGCGGTCTCCGACCCCGCCGCCTTCGCGTCCCTCGCCCGGCTCCCCGTGGTCGCCGGAGACCTGCGCGACCTGGACGACCGCTCGATCGTCGTCAACGAGGAGTTCCGGCCCGGTCGCGTCGGCGACACGATCGACGTCTGGCGCGCCGACGGCACCGGCCCCTTCCCCCTCCGCATCGCCGCCGTCCTCGCCCTCGGCACCGGCGACAACGGCCCCTACGTCACCCCCGCGAACGCCCCGGGCGCCGTCGTCGACCGCGTCGACGCGGGGGCGGGCGGCAGTCCCGCGAGCCTGGCGAGGGCCCTGGAGGCCACCGGCGGCACCGTCCGCACGGCCGACGCCTGGGCCGAGGCCACCCACCCCGCGGGCAACCCGCAAAGCCGGCTCGGCATGGTCCTCGTCCTCGGCATCGCCCTCGTCTACACGGTGATCGGGCTCGCCAACACCCTCCTCATGGCGACCTCGGTGCGCGGCCCCGAGCTGGCCTCACTGCGCCTCGCCGGGGCCACCCGTGCCCAGGTCCTCCGGGTCGTGGCCGGCGAATCGGTGCTCGCCGTCGCCCTCGGCACCCTCCTCGGGCTCCTCGCCGCCGCGGCCGTGCTCGCGGCGCTCGGCGCCGCCCTCGCGGCCCTCTCGGCGCCCGTGGCCCTCGCGCTGCCCTGGTCCGCCGCCGGCGGCTCGGCGGCGGTCTGCGCGGCGGTCGCCGTCGCCGCTTCGGTCCTCCCCGCGTGGCGCCTGACCCGCTGAGCGGTCATGGTGGGACAACGGGGCGGTGACAAGGGTCGGAGCCGGGTCACCGCCCCGTCCGGCGTGGTCAGGCCTTGAGCGAGCTCGACCAGTCGGGGGCGAGGATCGACCAGATCTCCTCGTCGTGACGGGTGCCGCGGTAGGGGTAGCTCTCGCGGAGGACCGCGTCGCGGCTCATGCCGAGACGGCGGGCGACGGCGATGCTGGGGGCGTTGTCGGCGGAGACGACCCACTCGACGCGGTGGACACCGCGCACGGTGATGGCCCAGTCGATGAGGGTGTGGGCGGCCCTGGTCACGAGGCCCTTGCCGACGGCGGCGGGTTCCAGCCAGCAGCCGGCCTCCGCGTAACCGGCGGGGATGTCGAGCCTGCGGAGGATGACGGCACCGACGAGGGTGCCGTCGGACCAGATGCCGTGGATGCGGCCGGTGTCGGAGGCGACCTTCTCCGCGTAGAGGCGGAGGAAGGCGCGGCTCGACTCCAGGTCGGTCACGACGTCGGGGAGGCCGTTGCGGGCGCCGATGAACTCGCGGCCGCGGTCCATGTGCGCGAGGAACTCGTCGGCCTGCCACGGTTCGAGCGGGCGCAGCTCCGCGCCGTCGTCTCCCAGGGATATCGCGTACATCGTCGTCGCCTTCCACGGTCGTTCCAGCTCTCGGAGCGGAGGGAGGGATCGCCTTGACCCTCCGCCGAGAGGAGACCCTACGGGGACGGCGCGCGCTGCCGCACGGGAGTTCTACGGGATCAGGACCAGCTTGCCGCGCACGTGGCCCGACTCGCTCAACTCCTGCGCGCGGGCCGCCTCCTTGAGGGGGAGGATGTCGGCGAGCCGGATCGCGAGGGCGCCCTCCGCGGCCAGGCGGGCCTGGGCGGCGAGTCCGCGCCGCACGTCCTCCGGGTCGCCCGAGACGCCGGAGAAGGTGATCCCGTACTCGTCGGCGTCGATCGCCGCGATGGTGGCGATCCGCGCCTTGTCCGCCCTGCCCTCGCCGCCGAGGAGCTCGATGGCGACCGGGAGCACGCCGTGGCCCGCCGCGTCGAAGACCGCGTGGACGCCGTCCGGGGCGGCCGCCCTGACCCGGTCGGCCAGGCCGTCGCCGTACGCCACCGGGATCGCGCCGAGTTCGCGCAGGTAGGCGTGGTTGGACTCGGAGGCGCTGCCGACGACCGTGATGCCGGCCGCGACGGCGAGCTGGACGGCCACCGAGCCGACGACGCCCGCCGCGCCGTGCAGGAACAGCGTCTCGCCCTCCCGCACCCCGATCAGGTCGAGGACCCGCTGCGCGGTCTCGCCGGCCACCGGGAGGCTCGCGGCGGTCTCCCAGGAGAGCCCGGCGGGCTTGGGGGCGATGGTGCCGGCGATGGCGTATTCGGCGTAGGCGCCGGTGCTCGTCCAGCCGAGGACCTCGTCGCCGACGGCCACGTCGGTGACGCCCTCGCCGAGCGCGTCGACGGTGCCGGCGAACTCCAGGCCGGGGACGGCGGGGAACGTCGTCGGGTAGAACGCCTCGACCCAGCCGTAACGCCGCTTCCAGTCCACCGGGTTGACCCCGGCCGCCGCCACCTTCACCCGGACCTCGCCGGGTCCCGGCTCGGGCACCGCCACACCGGTCGCGTGGCGCAGCACCTCGGGGCCGCCGAACTCCTCGTACACGATCGCTTCCATCTCGGCCTCCACTGCCGTCCGTTGTCACCGTCCGCTCCCGGACTCCTCCATCCTGCGTGCCCGCCCCTCCCCGCCCCGCCCTCCCAACGGCCAGTCCCACCTGTCCGAAAGACCGGCCCGGCCGCAGACCGCCGGACTAGGCTGAACGGCATGGACGCGCTCACGCTGACCACCGCGTACGAGATCCTCCGGCAGCCGCTCGGGGCGATCCTCCCCAAGGTCTCGGCGGCCCTCGCGCCCGTCGTCCCGCACGTCGACGCGGCGGAACTCTCCACCCACTGCGCCCACTCCCCCTTCAAGGCGATCGGCGGTACGGAGGGACTGACCGCCGCCGAACTGGCACCGCTGCTCGCGGCGGGCGTGCCCGGGAGCCCCTGGCAGGGCGTGGCGAAGGTCGGCGGCCGGGAGCGCGAGGTCGTCGCCGTCACCAGTCACGCGACGCGACGCGGCTCGGTGCTCGTGCTCGTACGGGAGGACGGCGCCGCGCCCGCCGACGCGGCCGGACTCGACGTCGCCCAGGCCCTGTGGGACCTGGTGACCAGCCACTTCGACCGGTTCGCCACGGAGGCCGTGCCGGGCGCCCTGGCCCGTTCGCGCGCCGCCGCCGACACCCGGGCCCGGGTCATCGCCGAGCTGACGGCCGCGCACACGGCCGCGCTGTCCGGCGTGCTCGCCGTACTGCGCAGCCGCGCGCTCGACGACACGACCGCCCGGGCCACCGCGACCGACCTCGCCGCCTCGACGCTCATCGACATGCGGGCGGCCCAGCGGCAGGACCGCGCGATCGCCGAGGAGCCCGCGGCGGAGGCCTTCGAGCGGCTCGCCGGCGAACTGCGGCCCATGCTGCGGCACAGCCCCGTCCGCCTCGACCTCGGCGCCCCCGACTCCGCCCGCTCCCTGGCCGCCGACGTCGCCCACACCGCGCGGGCCATCGTCCGCGCGCTCCTCCTCGTCGTCCTCGAACAGGACTCGGTCCGGCGCGTCCACGTCGGCTGGCAGCTCACCGAGCACGAACTCCGCGCCTCGGTCCGCGACGACGGCGCCGGCGCGCTCGCCGCCTGCGACCTGGGCGCCGGCAGCATCCGCGACCGGCTCGACGTCCTCGGCGGCCACCTCGACATGGACGCCGTCCCCGGCTGGGGCACCACCCTGACCGCCGTCCTCCCCCTCGCCACCCCCGAGGCGCCCGTCGAGGCGGCCCACCCGCTGGCCGGCCTCGGCGAGCGCGAGGTCGAGGTCCTCCGTCACCTCGCGCTCGGCCACCGCAACCGGCGCATCGCCGAGGAGCTCCACATCAGCGAGTCGACGGTGAAGTTCCACGTCGCCAAGATCCTCGACAAGCTGGGCGTCGGCTCCCGCGGCGAGGCCGCCGCCCTCTTCCACGCGGCCGCGTAGCGCCTGATCACGGACCCGCCGCTCCGCCTGCCCGGCGCTGTCAGTGCCGGGTGCCAGACTCGGACGCATGAGCGAGCGGTGGGTGGTGGCGGCCGAGGAGGAGGGGGACGGGGCCGTCCTCGCGCCGCTCGGCGCCGACGGGCAGCCGACAGGGGAGCCGCTGCGCGAACCGGACCTGGTGGAGGCGGTACGGCGACGGCCGGACGTGACCCGGTGGGTGTGGCGGTCGACCGCGGAGGTGTATCCGAGGCTGCTGGCCGCGGGCGTGCGGGTCGAGCGCTGTTACGACGTGGAGGACGCCGAGCAGCTGCTGCTCGGCCACGAGGGACGGCTCGGGGAGCCCCGCTCGGCGGCCGCGGCCTGGGCCCGCCTGCGGAACGCGCCGGTGCCGCCCGACCCGCCGCAGCGGAGCGCCGAGCCCGGCTCGCAGGACTCGCTGTTCGAGCCGCGCCCCACGGTCTCGGTGCCGTTCGAGGGGCTCCTCGCGGTGTACGCGGAACAGCTGCGCCGGCACGACCGGACGGAACACCCCGGCCGGATGCGGCTGCTCACGGCGGCCGAGTCGGCGGGGATGCTGGTGGCGGCCGAGATGCACCGGGCGGGGCTGCCGTGGCGGGCGGACGTGCACCGGGAGCTGCTGAACGAGCTGCTGGGCGAGCGGTACGCGGGCGGCGGCGAGCCGCGCCGGCTCGCCGAGCTGGCGGACGAGGTGTCGGCGGCGTTCGGCCGCCGGGTGCGGCCCGATCTTCCGGCCGACGTGGTGAAGGCCTTCGCGCAGGCCGGGGTGCGGCTGAAGTCGACGCGCCGCTGGGAGCTGGCGGAGGTCGACCATCCGGCCGTGGAGCCGCTGATCGCGTACAAGAAGCTGTACCGGATCTGGACGGCGCACGGCTGGTCGTGGCTGGCGGACTGGGTGCGGGACGGCCGTTTCCGCCCGGAGTACCTGCCGGGCGGCACGGTCAGCGGCCGCTGGACGACCAACGGCGGCGGGGCCCTCCAGATCCCGAAGGTGATCCGCCGGGCGGTCGTCGCCGACGAGGGCTGGCGGCTCGTCGTCGCCGACGCCGACCAGATGGAGCCGCGGGTGCTCGCCGCGATCTCCCGGGACCCGGGCCTCATGGAGGTCGCGGGGCACCCCGACGACCTGTACACCCGGCTCTCCGACCGGGCCTTCTCCGGCGACCGCGACCACGCCAAGATCGCCCTGCTCGGCGCGATCTACGGGCAGACCAGCGGCGACGGCCTCAAGAACCTCGCGGCCCTCCGCCGCCGCTTCCCCCGCGCGGTCGCCTACGTCGACGACGCGGCCAAGGCCGGCGAGGAGGGCCGGCTCGTCCGCACCTGGCTGGGCCGCACGAGCCCGCGCGCGGTCGGCTCCGGCGAGGACGACGAGGCGGGCATCCCGCAGGAGCCCGGCGAACCCGAGGCGGAGAGCGGCGAGTTCGTCCCCGGCTACGCCTCAGGGAACGCCCGCGCCCGCGGCCGGTTCACCCGCAACTTCGTCGTCCAGGGCAGCGCCGCCGACTGGGCCCTGCTGATGCTGGCCGCGCTCCGGCGCTCCCTCTCCGGGATGCGCGCCGAGCTGGTGTTCTTCCAGCACGACGAGGTGATCGTGCACTGCCCCGCCGAGGAGGCCGAGGCGGTCACGGCGGCGATCCGGGCGGCCGGTGACGAGGCCGGCCGGATCGCCTTCGGTGACACGCCGGTCCGCTTCCCGTTCACGACGGCGACGGTCGAGCGGTACGCGGACGCGAAGTAGCCGCTACTTCAGCGGCAGCTTCTGCCACTTGGGGCTCAGCGCCAGGGCCTTCAGCTGCGCCATCGTGAGCGCGGGCTCGGCGCGCGTGGCGGCCTCGTGCTGGGAGCCCGAGTTGAAGGCGGAGACGACGACCCGGAAGCCCTGGGCGCTCAGCGTGTCGACGCTCCACCAGACGACGCCGGCGCCGCCCTTCTCGCCGGGCTGCTGGGTGGCCTTGACCTTGGTGCCGTCGGGCAGCGTGACGACGCCGGCGCCGGTGAACAGCTCGGCGACGGCCTTACCGGCCTTGGGCTGGACGTCGACCCCGACGAGGCTCGCGCCCTTGCCGTCGTCCACGACGACATAGCCGTGGCCGTCGCCGCCGCCGTCGGACGTCACGGTGACGCCCTGGGGCAGCAGGGAGCGCAGGGTGGCCTGGACGGCCGCCGCGCTCGGCACGGCGGGCGGCTTGGCCTCGCCCTTGCCGGGCTTGGGGAGCTTGGGCAGCTGGGCGGTGAGCGGCGCCCAGGCGTCGGCGGTGACGAGTTCCTTCAGCTGGGTGAGGCCGAAGGGCGGGTTCTCGCGGCTGACCGCTTCGCCCTTCTCGGCGGGGGCGTTGGACTCGCTCGCGTCGATCAGGAAGCCGTCCTTGGTGAGCAGGACCGCCCGCCAGCTCTTGAGCCCGCCGCGCTTGTCGGAGTACTCGTACCCCTCGATGCCCATGAACCGGTCGCCGTTCGCCGTCCGTCCGTCGGCGCAGCGGTCGTAGGCGACGAGGGCCTTGTCGGGGCAGGTGACCTGGCCCACGCCGGATTCGGGGGTGCGGCCTGCCCGGTAGAGGCCGATGCTGACGGCCGCCTTGCCGTTGCCGTCGTCGTAGACGCCGGCGACCGCGTGGCCCACGCCGTCGAGGCCGTCGAAGGTCCACTGGCCGGCCGGGGTGTTGGCCTTGAGGACGGCGGCGATGTCCTTCAGCGGGATCTGCGCGTCGGGCGTCTTCTTCGGGTCGGCGGCGGACGCCGTGCCGGTGGCGTTGCCCGGCGTGGGCGCGGCGGCCACGGAGGTGGTCGTCTTGCCGACGCCGGGGCCGACCAGGGACCCGCCGTAGACGCCGCCGATGCCGACGGCGGCGAGCGCGAGGGCGCCGCCGGTCACCGCGAGGCGGCGGCGCACCAGGCGGCGCCGGCCGCGCTTGAGGCCGCCCGCGACCAGCTCGCGCCGGTCGTCGACGGAGAATCCGTCGCCGGCGCGGCGGAGGACCGCGCCGAGCTCCTCCTCGAAGCCTTCGTGCTGGGGATCGTCGTTCAGAGGCATGCCGAAATCACCGTCTCCGGTTCGTGGGTGAAGAAGTCCGTGGGTGAAGAAGTGCGGTGGTCAGTCGTGGGTCAGTCGGGGGTCAGCGGGCGGCGAACTCGGTGAGGCTGCCGCCGAGTCGGGCCCGCAGCTTGGCCAGCGCCCGTACCGAGCGGGTGCGTACCGCCGCGGAGCTGACGTGCAGGGCGTCGGCGGTCTCCTCGATGCTGCGGTCCTCCCAGTAGCGGAGGACCACGACCGCCCGGTCCTTGGGTGCGAGTCCGGCCAGCGCGTCGAGCAGCGCGATCCGGAGTGCGGGGTCCTCGCCTCCGTCGGGGGCGCGGTCCGGCAGCTCGCCGAGCGGGCGCTCGGTGGCGGAGCGGCGGCGCTGGTGGCTGAGGAACGTGCGCACCAGCACGGTCTGGGCGTATGCGGCCGGGTTGCCGACGCGGGCCATGCGGCCCCACTTGGCGTACATCCGGCCGAGGGTCTCCTGGGTGAGATCCTCGGCAAGGTGGGTGTCGCCGCTGGTCAGCAGGCATGCGGACCGGAACAGCTGCCCCGTGCGTGCGGCGGCGAACTCCAGGAACTCGTCCGCGCGGGACTTTCTCATGCCCCTCCCTTCCCTCACGGTCACGTGGTGTGGTCGCCGTACACCTCATCGACGCGGTGGGCGTGCGGAAATGTTTCAGGTGATCCGGGGAATTCCCGGGGGCGATCCCATCGGATGTCCGCTCGACGTATCCGAAGAAGCGGAATCGGGTAATCCTGAAGGTATGAACACTCTCAGCGCAGCAGAGATCCTGGCCGCTGGGGTTTGGCAGTCAGGGCTTGCACAGGTTCTCGGCGGACTGGTCATCGTCGCCGTACTCATCGGCGCGTTCTGGCTCGGCATGCGAGTCCGCGACCGCGAATCCCAGCCGCCCAAGCCGGACGAGCAGCCACACCGGCCCGACACCGGCGCGCTGCCCGGCGAGATGTCCGAATACCGCAGGCCGGCGGAGATGCCGCAGACGGACGGCGAACACCGGCTCATGCCCTACCAGCTCAAGGAATCCGGCACGGAGACCTCCCCCGACCCGCCCAGCGAGGAGAAGCGCAAGTGGGGCGGGATCTCCAGCGGAGGCTTCGGCAGCGGAGGCACCGGCCACGGCGACTGACGCCGGGCGATCCCCCGGCCGCCGTCGGGACGCTGCCCAGGGCCCGTCCGACCCCGATCCGCAGGACGGGCCCGAGGACACTCCGGCGGCGGCCGCACCCCGCGTCACGGAGGTCACACCCCGTGCATGAAGACGACGTGACGGCGACAGACCGTGACGACCGCGCGGTCACCGACCGCTTCGAGGACGAGCGGCCGCGGCTGCGGGCCGTCGCGTACCGCCTGCTCGGCTCGTTCGACGAGGCCGACGAGGCCGTGCGGGAGGCCGTGCTGCGCGCCGCGCGCGAGGCGGTACGGGGCCCGGTGCTGCGCGCCGAACTGCCGACCACGACCGTCGCCCGCGTCTGTCTGGAGCGGCTCCGCGCCCGCGAGGCACACCACGAGACGCACCACGGGAAGCCCTGGGACCCGTGGGACCCCTGGGCCGTCGGCGAACCGAACCGGCCCCACCGGCCCGAGCAGGTCACCGACCCCGGCCGGCGGGCCCTGCTCGCCGCCGACACCGGCGACCCCGGCCCCGACCTCCCGCTGGTCCTGGACGGGCTCACGCCCTCCGAGCGGCTCGCGTACGTCCTGCACGACCTCTTCACCGTGCCGTACGAGGAGATCGCCGGGATCCTCGACCGCGCACCGGCCGCCGCACGCCAGCTGGCCGGCCGCGCCCGGCACCGCGTGCACGGCGCGGAGGAGATGCCACGGCCCGATCCCGGGCGCGGCCGCGAGGTCGTCGCCGCCCTGCTCGCCGCCGCCCGCGCCCACGACCTCGACGCGCTCCTCGCCCTCCTCGACCCCGACGTCGTGCTGCGCACCGACCCCGGCGCGGCCCGCACCGGAGCGGCTCCCGCCCACGGTGCCCCGGCCGTCGCCCGGGCCGTCGCCCGCCAGGCCCGTACGGCCCGCCCCGCCCTGATCGACGGGGCGGCGGGCCTGGTGATCGGCGCCCCGGACACGCCCGGCACCGGCAGCACCGGCGGCCCCGCCGTCGCCGTCCTCGGCTTCACCGTCCTCCACGGCCTGATCACCTCCGTCGACCTGCTGGCCGACGAGGAGCACCTCAGCCGCCTCGACCTCCAGCCGCTCGACGAACGCGCCGCCGCCTGAGCGGGCGCCGGACGACGTCCGCTAGACGGCGTCCGCCGGACGGCCCGCGCGGGAGGCGATGTGGGCCGGCGGGGCGAAGTCGGCGGGGAGGGCGGGGTCGGTGACCGGGTCGCCGAAGGTGGTCACCACCGGCAGGACACCCGCCCACAGGCCGAGCGCCGCGTCCTCGGAGTCGCCGTCGTCCGGCGGGCCGCTGCGGGTCTTCACCGAGGCCTCGGTGAGGTCGAGCGCGAGGACGGAGGTCGCCGCCAGCTCCTTGCGGCTCGGCTGGCGCACGTACTCCCACTGCCCGGGTGAGCTCTGCTCGGTGAGCGCCCGCAGGCCGCGCAGCTTCTCCTCGGGATCGGTAACGAGCTCGGGTACGCCGTAGACCATCGCGCAGCGGTAGTTGACGCCGTGCTCGAAGACCGAACGGGCCAGGACCAGCCCGTCGACATGGGTGACGGTGACGCAGACGGTGGCGTCCGGGGCCTGCACGAGGCTGCGGCTCGCGACCGATCCGTGCAGGTAGAGCCGGTCGCCGTCGACGCCGTACGCGGTGGGCACCACCATCGTCGTCCCGTCGACGGTGACACCGAGGTGGCAGAGGAAACCCGCGGCCAGCACGGCGTCCAGGTCGGCCCGGCTGTGGCTGCCCTTCTCCCGCATCCGGCGCAGCCGGGTCCGCTCGGTGACGACCAACGCGTCGTCGGGGGTGGCGGTGGTGGTGCTCATGGTTGCCTCTCGCTCCGCATACCGGTCTGCTGGTGTTGTACGGGGTCTCAGCCCGTCACCGCCACCGGCGACCGCCTGTCGGAACGGCGGTGCTCCGCAAGGGAGTCGCAGATCTCGCCGGCCCGGACCGCGGCCATCGACAGCAGGTTCGCCGTGATGCCGTGCGAGTGCTCGGTGCCGCCCATCAGGAAGATCCCGGCCTCCACGTCCGGCGTGGTCTCCACCCGGTAGTCGCGGCGCACCCGCAGCCGGCCGTCCTCGTCGCGCAGGCAGGCGGAGTCCAGCTCGCCGAGCAGCCGCGTCGGGTCGGGCTCGCCGTATCCCGTGGCGTACACGACGGCGTCGGCCGTCATCGTCTCCGTCTCACCGGTCGCGAGGTTGAGCACCTGGACGCGGACGCCGTCGGGGCCCTCCTCGACCCCGGTGATCCGGGTGACGCCGAGGATCCGCAGCCGCTCCTCGCCGCGCACCTTCTCCTGGTACGAGCGGCGGTACAGCTCCTCGATGAGGTCCATGTCGACCACGCCGTAGTTGGTGTTGCGGTGGTAGTCCATGAGCGTGCGGCGGACGGACGGATCGGCGCCGTGGTAGAGGTCGACCGCCTCCGGGTCGAAGATCCGGTTCGCGTACGGGCTGTCGTCGGCCGGGCTGTACCCGTACCGCGTGTGCACGGCGACGACCTCGGCGCCCTCGTACGTGCGGTGCAGGTGGTCGGCGATCTCGGCGGCGCTCTGCCCGGCCCCGGCCACCACGAACCGGCGCGGGTTCTCGCTCGGCAGGGCCGCGAGCCGGTGCAGGAACTCGCTGCTGTGCCAGAGGCGTTCGGAGGACTCGATGCCCTCGGGCAGGCGCGGCACGAGGCCGGTGCCGATGACCAGGTTCCGCGCCCGGTACGTGACGGCCTCCGCCTCGGCCCCGCTGCCGGCGCCGCCGAGCGCCGCGACGTCGACCTCCACGACGTGCCCGTCCGCGCCCGGCCGGTCCGCCGGACGGATCGCGGTCACCTCAAGGCCGTAACGGACCATGTGGTCCACGCCGTTGGCCGCCCACTGGAGATAGTCGTGGAACTCCTCCCGGGTCGGGAACAGCGCCTTGTGGTTGATGAAGTCCACCAGCCTGCCCCGGTCGTGCAGATACGGCACGAAGCCGAAGCGGCTCACCGGGTTCCGCATCGTGGCGAGGTCCTTGAGGAAGGAGACCTGCATGGTGGCGTCCGGGATGAGCATCCCCCGGTGCCAGCCGAAGTTCGGCTGCTTCTCCAGGAAGACCGCCGTGAGTTCCTCGCCGGGCGCGGCCCGCTCGTTGTGCTCCTCGATGGCGATCGCGAGGGCGAGGTTGGCGGGCCCGAAGCCGACACCGACGACGTCGTAGACGGGCGTGGTCTCGTTCGCGTTCACGTCATGCGGGGCGTTCATCAGGGAAAACCTTTCAAGTCGAAGTGACCGGTCGGACGAATTCAGGAGGTACGCGCGCGGGTGCCCGTCAGCGCGAAGCAGACGGCGGCGAGCGCCAGGGCGAGCAACAGCCCCGTACCGGCGAAGGACAGGAACACGGCCGCGATCAGCAGGGTCACGGCGGCCGTCGCGCGCAGGGCGCGCCCGGTGCCGCGGGCCCGCAGGGCGGCGGCGGCGGCCGCCACGTACAGGAGCAGGAAGCCGCTGCTGGTGACGACGAGCACCGGCTCCTCGCCGGTCCCGGCTACGGTCAGCGCGCCCAGCACGGCCGCGTAGGCGAGGGCCAGCGCCACCGTGGCCCACACCGGGCGCTCCGCCAGGCGCCCGGGCAGGATCCGCTCGCGGGCGGCGGCCCGTACGACCCTCGTGGCGCCCAGGACCCAGGCGTTCGTGGCGACGACCGCGAGCCCGAGGGCCAGCAGATCGCCCGCGATCGCCCCGCCCTCGCCGAGCGAGGCGCCCAGCAGGGCGGTGATGACGACCGGTTCGTTGCCGGGGACCGCGAGGTACGCGGCCGACACCGCCACGTACAGCAGGCCCACGATCGGGACCGCCCAGCGGATGGCCCGGCGGTAGCTGCGGGCCGGGTCGTCGACCTGCTCGGCGAGCGTCGACACGTTCTCCCAGCCCAGGAAGGAGAAGAAGGCCGTGACGACGGCGATGCCGACACCGCCCCAGCCGTGCGTGACGAACGGGGTGTACTCCCCCGGGTCGAACCGCGGCGCCGCGAGCAGCACGGCCCCGCCGAGCCCGATGAGCAGCACCACGAGCGCCGCCGCCTGCACCCGGGCGCCGGCCGCCAGGCCGAGCAGGGTGAACGCGGCCGACACCGCCATGAAGCCGATCGCGATCGGGTACACCGGGCCGTCCGGTTCGCCGAGCAGCCCGAGCAGGCACCTGGCCGAGACGATGCCCATCACCGGGTTCCCGATGACGTACGTCGTCACGAGCAGCAGCCCCGCCGCCCGCCCCGGCCGCCGGCCGAACCCGGCCTCCACCATCGCGGCGAGCCCCGAGGCGTCCGGCCGCCAGGCCGACATCTCCGCGAAGAACCGCGCGAACGGATACGAGCTCACCGCGAGCGCCAGCCACGCCAACAGCGCCGCCGGACCCGCCTGCCGCTCCGTCAGCCCCGGCACCAGCAGGATCCCGGTCCCCACCAGACTGCTGACGTAGAACACCACCAGGGCCCGCACCCCGAGCCCCGCCCCGCTCCCCTCGGCCACCACGGGCCGATCCACCACGTCCGTCATCCCGACACCTCCCGTAACGCCACCGATCGACTCAACGCCTCGCCCTCCTCGTGGGGCCCTCGGGCTCACGCGCCCGTGAGGACCTCCAGTGCCTCCGCCGCCGCCAGCTCCGCCGCCGCCGGAGCGGTCTTGAAACCGGCACCCGACCAGCCCGTGGCGAGGACGATGCGGCTCCCCGCGTGCGAGCGGCCGAGATGGGGGCGGGAGTGCGGGGTGTACAGGTCGACGCCCTGACGGCCCGCGAGGAAGCGGGTCGCGGGATCGGCGAGCCAGGGCCAGCGCACGGCGGCCCCCTGGCGTATGTACGCCACGTGCTCGTCGGTGAGCGTGTCGTCGCCCCCGAGGGGTACGTCCCATTCGTCGACGGGTCTCCCCGCCATGTACCCGCCGGCCGCCTCCCCGCTCAACTGGGGCCTGCCCCACACCCCGGTCACCAGGTCGACCACGGTCGGCAGCCCGGCCGTCGCCGGATGGTGGAAGAAGCCGTAGCGAATGGTCTTGGTGCGCCCCGCGTCCGCGCCACTGAGCCGGTGCCCGGCGATGTCCCCGGTCCCACCGCCCGCGGCCAGGACGATCGCGCGCGCCTCGACGGGCCCGCCCGGTTCCAGGAGGACCCGCACCCGGTCGGCCCCCGGCGGCGCGACGAACTCGCGGACGAGCGCCGGCAGCAGCCTGGCCCCGTGCGCGAGGGCCCGGTCGCGGTAGGCGCGGGCGGTGCGGGGCGGGTCGGCGTACCCGGCCTCGGGCTCCCAGACGGCCGCGCTGACACCGTCGACGGAGAGCCCCGGGAAGCGCGCCCGGATCTCCCCCGGCGCCAGGAGCTCGGCCGGCACACCCGCGCCGTTGAGCTCCGCGACGCCCTTCCGGGCCTGCTCCAGGTCGGGATCGCCGCACAGGACGAGCGACCCGGTGGTCAGGAAGCCGTACGGACCGGGCGCGAGCGCGGCCGGCCCCCAGGCCAGCTGGTGGCTGCGCAGCGCGAGCCCCCGCAGATACGGATCGGGCTCATAGGACCGCACGAGCCCGCCGGACATCGCCGTGGCGTGCTCCCGGCCGCCGTCCATCGGCGCGACGAGCGCGACCCGGGCGCCGTGCCGGGCCAGCACGGACGCGGTGGCGGCGCCGACCACTCCGGCGCCCACGATGATCACGTCGTACGCCCGGCCGCGCCCGTGCCCGGGAGCGACGGCGCGCGGCGCCTCCGGCACGGGCACCAGGTCCCAGCCGACACTGCCCGGCTCCGGCTCCCCGAGCGCGGTGAACCCCCGGTCGGCATGGGCCCGCACGGCGGCGAGCAGCGTGCGCCCGGTCCGCCCCGGGTCCTCGGTGAGCGCGGCGGTCGCGGCGGCGAACGCGGCGTCCACATGGGTCTCCGGCCCCCCGCGCATCCGGGCCACCTGGGCGGCCCCGCGCCCGGCGGGCTCACCGAGCAGCGCGGCGAACTCCTCCACCCCGCAGTCGTCCGTGAAGTAGAACGCCCCGCCGAACCCCGCGGCCCGCCACTCCCGCCCGACCCGCGCCGCCCCGACATGCGTCCCGCACACGACGAGCGCGGTGATCCGCGCCGCGACCCCGGCATCGGGCCCGCCACCGGCGTCGAGGACATCGCGGGCGTCGGCGACGACGAGCCCGGCGAGCCGCTCCCCGTACACGGTGCCGTCGTGGGCGACGGCGATCCGGGTGTGCCCGGCGGCCCGCACGGCCGCCAGGACGTCGACGGCCTGCGTCCGGTCGTCCGGGCACCAGCGCAGGATGGTGCCGGAGCTCCCCTCGAGCAGGTCGGGCGTCGTGGCGAGCGGCAGCAGGACGGGAAGCCCGGCGGCCCGGTAGACCGGCAGCGCCACCCGCGCGCCCGCGCTGTTGAAGTGGCCGATGACCAGCGTGTGCCGGCCCTCGGCGACGACGGCCTCCGCGATCTGCCGGGCGGTCTCCGTCTCGCCCCGGTCGTCGTACAGCTCCCAGGTGACGGCCGACCCGTAGTGGGCGGCCGCCCTTTCCAGGTGCTCTCCCCAGGGCGCCCGTTCGCCCGAGAACGGCCCCACGACCGCCCCGCGCGGCAACGCGTCCGCCGCGGCCTCGGCCTCGGCGGACCGCAGGCCCGTCACCGCTCCGGCCCAGGTGCCGAGCGCCGAGACGACACCGCCCGGGGTGACCACCGCGGACGCGTCCCCGGACACCCCCTCGGTCTCGATCGGACCCGGGAGCGTGCCCCCGGACCCGATTCCCGCCTCGGTCTCGATCGGACCCGGACGCCCGTCCTCCGGCCCGATCCCGGCCTCGGCGTCCCATCGGACGTCAGGCACTGAAGACCGCCCCGGGCCAGGCCGCCACCGGCGTCCCCGGGGCGAGGGGGGCCAGGGCGTCCACGTCCACCCGGCGCGGCTCCGGCGCCAGGCCGAGCAGCCCCGCGAGTCGGGCGGAGCCGAACGGGAGCGCCGGCCCGGCCCAGGCCGAGAGAGCGGCGGCGACGGCGAGTTGGGCGGCGAGGGAGGCGCGGTAGGACGGGCCGGCGGCGGGGCGCTCACGCTCGAAACCCGTCACGTACCCGAAGTCCTCGGCGAGGGAGACGATCTCGTCGAGCAGCGCGATGGCGCGCCGGGCGTCGTAGCCCTCGACGCCGTACGCCTCCCTCAGCTGGGCGACGGTCCCGGCGAGCCGCTCGCGGAGCCGCTCCCACTCCGGGCCCTGCGGCGCCTCGGCGGGCGCGAGGCCGGCCGTGTCCTCGGCGACGGCGGCGAGCAGGCGGCCGAGCCAGCCGTCCCAGCGGTCGGCGAGGCGGGCGCGGCTGACTTCGAGCGCGGCCGAACTGAAGCTGGTCTGGCGTCCGTTGGGCCGGTCGGCGAGCACGTGGTAGCGGAGCACGTCGGCGCTGGTGCGGGCGAGCTCCTCGTGCGCCCAGATGGCGTGGCGCCGGCTGGTGGAGAACTTCAGCCCTTCGAGCCGGTAGAACTCGTTGACCACGAAGGCCCTCGGCAGCGCGATCTCCGGGTCGTACGCCTGGAACGCGGCCGGGAAGAGCAGGGCGTGGAAGTACCCGTTGTCGAAGCCGAAGAACTGCACGGGCGCGGGCGCCGGCCCGGTGCCCCCGGCGCCGGTCCACTCCGCGAGGTAGCCGGGCGCCATCTCGAACCAGACGTAGATCCGCTGCTCGGTGAAGCCCGCCACCGGCACCGGCACACCCCACTCGGACGGGTGGCTGACGGCGATCTCGGGCAGCCCCTCGGCCCGCATCCGCTCGCACAGCGACCGCAGGTGCGGCGGCATGTCGACCCGCTCCCAGAAGTCGGCGAGCTGCCGCTCCCACGGCGCGAGGGGGAAGTAGAGCCGCTCGCAGTCGCGGAGTTCGGGGGTCTCGCCGCAGCCGGTGCACACGGGGTTCGCCAGGTCGGCGCAGTCGTTGGGGCGGCCGCAGGGCTCGCAGGCGTTGCCGTTCGAGCCGGAGCCGCAGTGCGGGCAGTCGCCCTTCAGATAGGCCTCGTACAGCCAGCGCTCGCAGCCGGTGCAGTACGGCAGCGGCGCCGTGCGCGCGACGATGTGCCCGGCGTCGTACAGCCGCTGGAAGAACTCCTGCACGGCCGCCTGGTATCCGACGTCGCGGCGCGGCCGGACGATCGCGTCGAAGTCCGCGCCGGCCCGGCTCCACACCGACTCGATCGACGCGCCGTACCCGTCCGCGACCTCCTCGCCCTTGCGCCCGCCGTCGTTCAGGCCGCGGACCGGCACATAGCTCTGGTGGTCGTCGAGACCGGTCGTGTAGCGGACCGGCCCCGCCCCCTCGGCCGCGAGGAAGCGGCGCAGCACGTCACCGGCGAGGTACGGGCCGGCCAGGTGGCCGATGTGCAGGTCACCGTTGGGCGTGGGCGGCGTGGCGGTGATCCACTGGGCGTTGTCGCTCATGCGGCGACCTCCTTGTTCTGGTCGGTGGTGTCGGTGGTGTCCGTGGTGTCCGTGGTGCCGGCGGGCGCGGGCTCGCGCAGCGGCCAGTAGAGGGAGACCCAACTCAGCTCGGCGTCCCCGGTGTTGTGCACGACGTGCTCCTGGTTGCGCGGCAGGACGACGACGTCCCCCGCGCGGAACGGCGGTTCGAGCTCGCCGTCCAGCGTCACGGCCCCCACGCCGGCCAGGATGATCATGACCTCGTCCTGGTTGTGGCAATCCGGGTCCGAATCACCCCCCGGCCGCAGGAAGCAGGCCATCGCCCCCACGGGCGTCTCCTCCCCGCCCGCCCACGGAATGAGCCGCTGACAGGCCAGCCCGAACTCCTCCGTCGCGGAACTGCGGTCGATGCGGAAGCGGTTGGCCATCCTGACGTCTCCGGTCTCTCGGGTCTCTCGGGTCTCTCGGGTCTCTCGGGTCTCTCGGGTCTCTCGGGGAACTTCGCGGTACGGGGTCGGGGCGAGCGGCGCCACCCCCGGCGGCGGGATCGGGGCGGTGAAGGGCATACGGGTCTCCTGAGACGGGCGGCTTGCCGCGTCGATCAGCCGGCTACGGGCGGGGATTCGAGCCCCCGGACCGCCGTCACCGGGATGCGGGCGAGGCCCGCCATGACCTGGCGGGGCCCGGCCCCCCACCCGTACCGCCGCTTCAGCGGAGCGACATGGGTGGCGATGAGCGCGAGCAGGGGCGTGAGGTCGGCGGGCGCGGCGCCGAGCAGGGCGAGGAGCTGTTCGGTCCGGGTCTGTCCGGCGCCCGGACCGATCCCGTGGACGGCGGTGTCCTGCCAGGTGGCGCCGGCGCTGCCGGCGACGACGGTGTTGTGCAGGGCGAAGCCCTGGTTGTCCTGGGCGTGGATGCCGACGGGGGCGGCGACGGCGGCGCGGGCGGACTGGACGAGTTCGATGACCCGCTCCGGGCGGAACGAGCCGAGCGAGTCGACGAGGAACACGGCGTCGAGGGGCCCGAGCGCCGAGGCCTCGCCGAGACATCGGTCGAGTTCGGGATAGGAGGCGAGGTCGATGTCGGTGAGGAAGAGACAGACGCCGAGCCCCGCCTCCCGCAGGCGGTGCAGCGGGGCGGCGACGCGGGCCACCCGGTCGTACCGGACGGCGAGCCGCACCAGGCCCACGGGCACGGAGCCCGCGGTGAGCGCCTCGGCGATCCGGCCCGCCGCCGCCGTGGCCGCGGTGTCGGTGACGGGCAGGGCGGCCGTGTCGAGCAGGACGGAGAAACGCGGCCCGTACCGCTCGTCGTGGTCGCCGGGAAGCGGGACCGGCAGCAGGTCGCCCCGTGGGGCCCCGGGCCCGGCGGGGTCGTGGACGGTGCCCAGCTCGACGATGTCGACGCCGATCCTCGCGCAGACCGCGAGGTAGTCGGCGGCCAGCGCGGGAGGTACGGAGCCGCCGGTGAGCTGCCCGCCGGTGCGCAGGGTGCAGTCGAGCAGGGTCATCCGGTCACCCCCAGCCGGTGTCGTACGTGCCGGTGCCCGCGACCGGCACGGCCCGCCCGGCACCCGCGCCGGCGTCCGCACCGCTCAGGGCGCTCGCGCCCCAGCCGGTGTCGCCGCCGGGCTCGATGGTGCCCTGCGTCGCGGTCACGGTCGCCAGGCCCGCGAGGCCGGTGATCAGCGTGGTCGCGATGAGGGTGCTGCGGATCCGCCGCTTCATGACAGGTGTCTCTTTCCGCGAGGGGCGCCCCGAGGGCGCCGCGAGGACCCCACGAGGGCGTCGTGAGGAGGTCGTGATGGTCTGTGATGGGTTGCGAGCTTCACGGGCTGTGCGCGCTTGGTGAGCTTTGACCTTCTGGGCGGTGGGATGAACGTATCCCGCACCTGCATGCCTATGGGTCCGACCGCATGGCTCATGAGCCTGCATGGCAGCAACAGGACGCCATGACAAACGGGGGACAACATGCCGATAACGGACAGAAGGCACCGCTCAGGCAGCAGTCGAACACCGGACGAACCCACCCCGGGGCCCACCGACCCCGCCGCCACGGGGGACCCGGCCGTGGACGACGACCCCCTCACCCGCGTCTACGACCGCGTCCTCGACCGCGACCCGGCACGGCCCGCAGCACACTCCACGGAGCTCGCGGAGGAACTGCAACTCCCTCTGGCCCGAGTGGAATCCGCCGTCTCCACCCTCCTCGACATGGGCCTGCTACGCCGCACCCCGGAACGCGCCGTGCTGCCCGTCGCACCCGACGAGGCCGTCCAGCGCACCCTCGGACCCCTCGAACGCGAGATGCGCGCCCGCCGCCGACACATGGAACGCAGCCGCGAACAGCTGATGGCCTTCATGCCGCTGTACGAGTCCCACCTGCGCCGACTCACCCACCAGAAGCAGACCGAGCACATCGAGCTGCTCACCGACCTGCGCTCGGTACGGGAGGCGATCACCGAACTGGGCCGCACCTGCGAACGCGAGGTCCTGACCGCCCAGCCGGGCGGCGGCCGACGCGCCGAGGTCCTCGAGGAGGCCGTCGCCCGCGACGAGGAACTCCTGCGCCGCGGCGTCCGCATGCGCATGCTCTACCAGCACACGGCCCGCTTCTCCGCCGGCACCTGCGCCTACGTCGAACGCGTCGGCCGGCTCGGCGCCCAGGTCCGCACCCTCGACGACGAGTTCATGCGCCTCCTCGTCTTCGACCGCTCCACGGCCGTCATCCCGGTCCCCGACGACCCCCAGGCCGCCGTCCTGATCCGCGAACCCCACGTCGTCGCCTTCATGGTCGGCGCCTACGAACGCCTCTGGCTCGAAGCCCTCCCCTTCGAGACCGAATGGGACCGCCAGACCATCATGGACATCTCCGACGAGCTCAAGCAGACCATCATCCGCCTCCTCACCGAAGGCCTCACCGACGCCGCCATCGCCCGCCGCCTCGGCCTCTCCGTCCGCAGCTGCCGCCGCCACGTCGCCGACGTCATGTCCGCCCTAGGCGCCGAATCCCGCTTCCAAGCCGGCTACCTCCTCGCCCAACAGGACCTCCACACCCCCCGGGCATAGAAAAAGCCCCAGGTCACGGCGAGTGAGTCCTGGGGCTGATCCGAGCCGCCTTCGGGATTCGAACCCGAGACCTACGCATTACGAGCGCCAGATGAGTCCTGTCGGATAGTTCCACGGGGTGCCGCCGTATGGCGATAACCGCAGGTCAAGCCGTGCGGCGGTGCCTTCCCGTGCCGACTCGTGACAACCGGTACAGAGCAGTTCGGGCACGCAATGGGCACGCATTGGGCACGCAACGGGCACTCAGAAAACGGCCCCTGACCTGCATGAACGTCACTTGCTCGAACCACACGCTACACCGGCCCACCGACACACAGAAGAGGCCGCACGGTTCGCACCGTGCGGCCCTTTTGTCATGCGGCCCGGGGGGCGTCCCCCTCGGCACTCGGTGCGCCTGGCCCGGGTTCGCGAAGATCGTTGAGCACCTGTTCGAGAGCTTGGGCGCCGGCCGCCGTGATGTGCTGCTCGTCAAGGGCGACGTACACCCGCCCCCCTCGCGTCGTGGCGACGGCCCATACGCCGCTGTCGAGTGGTGCTCGGATTACAGAGATCATTACCGCCCCCCGCGGTCGCGTCCTGATCGGACGCTCCCCATTTGCGCTATCCGTTGGTTCTGTCTGTCCTTCGCTGCGTGCCTGCAACGCCCGTCGGGGGGCGCCTAGTTCCAGGAGCTGTCGGCCGGCGCGGGCGTCGGTGCCGCGGGCGTCGGCTCGACCGGCAGCGGGACGAAGTTCCATGAGCTGTCGGCGCGGACGGCGCCGGGGGCCTCGGCCTCGATCGCGGAGAGTCCGACGAGTACGGCACCAATCGCCAGTGCCGCGACGACACTTGCGCGAAGACGCTTCATGATCATTTGTGGGGTTCCCCTCCCGTATGTTGGATATGCCACTTAGATACACCAGCGACATAGATTCCACTACGGGATACGCTGCACGATCCCGGGGGGTTCGAACAACCGTTTCCCCTGCTCAAAGGTAGGAAGTTCCAAGATCCGAACCGTAGGGGGACGTGTGTCGGGGGCGCCGCTGTTGTCTGAGGCCGAGCTGTGGGTCTATGGCCTGATCGCCGACGGAAAGCCGATCGCGGACCCCGACAAGGGGGCGGCTGGGCGGCTGCTCGGGGCGGGACTGATCGTCCCTGACGCGTTCCAGCCGAGCGGGTACGCCGCCGTCGACATCGACGAGATAGAGGGCCGGCTGCGGACCTCGGTACAGCAGCAACTCGAAGGGGCCGCGCGGCTGCTCGCCGAGATCCCCGAGTTCGTCGAGAAGCTGCGGGCGTGTGGTCGCACCCGCACTCGCAGCGTGGGCACCGGGTCGGTGTGGATCGAGGGCAAGGACGCCGTGAACGCGGCGATCGCGGTTGCGGTCGACGGCGCGCGGCACGAGATGCTCACCGCGCAGCCCGGCCCCCGGCCCCGAAAGGTCATCGACCTGTCGACGGACCGCGACCGCGACGCGGTAGACAGGGGCGTCGCGATGCGGACGCTCTACAGCACGAGCACCCGCTCGAACCCCGGGGCGGTCGAGCGCGTCTCCCTGCTCACCGCTCACGGAGCGCAGTTCCGGACCTTGACCCGTCCGTTCATGCGACTGGTGCTGATCGACCGCGAGTTCGCGATCGTCGAAGACCACGCCGACGGCCGGCCGAGCTTCGACGGCGCGTACCTTGTTCGGGATCGGGCGGCGTGCGGTTTCTTCGCCGCCCAGTTCGAGCAAGAGTGGCAGCTCGCGCTCGACTGGCACACACAGGAGCCACCGCAGCGATCGGCCATCACGACCGCCCTACAGCGCACGATCCTGCGCGAGCTGTGCGACGGACGCGATCAGCAGCAGATCGCAAAGCACCTCGGGTACAGCTCGAAAACCATCAGCAACGCCCTGTCAGAGCTGCGCGCACGGCTGGACGTCGCCACGGTGTATCAGCTCATCGCGTGGTGGATGGGCCCCGAGGGTGCGTGCGAGCGGGCGATCGAGCAGGACTAGCCGGCCCGCTGCGCCGCTTGGTCGATCTTCTCCAACAGCTTGCGAACGAGCGGCATCTCTTCCGCGGTCAGGTCGAGTCCCGGCACGTGGGCAACGACCGTCTGCTCACCCGACGACTCGGCGATGAGGGGCGCACGCTCAGCCCCCGAGGCGCTCGTCGTCATGCCGATGTACTGCGCTGCGGCAGCTATCTGGACTTCCCGAAGAGACTGAGGCACCACAGCAGCGACCGCTCGCACGAGCGCGGGCGACACCTTCACCGGGTTGCCCTTCTCGATGTTCCAAACGGTTGTGTGTGAGGGGCTGTAGCCCGTCGCAGGGTCGACCGCCGCCTCGGCGAACTCCCGGAATGACCACTCTCGCTCTGCGCGCGCCTCGCGTACGAGGTCGGCGAAAGGCGTGCCGAGCTCGGGCTCGGGCGCGTGTATGTCGGCGTCGGGCACGGCCCCGGCACCCCCGTTCTTTGTCAGCAAACGTGAACGTCGGGGGCCATCTAATCAGCCAGCACCCGAAACACCCAGTCTCGAATCTCGTTGACGTGCACTTTTGGTCGACCTAGGGTCGTAAGTGTTCATGAACGTTTACAGCCTACCTGCCGGTTTTGCCGTGCCGTAACCAGGGCTGTTCACGTCTGTTGACACAGGGGGTTGATCATGAGTTCAGTGGAGTACCTGGGGCCGCCGCCCGCGCAGCGCAACACCAAGCACGCCCGAATCGCTCGCGAGCTGCGATCTCGCCCGCAGGTGTGGGGAGTTGTACGACGCCCGGCAAGCCTCGACAGCGCCGCCTCGGCCGCCCGCGCGATCCGCGAGGCCCGCCTGCCCAGCTACGCCCCGCGTGGCTCATTTGAAGCCGTCGCGCGCACAGTGACCGAAGGTTCCGCGACCGAGTACCGCGTATACGCCCGGTACATCGGCAGCGCAGAGCAGTGACTGCCGGTCCGCGGATCGGCAGCTTGTGCTCGGGGTACGGCGGTCTAGACATGGCCGTGCAGTCCGTGCTCGGCGGTTCGGTGGCGTGGCACGTCGAAAACGACACGAACGCCGCGGCGATCCTCGGGCACCACTGGCCCGAGGTGCCGAACCTCGGCGATCTGACCGCCGTTGACTTCGCCCTGGTCGACCGTCCCGACGTGCTGACCGCCGGGTTCCCGTGCCAGGACGTGAGCGAGGCCGGCCTCGGCGCCGGTATCGCGGCGGGCACCCGGTCCGGCCTGTGGCTCCACGTCGCCCGAGCTATCCAGTCCCTACGCCCCTCGTTGGTGGTGATCGAAAATGTCCGCGGACTTCTCTCGGCTGCGGCCCATAGCGACATGGAACGCTGCCCGTGGTGCGTGGGAGACGGAAGCCGTAAGCCTGCTGTGCGCGCACTCGGCGCCGTACTCGCAGACCTGGCCCGCCTCGGGTTCGATGCGGAGTGGGCGTGCGTAAGCGCGTCGGAGATCGGCGCTCCCCACCGTCGCGAGCGCGTGTTCATCGTCGCGTGGCCCGCTGCTGAAAACCCCGACGTCGAACCTGGGGTCGAACGGGGGCTCTCAGCACCCGGACAAGCGGCGTGCGGGTGGTCATGGGCCGACGCTCGCCGACGAGGTCGAGCACCTGCTGCCGACCCCTTCGGCGTCCGGCCACGACGACGGGAAGGCGCCGGAAGTCTGGCGGGCACGGCGCGAGCGGATGCGGGCCAAGCACCGGAACGGGATCGGGGCACCGCCCCTGCCTCTGCTGGTGACGATGCTCCCCTCGACTGGGGCATCTACCGCGACGCCGTCGACCGGTGGGAACGACTCACCCGCCCCGCTCCCCGGGCAGTTGACGATCGAGGTCGCCTCGACCCGCCATTCGTCGAGTGGATGCACGGACTCGGCGAGGGCCACGTGACCGGGGTTCCCGGTCTGGGCCGCAACGCACAGTTGCGCGCCCTTGGGAACGGGGTCGTCGTCCGGCAGGCCGAGGCAGCGCTGCGGCTGCTCCTCGACCGTGCCGGTCTGGTTCCCGCCGCGTGATCTGCGGCCACTGGGACGGCGCTGCCCGCCGCTACTGCCGCGCCGCCCGCGGCGTACGCCACTACCTCACCGGGCACCGCTGCCCCGCCCACACACCCGCTGCACTCGCCGGGCGGCCCGAATCCCCCGGATCGCCAACACCAGTCAGGAGAAGAACCGTTGAGCCTCGCCGCGACGGACTGGGTTTGGACCCACTCCCGCGCCCGAGGCGCCGCTCGTCTGGTCCTGCTCGCCGTAGCTGACCGCGCCGGCGCCGACGGCGTCGCCTACGCCGGTACGGCCGCGCTCATGCAGCGGACCCGCGCCGCCCGCTCCACCGTCCGCCATGCGGTCGACGCGCTACTCGCCTCGGGCGAGCTCGCCATCGTCGAGGGCCGGATCGGTCCCGGTGGCGAGACGGTCTATCGTCTCCCGCTCCTCGATGAGAGGGGGGCCGAGGATCGGCCCGGACCGGATTTCGCCCCGGGCCGGGAATCGGCCCCCGGGGGGCCGGTGAGCGGCCCCGGGGAGGGCCGGACATCGGCCCCGGGGGGACCGGAGACCGGCCCGGGGGAGGGCCGCAGATCGGCCCCCGGGGGGCCGGATACCGGCCCCCAGAACTTACTTACTTACTCACCACCAACTCAGCAGCAGCCGCGCGCGAGCTCGTCCGCTCTGATTCCCGAACTGCGCCCGCTCGACGACGCCCTCACCGCAGCCTCGATCACCGTCCGGTGGTCGCTCGGCCTCGGCGAGCAGCGCGACGTCTACCGGTTGATGCAGCAGCACGGCGTCGAGGCCCTGGTCGACCTCGCCGCCCGCCGCACCGTCCCGGGTGAGGCACCGAAGGCCGCGCGCTACTGGCTCAAGGTCTGGTCCGACCTCGACCGTCCGGCAGCCTCAGCGCCCCGCCGTGCGCCGTCGTCGACCGCCGCCTACGCCGACAACCTCGCCGCCGGCCTCGCCTTGATCACTGCACAGAAGGAGGGCACCCCATGAACGAGCAGCAGATCGCCGCCCTGCTCGCTTTCGCCGGAACGCTCGACTCCCGGGTACGCCGCGCCCTCGCCGACCCGCAGCAGGCTGCCCGCACCATCGCCGAGTGGACCGCCGCCGTCGCCGACGTTCCGGCCACCATGCCGGGTGTCTCATGGGACGCCGCCCGCGCGACTCGCCGCTACTACGAGCAGCGCGGCGGCGACAAGTCGGCGCAGTACCGGCCGATCGAGCCGCACGACCTGCTCGCCGCATGGGGCCCGTTCCGGGCCGAGCTCATGAACCGCCACACCGACCCGGTACCCGCGGCGAACCCGGACGATCCGGCAGCGTGGCGGGCCGAACTGCTCGGCACCCGGGCCGCGGTCGCGACCGGGCACGCCGCGCCCTCGCACCACCGGCCCGAGATCGACCGCACCGGGCAGAAACGTCTCGCCGCACTGCTGTCGGGAGTGGGCGACGGACCGCGCCGCTACATGCCCGCCCACGTCGCCGCCGAACTGCGCCCGTTCCGGAAGGCTCGCGCCCACCGTGAACAGCTCGCCGCCGAGGGAATCCCGGACCCGCTCGGGGTGAAGTGCCCCCACTGCCTCGCCGCCATCGACGAGCAGTGCCGATCGAGCTTCCGCAACCGCGGCAAGGGCAGGCGCCCCCTGGCGGGCATCCACCCCTCGCGCGTCGATGCTTTGGTCGCTCACCTCGGGGTGGACGAGCAGGCCGAGGCCGAACAGATCAAGCTCGCCCGGATCATGTGCCAACCGCCCGCGCCGCGACGAGACGGCCGAGCTCGCCACACCAGCGGCGGGGACGCCCGATGATCCCGCCCGCCGCGCGCGCAGTGATCGCCGCGCACCTGACCGACGAGCTCGACGTGCACCCGCATCTCGCGACCGTCGTTGTCGCCGCCCTCGCCGACCGCCTCGCCATCGAGGGATGGCACATGACCGACAGCTACCCCGCGCGACCGGTCGCGCCTCGCGCGCGGGAGATCCCGCGCGCTCGGCGCTCCCTCGCCCGGCTACTCGGCCGTGCCCCAACGAACAAAGAGAGAACCTCATGAGCTCCGCCCTGCTCGCTCTCGCCGTCGTGCTCGCCCTCGCGCTCGGCGCGTCCCTGGCCTACACGGTCCGGATCGACGACCGCCTCGACCGTGAGCTGCGCCGCCTCGGCCGCCGCCCCTGCTCGACCACCTGCACCGCCTGCTCGACGACCCGCCGAGCCGAGAACGGAGAGACCCGATGAACGACAACACCCGTACCCGGTCGCGGCGTGGACGGACCGCCACCCGCGAGGGCGTGCGCGAGCAGCGTCGCACGGCCCTGCGGCTGCTGCTCGCCCGTGCGGACCGAGGCGCTCTCACCACGGGGGACGCGAAGCAACTCCGCGACCTGGCCGAGGCCGAGATCGCCGACTGCGAGCGCTTCCGGCAGTCCGCCGGCGGGCAGCAGGCGGCAGCGCTCAAGCTGCGCCACCGGATCAACGCCGCCGAGCAGGCCATGCAGGAGATCGAGGCCGAGCGAGACGCGTACGCCGCCGAGGTCGAGGCGCTGCTCGGCAAGGAGGGGAGCCGATGAGTTACTCACAGGCTGTGGGCGAGACCGTGCGCGCCCTGCGTGTGATCCGGGGCCGGTGGGCCGACCTGCTGCTCGCGATCGAGACGCCGCCGGCGGATCACTGGCCGCCGCGGCAGCTCGCGCACTCGATGCGCGAGGGCGACGACGAGCTGCTCATCGAGGACCGGGCGCCGCTCGTGCTGCGCGAGCACCCCGCCCCGCTGAACCTCTCCGCGCTCGATGCCGGGCAGGGGATCGAGCGGCTGATCTTCGGTCTTGCCGACACCCTCGCCGCTGCCGTCCAACGCACCGAGCCGGGCGACCCCCGGGCGTGGCTGTCCCCGGACCCGGACGCGCCCGACAGCCACCGCGCAGCGGGCAGCAGGCGGCACGGGCTGCACTTCGCGTGCGTGTGGGTCGAGGGGCGGGTGCTCAATGAGGACACCGCCCCCGAGGCTGAGCTCGACGGAGCGATCGGCGCCCCGCCGTACGAGGTGCTGCCGCTCCACCTGCTGCATGAAGCGAGGCGTATCGCGCGGATCGCCGAGGCCCGGGTGCTGCGCGCCCTCGGCCTCGACCAGCGCGAGACCCTGCTACCCGAGCCGTGCCCATGGTGTGCGGGTGAGCTCGTCCTGCACACCGCCCCCGACGGGCCGCCAGCCGTAACCTGCTCGGGCCGAGCGAGCTGCACCGCGCCCGCGTCGCTCGACGAGCAGGGGCTGCGGGTGTGGGGGTGGGACGACCTTCCCGACCTGATCGCCGCCCTACCGGGCGGGCTTCCCAACGGGTGCTGAGCCCAAAGAACGCCCAGTCGGCAAGCGCTTGCCGACTGGGGCATTCGGGGGCGTAGGGCATTAGAACCAATCACCTGCAATTTCGTCCCAAAGGAGCTTTATGAGCACCCATTTACCAAATGAAACGACTGCCCTACGCACCTTCACTGTGCGCTTCCAGACCCCAAATGCCCTGCTTTTTACAGCAACCTCACCGTCATCGGGCTCGGCCATGCCCTCACCTCTCTCTGCCGGGAACAAGGCGGCGAGGACCGTGGCAGCCAACCGCGCTCACACCACCAGCGCCCTTTAGAGGAGGTTTAGCCCCATTTTACGCCTTCTGGGGGAAGATCGCGGCGACTCGGCGACACGATGACGCTTGCACCGTTATGCATTCGTGACCTAGAGTCGGGAGCGCCTCCGGCGTGCCCGGAAACATTCCTCGCTCTTAGGCCCTGCTGCCCACACAGACGACGGGGCATGATCGCCCCATGACAGCTTCATCATGGGTGGCGTTGGTTACGGCTGTAACGGGAGTGATCGGCACTTTAGGTGGCGCCTACCTTGGCGGATGGCTCACCAACTCACGCGAACGTGCCCAGTGGACGCGTGATCAAGACCAACGCTTCCGAGACCAACGCGAGTCGCGATACGGCGACTTCCTAGCTCTCACTGAGGAACTGCGCGGTCTCCTCGAACGGTTCTGGGAGGCTTCTAGCCCCGTCCCGGACGAGCTGACGACAGAGCTCGACACCAAGCTCGGCGAGCTGCGCAAACAAGTGGGCCGGATTCAGGTCACGGAAACGGATGCCCTCTGCCACATCGCGTACGACGTACTCGCCGCGGCCTCGGCCGCACACGACATCGCGATAGAGGCTCACGTCACGCCTGCCACCTCAATCATTAGAACCAACGCCTTCATGAGCGCCCTGCGGGAACTCCGCAGCAATGCCGGCGAGTTCCGCGAGCGGGCCCGCTCTGCATTGGGGGCGCTTGGCAGGAGGTGACCGCATGGCCGAGCCGATCACCGAACGCGACCGCGAGGCGGTCCGCCGCCTGCACTCTGAGGGCAAGTCCCGGAACGCCATCGCCCGAGCGATCGGGCGCAGCGCCGCCACCGTCTCGAAGATCGCCGCCGAGCTCGGGCTCGCGTTCAGCGGCGGGGCGCGCGTCGCCGCCGCCACCGAGGCCCGTCGCGCCGACGCCGCCGCTCGACGTGAGCAGCTCGCCGACGACGCCCTCGACGGCGCCCTCGCTCAAGTCGAGCGGGTCGGCGCCGCCGACTCAGCACGCGACGCCCGCGACTACGCCACCGCCGCCCGTGCCTTGACCGAGGTACACGCCAAGGTCGCCGAGCTCGCACGCTCCAACAAGTCGACGAGCGCCGGCGGGATGCTCGACCGCCTCGCCGACGCCCTGCTCGGGCCCACGGGGGACGACGCCGACGGGGGGTGATTCCCTCGACGGGCCACCTGTCCGACAAGCAACTGCGGTCGATCCGCGAGGCGACCGCCCGTATCAATCTCTGGCACGGGTCGGTGCGCTCCGGCAAAACGATCTCGTCGCTGCTGCGCTTCCTGCTCGCCGTCCGGCGGGCGCCCGCCTCGGGACTCATTCTGATCGTGGGTCGATCGCTCGCCACGATCGAGCGGAACGTGATCGAGCCGCTGCAAGACCCCGAGTTGTTCTCGGACACCGCGGCCGAGGTCCACCACACCCGAGGCGCGACAACCGCCGTGATCCTCGGCAGGGTTGTGCACCTGATCGGCGCGAGTGACTCCCGGTCCGAGGGGCGGCTGCGCGGTCTGACCGCGTCGGTCGCGTACGCGGATGAGGTCACGCTGCTGCCCGAGGCGTTTTTCACGCAGCTACTCGCCCGCCTGTCCGTCGCCGGCGCAATCTTGATCGGCACCACGAACCCCGACGGGCCGCGGCACTGGCTCAAAGCGAAGTACCTCGACCGCGCTCCCGAGCTCGACCTCGCTTCCTGGCACTTCAAGCTCGCCGACAATCCGGCCCTGTCGCCTGCCTACGTCAAGGCACTGTCCGCCGAGTACACCGGGCTATGGCGGCGCCGGATGATCCTCGGCGAGTGGGTGGTCGCCGAGGGCGCGATCTACGACATGTACGACGAGCAGCAGCACGTCGTCGACGAGCTGCCCGAGATGCGCCGCTACTGGGTCGGCATCGACTACGGCACGAGCAATCCGTTCTCGGCGATCTTGCTCGGCCTCGGCGTCGACAACCGGCTGTACGCGGTGAGCGAGTGGAGACACGACGCCCGCGCCGTGCATCGGCAGATGACCGACGCGCAGTACAGCCGCGCCGTCCGCGACTGGATCGACACGCTCGGCGTGCGGCCCGAGTGGACGTTCATCGACCCGAGCGCGGCGTCGTTCTCCACGCAGTTGTGGGCCGACGGGTACCCGAACGTCGCCCGCGCCAATAACGCAGTGCTCGACGGCATCCGCAGCGTGGCGAACGCGCTCGACGCCGGCGCGCTGCTCATCCACCGGTCGTGCGAGGGGCTGCTCGCCGAGTTCCCCACGTACGTGTGGGACGACGCCGCCGCGGCCCGCGGTGAAGACCGCCCCGTAAAGCAGGACGACCACTCGCTCGACGCGCTGCGGTACGCGGTGCACTCCACCGTGCACGAGTGGCGCGGCCTGCTGACGACCGCCGCCTGATCGCCCCCAACTCCCCCGCCCGGGTGCAGCACTGCGCCGGGGCCCGAGCACGCGAGGGGGTGATCGCGTGCGTGAGCTGACCGACCGGTTCCTCGACAAGGTCGCCCCCGGCCCCCTCGGGTGCTGGGACTGGACCGCACACGTCAAGCCCAACGGATACGGGCAGTTCAAGATCGCTGGCCGGCCGCAGTACGCGCACCGCGTCGCGTACGAGCTCACCCGCGGTCGCATCCCCCGCGGTCTCGTGATTGACCACCTGTGCCGCCGGCGGCACTGCGTGAACCCCGACCACCTCGAAGTGGTGAGCCACCGGACCAACATCCGGCGCGGGATCTCCCCCGCCGCGCGCCGCGCCCGTCAGACCCATTGCGCCCGCGGGCACCGGTTCAACGGAGCGAACACCTACGTCGCGCCGAACGGCACCCGGCATTGTCGGCCGTGCGCAGCGTGGCGAGCTCGGGCTCGTCGGCAGGGGGTGAGCTGTGCCGCTTCCTGACACCGGCGCCCCGTGGCCGCCGCCCGCCCTCACCCGGCACTATGCCGAGCTGCGGGTCGACGACGCTTGGTACTCCGGCGACCGCGACAAGCTCGCGAGCGTCTACCGCAACCAGCCGCAGCGCCGCGACGGTCGGCGCCGGCTGTGGGGGCGCGACCGGGCCGAGCAGCCCGGGGTGCCCGATCAGCGGCTACACATTCCCCTGCCCGGTGACATCGCTACCGCGAGCGCCGATCTGTTGTTCGCCGAGCCGCCCGTTCTCACCGTCGCCGACACCACGACGCAGGACCGACTCGACGAGCTCGCCGAGTCGGACGGCATCGCGAACACCCTGCTCGAAGCGGCCGAGGTCGCCGCCGCGCTCGGCGGTGTCTATCTGCGCGTCACGTGGGATCGCTCGCTCGCCGGCCGGCCGCTGCTCACCACCGTGCACCCCGACGCCGCCGTGCCCGAGTGGCGCTGGGGGCAGCTCGTCGCCGTCACGTTCTGGCGCGAGCTCACCTCGGACTCGGTCACCATGTGGCGCCACCTCGAACGGCACTCCCCGGGCCGGATCGAGCACGGGCTCTACCAGGGATCGCAGGATGCCCTCGGCGTAAGGGTGCCGCTCACCGAGCACCCCGACGTCGCCGCGCTCGCCGACTCGCTCGGCCCCGAGGGCGACGCGATCGAGACCGGTATCGACCTGCTGACCGCCGCCTACTGCCCGAACATCCGCCCCCACCGCAAGCACCGCGGCTCACCGTTCGGGCGCAGCGACTACGCCGCCCCGCTGTATGACCTGTTCGACAGCCTCGATACGACATGGACGAGTTGGATTCGCGATCTGCGGCTCGCCCGGGCGCGGCTGCTCGTGCCCGACGGTTACCTACGTGACCACGGGCCCGGGCGCGGCGCGAGCTTTGACGACGACCGGGAAATCTGGACGCTGCTCAACATCCCGCCGACCGAGCAGGGCGGCGCCGGCATCACCCTGTCGCAGTTCTCGATCCGGGTCGACGAGCACGAGCGCACCTCGGCCGCGATCACCCGGCAAGCCGTGATGAGCGCCGGATACTCGGCGGCGACGTTCGGGCTCGGCGACCAGGGCGCCGCCGTTACCGCGACCGAGGTCAAGGCGCGCGAGCGAAAGAGCCTGATCACTCGGGGGAAGAAAGTGAGGTACTGGACGCCGCCCGTCGCCGACATGCTGCTCGTGCTGCTGCTGCTCGACCGGCAGTTCTTCACCCCGCGGATCGTTCCCGAGCGACCCCGTGTGAAGTTCGGCGACTCGATCACCGAGGACACGTCCTCGCTCGCTCAAACCCTGTCGTTGCTCCAGCAGGCGCAAGCGGTCTCGGCCGAGACCCGGGTGCGGATGCTTCACCCCGAGTGGGACGCGACCGCCGTGCAGGCCGAGGTCGCCCGCATCCTCACCGAGACCGGCGCCGCCGTCCCCGACCCGATGCAGGCCGGCGCACTGCTGTGACTCATGGCGGGGGGTGTCATGCCGATTCACCCCGCCATGGCCGAGGATCTCTCGGCCGGCGTCCGCGACCTGTACGCGGACGCCGAGCAGCGCCTGCTCGGCATCGTCGCGCGACAGCTCGCCGAGGGTTTCGACGCCCCCGGATGGGCGGTCGCCAAACTCGCCGCGATTCAGCCCCTGCGGCGAGCAGCGCAGAGCGTCGTCGACGCACTCGCGACCGCCACCGACCTTGAAGTGTTCTCGGCCGTGACCGAGGCATACGACGTCGGGGCGCGCGCCGGTCTCGCCGAGCTCGGCGCGCTCACAGATGCCGACGCCCGACGGATCGCCGACAGCACCCCGAGCACCCGGGCCGTTGACCGCCTCGCCGCCGAGACGATCGAGCTCGTCACCGAGACGCATCGCGGGATTCTGCGCGGCGTCGAGGACGGATACCGGCAGGTGATCAGCGAGGTATCGGCGACGCCGCTCCTCGGCATCGACACCCGTCGAAAGGCTACGCAGCGCGCCCTCGAACGGTTCGCCGACCGGGGGTTGCGGACGTTCGTCGACAAGAGCGGGCGCGCGTGGCAGATGACGAGCTACGCCGAGATGGCGGTACGGACCGCCGTCGGCCGGGCCGCGGTCGAGGCGCACGGCGACAAGCTGCGCGCCGCCGGCGTTTCCCTCGTGATCGTCTCCAACGCCCCCCACAACTGCGATCTTTGCGACCCGTTCGAGGGCAAGGTGCTTGCGCTCGACGGACCGGGCGGCGCCCGGACGATCGAGGTCGAGCACGCCACCGAGGACGACCGCACCGTGCAGGTGCACGTCGCCGGATCGCTCGACGACGCACGCCGGCACGGGCTGCAACACCCCAACTGCCGGCACAGCACGAGCGCCTATCTCCCCGGGGTCACCCGGGCCCCAGTCGAGCACTCCGAGGACCCCGTCGGCTACGAAGCAACACAGAGGCAGAGGGCGATCGAGCGCGCTATCAGGAAGTGGAAGAACCGCAGCGCCACCGCCACGACGCCCGAGGCCAAGCAAGCGGCCGAGGCGCGGGTACGGCAGTGGCAGGGCCGGATGCGCGATCACCTCGCGCAGCACCCCGAGCTCATCCGCCGCCGCGAACGCGAGCAGCCCGGCGCGAGCAACCTCCCGCCGGCGGGCGGCACCGCCGGCCGCCCCGGTACGCCGAGCGGCCCGGGGTCGGACCCGTTCGAGTCTGCGCGGGTTCGCGCCGGCGACGAGCGCACCCTGCCCGAGATGACCGACGAGCAGCTCGGCGCCGCGCTGCGGCCGGGGGTGCTCGACGAGCGCGACCGCGACCGGATCACCGCCGAGGCAGACCGCCGCGACGAGCGGGCGCTGCTCGACCGCATCCGCCCCGGCGGGCGCATGGTCGACAGCCTCGCCGAGTTCAGCGACGACGAGCTCGCCCGCGTCGCGCTGCACCTCGACGACGACGGTCTGCTGCGCGTCATGGCCGAGGCCGACCGCCGCGACGTCGACGCCGCCATGCCAGGAGTGCGGGCCGACCTGCTCGGCATGTCCGAGCAGGCGCTCGCCAACCGGGCGCGGCACGTGCCCGAGGACCGGCCGGCGATCGGCGCCGAGATCCACCGGCGCCGCCTGCTCGACTCCCTGTTTCCGGGCGGGCGCCTCGCCGGCGATCTCTCCGAGCTCGGCGACGAGCTGCTCGTGTGGGGCATCCGCTACGCCTCGCCGGCGGACGCCGAGCGGATCGCCGGCGAGATCGACCGCCGGCACCCACCCGCCCCGCCGCCGCCCGCGGCCGGCGCGACGGTCGCCGATACCCTCGCCGCCCGCGACGCCCTCGAGGACGCGATGCACCCGATTCGCCTCGACGATCCGTCGCCCGCGGACCCCGACGAGTGGGGGCCGTATGGCGCCGACGTCGAGCGCGGCCCGGACGGCACCGAGCACATGTCCTCAACCGAGCGATGGGTGTACGAGCGCGAGCTCGAAGCCCGCTCGGCGCGCGGGGCGTACAGCCGCGCCGAGATACGCGAGATGTACGACGAGCACATCTATGTGCAGTTGCTCGCCGCCGAGGACTACACCCGCGGGAACCTGCTCAACCGCCAGGCCCGGGCCGCGGGGCATAACCCGAACCTCTTGTTCTCAGGGCCGGCCCACGTCGCGTACGCCCGCGCGAGCGAGGACCTGATCAGGTTTTGGGAAGACGTCTCGCCCCGGATCACCCTCGCCGAGTTCACCGAGCAGGTGACCGGCGTCCGCACCGGCGCCGGCGAGACCGCCCGCCACTCCGCACACGCCCAGTGGCTCAAGCAGTAGGGGGTGATCTGTTGGGGTTCCGCGAGCAGGCGCTGCGTGCCCGCCGCGAGGGGCTCGCCGCCGCGCGCGCCGGCCGGCCGCCGACCGACGCCCCCCGCTACACCGACCCACGGCTGACTGCCGCATGGATGCGCGGCTACGTGGCTGCGGGAAGGTAGGACGGACTGCGAACGTACCCACCCACCCCCTCACGACGTCTTGTAGAAGAAGGCTTCCCCGCGCAAGAACTGCCGGTAGCTCGTTGTGGTCGTTACCGACGGTTCATATCGTCGTTCCAGGCTCAGGCCGGCGTCTGGGATTTGCCGCAGGTACTGCGCGATCGGTACCTCCCGCTGAAGTGCCCCATGCTCGTCAATCAGTGGGGGGCGACGATCCGCTCGCTTCGCCGCCCCTCGCCGCACCTTCGGCCGTGTCGCGCCAGCAGGCCACCGGGAAGCGTGCACTACGTGCTCAAGGCCCACACGGGGATTCAACGCACGTTCGGCACGCGCTACCGCGCCGCTCGTGAACCCGCCCGCTGCGTAGAGAATGCCCCGTTCTGCACCAAGGTCGAGGAGCTTGCCAATGAACTCGTCGACGGTGCCGATTGACACCCGTCGGCCGTAGCACTTGGCCTCAATGACAACCCTCAGCTGTTGCCCGGCCACCAAGCCCTCGGCAAGGGCGTCGATCTGGCGTGCAACTCCGCTGAGTTCGCCGAGTCGGCTCTCGTTGTGCGTGATCGTCGCATTCTCATCCAGAGCCTTGACGAGAGCGGCTACCCGTTTCTCGTACGCGAGCCAGAAGGCGGCGTCCTCCGGCTTCTTCTTCTTGGGCTGGCCATTCGCAGCAGTCGTCATCTCGCGACTCTAGCGGCCTCCAGCCACACTGATTTGGAGTTCACCATCACCGAACATACTGGCCTTCCTGTCCACCCACGCACCGGCGAGCGCGCCCTCGGCCGCCGCCGCGACGGCCGCGCTATCTGGCCGATCAAGGGCGGCTCGGGCGAGGGCGGCGACCCCGCCACTCCGTCCGCCCCGACCGGTGACCCCAACCCAGCACCGGCCCCGAGCGCTCCGCCAACGGGTGACCCCGCCGCCGAGCAGCAGCTCGCCGCGGCCACGACCCGAGCCGAGCAGGCCGCGGCCGAACGCGACGAGCTGCGCGCCGCGCTGGACGCCGTGACGCGCGCGCTCAATCCCAACGATCCGGAGTCAGAGAAGGACCCCGCCGCGCTCGCCGCCGCCGTCGCCGAACGCGACCGGCTGCTCGCCGAGAACGCGACCGCGCTGCGCTCCGCGCGCGTCGAGCTCGCCGTCGCCCGCGTCGCCGCCGATCAGGGCGCCCGCGGCGACCGCCTGCTCAACTCCCGTGCCTTCCTCGCCTCGGTCGCCGAGCTCGACCCCATCGACGCCGGTTTCGACGCCGCGCTCACGACCGCAATCAAAGCCGCGGTCGACGCCGACCCCGACCTCTACCGCGCCACCCCGACCGGGCCCCCGCGCGGGGGCGGCGAGTTCAACGGCCCGCCGGCCGGCGACCGGCGCGCGACCTCCCTGCACGACGCCGTCGCCGCCCGCCTCGGCGGCTGAATCACCTAGGAGATACCTTTGCCCACCTCCCTTGCCGAGGCCCGGAACAACGCGGCCGATGACCTCGACGTGAACGTGATTGACGAGTTCCGTAAGAGCTCAGACATCCTCGACCGGATGACGTTCGACAACGTCGTTTCCCCGACCGGCGGCGACACCCTCACGTACGGGTACCGCCGGCTGATCACGCAGCGCGCCGCAGACTTCCGCGCGCTGAACACCGAGTACACCCCCGCCGAGGTCTCGACGCAGCGCTACACCGTCGATCTCGTACCGCTCGGCGGGTCCTTCCAGATCGACCGCGTGATCGCCCGTATCGGGCCGGCCGCATCGGGCGCCGTCACGCTGAACATGCAGCAGCTCATCAAGGCATCGCGGGCGCGGTTCGCCGACGCCGTGATCAACGGCGACAAGGCCACCGACGCGAAGGGGTTCGACGGTCTGTCGAAGATCCTCACCGGGTCGAGCACCGAGTACCTGCCGCTGAACAACGGCGTCGCGACCGGGTTCGTCGACTGGACCGGGATCACCGACAAGGGCGCCGCGCTCGCCGCGCAGCGTCACGTCGACGACTGGCTCGCCACCATGGATGACGCGCCGGATGTGATCTACGGCAACCGCAAGACCCTGTCTCTGTTCAAGACCATCGCGGCGTGGACCGACCAGCTCGACAAGAGCACCGATGCTTTCGGCCGCCCAGTCACCGCGTACAACGGAATCCCGCTCGTCGACCTCAAGAGCAAGGCCGGCTCGAACACGGACGTGATCTCGCTCGTCACCCGTGACCCGGACGGCGCCGGCGCCGGCGGGAACGTGACCGGCCTCGGCGATCTCTACGCCGTCCGGTACGGGCTCGACGCTTTCCACGGTGCCTCGGTCGGGGGCGGCTCGCCGCTCGTGAACACGTGGCTCCCCGAGTTCGACCGGGCCGGCGCCGTCAAGGTCGGTGAGGTCGAGATGGGGCCGGTGGCTCCGGTACTCAAGGCCACCCGCGCCGCCGCCGTGTTCCGCAACATCAAGAGCGCGTGAGGGGGCACCACATGATCACCGTGCGCATTACTGCCCCAGTCGCCGACTTCACCGGGGAGGGGCCCGGCGGCGTCCCGTTCGTGAACGGCATCGCCACCACCAGCGACCGGGCCGTGATCGGCTACTGCCAGGGGGCCGGCTACTCCGTCGAGCCCCTCGACCATGACCCCCCGGGCGACGAGCTCAGCACCGAACCGGACGGCCCGCCAGACGACAAGTCGGCGGGCCGTTCTGCTGGCCGCGGCAAGCCGAGGGGGTGACCGGGTGGCGCGACTGCCCTACGCCACCCCCGAGGCCCTCGCCGCATGGCTCGGCACGCCGGCCCCGCCGGACGCCGAGCGGCTGATCGCGCGGGCCGGCGAGGACATCGACTCGGCGCTGCTGACCGCGATCTACCCCGTCGACGACGACGGCGACCCGCTCGACCAGACGATCGCCGCCGCGCTCAGCTCGGCGACGTGCGCGCAGGTCGAATACTGGCTCGCCGCCGGCGACGACGGCACCGGGGCCGCGGGCAAGTGGGACTCGGTCTCGATCGGCCCCGTATCCCTCTCCGGCCGCGCCGCCTCGACCGCCGGCGCGTCCGGCGTCGAGCTCGCCCCGCGCGCCGCCCGCGCGCTGCGCCGCGCCGGCCTCGAACCGGGGCGGGTGATCCCGTGGTGACCCGCGTCCCCCCGTCCCTGCTCCGCCACCGAATCGGCGTCGAGCCCTACCTCGGCGACGGCGCGTACGGCCCGACGTACGGGCCGCTCGTCGGGCACCCCGCGCTCGTCGGCGAGGCCGTGCGCATGGTGCGTGCTCCCGACGGCCGCGAGGTCACCAGCAGCGCGCAGATCATCGCCGCCCCGGGCCTCGACTGTCCGCCCGGATCGCGCGTCACCCTGCCCGGCGGACGGATCACCACGGCGATCACGACCGCCTCGCACACCGCCCCGGGCCTACCGGTCCCCGCGTCCACGGAGGTGATGTGCGAATGAGCCCGCAGCGCGCCCGACTCCGTTGGAACGGCGACGCCGTAACCGGCGCGCTCCGCGACGCCGCGGCCCGCGGGGTGCTGCTCGGCGCCGAGCACGTCCTCGCCGCGAGCAGGCAGCGCGTGCCGATCAACGAGGGCACCCTCGAACGCTCGGGCGCGACCTCGGTCGACGAGCAGCAGCTCGTCGCCGCGGTGTCCTACGACACCCCGTACGCCGCCCGCGTCCATGAGGACATGACCGCCCGGCACTCCCCCGGGCGCAGCGCGAAGTACCTCGAAAGCGTGCTGCCAGAAACCGCCGGCGAGGTACAGGCGCTGATCGCCGCGCAGATCCGGCGCGCGCTGCGATGACCTACACCGTCGACCTGCTCGACGGTCTCGCCCGCCTGCTGCACGCCGCCGGCGTCGGCACCTACCGCACCGACGGCCCGTACGCCGCCGGCGAGACCGCGATCACCGTCGCTGCCCTTCCTCCCGCGCCCGACCGCGTCATCTGCCTGTCTGCCTACCCGGTCACCGACTCGTCGGTGCTCACCGACACGACCACCGGGATTCAGGTCCGCACCCGCGCCGGCGCCGACCCGCGCGAGGTCGACGCCCTCGACGACCAGGTGCACGAGCTGCTGCACGCGTCCGGACCGCACCGGTTCGGCGCCGTGCCCGTGCAGCTCGTCTATCGCGTCTCGGCCACCCCGATCGGCGCCGACTCGGCCGGCCGCTGGGAGCGATCCGCCAACTACTACGCCCGCGCCCACCGCGCGCACCCCCACCTCGAATAGGAGGCGCCCACTTGAGCACCCCGACGCCCCCGGCCGAGACCGTAACCGCACTCGCCCGCCGGTACCGCCTTGAGCTGGACATGGGCACGACGCCCGGTACGCCGCTATGGACCCTCGTTCCGGGGGTCACCGAGTTCACGCCGAAGATCGAACCCACTCAGCAGGAGGTGACCACCTACGACGCCGAGGGCTGGAGCGAGCAGGCCGTAACCATGCTCGCGTGGAGCATCGAGACCACGATCGCCCACCGCGCCCACCCGGTGACCGGCAAGTTCAACGCCGCCCAAGAGGCCCTGCGTAAGGCATCCCGTAGCTTCGGCGCAAAGTCGTACGTGAGCATCCGCTACTACGACCGCAACGGCGCCGACGACGCGCAGCAGGGTCTCGCCCTGGTGACGTGGGAGCCGGACGGGGGCGGCCCGGATGAGGTCGACACGATCAAGGTCACGCTTACCGGGTCCGGCCCGCTCGCCGAGATCACCAACCCCGCGGCCGGCGGGGGAACGTTCGCGGCCAAGACGGGGGGTGACGCGTAGTGGCGTTCGAGGAACTCGGCGAACTGCTCGACGAGTCGATCGAGCTGCCCGTCGCCGGCCGCCTCTACAAGGTGCCCGCGCCGTCGGCCGAGATCGGCCTGCGGACGCAAGCGCTCATCCATGCCGCCGCGGTCGCCGCCGACGGGGGACGCGCCGACGAGCAGGTGCTCGGCGACGCCGCCGAGCGCGACCTGTACCGAGATGTACTCGGGCCCGCGCACGACGAGATGATCGCCGACGGCGTGAAGTGGCCGACCCTCAAGCACGCGGCGATCACCGCCATGGTGTGGATCGCGCAGGACAAGGCCGCGGCCGAACGCTACTGGGGCGCGGCCGGCGACCCTTCTCGTCTGGCCCCGAACCGGGCGGCCCGCCGCAGCCAGTCGGGTGCGGCGAGCTCGACCCCGTCTCGGGGCTCTACGAGTGGTACGAGTACCCACCCGGCACCCGCCCGCGGCGCGGGCAAGAAGGGCCGCAAGCGTCGCTGACGTGGGCGGCGATCCTCGGCGAGTGGCCGCTCGTCGAGGCTGATCTGCACGAGGTCTACGGCATCGACGTAGGCGCCCCCGGGCTGCTGCAAGCCCGGTCTTGGCGATGGCTGCGGACACGCATCCTCGCGCTTCTCTCGGCCGAGTCTCGCCTCGCCCGGGTGCTCACCCCTCCCCCCGATGCCTCCCCGACGGGAGGTGCACCCGCCAGGAGGTGAGTCCCCGTGGCCCTCATGGTGGGCGAGCTCGCCGCCACAATCACGATCGACGACTCGGGCGCAGATGCCGGAATGGCGCGCGCCCGCGCTGCGGTGCAGGCGGGCGGCGACCAGATCGCCGCCGCGGCCGATCAGGCCGGGCAGGAAGCGGGCGACCGCCTCGGCGACGGTCTCGCCGAGGGAGCGGCCGACGGCGGCGACCGGGCGGCCGGCGGTATCGGTACCGCGCTGAAAGGTTTCGCCGCCGCCGCGGTGGGCGGGGCGATCGGTACGGCGCTCATGGGCGGCATCGCCGAAGCGATGGACCGCGGCAAGGTCGCCGGCAAGTTGCAGGCGCAGCTCGGCACGTCGGGCCCGGTGGCCAAGGAGTACGGCGCGGTTGCCGGACAGCTCTACTCGGGCGCGATCGTCGAGTCGGTCGCCGACGGCGCCGACATCTTGAAGGGGATCGCGCAGCAGGGTCTGCTGCCGCCCGAGGCCACGCAGGGCCAGATCAAGACCATGGCGACGCAGGTCGCCGATACCGCCTCGGTCCTGGGCGAGGACGTCGGGAAGGTCTCGCGTGCGGTCGGCGTGATGCTGAAATCGGGCATCGCGAAGAACGCCGAAGAGGCGATGGACGTCCTTGTAAAGGGCAGTCAGAACGGCGTCAATTCGGCCGAGGATCTCCTCGACACGTTCAGCGAATACCCGACGCAGTTCCGCGACTTGGGGCTCGATGCGCAGACCGCAATGGGCCTCATGCAGCAGGGGCTGCAAGGGGGTGCACGCGACGCCGACACCGTCGCGGACGCCCTTAAAGAGTTCGCGATCCGCTCAAAGGACATGAGCAAGACGTCCGTCGACGCTTTCACGTCGATCGGACTCAACGCGGACAAGATGGCGTCCACGTTCACCAAGGGTGGACCGGAAGCCTCGAAAGCCCTCGGGGAAGTCCTTACCCGCATCAAGGCGATTAAGGACCCCGCGGAACGGAATGCGACCGCGGTCGCCCTTTTCGGAACCAAGGCCGAGGATCTACAGCAAGCCCTTTTCAAGCTCGACCCAAAAACTGCCGTCGCCGCTCTCGGTAACGTCAAGGGCGCGACGGATGCGGCGGGCGACGCGATGCGCGACAACGCTGCGACCAAGTTCGAGGCATTCAAGCGGGCGGCGATTGACAAAGTCGTAACCGTCCTCGGAAACAACGTTGTACCCGCCCTTGAAAAAGCCGCTGACTTCATCGGCGAGGGTGGCCTCGGCGGCGCGCTGCGCGCGTCAGTGGGGTGGATATCCGAGCACTCGACGGCGCTCTCGATCGCCGCCGGCGTGATCACGCTCCTGATGCTCCCGACGCTCGTCGCGCTCGGCGTCACCGCGTGGACGACGACGACAGCAGTCGTCACCGGATGGGCCACTCAGACCGCGGCCGGCGTAGCCGCTGCAGCCCGGTTTGTGCTGGTCAACGCCCTGATGTTGGCGGGTTGGGTGGCGCAGGGAGCAAGCGCCGGCGCCGCCGCGCTGCGGGTGGTCGGGGCGTGGGTCCTCATGGGTACACAGTCCATGATTCAGGGCGCGCGCATGGCTGCTGCGTGGCTGCTGGCGATGGGCCCCGTCGGGCTGATCATCGCCGCGGTTGTCGGCATCGTCGCGCTTGTGGTCGCCAACTGGGACACGATCGTCTCGGCGACGTCGGCCGCCTGGGATTGGGTGTGGGGGAAACTCCAGTGGGTCGGGCAGGCGATCCTCAATTTTTTCCTTAACTGGACACTCGTCGGGCTGATAATCAAGCACTGGGATTCCATTAAGAGCGGAACCGTATCCGCGTGGAATGCAACCGTGGATTGGGTTCGCGGCATCCCCGGCCGGATCGTCGACTTCTTCCTTAACTGGACGCTCGTCGGGCTGATCATCAAGCATTGGGATTCCATAAAGTCGGGCACCGTTCGCAAGGCCGGCGAAATGCTCGATTGGGTCCGAGGCTTGCCCGGAATGATCGCGGGCTACTTCGGCGATTTCGGCTCGATGCTGTACGACAAGGGCCGTGATCTGATCATGGGCCTGTGGAACGGCATTAAGGGCATGGGCAGTTGGCTGCGATCAACGCTCATGTCTTGGGCCAAGAACTTGATTCCGGGGCCGATCGCAAAGGCACTCGGGATTCACTCTCCGTCGCGTCTCATGCGAGACAAGATCGGCAAGTTCATTCCGGCGGGAATCGTCGAGGGCATCAAGGCCGGTGCCCCCGCGATCGACCGCACCATGCGCAATCTCGTCTCGGTTCCCGCCGGCCCGCAATTCGCCACCGCGGGCGCGCCCGCCAACGGCGTTGCCGCGGGCGGGGGTTGGGGCGGTCCGGCAGTCCACATCGAGAACTGGCACGCGGGCGAGGCCACCGCCGATCAGACCGCGGTCGCGCTCGCGTGGCACGCCAAGGCAAGGGGGTGACGAATTGGCCCCTGGTGATCTCGTCACCCTCCCCGGACACGTGCAGATTGGCGACCTGCTGCTCGGCCCCCGCACCGGCTACGGGTGGCAGACCTTGACCGGGTGGGAGGAGACACCCGCGTACGACTCGGGCACTGTCAACCGGTCCGATGCCCACGGCGCTTACCCGGGCCGGCTGCTCGCTCAGCCGCGGACGATCACCCTCGATGGTGTAGTGATCCGTACGGACCCCGGACGCATGGGCGCCGCGGTCCGCGCTCTGTCCGCGGCGACCGCGCTGCGGGACGACGAGCAGCCGCTCGTGATCCGCCTCGACGACTCCCCGCCGCTGCTGTCGTGGGTGCGGTGCATCCGACGGGTAGTGCCAGTGGGAACGGGCGGGTACGCGATCGGCGTCGTGACGGGGGCCGCGGCGCAGTTCGAGGCGACCGACCCCCGCCGGTACAGCGTGGCCGAGCAGCAGGCGACCGCGAACCTTCCACGGGCCGAGCCCGGTCTCGACTGGCACCTCGCCCCCGGGCCCGAGGGGGTGACGTACCCGCTCGACTTTGGCGCCCCGGGCAGCACGGGGTCACTGCGCGCCGTCAACGACGGCGACGCGCCGGCGCACCCCACCCTGTTGATCCGCGGCCCGGTCTCGCGTCCCTCGATTACCAACATCAACACGGGCGAGCTCGTCGAGTACGACCTCGACCTCGCCGCCGACGACGAGCTGCTCGTCGATACCCGCGACGGCACGGTGACGCTGAACGGCACCGCGAGCCGCCTCTACACCGCGACCGCGCGCAGCAGCCCCGAGAACGTGTTCACCCTGCCCCCGGGGTCGGTCTCGCTGCTCTTTCGCGCTGCCCCCGGCTCGACCGACCCCCGCGCCTCGGCCGAGATCCGGTGGCGTTCCGCCTACTGGTAAAGGAGGACACGACGTGACCGTGCGCGCCGGATGGCTGCTCCCCACCGGGCAGACCCGTGAAGACACCCGCCTCGTACCGCTCGGCGCCATGGCGCCCGAGTCCGCGATGGCTAGCCGCGACGGCGTGATCGCCGGCGGTACGGCGCTGAACGCAACCGGGGCCGGCGCCATGCAGGTGCAGATCGGCGTCGGCCGCGCCCTCGTACAGGGCACCGACACACAAGGCGCCTACCCCGTGGCGATCACCGCCCCCGAGACCCTCACCATCGCCGACGGCAACGCGCAGAATCCGCGGATCGACGCCGTGGTGCTGCGCGTGTACGACTCGCTGTACGACCTCGGCGACCAGACCCTCGCCCGCCTCGAAATCCTGCAAGGCCAGCCCAACGCCAACCCGAGCGCGCCGTCGCTCCCCTCGGCCGCACTGCGGCTGTGGGAAGTCACCGTGCCCGCCGGGGTGTCCGCGGGCACCGGGGGGATCACGTGGGCGTCGGCGCTGAATGATCGGCGCCGGTACACCTCGGCGTACGGCGGGATCATCCCGCGCGGGTACGGGCTCTCTTTCTCGGGGTCCTACCCGGGCCAGTACCGCGACAACGGGCTCGGGCTCGATCGGTGGGACGGCGCGGCGTGGCAGACCCTCGACCCCGTGATCGGCTGGACGGCCCTCACCCTGGCCGCGGGCTACAGCAACAACGGCAACTCGCAGGGGAACGTCAGGTACCGGCGGATCATGCTCGGCGGCGTACCGCACCTGCAACTGCGCGGCGGCGTCTCCTGGACTGCGTCAGGCAACCCGCCCAACACGGGGAACCTGCTCGCCTCGATGCTGCCGACGAACTGCCGGCCGGCGGCCCTCACCTCCGTGGCGATCGCCGGCGGCGGCGCAGCGATCAAGCTCGATGCTCAGACGAACGGGCAACTCCGCCTGATCTCCACCACGGGACTGACGACGTGGGCCGCGCTCGGCGGAGTGCAGTACCCGCTCGACGCGTAGGGGGTGATCCTTGATCGCCCCCACCTACCGGGCCGTACTGTGCGACGTCCGCACCGACCAGGTGCTCGACGTCCTGCCCGTCACCGACGTGTCGTTCGACGACTACATAGGCAAGATCGGCTCGGCCTCGGCCACGATCCCACTGCCAAACCGTGCCATCGCCGCTCGCGCCCGCGCCGCCGTCGAACCGGGCCGTACGGCCCTGTGGATCGAACGCGGGCGGGAAATCTGGTGGGGCGGCATCCTGTGGACCGCGAACCTCACCAGCAACAACCGGGGGTTTCTCGCCCTACAGGTGCAGGCCGGCGGGTGGGCGTCCTACCTCGACCACCGAGCCGTACTCGACACCCAACTCGCCGAGCAGGTCGACCAGTTCGACATCGTGCGCGGACTGATCGACTACTCGGCCAGTCTGCCCGGTGGCGATATCGGCATCGAGGCGGACCGCGAGCATCTCTCGGGCGTCAAGCGTGACCGGGTGTTTCGCCGCTACGACGTCCCGCGCATCCGCGAATTGATCGACCAACTCGCCGCCGTCGAGGGCGGATTCGAGTGGAGGATCGCGAGCTACCGCGATCCGAACACCGGCCGGCGGATCAAAGAGCTGCATCTCGGCTCCCCCGTGATCCGCACCGGGGCGAGCGACATCATCCTCGACCACCCGGGCCCGATCACGTCCTACGGCTGGCCCGTCGACGCCACCGTGCAGGCGAATACGTGGCAGTCCCGCGGCGCATCCGACAACCGCAACCAGACCAAAGAGTCACTGCCGCTGATGAGCGAGCCACTCGTCGACGACGACATGCTCAAGGCCGGATGGCCGCGGCTGGACGGGACCTCGGACTACTCGACGATCACCGAGCAGCAGACCCTCGACGCCCACGCCCGCGCCGACCTCGCCGCCGCACTGCACCCGCAGACGATCCCCGAGGTGACGGTCGCGCTCGACCGCACGCCGCTCTCGCCGGCCCTGCTCGGGGCCACCATCCGCGTGCGCATCCGTGACCTGTGGTGGGCCGAGGGGCTCGACCGCAGGTACCGCGTCGTCGGCCTCGCGATCTCACCCGCACTCCGCGGGCGGCCCGAAACCGCCCGCCTGTTCCTGGAGGCCGCCTAGTGGCAGCAATCCCCCTCGACCTGCTCGACCGCATCCGCGCTCTCGAACGTGAGGTGCGCACCCTCGCCGGCCGCGCGAACATCCGCCCCGCCCTCGATCAGATCCTGCACGGCGACATCACCATCGGCGAGGGCGGACAGCTCATCGCCCAGACGCCCGAGGGAACCGCGACGTTCAAGGTCGGCCAGACCCCCCAAGGTGACTGGGGCGTGTTCATCCGCCGCGCCACCGGAACGCGGGCGCTCACGGTCGGCGACGACATCCTCGAAGAGGATCAGATGATCCGCATCTGGAGCCGCGACAAGGAACGTCCGACGCCCATCCTCATGGACGACGCGTTTAGCGACCGGTTCCTCGGCCGCCCCATGCTGCCGATACAGCTCCACCCCACCGAGCGACAGAACACGGCGCTCACCACCTATCAACCGGCGTGGTGGGGTTCGGGGCCGGCAACGCACGCGGTCGCCGAACTCGAGCTCTTCACCTACGCCAACACCGGCGGCGGACAGGTCAAGGTCACCATGGCGCCCGAGGGAGGAACCGCCGTCACGGTCGCCGAGTACGACTGTGCCCCCGGCCAGTGGACCAACCGGTTCATTACGCAGCCCATGCATGACGTGGAGTTCATGCAGTGGGTCACGTGGACGGTCGAACACCGCAACAAGGAACCGAACCGCGACGTCGAGACGCGGCTCTATTCGGCCCTCTACCGCCACACCTACACGCCCGACGAGGCCCCCCGCGTGCCGACCCGCCCCCCGACGGCCACGACCACCGCGCAGCAGGGCACCGGCCCCGCGGCGACCGAGACGCCGCCGGCCGAGGTCAAGCGGCGGCCCGACCCGACGCGCGCCCCGTCGGGGCTGCGCACGATCGACGACTAAGGAGGGTCCTGCCCTGCTGCCCCCGTCCATCCCCACCGTGACCGTGCGCGGTCGCTTCCTCGCCCCCGACGGCACGCCGCTGTCGGGGGCGCTCGTCTTCCGCGCACCGGCAACGCTCACGTTTCCCGCGGCCGACGTCATCCTCGGCGGCCCGGTAACCGTCCAGCTCGACGCGCAGGGAGGTATCGAGGTCACCCTGCCCGCGACCGACGCCCCCGACATGGACCCCGGCGGGTGGGCGTACATCGTGACCGAGCAGCTCTCGGGAACCCCCGTGGGCCGCTCGTACAACGTGCTGTTGCCCCGCGCGCAGCCCGAGGTCGACCTCGCCGACATCGCCCCGACCGACCCCTCGAAACCGAACTACGTAGGCGTACCCGGACCGCAGGGCGACCGCGGCGCGACCGGGGCGCCCGGATCGCGGATCTACAGCGGCACCGCCGCCCCCGGGGCCGCCCTCGGCGTCGACGGCGACCTCTACGTGCGGTACGAGACGACGACGTTCCTCGGCGTCACCTCGACGACCGTCTCGACGTGGCAGCGCTCTGCCGGAGCGTGGACGCAGATCGGCGGCGATGTCCGCGGCGCCGCGTGGTACCTGAACAACACGACCACCCCGAGCACGAACACCAAACCGGGCGACCTGCTGCTGCGCACCGATACCGGCGATCTCTGGCAGCGCACCGCCTCGGGTTGGGGGACCGCCCTCGGCAACTTGAAGGGACCGAAGGGAGACACCGGAGCAACCGGCGCCACCGGCGCCACCGGCGCGGCCGGCGTCGTCCAGTCCGTAAACGGCAAGAGCGCCGCATCGGTCACCCTCACCGCGGCCGATGTCGGCGCCCTCGCCACCACCGCGGCCGGCGTCGCGAACGGCGTCGCGCAGCTCGACGCGACCGGCAAGGTTCCCGCCGCGCAGCTCCCCGCGTCCGGCGGCGCGGTCGCCTCGGTCAATGGCAAGACCGGCGCCGTCGTGCTCACCGCGACGGACGTCGGCGCGCTCGACCAGGGCGCGGCCGATGCAAGGTACGTCCAGCCCGCAGCGATTCCCGTTCAGTCCGTCGCGGGCAAAACCGGCGCCGTGACGCTCGTCGCCGGCGACGTCGGCGCCGAGGCTGCGGGTACGGCGGTACTGCTGACCGGGACGCAGACCGTCGCAGGGAGCAAGACGTTCTCAAGCGTGCCGAGCAGCTCGGCCTCGCCGACCACCTCGAACCACCTCACCCGCAAGAGCTACGTCGACGGGCTCGGGGGCGGCGAGTGGCTCCCGTCCGATCACGGACTGCTCACGTGGGCATTCGACCCCGCGCTCGGCCAGTCGACCGCCCTCTACCCCGGCAGTGGCCCCATACGGGTAACCGCCGTCATCCTGCGCACCACCGCCACCGTGACCCGGATCGTGTGGTTCGCCACCGGCTACGCGGGCGGACTCACCACCGGCTCATGGGCCGCGCTCTACGACTCGGCCGGTAACCGCGTGGCGCAGACCGGCGACATGTCCACCGCCACGTACGAGCCCGCCGAGGTCCACACGGCCGGCGGCGCGACGATCAGCTCGCCCCTGACCGCGTCCTACTCAGCGCCGGCCGGCGTCTACTACGTCGCCTCGCGCTGGCAGTACAACACGACCACGGGCGACGGGCCGATGCTCCTCGCCGCCGAGAGCGGCGCGGGCGCCCCGCCCAACGTGTTCGGGCACACCCCCGTGCGCCGCTTCGGCGTCTACACCGCCGGCGCCGCCACGGCTCCCGCAACGATCAACGTCGCCTCGATGGAGAACGGCGCCAATCGCTTTTGGTGCGCCCTCGCCTAACCCCCTCTCTCGTACGCCCCGTGCCGCTCTGGCCGGGGCTTTTTTCATGTCTGGAGACACCACCCATGGCAGTCCCTTTCAGCCCTGATCGACTCGTGTCGATCCTGCGCGCCGAGGGCGTGCGCGTCGTCGAGGTCGACGAGTGGCGCACCCACAACCGCAACCACAAGGGGCCGTTCGGCCCGATCAACGGCGTGATGATCCACCACACCGTTTCGAGCGGCACCGACTCATCGGTGCGGCTCTGCTACGACGGATACGACGAGCTGCCCGGCCCGCTGTGTCACGGCGTGATCGCCAAGGACGGCACCGTCTACCTGATCTCGGCCGGCCGCGCGAACCACGCCGGCGGGGGCGACGGGCGGGTGCTCGCCGCGGTCGTCGCCGAGCAGTCCCTGCCCGCGACGAACAAGCACGAGGGGTCGGCCGGCGCCCTCGACGGGAACGCCCACTTCTACGGGTTCGAGTGCATCAACCTCGGCGACGGCCGCGACCCGTGGCCGGCCGAGCAGCTCGACGCGATCGAGCGAACCTCGGCGGCGATCTGCCGAGCGTACGGGTGGTCGGCCGCATCGGTCATCGGCCACAAGGAGTGGAGCGACTGGAAGAGTGACCCGCGCGGGTGGTCCATGGACGACATGCGCGAGCGGATCGACCGTCGCCTCGGCCGCGCCCCCGAGCAGCCCAAGCCCACCGAGCCCCCGGCCACGCAGTACGCGCCGTTCCCCGGCGTCTCGTGGTTCAAGCAGAACCCCCGCTCGCCGCTCATCACCGCCATGGGGCGCCGCCTCGTCGCGGTCGGGTGCAGCCGCTACTCGCAGGGACCGGGCCCGCAGTGGACCGAGTCCGACCGCCAGTCCTACGCCGCGTGGCAGCGCCACCTCGGCTACTCCGGCGACGACGCCGACGGGTGGCCGGGCCCGTCCTCGTGGGCCGCGCTCAAGGTCCCCAGGGTCTGAGCACTCCCCCTGCGCCCGCCCGCTCACCGCGGGCGGGCGCCCCTTCCCCAAGCTGTGGACAGAAGAGAGGTACACCCCATGACCGATGCGACCCGCCGCACCGTCCGAACCGTGGTGCAGACCGTGCTCGCCCTCGCCGCCGGACTCCCCCTGATCATCGACGCCTCGGGCATCCCGCAGACCGCGGCCGGCGTCGGCCTCGCCCTCGCCGTCGCAGGTGGCGTTACCCGCGTGATGGCCCTGCCTGTCGTCGAGAACCTGCTGCCCGCATGGCTGCGGACCGGCCCGGACCGCGACGCCGAGCTGCTCGCCCTCGACCGCCGCCCCGACGGTCGGCTGTGACCGATCCGACCCCGGGCGACGTCGCCCTCGAACTCGAAAGGCTGCGGGCGACCGTCGAGACCGGGTTCGCCCGCCTCGACGGAGCGCTCGCCCTACTCGTCCAACGGTCCGACCAACTCGACACCCGCCTCGCCGACCATGAGCAACGGCTCGACGCCCTCGAAAAGAACCGATGGCCGGTCCCCAGCATCGTTGCCTTGGTCGCCGTAGTCGGTCTCGCCATCACGCTTTGGCAGGCCGCGGCCCGCTGATTCCCCGCCCCCTGCCTTGCCATCCGGCGGGCAGGGGGCGGTTTTGGCGTTCTTGCCGGTCATTCCTTGCCGGTAGCGCTCCACACGCCCCCCACCCCGTGGGTACCGTCTGGAGTATGAGCCTGAACGGATGGAGCCCCGATGCGTAGCCGATCGCTTGAGCGCCACCGCCCCGCCCCCGAAAGGGGGGCGCGCTGATGCTGGAAGAAGCCGAAGAGATCGGCCGCCGCGTACGACGCGCTCGCCTCCGGTTGGGGATGCCGCAGGCTGACCTCGCTACCGCCGTTGGCAAGTCGCAGGGTTGGGTTTCCAAGGTCGAGCGCGGTCAAATCGAGCTCGACCGCGTCGGCCTGCTCAATCTGGTTGCCGCAGAACTTCACGTGCACCCCAACGACCTCATCGGGCGCCCATACAGCAGCTCACCAACCGAGAATCAGTGGCAGGTCGCGGCGTCGTCCATTCTGCGCGAGCTGCGCCGCTACGACCTTGCACCAGTGTTCGAAGGAACGCCGCGACCCGCGCGGGAATTGTGGCAGGAGGCGACCCGCCTGCACCGTCTGCGGGACGCGGCGGCCAACACTGCGATCATCCAGGTTCTGCCCGACCTCTTTCGCGAATCGCGCGCCCTGGCCGAGGTGACCACCGGCCACGAGCGGGAAGAGGCGTACGCCGTTTACGCCGTGTGCTGCAAGTTCGCGCACACAGCCGCTCACGCCCTTGGGCACCCCGAGCTAGTCGCCATGTCGTGCGAGCGTGCCGCATGGTCGGCTCGGCTGTCCGGAGATTCGGTCATGCCCGCCGTGGCCGACTGGATGCGAGTCTGGGACATGTGGGCAACTGCCGATTGGGAAGACGCCATTGCCCTCTCAGACAAGGCGATCAAGAGCGTGCAGCAGGGCTTTGACCAGGGTGAGCCGCTCGCCCTGCGCGCATGGGGATCGCTGCAACTGCGCGCTGCTGTCTCCGCAGCGCGGGGCGGACGGAAGTCTGAGGCCAAGGACCGAATCAAGCACGCCAAGACCGCCGCAAAGCGGTTGGGGCAGTACGCCGGCCCGCCGGTGTACGACCGTCACTCTCTAACCTTCTCTCCGGGGAACGTGCAGATTCATGCGATCAGCGTTGCCCTGGAGATGCGCGAGCAGCGGGATGCCCTGGCCATAAGCCGGCGCACCGATCCGGCGCTGATTGAGGCGCTGCCCAACTCGCGACAGGGCCACCATCACATGGATCTCGCCCGCGCGTGGCTGTGGGACGGCAACCGCGACAAGGCGCTGACCGAGCTTGAGACGGCCGAGCGGATCGCGCCGCAGCTCATCCGCAACCACCCGATCGCCCGGTCAACCCTGCGTGGCATCGTGTACGCCGAACGGGCAGTCACTCGCGAGAAGCTGCGCCGCATGTCAGACCGCTTCCACCTCGACGGCTGAGTGCGGTATTCCTCCGGTTCATATTGGGCTGCTACCCGCGCCCTAACTTCGGGGCATGGCCGAACAGACCGCAGTGCAACGCCCTGCGCGGGACGCCCAGTTACGTGCAGGCGACCCGTTCCAACCACGCTTGGGTGACCTCGCCGCCGACCTCGCCAAGGGCGGGAACATCGGTGTCGTGGTCACTCTGCCGAGCGACACCTCAGCGTCGTACCACCTGCGCCCCCCGGGCGGTGGCCCCGAGTGGTCGGCCCGCGCAGACGGTACGACGCTGCGCCCCGTTCCGGCGAAGCCCACCCACATCACACCCATGCGCGGTGATGTGATCTACGACCACAGGGCCGAGCAGGCCGCCCTACCGGTCTTGATTCACAACGAGGATGGCGGCTCTGCCGAGTCGGTACTCATCCTCACCCCGAGTCAGGTCGAGCTGTACTACATCCAGCTCGGGCAGCTCATCGAGCGCCGCGAAGAGGCGAGGGGCGCGCGGTGAGCGCGCGCGTGCTGACGCTCGCCCCGCCGGCGTCAGCACGTCCACTCGCGCAGACCGTCCTCGCGTACCGGTGCGAGACAACGGCAACCGACCTCACTGGCTCCCGCGAGGTACTGCTCGCTGTCTATCGCGCTAGTACACCGCGCCTCGCCGCCCGATGGCTGCGAGTCGAGGCGGAACGGCTCGCGCGCCGATTCTCTCTCGATCCTCAGTCATCGGCTCTGCGGGACGCCCCGCTCTCGATCGTCGATCCGTCCTATCCACGGCCCGACGATGCTCTACGCGCTTGGCGCCACAGCGAAACCGAGTACGAGCGGGCGATACGTGTGCTCAGCGCCGGCGACGCCTATCTGATCAGCATCAGCGACTACGACGCCCGGTACTGCCTGAACGTCTATCCCGTTCCGGCTCGCGGGCCGTCCGCCCCACCGGCGCCCGCAGCGCGTTCCCGCTTCACCCTCGGGGGCTCGGGCCGTCATCGCCGAGCGCCGTTTCGCGCCTAACCACCGCCACGCTCCCCACCCCCACCGCACCTGTCCTGATCCTTACCGTCCCCCAAGGGAAGTGAGTCCATGGAACAGTTCGAGCGTGCCCGCCTCGACTCGTATTTCGCGCGCATCTCGCGCACTTTTGCACCTCGCGAGCGCCCCGCGTCCTTCCTGATCACCCACCTGCTCCCCGAGCGCCCCTCGTTCGTCCGAGGCATCGGCACCTCAACAGACCTGCGCGTCGTCCTGCCGAAGCCCAAGAGCATCGACCCGGCCGCCCGCCGCACGGTCGAGAAGATGACGCAGTGCGACACACTGACCCGGGAGATGTTCGAGGACCCGGACACTGCGGTCGACTACTTGGAGTCCCGAGCCGCCGGCGAGGACGTCGTCTTGTGCGACGTGGGCGGGTACTTCGCGCCCGCCCTCGACGCCCTGTGTGATCGCTTCTCCGGCCGAATCCTCGGCGTCGTCGAGGACACCGAGAACGGGCACCGTCGCTACGCCGAGCGGGACAAGCTGCCGTGCCCTGTCGTGTCCGTGGCCCGCTCACCCCTCAAGGACCCCGAGGACTACCTCGTTGGTCAGAGCGTGGTGTTCTCCACAGAGGCGCTCATGCGCAGCCGCGGCGACATCCTGCACGGCCGGAACGCCCTGGTCCTCGGGTTCGGCAAGCTGGGTTCGAGCATCGCTCGCCTGCTGCACGCCAAGGGCATCAGGGTCACGGTGTACGACATCGACCCCGTGCGAACCACTCAGGCGCTCTCGCAAGGGTTCGGCGTCGCCCGGGACCGCGACACAGCCCTGCACGGCGCCGGGCTCGTGCTGTGCGCGACGGGCAGCGTCTCCTTACGCGGGGAGGACTTCGCGACGCTCAGGAACGGGGCCTACGTCGCCACGGTGACCTCAAGCGAGGACGAGCTCGACCTCGCCGCGCTCCCGGATGTCTACCAGCAGACGCCGAGCGCGGACCACGTCACGAAGTACCAGACCACTGGTCACTTCTTCTACCTCCTCAACGGGGGGAACGCCGTCAACTTCCTGCACGGCGCCAGCGTAGGGCCGTTCATCTTCTTGGTTCAGGCCGAAATACTCGCCGGAATCAAGAAGCTCACGCACGGCGAGCTCGGCCACGGTATGCACGAGGTTGGCGCCGACGACCGGGCCACCATCGCCGCTACTTGGCTCGACTTCTTCAACCGCAACCAGTAGGGAGACACCGCACCATGCCGATCACGGCACAGCACGTACGCGAGACCCTCGACGCCTATCTCGACCAGCATCCGGCGGACAAGGACCCGCTTGCGCCTCTCTCCGAGACGCTCGACGTCGCGGGCGACACCATCGGATCGCGGAAGGAGTTCCGAGGCCACGCCACGGCCGGCGCCATCCTGCTCCGCGCCGACGGTCGCGTGCTCACCATCGAACACCGCGCCCTACAGAAGTGGCTCTTGCCGGGTGGCCACATCGAGGGGGACGACGACACGCTGCTCGACGCCGCGCTGCGCGAGCTGACCGAGGAAACCGGCATCAGGGCCGAGCAGGTCGAGGTCGTCGGCGACGGTCCGCTGCACATCGACGCCCACGTCATCCCGGCGAACGACGCCAAGGGTGAACCCGAGCACATGCACTTCGACTTCCGGTTCCTGTTCCGCACCACCGCGGATGCGGTCGAGCTCCAGGAGGAGGAGGTCACGAACTTCTCATGGCAGTTCGCGGACACGCTCACCGCTGAGCCCCTGCGAAGCCGCGTGCTCGCCGCGACCCGCGGCTGACCGAGCCGCGGCCCCGACCGGGATCGCCGCGGCCGTACTCGTGCTCCCCCACGGGGCCGCAGCTCCCGCCGTGCCCGTCCGCTCGTCGCCCCATCCCCCGAGGGCGGCGAGCGGACGGTTACTCGGCCTCGGGTGCTGCGCTCCGGTCGAGGACGAACGTCCCGCGCTGCGGCACGGTGTGCACGTACCCCTCGGAGCGCAGGTAGTCGACGGCGTGGCGAGCGGTGTCTCGCGCGACCCCAAACTCGCCCTTCATCGCCGACTCGGACGGGATTCGCCGCCCGACGGGCAGTTTCCCGCTCTCAATGTCCTCGATCACGAATCGTGCGATCTGCACATAAACCGGGGTCGCCGACCCATGGTCGACCTCTCGGGCGGGTCCTTCACTAACTGCCATGCCAAGAGGGTAGACAACTGGCCACATCGCCGAGCGTCGCCACTCGTTGCCGTACGTCGGTAGACGTAGGTAGACAAGTTGGCTACCGTCGCCAACGAAGAACCCCGGCAGGCCGATTAGGCCCGGCCCGCCGGGGGCCGAACATCACCAGCTTTCGAGGAGCTGACGACATGCGCGACCTTATCGCCCCCCTGTACCCGCTGCTATGGCTGCTGTGGGCCGCCCCCTTACTCCTGCTGGTCTTCCGCACCAGGCAGCCGGGCCGGCACTCCGCCGCCCACTTCACGGCGCAGCCCACCCCCGTCGAGCTCTCTCCCTCGATCTGGCTCAAGCAGTGGACGACACCACCCTCGCCGCACATCGCCGAGCGAAACGAACCGTTCGAGGACGAGCTACCCGACGTTGTCCGCCCCTACGTCGCAGGATTCCCCCCGCCTCGAACCGAGCAGGAATGGCAACGCGAGCGATGCCGAGCAGCAGCGTTCGCGGCGGCGGGCAAGGAATACCCGTACAGCTACCCCGGAGCGCCGATCCCCGCGGGCGCTGCCCTGTGATCGCCGCCGTCTGCTGTGGCTGTCACCGCGACACTGCCGCCCCGATCCCGGTGAGGTCGATCGAGCGCCAAAGCGGCGCGCCCGTCACGGTCTCGGCGTGCCCCGACTGCGCCCCTCGCTACACGCCCGCACCGACCGCGGGCGAACACGTCAGGCGTCAAGGACTCTGAAACACGAGCAGGCCCCGCCCGGATCGCTCTCGGGCGGGGCCTGCTCGCTTGTTACACCTCTCCTTGAACACCGGATGACTCGGGAGACTCCGCGACGCCGAGATGCCGGTGCAGGTCATACCGCGACACCTTGTACGCGCGCCCATGGCGTAGGACCCGCACCGGATACCGGTTCGTCCGCGCGAGGTGGTACCCGGTTGTTCGGCCGAGGTGGAGCGCGCGGTTTGCGGTCTCCAGGGGGACGGCGACGGGAAGCGTCATCAGCTCGTCGTGTGTCATCCCCTGCTCTGTGCTGCTCATCATCTGCCCCCTGTGACATCGGTGTGCACGTCGGCCCGATGGTGCCGAGTAGTGCTAGATCAGCAACGTACGATCAAGACTGGCGCTTTGCAACTGACAAAGCTAGCTTTGCAATATGCACAGTCACCAGACGGCGGGCGACGTCGTCGCCGCGCAGATCCGCCGGCACCGTGAGCGCCTCGGCATGAACAGGCACGAGCTCGCCGCCGAGTGCGCCCGCCTCGGGCGCCCCGACATCACGTACGCCGTGATCGTCAGCATCGAGACCGGCCGATCCGGCGGCGAGGGCAAACAGCGCCGCCGTCCGGTGGACGTCGACGACCTGTTCGTGCTCGGCCTCGCCCTCGCCACTCCTCCACTGCTCCTGATGCTCCCTCTCGGGAGCGAGACCACAGTGCCCACCGTTCCGGCCGCCGCCCCGCGCGACCCGTACACGGTGTGGCAGTGGATGACCGGCGAGGCGACGCCGACGCTCGACGGCCCCCTCGACGGGCGGTACGTCACCGACTCCCGGCAGATCGCCGGCACCGGCCAGACGTGGGCCGCCGCATGGGCCACAGCGGCCTATCCGGCCTCGCTGTACCCCGAACTCGCACGGCGCCGCGAAACGGCCCACAAGGCCCGACTACGCGCCGCGCTCGACCCATCCGCACAGACCGAGTACGTCGACCGCCTCGAAGAGCTCGCGCAGATCGTCAACGACATGCACCGCGCGAGCCTCACCGCCCCCGCTCTGCCAACCGAGTTGGGCGAGGACTTGAAGCGGCTCGGCCTGCTCGACCATCCCGACCAGATCGACCCGAGAGGTACTGAGTGACCGCGAAAGGCACAACGACGAAACGCTGCTACTGCCGCGACAAGGCCGGTAAGCCGCTGGGCAGTTCCTGCCCAAAGCTCAAGCAGCGCACCCACGGCGTGTGGTCGATCCGGCAGGAACTGCCCCCGACCAAGGACGGCGATCGCCGACTGTTCCGCCGCGCCGGATACGACACGCAGACCGATGCGCAGGCAGACCTCGACAAGGTTCGCGCCCTGCTGAACATCGCCGACAAGGACGACAAGGACGGCCGCGCCCGCATCGGCGACCTGCTCGAATCCGTCGGCGCGACCAAGGAAGCGATCCCCGACTACGACGAGACCAAGCGCAAGTTCGGCACCGGCCAGTCGCTCACGCAGCACATGACCGTCGCCGAGTGGCTCGACCTGTGGCTCGCCGGCAAAAAGGCGCTGCGCAAGAGCGGACACGACCGGTACGAGCTCGACATCCGGTGCCACTTGCGCCCCCGGATCGGGCACATCCGCCTCGACCGCCTCACCGTGCCGCACCTCGACGCCATGTTCGAGGGCATCGCCGAGACGAACATCGAGATCACCGAGGCGAACACCACGCGTCGCGCCGCGGTCGCCGAGCTCAAGACGATCCCTTGGAAGGGAGGGGAGAACCGCGCCCGACGTAAGGCCATGCGCGAAGCCATCGACGCCATGCCGCCGTTTCGGCGGATCACCGGGCCCTCGACGCAGCAGCACATCAGGGCGACGCTGCGGGCTGCGTTGAACACGGCGATAGCCCGAGGCTCGATCACGTTCAACGCTGCGCAGCACGTCGAGCTCGTCGCGGCCAAGCGTCCGAAAGCGATGGTGTGGACCGACGAGCGCATCGCCGAATGGTTGCGGACCGGCGAGAAGCCGAGCGCGGTCATGGTGTGGACGCCCGAGCAGGCGGGCGCGTTCCTCGACTTCCTCGCCGACTTCCGGCACCGGCTGCTGCCGTTGTTCCACCTGATCACGTTCCGAGGTCTGCGCCGCGGCGAGGCGTGCGGCGTCCGGTGGTCCGACTACAACACCGGCACGGGCGAGCTCACGGTCGCAACGCAGCTCGTGCAGGACGGTTGGGAAGTCGTCGAGTCGGCGCCCAAGACGGACAGCGGCGAGCGGATCATCTCGCTCGACGAGTACACGGTCGAGGTGCTCGAAGCGCATCGGACCAAGCAGGGCGCCGAGCGCATCGAATGGGGCGAGGCGTGGCAGGACACGGGCCGGATGTTCACTCAGGAAAGCGGCGAGTGGATTCACCCCGGGTGGCTGACCGACCAGTTCGAGCGGCTCGTCGAGCTGTCCGGTCTGCCGCCGATCCGCCTGCACGATCTGCGCCACGTCGCCGCCTCGCTCATGCTCGCGGCCGGCGTCGACGTCAAGATCGTGTCCGAGACCCTCGGCCACAGTGACAGCCGGATCACGCGAGACATCTATCAGTCGGTCATGCCCAAGGCTGCGCGCGACGCCGCCGAGGCTACGGCCGCCATGGTCCCGAGGGGGGCCGTCCGACGTCCCGTTGCAGTCGTCGCCGAGGTCGAGGCCGTGGTCGAGGTCACACCGGTTCCTGCTCAGCAGAATGGGCACGCAATGGGCACGCAGGACGGCGCGAAGATCATCGCGTTCCGCCCTCGATTGGTCCGGGCATGAAAAAACCCCAGGTCACGGCGAGTGAGTCCTGGGGTTAATCCGAGCCGCCTTCGGGATTCGAACCCGAGACCTACGCATTACGAGTGCGTTGCTCTGGCCAACTGAGCTAAGGCGGCGTGCTGTGTGGACCCATGTTGGGTGCAGCAGCGCGGCCAAGTCTACACAGTTTCCGGAGGTGGTCCGACCAGGGGCGTTTCGGGTGGGGGGTGGGGCTATGAGCAGCGGGTTCCGCGTTGTGGAGGGGTGCCTTCCAGGAGGTAGGTGTTGATGGCGGTGTCGATGCAGTCGCTGCCGCGGCCGTAGGCGGTGTGGCCGTCGCCGTCGTAGGTGAGGAGGGTGCCGGAGGAGAGCTGGTCGGCGAGGGAGCGGGCCCACTGGTAGGGGGTGGCGGGGTCGCGGGTGGTGCCGACGACGAGGATGGGGGCGGCGCCTTGGGCGGTGATGCGGTGGGGGCGGCCCGTGGCGGGGGTGGGCCAGTAGGTGCAGTTGAGGGCGGCCCAGGCGAGGCCGGCGCCGAAGACCGGGGAGGCCTTCTCGAAGGAGGGGACGGCCGCGCGGGTGGCGGCGGGGTCGGCGTAGGCCGGGGGGAGGTCGAGGCAGTTCACGGCGGCGTTGGCGAACATCAGGTTGGCGTAGGTGCCGTCCGCCTCGCGTTCGTAGTAGCTGTCGGCGAGGGCGAGGAGGGCCGAGCCCTCGCCGCCGATGGCGCGGGTGAGGGCCTCGCGGAGCTGGGGCCAGGCGCCCTCGTCGTACATGGCGGCGATGACGCCGGTGGTGGCGAGGGACTCGCCGAGCGCGCGGTTCTCGCCGGTGGGCACGGGCTTGGCGTCGACGTCGCGGAAGAAGGCCTTCAGGGCCTCGCCGGCCGCCGCGACGGATTCGGTGCCGAGGGGGCAGTCCGGGGTGCGGACGCAGTCGGCGGCGAAGGCGCGGAAGGCGGTCTCGAAGCCCGCGGTCTGGTCGCGGTTGAGGTCGACCGCCGGGAGCGAGGGGTCCATCGCCCCGTCGAGGACCAGCCGGCCGACCCGGGCGGGGAACAGCTCGGCGTACGTGGCCCCCAGGAAGGTCCCGTACGAAGCCCCCACGTACGTGAGCTTCTCGTCGCCGAGCACCGCCCGCAGGACGTCCATGTCACGGGCCGTCTCGACGGTGGAGACGTGCGGCAGGATCGCGCCGGACTTCTTCTCGCAGCCGGCCGCGAACTCCTTGAAGGCGGCACTGAGCGCGTTGACCTCGGCCGTGTCGTCGGGCGTCTGGTCGACCTGGGTGTACGCGTCCATCTGCGGGCCCGTCAGGCAGTCGACCGGCTCGCTGCGGGCGACTCCGCGCGGGTCGACGGCCACCATGTCGTAGCGGGCGCGGACCGGTGCGGGGTAGCCGATGCCCGCGTACCCCTGGAGGTAGCCGACGGCGGAGCCGCCGGGCCCGCCCGGGTTGACGAGGAGCGACCCGAGCCGCTTCCCGGGGCCGGTGGCCTTCACCCGCGAGACGGCCAGCTTGACGTCCCCGGACTCGGGTTTCGCGTAGTCGAGGGGGGCGAGCAGCGTCGCGCACTGGAAGCCGGTGACCCCGCAGTCGCGCCACTTCAGTTTCTGCCCGTAGTACTTCTTCAGCGCCCCGGCCTCGGGCGACGCGGCGGCGGGGGCGGCCGGCGGGGTGCTCCGGGACGCGGCGGCGTCGCTTCCGCCCGTACAGCCGGAGAGGATCAGTCCGGCGGCCGCGAGGGCCGTGGCGGACGTGCGGAGCAAGCGCCTGGAGTCCATTCCCGGAGCGTATCCGGACGAGTACGCACCGTGTCCAATCGCGCGTCCCCCGCATCGCCGGACGGCGGGCTAGTCGCGCAGGGCCAGCGTCATGGCCTCCATGGCGAGGAGCGGGGCCACGTTCCGGTCGAGGGCGTCGCGGCAGGCGAGGATGGCCTCGATGCGGCGGAGGGTGCGCTCGGGGGTGGAGTCCTGGGCGACGCGCTCGATGGCGTCCCGCACGTCGGTGTTGGCGAGGGCGCTGCGGGAGCGGAGCTGGAGGGTGAGGACGTCCCGGTAGAAACCGGTGAGGTCGGTGAGCGCGAGGTCGAGGCTGTCGCGCTGGGTGCGGGTCTTGCGCCGCTTCTGGTCGGCCTCCAGGTCCTTCATGACGCCGGCGGTGCCTCGCGGGAGCCGGCCGCCCGGGGCCACGCCGAGGGCCGCCTTCAGCTCCTCGGTCTCCTTGGTGTCGAGCTCCTCCGCGACCTGCTTGGCGTCCTCCTCCGCCACGTCGAAGAGCTCCTGGGCCGCCTTGAGGCAGCCGCCGATGTCCGCGACGCGGAGGGGGACCTTGAGGACCGCGGCTCGGCGCGCGCGTGCCCGGTCGTCGGTCGCGAGGCGGCGGGCACGGTCGACGTGGCCCTGGGTGGCGTGCGCCGCCGCGTACGCGGCCTCGGGTTCGATGCCGTCCCGGCGTACGAGAACGTCGGCGACGGCCCGCACGGACGGGGTGCTCAGGTTGAGGTGGCGGCAGCGGGAGCGGATCGTGGGGAGCACGTCCTCGATGGAGGGCGCGCAGAGCAGCCACACGGTCCGCTGGGCGGGCTCCTCGACGGCCTTCAGGACCGCGTTGGCCGACTTCTCGTTGAGCCGCTCGGCGTCTGCGACCAGGATGACCTGCCAGCGGCCGTTCGCCGGGGCGGTGTACGACTTCCGCACGGTGTCGCGCATGTCCTCGGCGCGGACCACCGCGCCGACCGCCTGGACCGTGGTCACGTCCGCGTGGGTGCCGACCAGGGTGGTGTGGCAGCCGGTGCAGAAGCCGCAGCCCGGCGCCCCGCCCAGCGCCCGGTCGGGGCTCACGCACTGCAGCGCCGCGGCGAACGCCCGCGCCGCCGTCTCCCGGCCCGCCCCGGGCGGACCGGTGAAGAGCCAGGCGTGGGTCATCTTCGAGGCCTCGGGAGCGGGCTCCCCGGCGGCATGGGCGGTCACGAGCGCGTCGGCGTCGCGCGCGGCCGCGGCGAGCTGCTCCTCGACCCGCGCCTGCCCGACCAAGTCGTCCCATACGGCCATGTCTGCCCCTCCTCAGGTACGCACTCCATTGTGGGGCAGTCCTCTGACAACCCCTGCCGGACGGCGCGACCGCGTGGAGTCTCAGGCCTCGTCGCGGGGCCGGGTCAGCCACAGGCCGGCCGCCGAGCCGAGCAGGACCGCGCCGGTGCAGACGCTTCCGGCGATCTGGAGGGCGCCGGTCCACCCGGCGAAGGTGGTGACGAAAACGTTGGCCAGGACGCTCGCGGCGAGCAGCAGCCAGAGAAGGGCGCGCATGAGAGGACTCCGTGGAGGATCGCGGGATGGTGGCCGGCCGTGTTCCGGCGGCTCTTCGATCCTCGTGCGCGCGTGGCCCGCGCACAGCGGTGCCCGCCCCCGGATCGATGGTGTAGCCCGCTCCACCGCCCGCGTGGCGGCCGCCGCCTACCCTTGCCCCATGCGCGAGGCGATCAAAGAGGCGGCACGGGGGTGGCTGCAGCTCACCGTCGGCGCCGCGATCTCCCTGCTCTGCTGCCTGATGGTGGGCGTGGCCCTGTTCACGGCGTTCCTGACGGTCACGGTCATCGGCGCCGGTGTGCTGCCCGAGAGCGTGCTGCTGCTGCGCCGGATCGCGGGCTGGGAGCGGCGGCGCACGGGCGCGTGGACCGGGACGCCCGTGCCCGAGGCGTACCTTCCGCTCGATGGGCCGCTCCCCGCGCGCGTGCGGACCGCCGTGACCGATCCCGGCACCCGGCAGGACCTGGTCTGGGCCGCCGCACAGCTGCTGTACGGCTCCGTGCTCTGGTACCTGTCGCTCATCGCGTGGGGGCCCGCGCTGCTGGTCGACGGGGTGTGGACCGGGCTCGCGGGGCGGCGGCCGGTGGCGCTGCCGCTGATCGGCCGGCTCGCCGGGCTGGCCGCGGACTGGTCGCGCGCGCTCCTGACGCCGACCCCTTCGGCCGCCCGGGACGCCGCCCTCGCGGCCCGCATCGAGCAGCTGACGGCCACCCGGGCGGGCGCGGTCGCCGCGCACGGCGCCGAGCTGCGCCGGATCGAGCGCGACCTCCACGACGGCGCGCAGGCCCGGCTGGTCGCGCTCTCCATGCGGATCGGCCTCGCCCGGCGCGCGTACGACTCCGATCCCGCGACCGCCCGCAAGCTCCTCGACGACGCCCAGACGCAGGCCGAGGAGGCCCTGGCCGAGCTCCGCCACGTGGTGCGCTGCATCCACCCGCCGATCCTCACCGACCGCGGCCTCGCCGGCGCCGTCCGCGCCCTCGCCGCGAGCAGCGGCCTGGAGGTGGAGGTCGAGGTCTCCAACCCTTCCGGTTCCGATGGTTCCGATGGTTCCGATGGTTCGGACGGTTCCGGCGGCTCCGGCGGCTCCGGCGGCTCCGACGAGCCCCGTGCCCCCGCCGCCGTCGAGGCCGCCGCCTACTTCGTGGTGGCCGAGGCGCTGACGAACGCCGCCAGGCACAGCGGGGCGGCGCGGGCCTCGGTGAGTCTGGCCCGTGAGCGGACCGGGCTACGCGTGCGTGTGCGGGACGAGGGGCGGGGCGGGGCGGAGGCCGGGGAGAGCGGCGGGTCCGGCCTGACGGGCATGCACCGCCGGGTCGCCGCGCTGGACGGCACCGTACGACTGACCAGCCCCGAAGGGGGCCCGACCGTGATCGAAGTGGAGCTGCCGTGCGTGTGGTGATCGCCGAGGACAACGCCCTCCTGAGGGAGGGCCTGGTGCTGTTGCTGACGTCCTCCGGCCACGAGGTGGCGGGCGTCGCGGCCACCGGGCCCGAGATCCTGCCGCTGCTGCTGGAGCACCGCCCCGACGTGGCCGTCCTCGACGTGCGGCTGCCGCCCGGCTTCCGCGACGAGGGGCTGCGGGCGGCCCTCGCGGCCCGCGAGCGGCTGCCGGAGCTGCCGGTGCTCGTCCTTTCGCAGTACGTGGAGGAGACGTACGCGGCGGAGCTCCTCGGCGGCGGCGCGCGGGGCGTCGGCTACCTCCTGAAGGACCGGGTGGGGCGGGTCGACGAGTTCCTGGACGCCCTGGAACGGGTCGCGTCCGGCGGTACGGCCCTGGACCCGGAGGTCGTCACCGAGCTGCTGGCCCGCCGGCGCGACGACCCGCTCGACTCCCTCACGCCCCGCGAGCGCGAGGTCCTCGAACTGATGGCGCAGGGCCACGACAACGGCACGATCGCCCGCTCGATGGTGGTCACCGAGCGGGCCGTGCACAAGCACATCGGCAATGTCTTCGCGAAGCTCGGCCTGCCGCCGAGCGACGGCGGCGGCCACCGCCGGGTCCTCGCCGTGCTCGCGTACCTCGACGCCTGAGAAGGCGCGGGGGTCAGCCCCTCGCCCGGCGCCCCGCCCCCGGCAGGAACACGCCCGCCGCCACCGTCAGCACCACCGTCCCGGCGATCAGCCCGGCCTGGGCGGGCGGCAGGTAGGGCAGGCCGCCGGTGAGCGCCCAGGCGAAGGCGGTGAGCGGCAGGGCGGCCACCACCGCCCCGATGAGGAGCCCGGTCGCGGTGAGGAAGCCGGCCTCCAGGCCGAGCATCCGGCGGAGCTGACCGGCCGAGGCGCCCACCTGCCGGAGCAGCCCCAGCTCGTCGCGCCGACCGGCCCCGATCAGGGCGAGGGTGCTGAGCACCGAGAGGAGGGTCAGGCCGCCGATGGATCCGACGACGGCGGCGGAGACGATCCCGTTCAGTTCGGCGCCGGGGAGGGTCACCTGCTCGGGTGCCGGGGAGCCGTGCGCGGACGCCGGTCCCGTGGACGCCGATCCCGTGGACTCCGATCCCTTGGACGCCGATCCCTTGGACGCCGATCCCTTGGACGCCAGTACGCGCGCGGGGTACGGGTCCCCCATGTGCGGAGCGAGTTCGGACTTCGGGAGGAGGAACTCGCCGAGGGCGAGCGAGCGTTCGTAGACCGCGACCACCCGCAGCCGCTTCGGCGTCCCGTCGCCGAGGCGCAGCTCGACCGTCGAACCGGGCTTCGCGTCGAGGGAGTCGGCCATGGTGGAGCCGATCGCGACCGTGCCGGCCCGGCCGAGTGCGGCGAGGTCGCCCGCGACGACGCCGGGGTCGAGGGTGCCGGCGAGTCCGGCGGCGTCGACGCCGAGGACGGGGAGGCGGTCGAGGCGTGGCGTTCCGGCCTCGGTGCGGGCCAGGACGACCGTCGAACGCAGCACGTCCGTGGCCGACTTCACCCCGGGCAGGCGCCGTACGCGCTCCGCCGTCGTGCCGGTGAACGCGAGGTCGGCGGTGGTCGCGGTCCGCGCCTGGGCCTCGGCGGCCCGTTCCATGGTCGTGCCGGCCGAGAGCTGCACCAGCGCGAAGGCGGTGACGAGGACGACCGGGACGAGCGCGGCCCCGAGGCGGCGGGAGTGGGCGTTCGCACCGGCCGCCGTGAGCCGCCCGGGCGCACCGCCGAGCCGGCGCAGCGGCCGGTCGAGGACGGCCATCGCGGCCCGCGCGATCCACGGCCCGAGCAGCGCGCACCCGGCGACCAGCGTCACCGTGGCCGCCCCGGCGGCGGCCGAGGCCGCCTCCCCGCCCTGGACCGTGGCGGTCCCGGCCGCCATCGCGCCGAGCGCGAACATCGCGATCCCGGTGACCCTGCGCGCGACGCCCTTGCCCGGACGTCCGGGCCGCCGGGTGGCGAAGAGGACCACGAGCCGGGTGAGGCCCACCACGACGGCGGCGACGACGAGGACGCCGGCGAACAGCCAGGGCGGCGACGGCAGTTCGAGGCCCTCCGGTACGACTCCGGTACGGCCCCGCAGCATCGACCACAGCCCGAGGAAGGCAGGTACGGCCGCGAGCGCGCCGAGCAGCGCCGCCGCGCCCGCGACCCGGGTCACCTCACGGCCGGCCGCCGCCCGCACCTGCCGGGGCGTCGCGCCGACGGTGAGCAGCATGTCCCGTTCGCCGGAGCGCTGTTGGAGCGCCTGCGCGACGAGCGAGGCGAGGACGAGTACGGCGACGAGGACGAAGGTCCCGGAGACGGCGGCGAGCAGCTGGAGGAGGTCCGACCGAGCGGGCGGCGCGGCGAGGTGCTCGGCGCCGCCCCGGCCGTCGCCGGTGAACGCCCGCAACGGCTGCCCCGAGGCGGTGTCCTTGAGGCCGGCGGTGTCCAGGGCCGCCCGCACGCGCGCGTGGAGGGTGTCCACCGGCACGCCGGGCTCGCCGACGATCCCGACGGCGTCCACGGACCCCGGGTGGCCGGCGAGCTTCCGCGCCTCGGCCGCCGTGAAGTACAGCGCGGCCGGCCCCTCCGCCACGCCGACGACCGTCCGCCCGGCGACGGTGTCGCCGACCCGGACCTCACCCATGGGCCCGTCACCGGATGCCGTGCCCGGTCCCACTCCCGTACCCGCTCCCCCTCCCGTTCCCGCTCCCCCTCCCGCGACCACCTCTCCGGCCTGGCGCGGCTCCCGCCCGTCGACCAGCCGGTAAGGGGCGAGCGCGGCGGACTCCCAGGACCGCCCGGGGTAGGCCCGCGCCCCGGCCCCCGTACCGCCTCCCGTACCGACCCCCGTACCGCCCTCCGCCTCGGGCTTGCCCGTCCCCGGTTCCCGTACGGCGAACGTGTCGTCCGGTACGGCGGCGCGGACGCCCGGGACCGTGCGGAGGACGTCGGCGGTGGCGGCCGGGACGCGGACGCGTTCGGTGAGGGCGGCCGTCACGGTGGTGGGCTCGCCGGCCCACGGGGTGGCCGTCCAGCGGACCTCCTGGTCGCCGGCGACGACGACGGGCGCGGCCGCGTACCGCTCCACGCGCGCGTGGCCGAGCCCGGCCGAGCCGAGGGCCAGGGCGAGGGTGCCGAGCAGCGCGGAGGTGACGGCGACGGCCGCGAACACGGCCGCCCACGCCTTCCGGTGCGTCCGCAGCGAGCGGGCGGCGAGCAGCCCGACGGCCGGGTTCCGCAGGCGGCTCATCGGGCCGCCGCCAGGGACCGTACGGCTCCGGCGCGGACGCCGAGCGCGTCCCGTACGGCTGCCTCGTCCGGCCGGTCGAGGCGGCCGACGAGCCGGCCGCGCTCCAGGAAGACGGCCTGGTCGGTCCAGGCGGCGGCCACCGGGTCGTGGGTGACGAGGACGACCGTGCGGCCCCGCTCGTCGACGGCGCGGCGGAGCAGGGCGAGGACGCCGGCGGCGGTGACGGGGTCGAGCGCGGCGGTGGGTTCGTCGGCGAAGACGACCTCGGGTTCGTTGACGAGGGCGCGGGCGATCGCCACGCGCTGGCGCTGGCCGCCGGAGAGGTGTTCGGGGGTGTCGTCGGCCCGGTCGGCGAGGCCGACCGCGTGGAGTCCGGCCAGCGCGCGGGCGTCGAGTTCACGGCCGCCGCGGGCTCCGGCGAGGAGCAGCGGGAGGGTGACGTTCTCGCGGACGTTCAGCGCGGAGACGAGGTTGAGCGACTGGAAGACGAAGCCGATGCGGTCCCGCCGGAGCCGGGTGAGGCCGGAGGCCTTCAGGGTGGCGAGGTCGGTGCCCCCGATCCGTACCGTTCCGGCCGTCGGCCGTTCGAGTCCGGCCGCGCAGCGCAGCAGCGTGGACTTGCCGGAGCCCGACGGACCCATCACCGCCACGAACCGGCCGCGCGGCACGGTCAGGTCCACCCGGTCGAGGGCGGGCGCGCCGCCTCCGTAGGTCCGGGTCACCCCGTCCAGGGCGAGGGCCGCGCCGGTCTCCGTCACTGCTGTCGTCATCATGCCGACCACGCTAGAAAAGCGCAGGTCGCAGCGGTATGGAGCTGGCTGGCCGGGTGGGGGTGGTGCTAGCTACACCCCCACCCGGGGGAGATCATCGGCGGCGGCCGTCGCCCTCGTCGTCGTGCGGGCCGAACAGTTCGTCCGCGAGGGTCGGCAGGTCGTCGAGCGGGGTCTCCTCGGCCCAGTCGGAGCGGCGGCGCGGCCGGCCGTGCTCGTCGAGCTGGGGCAGCTCGCGGGTCCGGTCGTTCGCCCCGTGCGGCTCGTCGTGCGCGCCGTGCCCGGCGGACTCGTCGCGGAAGATGCCCTGCGGGACCCGGTCGGCGGGGTCGGACGCGCGCGGGGCGGCCGCCGGAGCGGAACCGCGCGCGGTGTCCCGTACGGGAGGCAGGACGGCGGTCTCGTCGGCGGCCCGCGTGTCCCGGACGCGGGGCAGCACCGCCGTCTCGTCGGCGGCCCGCGTGTCCCGGACGCGGGGCAGGACGGCCGTCTCGTCGGCCCCCGGCTTCACGATCGGGGTGGCCACGGTGATCTCGTCGGGCGAGACCCCGGGCACGTCGGACTTCGCGTCCGGCTTCGCACCGGGCTTCACGATCGGGGTCTCGACGGTGACCTCGTTCGCGGAGGCCTCGACGGCGGCCTTCTCCGCGGCGGCGGCCTCCGCCGCGGCCTTCGCGGTGGCGGCCCGCTCGGCGGCGGCCTTCTCCTCGGCGGCCCGCTCCCCCGCCGCCTTCTCCTCGGCGGCCTTCTCCGCGGCCGCCTTCTCGGCGGCGGCCTTGGCCTGGGCGGCCTTCGTGGCGGCCGCGCGCTGGGCGGCGGCCTGCTCGGCGGCGGCGCGTTCGGCCGCGGCGCGCTCGGCGGCCGCCTTGGCGGCGGCTTCGGCGGCGATCTTCTCGGCGGCGGCCCTGGCGGCGGCTTCCTCGGCGGCCTTCGCGGCGGCGGCGGCCTCGGCCATACGGCGGGCCTCCTCGGCGCGGAGGAGGGCCTCCTCGGCCTTGCGCTGCTTCTCCAGACGGCGTTCCTCGGCCTCGGCCCGCAGCCGGGCCTCCTCCTCGGCCTCCTTGCGGAGCCGCTCCTCCTCTTCCTGGCGGGCCTTCTCCTCGGCCGCGAGGCGCTTGCGCTCCTCCTCGGCGGCGAGCTCGGCGGCGATCCGGGCCTCCTCGGCCTGGCGCCGGGCCTCTTCCGCCTGGCGTTCGGCCTCGAGCCGGCGCGCTTCCTCCTCCTCGCGCCGCTTGCGCTCCTCCTCCTCGGCGCGGAGCTTGGCGAGCTGCGCCTGCCGTTCGCGCTCCTGGCGCTCTTCCTCGGCCTTGCGGGCGGCCTCCTCCTCGGCGAGGCGGCGGGCTTCTTCCTCGGCCTTGCGGCGGGCCTCCTCGGCGGCCTTCACCTCGGCCTCGGAGAGCGGCAGCATCCGGTCGAGCCGGTGGCGTACGACGGTGGTGACGGCCTCCGGCTCCTGGCCGGCGTCGACGACGAGGTAGCGGCTGGGGTCGGCGGCCGCGAGGGCGAGGAAACCGGCCCGTACGCGCGCGTGGAACTCCGGCGGCTCGGACTCAAGACGGTCGGGGGCCTCGGTGAACCGTTCCCGCGCGGTCTCCGGCGAGACGTCGAGCACCACGGTGAGGTGCGGGACGAGTCCGCTGGTCGCCCAGCGGGAGATGCGGGCGATCTCGGTCGGGGACAGGTCGCGGCCCGCGCCCTGGTAGGCCACGGACGAGTCGATGTACCGGTCGGAGAGGACGATCGCGCCCCGCTCCAGGGCCGGCCGGACCAGGGAGTCGACGTGCTCGGCGCGGTCGGCGGCGTACAGCAGGGCCTCGGCGCGGTTCGAGAGCCCCGCCGACGACACGTCGAGGAGGATCGAGCGGAGCCGCTTGCCGATCGGGGTGGCGCCGGGCTCCCGGGTGACGACGACCTCGTGGCCCTTGGCGCGGATCCACTCGGCGAGCGCCTGGACCTGGGTCGACTTGCCGGCTCCGTCGCCGCCCTCCAGGGCGATGAAGAAGCCGGTCGCGGAGGGGGCCTGGACCGGGTCGGAGCCGCGCAGGGCGTCGCGCAGGTCGCGGCGGAGCGGGACGCCGGCGCGGTCGTCGGTCTTGGCGAGGACGAGCGCGGCGACGGGCAGCAGCAGCGCGCCGACGAGGATCAGCGTGAAGGCGGCGCCGCCGTGCGCGAAGACGAAGTCGCCGGAGGCGAGCCGGTGCGGCCCGATCGCGGCGGCGAGCAGCGGCGCGGCGAGCGCGCCGACGGCCATGCCGACCCGGGCGGCGGCCTGGAGGTGCTCGGTGGTGCGGGCCCGGCGGGGCTCCTCGGTCTCCTGGTCGACGAGGTGGTGGCCGGTGTTCGCGGCGACGCCCGCGGCGTATCCGGCGAGGACGGCGAGGAACAGCACGGTCGCCGTGTCCGGCACCAGGCCCATCGCGATCAGGGCGACGCCGGTGACGGTGGTCGAGAGCGCGAGCAGCCGGCGCCGGGACAGGACGGGGAGCACGGAGCCCGCGGTGCGGATGCCGACGGCGGTGGCGCCGCTGAGCGCCAGGACCAGGAGGGCGTACGTGACCGGGCCACCGCCCAGGTCGTACGCGTGGAGTACGGCGACGGACGCGGCGGCGGCGATCGCCCCGGCGACGGTGGCGCAGGTCAGGACGAGCAGCGGCAGGGCGCCGGTACGGCCCTTGTCGGCCACGGCCTTCCCGGAGGCCGCAGCCTTGCCGGAGGCCGCAGCCTTCCCGGAGGACAGGGCCGTCCCGGTGGCCTCGGCGTCGCCGGCGGCGGGCTTGGCGGCCGACGGGCGGCGCAGGCCCTCCAGGGGCGAGCGGGGCCGGGGGGTCTCGCCGCCGGGCAGCGTCAGCGCGTACACGACGGTGACGGAGGCGGCGAAGAGACCGGCGGCGACGTACGAGCCGAGCGCGGCCTGGTGCAGGGAGAACCAGTCGAATCCGGCGCCGAGCAGGTTGCCGGCCAGGGTCGCGACCAGCAGGGCGGCGGCCGCGGCCGGGACGGCGAGGAAGCCGGTGCGCTGGGACAGCCGGCGCAGCGCGCCGAGGTGGTCGGGCAGCGGCCGTACGGCGGCGCCCTCAAGGGGCGGGGCGGGCAGCAGCGCGGGCGCGGCGCCCTCGCGGCCGATGGTCCAGAGCCGCTCGGCCGCGCCGGTGACGAAGACGGTGCCGAGCACGTACCAGAGGGCGGCGGAGGGGACCCAGTCGATCCACAGCGGGGCGATGACGAGCAGCGCGAGCCGCAGCCCGTCGGCGCCGATCATGGTCCAGCGCCGGTCGAGCGGGCCGCCGGGCCCGGTGAGCGCGGTCAGCGGTCCGAGGAGGACCGCGCCGAAGACCACCGAGGCCAGCAGGCGCGCGCCCACGACGGCGGCCACGGCGAACGCGGCGCCCCGGTAGCCGCCCCCGAGCGCGCCCTCGGCGACGGCCGCCTGCAGTCCGAGGAGGACGAGCACGAGGAGCGCGAGGACGTCGCCGGTGCTGCCGAGCGCGTGTGCGCTCCACAGCCGGCGCAAGGGCTGATGGCGCAAGAGGGCGCTGACGGCGCGCTCCCGGGAATCCGCGACGAGTGCGGCGTCGGAATCACCGAGGCGGTCTGGCTGCTCTGCTCGCGTCATCCGTCCACCCTATCCGGACGGCCTCGCTCACCGCGGCCTCCGCCCGAACATCCGGACGAGGCTGTGACGGGACGAACGGCGGGGGGGGGGGGGGGGGGTTCCCCCCCCCCCCCCCCCCCCGGGGGGCTCCTCCCCCTTGTTGCCCCCCGCCTCTTTTCCGCTGGCGTCTTCTTTTCCCCTCTTCTTCTTTTTCTCCGCCTCCTTCTT
>NZ_JBVJVO010000010.1:160917-295178 GCF_055603625.1 Streptomyces sp. NPDC037273
TGGTGTTATCTCTCCCCCCGCTACGAAGGGCCTTGCTCGTCGGATCCCCCGCCAGAACCTCGGGGAGGGGTGGGGGGGGGACGAACGGCGGGGGCGGAGACACGTGTCTCCGCCCCCGCCGTTCGTCAGGGGTACTACTCCGGCTTGGCCGCCGCCGTCTTCTTCGCGGCGGTCGTCTTCTTCGCCGTCGTCGTCTTCTTCGCGGCCGTCTTCTTGGCGGTGGTGGTCTTCTTCGCCGCCGTCTTCGTGGCCGTCTTCTTCGCGGTCGCCTTCTTGGCCGGGGCCTTCTTGGCGGCCTTCTTCGCCGGTCCCTTGGCGCGCTTCTCGGCGAGGAGCTCGTAGCCGCGCTCGGGCGTGATGTCCTCGACGCTGTCGCCGGTGCGCAGGGTGGCGTTGGTCTCGCCGTCCGTCACGTACGGGCCGAAGCGGCCGTCCTTGACGACGACGGGCTTCTCGCTGACCGGGTCGGTGCCGAGCTCCTTCAGCGGCGGCTTGGCCGCAGCGCGGCCCCGCTGCTTGGGCTGGGCGTAGATCGCCAGCGCCTCTTCGAGGGTGATCGTGAAGAGCTGGTCCTCGTCGGTGAGCGACCGCGAGTCCGTGCCCTTCTTCAGGTACGGGCCGTAGCGGCCGTTCTGCGCGGTGATCTCGACGCCCTCGGCGTCCGCGCCGACGACCCGCGGCAGGGACATCAGCCGGAGCGCGTCCTCCAGGGTGACGGTGTCGAGCGCCATCGACTTGAAGAGGGAGGCCGTGCGGGGCTTCACCGCGTTCTTGCCGGTCTTCGGGGTGCCGTCGGGGAGGATCTCGGTGACGTACGGGCCGTAGCGGCCGTCCTTCGCGACGATCTGGTTCCCGCTGACCGGGTCGGTGCCCAGCTCGAAGTCGCCGCTCGGCTTGGCGAGGAGTTCCTCGGCGTGCTCGACGGTCAGCTCGTCGGGCGCCAGCTCGGCCGACACGTCGGCCTTCTGGTAGCCCTCCTGGTCCTTCTCGCCGCGCTCGATGTACGGGCCGTACTTGCCGACGCGGAGCATGATGCCGTTGCCGACGGGGAACGAGGAGATCTCGCGGGCGTCGATGGCGCCGAGGTCGGTGACGAGCTCCTTGAGGCCGCCGAGGTGGTCGCCGTCGCCGTTCCCGGCGTCCGCCGCACCGCCCGTGCCGCCGGCCTCGCCCTCACCGAAGTAGAAACGCTTCAGCCACGGCACGGACTGGGCCTCGCCGCGCGCGATGCGGTCGAGGTCGTCCTCCATGCGGGCGGTGAAGTCGTAGTCGACGAGCCGCCCGAAGTGCTTCTCCAGGAGGTTGACGACGGCGAAGCTCAGGAAGGACGGCACGAGGGCCGTGCCCTTCTTGAAGACGTAGCCGCGGTCGAGGATGGTGCCGATGATCGAGGCGTACGTCGACGGGCGGCCGATCTCGCGCTCTTCGAGCTCCTTGACCAGCGAGGCCTCGGTGTAGCGGGCCGGCGGCTTGGTCGCGTGCCCGTCGGCGGTGATCTCCTCGGCGGTCAGGGCGTCGCCCTCGGCGACCTGCGGCAGGCGCCGCTCGCGGTCGTCGAGCTCCGCGTTCGGGTCGTCGGCGCCTTCGACGTACGCCTTCATGAAGCCGTGGAAGGTGATCGTCTTGCCGGAGGCGCTGAACTCGGCGTCGCGGCCGTCGGCGGCACGGCCGCCGATCTTGACGGTGACCGAGTTGCCGGTGGCGTCCTTCATCTGGGAGGCGACGGTCCGCTTCCAGATGAGCTCGTAGAGGCGGAACTGGTCGCCGGTCAGGCCGGTCTCCGCGGGGGTGCGGAAACGATCACCCGAAGGGCGAATCGCCTCGTGCGCCTCCTGCGCGTTCTTGACCTTGCCCGCGTAGACGCGCGGCTTCTCCGGCAGGTAGTCGGCGCCGTACAGCTGGGTGACCTGCGCCCGGGCCGCCGCGACGGCGGTGTCGGACAGGATCGTGGAGTCCGTACGCATGTAGGTGATGAAGCCGTTCTCGTACAGCTTCTGCGCCACCTGCATGGTCGCCTTCGCACCGAAGCCCAGCTTGCGGCTCGCCTCCTGCTGGAGGGTGGTGGTCCGGAAGGGCGCGTACGGCGAGCGGCGGTACGGCTTCGACTCGACCGAGCGGACGGCGAACGCGGTGTCGGCCAGCGCGGCGGCGAGCGCCCGGGCGTTCGCCTCGTCCAGGTGGAGCACGTTCGCGGTCTTCAGCTGCCCGTCGGCGCCGAAGTCACGGCCCTGCGCGACGCGCTTGCCGTCGACCGTGTTCAGGCGCGCGACCAGCGAGGACGGGTCGGAGGCGTCGCCGGGACGGCCGGTGCCGAAGGTGCCGGTGAGGTCCCAGTACTCGGCGGAGCGGAAGGCGATGCGCTCGCGCTCCCGCTCGACGACGAGCCGGGTGGCGACGGACTGCACGCGGCCGGCGGACAGCCGCGGCATGACCTTCTTCCACAGGACCGGCGAGACCTCGTAGCCGTACAGCCGGTCGAGGATGCGGCGGGTCTCCTGGGCGTCGACCATGCGCTGGTTCAGCTCGCGCGGGTTGGCGACGGCCTCGCGGATCGCGTCCTTGGTGATCTCGTGGAAGACCATCCGGTGGACCGGGACCTTGGGCTTCAGGACTTCCTGGAGGTGCCACGCGATGGCCTCGCCCTCGCGGTCCTCATCGGTGGCGAGGAAGAGTTCGTCGGACTCGGCGAGGAGCTCCTTGAGCTTCCTGACCTGGGCCTTCTTGTCCGCGTTGACGACGTAGATCGGCTGGAAGTCGTGCTCGACGTCGACCCCGAGGCGGCGCACCTCGCCGGTGTACTTCTCGGGCACCTCGGCGGCACCGCTGGGGAGGTCGCGGATGTGCCCGACGCTCGCCTCGACGACGTAGCCGGGGCCGAGGTAGCCCTTGATCGTCTTCGCCTTGGCAGGCGACTCGACGATGACGAGTCGGCGGCCGCCGGGTGCGGTCTCGCTGGTCGGGGACAACTTCGCTCTTCTCTCCGGGATCGACACTCTCTTGGCACGTACGGCACTGGCACGCACGGCAGCGGCACGGACGGTGACGCTCCCGTCGCTGCGGAGTGTGACGGTACAACCCGCCCCCGTGTCAAACGGCGAAAGCCCGCAACGGCCACTCGAACGGTAACCCGAGTTTTGGCATTCCTGCCGCCCGGACTCCCGGACGGGCGGGGCGGGCACCCGGCCAGGTGCCGTCACGGACCCGGTCACGGGCGGCACCCTGGAAGCACGCCGGAGGGACCGGGGAGGTCCTCAGAGGCGGCCGAAGCACCAGACGCCGAGGGCCAGGAAGAGCGCGCCGGACAGGCCCGTCAGCGCGGCCGCGGTACGCGGGGCGACCCCGTACACCACGGGTTCACGGTGCAGTGAGCGCACGGTGGTCCACAGCAGCAGCGCTCCTCCGAACAGCGTGAACGCCGCCCCCGCGAAGATCGCCGGCCCGCTCTCCATGCCCGTACCCCGTTCCGTCCCCGTGCGGTGTTCGTCTCCCGAGGCCGAGGCTGGCACCTCCGGGCGTCGTAGGCGCGAATTCCGGGTGAACGACGCGGGGCGTCCCGGGCGGTTTCACGAAGATGGCCGGTAGTGACCCATTCCTCACCCCTCCTTCCCCTCCCGTCACACCGTTCGAGCGCGGCCGGCCCCGTTCCCGCCCCGGCCGGCTCACATCGTGTCGAGCGTGGCGCGGCGGCGGCTGCCGCGCTCGAAGAGGGCGAGCAGGGCGACGGCAAGCAGCGCCCAGCCGCCGCCGACCGCGAGCTCGGCCCCGAGCAGCCCGGCGTCGAGCCCGGTGCCGGCGGTCAGCCCGCGCGCCGCGTCGGCCGCGTGGGTGAGCGGCAGCAGCTCACCGGTGGTCCGCATCCACCCGGGCAGCGTCTCCCGGGGCACGGCGGCGCCGGTCAGGAGGAGGAGCACCGAACTGGCCACGTTCGACACCAGGAACACGTCACGGAAGCGGAGCCCCAGCGCCCCGAGCGCGAGCCCGAAGGCCGAGCAGGCGCCCGCCGCGACGAGCAGCACCAGACCGAGCCCGGGCAGCGCACCGGCGGGCACGGCAAGACCGAGCACGAGCGAGGCCGCGGTGAGCACGAAGGCGCTGACGAACAGCCCGTTGAGGACGTACGGAAGGGCGCGTCCGATCCACAGCGGGATCCGGTGCCGGGGCGAGAGCAGGACCGCCCCGAGGGTGCCGTACCGGCGCTCGTTCGCGACGGCCATCGTGCCGCCGTACACGCAGGAGGCGGAAGCTGCGAGGACGGCGTTGCCCACGAGATGGAAACGGTCGTCGGCGACGCCCAGTTCCCGTCCGAGGAAGACGAAGAAGAAGACCTGGAGGAGCGGCCCGACCAGCAGGGTTCCGATGAACATCGGCGGAGTGGTCCAGTTGAACAGGGCCCGGTAGGAGATCGCCCCGCCGACGACGACGAGCCGGGCGGTGGCGAGGAAACGGAACATGACTCTCTGGCCTTTCAGGTGAGGGCGAGGGTGGCGGCGGCGCGCGCCCGGCGCTCCACCCGGCCGAGGACGAGGACGGCGGCCAGGGCGTACCCGGCGCCCAGCGCCACGGCGACGAGCAGCGGCATGATCACGTCCCCGCCGGAGGCCGCCGCGTGCACGGCCCGCGCGCCCCAGGTCGTGGGCAGCGCCCAGGAGATCGGATGGGTCCAGGCGGGCAGCACCGTCACCGGCACCAGGAGCCCGGACAGCAGCCACACGGGGGTGTCGAGCGGGTTGGCCAGCGCGTTGGCGTTGCGCAGCAGGACGAAGGTGGCGGCGAGCAGCAGCCCCATCATGCCGAGCGCGAGGACGCAGACCGGGACCGCGACCAGGAAGAGCAGCGGATGCGCGAAGTCGAGCGGCACGTCGAAGAGCAGCACGCCCCACAGGACCGTCGCCCCCATCGCGTACGTGCCGATGACGGCGGTCGCGAGGGTGATCGGCAGCAAGACGAGGGCGAGCGGCGTCGGGGCCACGACCAGCGTCTCCAGGGTGCCCAGCCAGCGCTGGTTCTGCACCGCGCCACCCGAGCCGAACAGCACCGATCCCCAGATGCCCATGAGTCCGGCCCCGACGGAGGCGGTGAGCAGCCGGTCCGGGTCGCCGGCGGCGCGGAACAGATAGACGGCGAGGGTCGCGTAGACGATCGGTACGAGGACGGCGAAGGTGATCTCGATCGGCGAGCGCGACATGTACGCGACGTGTGTCCGCACCCCGACCGCGACCAGCCGCGCGACCCGCCTCACGCGGACACCTCCGCGGTCTCGGAGGCCCCGGGGGCCTCGGAGACCCGGGAGGCCTCGGAGATCCGGGAGGCCTGGGAGCCCTGGGAGGTCCCGGACTCGGCGCCGGCTTCGGCCGCCGTCGTGACGCCGTCCGTCGTCCCCTCGACGATCGCGATGTAGGCGTCCTCAAGGGACGGTTCGCGGCTCGTGACGCGCCCGATCCGGATGCCCTCCAGCGCGGCGAGGACGGGTCCGTGCAGGTCGGAGGCGCCGCGGCCGGTCTGTACGGTCACGGTCTGGAGCGCGCCGCGGTCCTCGGCCGACACGCCGCGCACGCCGGGCACCCGCCGCACCCGGTCGAGGCGGGCCTCGTCGACGCCGTACGCCTCGATCTCGAGCACGTCCCGTTCTTTCACGAGGGACTTGAGGCTTCCGGGGGTGCCGAGGGCGCGGATCCGGCCGCCCGCGATGACGGCGATCCGGTCGCAGAGTTCGTCGGCCTCGGCCATGTAGTGGGTGGTGAGCAGCACGGTGGTGCCGGCCGCGGCCAGGTCGGAGACGGTGCGGCGCAGGTCGCGGGCGGCGACGGGGTCGACGCCGATGGACGGCTCGTCGAGGAAGAGGACGTCGGGGCGGTGGAGCAGGCCGCGCGCGATGTGGAGGCGCTGCCGCATGCCGCGCGAGTAGCCCTCGACGCGTTCCTTCTCGCGGCCCAGGAGGCCCACCAGGTCGAGGAGTTCGGCGATGCGCCGCTTCTGCTCGCGGGCCGGGACGCCGTACAGCTCGGCGAAGTAGCGGAGGTTGTCGAGGGCGGAGAGCCGGTCGTAGAGCCCCCGGTCGCCGCCGAAGACGTACCCGATCCTGCGGCGTACGGCGACGGGGTCGCGGGCCACGTCGTGGCCGAACACCCGGGCCGTGCCGGAGGTCGGCAGCAGCAGGGTGTTGAGCATCTTGATGGTGGTGGTCTTCCCGGCGCCGTTGGGCCCGAGCAGGCCGAACAGTTCGCCCGGCGCCACTTCGAACGTGACCCCGCGCACGGCCTCGGTCTCGGTGCGCCGGGACTTCGGCCATCCGGTCCTGCTGGTGTAGGTGCGGCGCAGCGCGTCCGCCTCGATTGCGAGCATGCGCCGGACGGTAGAAGCCCCCGCCGGGGCCCCGCCAACGATTCGGAAGCCCCCGAATCGTCGGCGCGCGGCCCCCCGGGGAGCCTCAGGCCACCGCCCGCAGCACGCCTTCCCCGGCGAGCAGTGCGAGCAGGGACCTGCCGGTGTCGGTGAGCTGGTAGTAGACCGAGCGCCCGACGCGGTGGCGGGTGACGACCCCGGACTCGGCGAGCACCGAGAGGTGCTCGGAGACCGTGCTGGGCGCGAGGGCGAGCCGGTCGGCGAGCCCGGCCGTGGTGAGCGGCCCGCCGAGCTCGCGCAGGACGGCCGCGCGGCCCCGGCCGAGCATCAGGCCGAGCCGGTCGTCGGCGACGGGCTCGGGCGGTTCGCGGAGCGCCGCGGCGCCCCGGGCCTGGAAGCTGAGCGCGAAGACCTCGGGGTCGTCGGTCGAGTAGAGCCGGCAGCCCTCGGCGAAGACGAGCGGGACGAGGACGAGCCGCCGCTCCCCCGGCGCGTACTCGGCGGCGATGTGCTTGGTCAGTTCGAGGACCGGCGGCCGCCAGCGCCCGCGCGACTCCAGGCCGGCGAACAGCGCGTCGACGCCCTCGGTCGCGAACGTCCTGGCCCGGACGAGGACTTCGTCCTCGACGAGCCGCCGCATCGTCGGCCAGTAGGGCGCGATCGCGCCCTCCCAGTAGGCCGCGTAGGCGTCGGCGAGCGCCGCGCAGGCCGCCTCGGGGTCCTTCAGGTACGGCTGGAGGAAGGGCGCGTCCGCCATGCCGGGGTAGCAGGCGGCCGCCTGGGCGCGGACGAACTCCGGGTCGGTGCCTCGCAGCGCGGCCAGTTCCTCGTGGACGTGGACGGTGCCGAACGGCCGGGGCAGCAGGAAGTCGGAGACGTCGTACCGCCCCTCGGCGAAGAGGTCCCACAGCGGCCGGAGCCGGTCGTCCTCGCGCCACACCTCGCGCGCCTGCCCGACCCATTCCTGGTACGGCCAGGAGGGGTTGCGCCGCGGCAGCGCGAGGTGCATCGCGCAGAACGCGTCCCGCAGGGGGCTGATCGCGATCCTGGTGGCCCCCAGCGAGGCCTCGTCCATCTCGATCCGTATCAAGCGCCGCCCTCCTCCCCGTACTCCCCGGAGGTCTCCGCTCCGGCGGGCAGCAGGAAGCCCTCCTCGACGAGCAGCCGGATGGCCTGCGGGGTGCGGTCCCGCAGCACGACGGCGTCCTCCCCCATCAGCTGTCCGATGGCGTCGAGGATGCGGCCGGCGCTGAGCGTGCCGTCGCACACGCCGGCGAACCCGGCGCCGACGTGGTCGACCTTGGTGGCGCGGCGCATGCCACGGTTCTGCCGGAGCACGACGTGCTCGGGGTCCTCGGCGCCCGGCAGTCCGACCTGCTCCTGCACCACCTCGGGCGCGAGCGTGAACCGGTCGGCGAGGAGGGCGGCGTCGTCGTGGGCGCGCAGGTAGTCCTGGCGCTCGAAGTGGGCGCGGATGGTGGGGCCGAGGGGCTGCTCGACCGGGTGCGGCCACTCCTCGACGAGGATCGACGGCTCGATCGCGCCGGACGCCACGGCGTCGTTCCGCCGGATGGTGATCCAGCCGAAGCCGACCGCGCGGGTCTTGCGGGCCTCGAACTCGTCGAGCCAGCGGCCGTACGCCAGGCGGTACGCGTCCGGGTCCCCGCGGTGGTCGCCGCTGTCGCGCAGCCACAGCTCGGTGTACTGGGTGATGTCCTGGACCTCGCGCTGGACGATCCAGGCGTCGCAGCCGCGCGGCACCCAGGACCGCAGCCGGTCCTGCCAGTCCTCGCCCTCGACGTGCTGCCAGTTGGCGAGGAACTGGGCGTACCCGCCGTCGTTGAGCCGCGCGCCCGCCTCCTGCACGAGCGTGCGGCAGAGGTCGTCGCCGCCCATCCCGCCGTCCCGGTAGGTGAGCCGGGCGCCGGGGGAGATGACGAACGGCGGGTTGGAGACGATCAGGTCGTACGTGTCGCCGTCGACGGGCTCGAAGAGCGAACCGGTCAGCAGCTCGGCCTCGCGGGCCCCGGAGAGGGCGAGCGTCAGGCGCGTGAAGTCCAGGGCGCGCGGGTTGAGGTCGGTGGCGGTGACCAGGGTGGCGTGCTGCGCGGCGTGCAGCGCCTGGATGCCGGAACCGGTGCCGAGGTCGAGCGCGGCGGCGACGGGCGTACGGATGGTGATGCCGGCGAGGGTGGTGGAGGCACCGCCGACGCCGAGGACGACGCCCTCGTCCTTCTTCCCGATGCCGCCGGCGCCGCCGACGGCGCAGCCCAGGTCGGAGACGATGAACCAGTCCTCGCCGTCCGGGCCGCCGTACGGCCGGATGTCGACCGTGGCGAGCACGGCGTCGTCCTCGCGGACCACCCAGCCGTCCTCGACGGCCTCGTCCAGCGGCAGTGCGGCGGCGGCCACGTCGTGGGCGACGGCCCGCTGGAGCAGGAAGAGCCGGACGAGGGTCTCCAGCGGCGTGTCGCCGCGGGTGGCGCGCAGGGCGGGCACGGTCTCGCTGCGGGCGAGCGCCGAGTAGGCCGGGGCGCCGAGCAGGTCGAGCAGTCCGTCGGCGGTGAAGCCGGCGGCGAGCAGCGCCTCGCGCAGACGGGCGGCGTGCGCGGGAACCGGGAGGCGGGGGGGCAGGCTGGTCGTACTCACCGCTCCATTGTGACGGCCGCCACCGACATCCGGGCCGCCGACCCGGCGGCGGGCGGCCGGACGCCGCCGCCACCGGGTCCGCGGGGCCGGTGACGCCGCCGCCACCGGGCCCGCGGGAGGCCGGGTCCTACTCCTCGGACGTGGTCGCCGCGGCCTTCTTGGAGGGCGTGGCGGAAGGCTTCTTGCTCGGGTCGGCGCCCTTGTCCGAGGACGTGGAGCCGGCCTTCGGGGAGGCGGAGGTCTTCGGCGGGACCGAGGCCGTGGGCTTCTGGCAGCCGGGCTGCTTGGCCATCGCCTGGCCGAGCTCGCCCTCCTCCAGCTTGGACAGGGCGTTCTGGTCCATCTTCTCGATCCTGGTCAGGCCGTCGGCGACGCCCTGCAGGCCGTCCGCGAACTTCTGCTGGTTCGTCGGGTCCAGCGCGTCGACCTGCTTCTTGAGCCCCTCGTAGGCCACGGCGGTGGCGTTGAGCTCCTTGATGGCGTCCTGCTTGACCTTCTCGCCGTTCTCGACGGGCGGGGCGCCGGCGGCCTCGACGGCCTTGGCGAGGGCCCGGTCGGCGTCGGCGATGTCCTGGAACGCCTTCGAGTCGGCGGCCTGGATCTCGGCCGGCTTGCTGTCGGCGGCGGTCGAGATGATGATCTGGTGGGCGTCGGCCCGCTTCTGGATCTGGGGCTTCGCCTGGTCGCAGAAGGTCTTGGCCCAGTCACCCACCTTGTCGCCCTCGTCGTCGCTGCAACCGGCCAGCGCGAGCACCAGTACCGCGCCGCCGGACAGTGCGGCCGCAAGCTTCTTGTTCAACGGATCGGTCCCTTCGAAGGCTCTCGGCCCCGGAACATACACGCCGAACGGGCTACTTCCACCTTTCGTGCGACTGATTCATCCCATATTGCAGCCGTTTGAACCAAGGACCGGCTCTCCCCACCGCCCCCGAACCGCCCGGGAATGAGACGGACGACACGTCAGGAGACCGCGACGGAACGCCTCTTGGAGACGCGGACCGCCGCGACCACCACGACGACCGCGACCGCCGCGACCAGCGCCCGCAGCCAGGCGCTCGCGTCCTCCCCGTATCCGAACCGCACGACCGCCGGAGCGATCAGCAGCGCCACCAGGTTCATCACCTTGAGGAGCGGGTTGATCGCCGGGCCCGCCGTGTCCTTGAAGGGGTCGCCGACGGTGTCCCCGATGACCGTCGCCGCGTGCGCCTCGCTGCCCTTGCCGCCGTGGTTGCCGTCCTCGACCAGCTTCTTCGCGTTGTCCCAGGCGCCACCCGAGTTGGCGAGGAAGACCGCCATCAGCGCGCCCGTTCCGATCGCCCCGGCGAGGTACGCGCCCAGCGGGCCGACACCGAGCGCGAAACCGACCGCGATCGGCGCCATCACGGCGAGCAGCCCGGGCGTGGCGAGTTCGCGCAGCGCGTCCCTGGTGCAGATGTCGACGACCCGCCCGTACTCCGGCTTCTCGCTGTGGTCCATGATCCCGGGGTGCTCGCGGAACTGCCGCCGCACCTCGTACACCACCGACCCGGCCGACCGGGACACCGCGTTGATCGCGAGCCCCGAGAAGAGGAAGACGACCGCCGCGCCGAGGATCAGCCCGAAGAGGTTGTTGGGCTGCGAGATGTCCATCGAGACGGTCAGCGCGTCGGCCACCCCGTCGAGCCCGCCGACGTCGGCGACGGAGGTGGCGATGGCGTCCCGGTAGGAGCCGAAGAGCGCCGAGGCCGCCAGGACCGCCGTGGCGATGGCGATGCCCTTGGTGATGGCCTTCGTCGTGTTGCCGACCGCGTCGAGGTCGGTGAGGACCTGCGCGCCGGCGCCCTCGACGTCCCCGGACATCTCCGCGATGCCCTGCGCGTTGTCGGCGACCGGCCCGAAGGTGTCCATGGCGACGATCACGCCGACGGTGGTGAGCAGGCCCGTTCCGGCGAGCGCGACCGCGAACAGCGCCAGCATGATCGAGGCGCCGCCGAGCAGGAACGCGCCGTAGACCGTGAGCCCGATCAGCAGCGCCGTGTAGACGGCGGACTCCATGCCGAGGGCCACACCGGCGAGGACGACCGTGGCAGGACCGGTGAGCGAGGACTTGCCGATGTCCCTGACCGGCCGCCGGCTCGTCTCGGTGAAGTAGCCGGTGAGCTGCTGGATGAGCGCGGCGAGGACGATCCCGAGGGCGACCGCGACCAGCGCGAGGACCCGCGGGTCGCCGCCGTGGTCGCGGATCCCCGGCTCGGTGACGCCTTCGAGCTCGGCGTACGAGGACGGGAGGTACGCGAAGGCGGCGACGGCCACCAGTGCGAGCGAGACCACCGCCGAGACGAGGAAGCCGCGGTTGATCGCGCTCATGCCGCTGCGGTCCTTGCGCCGGGGGGAGACCGTGAAGATGCCGAGCACCGCGGTGACCACCCCGATCGCCGGGACGATCAGCGGGAACGCGAGGCCGTGGTCGCCGAAGGCCGCCTTGCCGAGGATGAGCGCGGCGACCAGGGTGACCGCGTACGACTCGAAGAGGTCGGCCGCCATGCCCGCGCAGTCGCCGACGTTGTCGCCCACGTTGTCGGCGATGGTGGCGGCGTTGCGCGGGTCGTCCTCCGGGATGCCCTGCTCGACCTTGCCGACCAGGTCGGCGCCGACGTCGGCGGCCTTGGTGAAGATGCCGCCGCCCACCCTCATGAACATGGCGATGAGCGCGGCCCCGAGCCCGAAGCCCTCCAGGACCTTCGGCGCGTCGGCCGCGTAGACGAGGACCACACACGCGGCCCCGAGCAGCCCCAGGCCGACGGTGCACATCCCGACGACCCCGCCGGTACGGAACGCGATCCGCGTCGCCCGGTGCGCGACCTCGGTCAGGTCCTTCTCGGGTTCGCCCGGCGCCGGAGTGGCCTCCCTGGCCGCCGCGGCGACCCGCACGTTCGCCCGTACGGCGAGCCGCATGCCGATGTACCCGGTGACCGCCGAGAACAGCGCCCCGACCAGGAAGAACAGCGAGCGTCCCGCCCGCTGGGACCAGTCGTCCGCGGGCAGCAGCATCAGCAGGAAGAACACGGCGACCGCGAAGACGGCCACCGTCCGCAGCTGCCGTGCGAGATAGGCGTTCGCCCCCTCCTGCACGGCGGCGGCGATCTCCTTCATCCGCTCGGTGCCCTGGCCCGCCGCGAGCACCTGCCGGACGAGGAGCCGCGCGACGACCAGCGCGGCGAGGGCGACACCGGCCACGACGATCACGATCGTCCGGTTCCCGCTCGTGAGCACCGCTGCGGCGAGGGATGTGGGGTCCATGGGGACGGATCATAGGGAGACGAACCGGCTCATTACGGGACCCCGTGAGAGCCCCCGCGCGGATGCATCAATCCGGGGCCCTCCGGGCGTGGCGGCACCCGGCGAAACAGAAGAGGCCCTGCGGTCGCAGGGCCTCTTCTCTCAAAAATCCCTCACGGGTCAGGACAGGACGTCCGCCGGGCTCACCGGCCAGCTCATCCGGATGGTGCCGCCGTCCTCGCCGGCGCTCACCTCGACGTCGTCGACGAGACCGCGGATCACCGCGAGCCCCATCTCGTCCTCACCGTCGGCGTCGTCGAAGTCCTCCGCCGGCGCCGGAGCCGCGGCCCGCGCGCCGGGGACACCGGCGGCATCGGCCGCCGCCACCCCCGCACCCGGCACCTCGTCGCCGACCTCGATGGAGAAGGTCTTCTCCTCCTCGGTCAGCACGACCCGGATGGGCGTCGTGACGTCATTGCTGCGGTGCAGCCCGACCGCACGGGAACAGGCCTCACCGACAGCGAGACGCACCTCGTCGAGGACCGCCTCGTCGACACCCGCCCGGCGCGCCACCGCGGCCGCCACCAGGCGGGCCGTGCGGACGTGCTCGGGCTGAGCACTGAAGCGGAGTTCAACGGTGGCCATGCGAACCCCCTGGGCTCAGTCGACGGCGTTGACGGCCTCGTCGACCGAGGTGTGGATCGGGAACACCTTGGTGAGACCCGTGATCCGGAAAATCTTGAGAATGCGCTCCTGGTTGCAGACGAGACGCAGCGAGCCCTCGTGCGCGCGGACGCGCTTCAGGCCGCCGACGAGCACACCCAGGCCGGTGGAGTCGAGGAAGTCCACGCCCTCCATGTCGACGACCAGGTGGTAGCTGCCGTCGTTCACCAACTCGACCAACTGCTCGCGCAGCTTGGGCGCGGTATACACATCAATCTCGCCACCGACCTCGACGACCGTACGGTCACCACCAGCGCCGGACACATTGCGAGTCGACAGGGACAGGTCCACGGATCCTCCAGCACCTTGCTATCGGGCGATCGCCCCCTCGGGCCTCCCGGGCGGAGCCAGGGAACTGATCGCCAGCCGCGATGGCATTCAATCACTTACCAGCAGCCATGCACGACGCCTTGGAAGCATTGTCCGTCATGGCAGTGACACACTCGATGCCGATGGCCAAGAATCAGCGCCCCAGTCGACCGCCCGGGGACACGGGCAGTCGCCCCTCCCCCGGCGTGGTCCTCGACCGGCTCGCCGCGGGCGAGAGCCGGTCTTCGCGCATCACCCATACGGAGCACATGCCCGCCCGGGAGGGCCGTCATGCCGTCTGGCCGCACCGGATCCGACCGGAGGTGATCGCGGCGATCCAGGCCGCCGGGATCGAGCACCCCTGGGCGCATCAGGCGGAGGCCGCCGAGCACGCCCTGGACGGCGAATCCGTGGTGATCGCCACAGGAACCGCCTCGGGCAAGTCGCTCGCCTACCTCGCCCCCGTCCTCACCACCCTCCTGGACGGCTCCGAGGCCGCCAACGGGCGCGGCGCCACCGCCCTCTACCTCTCGCCCACCAAGGCCCTCGCCGCCGACCAGCGACGCGCCGTACGCGAACTGGCCGCCCCGCTCGGCAACCGGATCCGCCCCGCCGTCTACGACGGCGACACGCCGGTCGAGGAGCGCGAGTGGGTCCGCCAGTACGCGAACTACGTGCTGACCAACCCCGACATGCTGCACCGGGGCATACTCCCCTCCCACCCCAGGTGGTCCTCCTTCCTCCGCACCCTGCGGTACGTCGTGATCGACGAGTGCCACACCTACCGGGGCGTCTTCGGCTCCCACGTCGCCCAGGTGCTGCGCCGCCTGCGCCGGATCTGCGCCCGGTACGGCTCCGAGCCGGTCTTCCTCCTCGCCTCCGCCACCTCCGCCGAGCCGGCCCTCGCCGCCGGCCGCCTCACCGGACTGCCGGTCACCGAGATCTCCGACGACGCCTCCCCGCGCGGCGAGCTGGTCTTCGCCCTGTGGGAGCCGCCGCTGACCGAGCTGCACGGCGAGCGCGGCGCGCCGGTGCGGCGCACCGCCACCGCCGAGACCGCCGACCTGCTCACCGACCTGACCCGTCAGGGCGTCCGCTCGGTCGCCTTCGTACGCTCCCGGCGCGGCGCCGAACTGATCTCGGTGATCGCCCAGGAACGGCTGGCCGAGACCGACCGCTCCCTCGCCCGCCGCGTCGCCGCCTACCGCGGCGGCTACCTCCCCGAGGAGCGGCGCGCCCTCGAACAGGCCCTGCACTCGGGCGAGCTCCTCGGCCTGGCCGCCACGACCGCCCTGGAACTGGGCGTGGACGTGTCCGGCCTGGACGCGGTCGTGATCGCCGGCTACCCCGGCACCCGGGCCTCCCTGTGGCAGCAGGCCGGCCGCGCGGGCCGCTCCGGCGAGGGCGCCCTCGCCGTCATGGTCGCCCGCGACGACCCGCTGGACACGTTCCTGGTCCACCACCCGGAGGCGATCTTCGACCAGCCGGTCGAGTCGACCGTCCTGGACCCCGACAACCCCTACGTCCTCGCCCCCCATCTCTGCGCCGCCGCCGCGGAACTCCCGCTGACCGAACCGGACCTGACGCTCTTCGGCCCGGCCGTCCCCGACCTCCTGCCCCAGCTGGAAGGCGCCGGGCTGCTGCGCCGCCGCGCCACCGGCTGGTACTGGACCCGCCGCGAGCGGGCCGCCGACCTCACCGACATCCGGGGCGGCGGAGGCAGCCCCGTCCGGATCGTCGAGTCGGGCACCGGCCGGCTGCTCGGCACGGTCGACGAGGCCGCCTCCCACACCGCCGTCCACGAGGGCGCCGTCCACCTCCACCAGGGCCGCACCTATCTGGTGCGGGAGCTCGACCTCAAGGACTCCGTGGCCCTCGTCGAAGAGGCCGTCCCCCCGTACTCCACCACCGCCCGCGACACCACCTCCATCACCGTCCTCGAAACCGACACCGAGATCCCCTGGGGAGCCGGCCGCCTCTGCTACGGCTCCGTCGAGGTCACCAACCAGGTGGTCTCCTTCCTCCGCCGCCGTCTGATCACCGGCGAGGTCCTCGGCGAGACCAAGCTCGACCTGCCGCCCCGCACCCTGCGCACCCGGGCCGTGTGGTGGACCGTCACCGAGGACCAACTCGACGCCGCCCGGATCAACCCGGAGATCCTCGGCGGCGCCCTGCACGCCGCCGAACACGCCTCCATCGGCATGCTGCCGCTCTTCGCGACCTGCGACCGCTGGGACATCGGCGGCGTCTCCGTCCCGCTCCACCCCGACACCCTGCTGCCCACCGTCTTCGTCTACGACGGCCACCCGGGCGGAGCGGGCTTCGCCGAGCGCGCCTTCCACACCGCCCGCGCCTGGCTGACCGCCACCCGCGAGGCCATCGCCTCCTGCGAGTGCGAGGCCGGCTGCCCCTCCTGCATCCAGTCCCCCAAGTGCGGCAACGGCAACGACCCCCTCCACAAACGAGGCGCCATCCGCCTCCTCACCGAACTCCTCCGAGAAGCCCCCGAGCCCGTGGCTCCGGCGGGAGACTCGGAGCCGGGTCCGGGTCCGGGGCCGGGGCCGGCGGAGGGTCCGGGTCCGGCGGGGGGCTCGGCCTCGGCGGAGGCCCTGGATCCGGCGGAGGGGTCGGCTCCCCCACCGCGCCCCGCAAGGAGTTCGGCTCCCCCGACGGCGCCCGCAGGGGCTTCGGCTCCCCCGACGGCGCCCGCAGGGGCTTCGGCTCCCCCGACGGCGCCCGCAGGGGCTTCGGCTCCCCCGCCGGCGCCCGCGGAAGGATCGGCTCACCCGCCGGTCCCGCCCGGGAGCTGATCTCCGGCCGGTACGGGCCGTGCCCGACGCGGGCGGTGACCTCGGCGACGTCGCCCCGTAGGGCGCAGGCCGTCAGCTCGGTGCCCTGCGCGGCCGCAACCCTGGACGCGGCGGCGCAGGCATCCGGCTCGCCCCAGAGCGCCCGGTCCGCCGCGGCGAGGGCGGCCAGGTCGGCGGCCCCGCCGGCCCGGTGCCTGGCCAGCACCGCCTGCCCGAGGGCCACCACCGCCCCGAACACCACGCACAGCACGCAGGCGGCGAACGCCACCCAGACCGTTGCCGCGCCTCGATCCGCTGAGGCCCGCCGGCCCGGCGGCCGGGGGGCGGCCGTCACGGCGGGCTCCCGGCGGTCGCGGCGAGCGTGTCCTCGGCGAGGGCCGCCGCGTCCGCCCGCAGTGCCAGGCCCATGCCCCGGGGTCCGGGTGCCGCCGCCCGCACGGTCACCCGCCACAGCTCCCCGGAGCGCGTCACGGACACCCGGGCCCCCTCGGGGGCGGCGGCCAGGGCGGCCGCCTCGGCGGAGGCCACGGGTTCGGACCTGGCCGCCGCCCGGGCCCCCGCGCGTGCCGCGTCCACGCAGCGGATCTGTGCGGCCGCGGCGGCCAGCGCCCAGAGCAGGGTCACGGTGAAGAGCGCGAGGACCGGCAGGACCATCGCCGCCTCCACGGTCACGAACCCCCGGTCAGAACGGCGCATCGAGGGCCTTCCCGATCACCGATTCCAGCGCTCCCGAGACCGCGTCGCTGGTCACGATCTTGTACAGCACGGCGGCGAACGCCGCCGCGGCGATCGTCCCCACCGCGTACTCGGACGTGGTCATCCCGTCGTCGCGCCGCGCCGCCGCCCACCGGTCCCGCCACCAGCGCCCCACCGATCCCACCGTTCCCGCCATCCACACCTTGACCGCCATACCTGCCTCCTCGTCCATTCCTGCCGTGCCATGCCTTGTCGTGCCGTGCCGTGCCATGCCGTGCCTTGTCGTGCTGTCGTGCTTGTCGCGCCGGGCTGTGCTCCTCCCTTCATCCGTCTCAGCCGTCTCAGCCGTCTCATCCGTCGAGCAGTCCCGTCGCCAGCCCGATCACCACCGGGGCCACTCCCACCGCCAGGAAGGCGGGCAGGAAGCAGAGGCCGACGGGGGCGCTGATCAGGACCTGGGCCCGGCGGGCCCGGGTCGCGGCCGTGCGGGCGCGGGCCGCGCGGAGGGCGGTCGCGTGCCGGGCGACGGCCTCGGCGGCGGGGGCGCCGGAGGAGGAGGCCCGTTCCATGCAGCGGGCAAGACCGGAGGCGCCGGGCAGCGCCCCGAACCTCCGCCACACGGCGGCCGGTTCGCCGCCGAGGCGCAGTTCGGCCGCCGTACGGGTGAGCCGTTCGCCGAGAGGGCCGCCGAGGGACCGGCCCACGGCGCCCGCCGCCTCACCGGGACCGGCGCCGGAGGCGGCGCAGGCCGCCAACAGGTCGGCGGCCAGCGGGAGGTGACGTGCCACCTCCTCCCAGTCGGCGGGCGCGGAGGCGCGTCGCGCGGCCCCTTGGCGCACCCCGGCCGCCACCAGAACTCCGGCGCACAGACCGCCGACCGCGCCGAACAGCGCCCAGCCGAGGCCGGTCGCCACCAGGGGCGCGAGCGCGAACGAGAACCAGGGCGGAAGCCCGGTCCGGGCCTTGCGAGCCCGTGGCGCGGGCCGTGGGAACAGGCCCCGGAGCCGCTGTCGCATCACCCGCCCCCGGCGCCCGCGAACCAGCGCCCACAGGGCCTTGGCGGAGGCGTAGACGATCGCGGTCAGGAGCGCCGCGATCTGGAATCCGGCGATCACGGCCGCTCCCCTCCTCGTACGATCCGGGCGGCCCACCACAGGCCGGCGGCCTCCAGGGCACCGCCCACCGCCAGGCAGCCGAGGCCGGCGGGGGTGTGCAGCAGGACCCGCAGCGGGTCGGCGCCCAGGGCGGCGCCGAGGGCGAGGCCCGCCGCCGGGAGCAGGGCGAGTACCGCCACGGTCGCCCAGGCACCGGCCAGTTCGGCCCGTAGACGCTCGCGCTGTTCGCGGTGGTCGCGGAGGGCGGCCTCCAGGCGGCCGAGCCCGGCGGCCAGACCGGCGCCGCCGTCCACGGCCACCTGCCAGCAGGCCGCCATGCCGGCGAGTCCGTCGGCGCCGTCCTGCCGGGCCGCCTGGCGCAGCGCCTCCGGCACGTCCCCGCCGAACCGGGCGGCCGCGAGCACGCCCGCCTCCTCGCGGCCGAGAGCGCCCGTCTCCCGGGCCGCGAACGACAGCGCCTGCGCCGGCTGCCAGCCCGCTCTCAACTCACCGACGACCGCGCCGCACAAGGCCACCACCCGATCGGCCCGCGCCTCGCGTTCCTTCCGGCGCCCGGCGGCCCTCAGCCGCCGCTCCACGACCGGTACGGCCACGGCTCCGACGACCAGCGGCAGCGGCGACTCGCCCAGCAGCGCGAGCACTCCCGCCGCCGGCAGACACAGCCACGCGCGGCGCTCCCGCAGCAGGGCCCACCAGCGCGCGGCCACCGCCGGCCAGGCCGACCGGTCACCGAGTCCGCCTCCGTTCCCCTCGCCGGCACCGTCATCAGGTCCGTCAGCGGGCCCGTCAGCGGGGCCGTCGTCTCGGCCGTCACCGGAGCCGCCGGGCGCGCCGGCGGGGAGCAGGGTCCGCGCCCGGCCGAGGCCGCGGCGCCGCTCGACGGTCCACCACAGCGCGAGCACCGCGCAGAGCAGCGCCGCCGCCTGTGCCGCGTCCCGCGCGGGGCCCAGGTCTCCCGTCATCACCGTCCCCCTCCGATCAGCGACCTCAGCCGCTCCCAGCCCTGCTCGCGCTCGAACCCGGACGTCGCCCACCGCAGCGCGGGAACCGTCCGCACGAGTCCGTCGCGGTCCCGCTCCAGGACGTGGACCTCGGCGATGCGCCGACACCCGTCCCGGTCCCGTACGAGGTGGAGGACGGCGGAGAGTCCGGCGCCCAGTTGGCTGTGCAGGGCGGCGCGGTCGAGGCCGGCGGCCGTGCCCAGGGCCTCCAGGCGGGCGGGTACCGCCGCGGCCGTGTTGGCGTGGAGCGTTCCGCAGCCTCCGTCGTGGCCCGTGTTGAGGGCGGCGAGGAGGTCCACGGCCTCGCCGCCGCGGACCTCGCCGACCACGAGCCGGTCCGGCCGCATCCGCAGCGCCTGGCGGACCAGGTCCCGCAGGGTGACGAGTCCGGCGCCCTCCTGGTTGGCGGGGCGGGCCTCAAGGCGCACCACGTGCGGGTGGTCGGGGCGGAGTTCCGCCGAGTCCTCGGCGAGCACGATCCGCTCCCGCTCTCCCACCAGGCCGAGCAGCGAGGCGAGCAGGGTGGTCTTGCCCGTGCCCGTGCCGCCGCTGACGAGGTACGACACGCGTGCGTCGATCAGGGCCCGCAGGATCGCGGTGCCGCCGGGCGGCACCGTGCCCGCGGCGGCGAGTTCGTCGAGGGAGAACGCGCGGGGGCGGATCACCCGCAGCGACAGGCAGGTCGAGCCGACCGCCACCGGCGGCAGCACCGCGTGCATCCGGGTGCCGTCCGGCAGTCGCGCGTCCACCCAGGGCCGGGCGTCGTCGAGCCGCCGCCCGGCCACCGCCGCGAGCCGCTGGGCGAGCCTGCGGACGGCCGTGGCGTCCGGGAAGGACACCGGGGCCCGTTCCAGTCCGGCGCCGCGGTCCACCCAGACCCGGTCGGGCGCCGAGACCAGGACGTCGGTGACGGCCGGGTCGGCGAGCAGTGGCTCCAGTGGTCCGGTGCCGATCAGTTCGCATCTCAATTCCTCGGCCGCGCCGAGTACTTCGGTGTCGCCGAGCAGTCGCCCCTGGGCCCGCAGCGCCGCGGCGACCCGCGCCGGGGTGGGCTCGGCCCCGCTCGCCGCGAGCCGCTGCCGCACGGCGTCGAGGAGGCCCGCGCCGCCACCGCCGGCCCGTGTCGCGGTCCCGGTCATGCCGCACCGCCCGGGGCGAGCGCGCGCTCCCAGAACGCGCCGCAGAAGCGGCCGAGCGGCCCGCGGGGCTCGGCGCCCGGCGGCACGCCCGCGTCCTGGTCGGTCACGATCCCGGGGTCGTAAGGGAGTTCGCCGGCGAGCGGCAGACGCAGCGCGTCGGCGACCCACCGCTCGTCGAGCCCCGCCGCGTAGGGCCCGCGGACCACGGCCCGCACGTCGCGGACGGCCGTGCGGAGGGTCGTGGCCACCCGGTGGGCCGCCGCGACGGCCCGCAGCTCGCCCGGCACGACGAGGAGTCCGAGGTCGAGCTGGGACAGGGCCTCGGCGGCCGCCTCGTCGGTGGCGCGCGGCAGGTCGACCACGACGACCCCGCCCCGGCGGCGCGCCGCGCCGAGCACGGACCGCACCGCCTCGGGCGGCACCGGCGCCGCGGCCTCCCGGCCCCAGCTGAGGACCCGGACGCCCCGCACCGACGGCAGGGACTCCTCCAGGGCGCCGCCGGCCAGGCGGCCCTTCGAGGCGGCGAAGTCGGGCCAGCGTCTGCCCTCTTCACGCTCGCCGCCGAGCAACACGTCCAGTCCCCCGCCCAGGGGGTCCCCGTCGACGAGCAGGGTGCGCCGCCCGGTCCGCGCGGCGGCCAGCGCGAGGCCGCAGGCCAGGGTGGAGGCGCCGGCGCCGCCTCGGCCGCCGACGACCCCGACGGTCAGCGCCTGCCGGCCGGAGCCCTCGGCGGCGTCGGCGATCCGGTCGACGAGGAGGCTCTCGGCGTCCGGCAGCCGCAGCACGCCCTCCGCGCCGATCTCGACGGCGAGCCGCCACACCCCCGGGTCGTCCCGGTCCCGCCCGACGAGGAGGGTGCCCGGCCGGCGGGCGGCCCCCCGGCAGCGGGCCGCCGCGTCGTCGCCGACCAGGACGAGCGGCGGGTCCGTCCAGCTCGCGCGCCGCTCCGGCACGCGGTGGTGCACCTCGGGCTCGACCCCGGCCGCGGCGCACAGCCGGAGCAGATCGTCGAGCAGCCCGAGGTCCTCGGTGACGATCAGCGGCCCGGTCCTGCGCGGCTCGTCCGGAGCCCTCGACTCCGTCCGGCGCGATTCCGTTCCCCTCCTGGATGCCTCCACGGCACGCCCCTCTCGTGATTCCCGCCAGTCCGCGAACTTCGCGGCTGGAATCACCGTGGGGCCGTCAGGGAAATCGTGCGGAAGTCACCTAAAAACTGGGGATAACTGAAGCCCTGTGAATAACTTCGCCACCCTTCCAGGGACTCCCCGGAACGCATCCCGCCGGTTACTGTGAGTGATGAATCGAGCGCTCGACAGGGCTCGGGCACGTGGACGGCCGAGGGCCGGAAGGAAGGGATCGCGCGATGTCACACGGCACCAAAACGGCTCCGGACATGCGACGACCCCCGCCGGGGGGGAGAGCGGGGGTCGTCTCTCCGGCCGACTCGGGGGGGGAGGAGCCGGACCGGGTTAGCACGGTCGCGAACGATCCGTGACTTCCATGGTGTACCCGAGAGGCTTCTCAGGCAAACCCACGCGCCCGAGCGTACGCCGAATGGCGGGCACCTATGCTCAGGCTTGTGGAAAACCACTCCTTGCCGCGCACAGCCGCCTTCTTTGACCTGGACAAGACGGTCATTGCGAAGTCCTCGACGCTGACCTTCAGCAAGTCCTTCTACCGGGGCGGACTGATCAGCCGCCGCGCCGCCCTGCGGACGGCGTACATCCAGTTCGTCTTCCTGGCGGGCGGGGCCGATCACGACCAGATGGAGCGGATGCGCGAATACCTCTCCGCGCTCTGCAAAGGCTGGAACGTCGCCCAGGTGAAGGAGCTCGTCGCCGAGACCCTTCACGATCTGATCGACCCGATCATCTACGACGAGGCCGCCTCCCTCATCGAGGAGCACCACGCCGCCGGCCGAGACGTCGTCATCGTCTCGACCTCCGGGGCCGAGGTCGTCGAGCCGATCGGCGAGATGCTCGGCGCCGACCGGGTCGTCGCCACCCGGATGGTGGTCGGCGAGGACGGCTGCTTCACCGGCGAGGTCGAGTACTACGCCTACGGCCCGACGAAGGCCGAGGCGGTCCGCGAGCTCGCGGAGTCGGAGGGCTACGACCTCGCGCGCTGCTTCGCGTACAGCGACTCGGCGACCGACATCCCGATGCTGGAGGCCGTCGGCCACCCGTACGCGGTGAACCCCGACCGGACGCTGCGCCGTGAGGCCACGGCACGCGAATGGCCGGTCCTCGCCTTCGAGAAGCCGGTGCGGCTCAAGCAGCGGCTGCCCGAGTTCCGGATGCCGCCCCGTCCGACGCTCGTCGCGGCGGCGGCCGTGGGAGCGGCGGCGGTGGGCGCCGGACTCGTCTGGTACGCCGCCCGGCGACGGCAGGCCGCGCTCGCCTCTCGGCCGGCGGGGGACTTTGCCCGAATTTGAGCGATGCGGCAGAGAAGTGGAGCCAGCACTTTCGCTTCCTCCCGGACAGGAGTAGAAAGGAATCAGGCCCGCGAGACCGAGGACATCCGAGAGGATCACCTGTTGAGCATGAAGGCCCCACGGACCTAGCACCGAAACCGGGCACCCACGCGACGTCGACCCGTCGATTACGGGCCAGCCGCACCAGGCCCAGGGCAAAGTTCCCGGCCTGATGGGCACATATCGAGGACGCTTGGTAACTGGGTGGACGTGCCAGCGGCGGTACCAGAACTGGTGCCGCCGCAACCCATTCCGGGCCCCCACGGGGGCCCGGATTTTTTCCGGCCTCAGGCCGCGCCGCGCTGGAGCGCCTCGCAGACGGCGGTCGACTCGCGGACGCCCAGCTCGACGGAGCGGCCGCAGTGCGCGATCCAGGCGCCGACGCCCTGCGGGGTCCCGGACAGGTATCCCTCGAAGGCCGTGACGTAGGCGTCAAGGCCCTGCTCCGCGTGGCCGACCTCGGCCGGGCAGATCGCCTTGGGGTCGAGACCGCTGCCGATCAGCACGATCCGCTCGGCCGCCCGCGCGACCAGGCCGTTGTACGAGGTGAAGGGGCGCAGCGCGAGGAGTTCGCCGTGCACCACGGCGGCGGTCACCAGGGCCGGGGCCTCGCCACCCGCGACGATCAGTTCCGCGAGGCCGTCGAGGCGGCCCGCGACCTCGGCGGGCGCCGGCGCCGGGGCCTCGATCAGCGGCTCGTCGACGCTCTCGCCGTCCAGTCGGGGCCGCCCGACCGACGCGCCCGGGTCGCCCGCGGCGACCAGGTGGAGCCTGGCGAGCACGCGCAGCGGCGACTGGCGCCAGATGGAGAGCAGCTGTCCGGCCTCGGCGCCCAGGCGCAGGGCGGCGCCGACCGTGCGGGCCTCGGGGTCGGCGCTGAAGTCGGAGCGCCGGCGGACCTCTTCCAGCGCCCAGTCGGCACCGGCGAGGGCGGCCGAGCCGCGCGCTCCGCGCAGGGCCGCCTCGGAGGAGATCTCGTTGCTGCGGCGGCGCATCACACGGTGGCCGTAGACCCGGTCGACGGCCTTGCGTACGGAGTCCACCGCGTCGGCGACGCCCGGGAGGGAGCCGAGGGCGGCCAAGGGGTCAGAGGCGTGCGTACTCATAAGTAGGGAGGCTACGCGTCCTGGGCGCCCGCCCCACGAAGGAGTGGTCTTCTTCACGCCCCTTGACCACGAGGCGCGATCGTGCCACTACGCTAGGTGAACATGAAGATCGCTTTCGTCGGGAAGGGCGGCAGCGGCAAGACCACGCTGTCCTCGCTCTTCATCCGCCACCTCGCCGCCAACGAAGCCCCGGTCGTCGCCGTCGACGCCGACATCAACCAGCACCTCGGCGCCGCGCTCGGGCTGCCCGAGGAGGAGGCCGCCGCGCTGCCCGCGATGGGCGCGCATCTGCCGCTCATCAAGGAGTACCTGCGGGGCTCGAACCCCCGGATCGTCTCGGCCGACACCATGATCAAGACGACGCCGCCCGGGGAGGGTTCGCGGCTGCTGCGGGTCCGCGAGGACAACCCGGTGTACGAGGCGTGCGCGCGGACGGTCCCGCTGGACGACGGGGACATCCGGCTGATGGCGACCGGCCCGTTCACCGAGTCGGACCTCGGGGTGTCCTGCTACCACTCGAAGGTCGGGGCGGTGGAGCTGTGCCTCAACCACCTGGTCGACGGGCCCGACGAGTACGTGGTCGTCGACATGACCGCGGGCTCGGACTCCTTCGCCTCCGGCCTCTTCACCCGCTTCGACATGACGTTCCTGGTCGCCGAGCCGACCCGCAAGGGCGTCTCGGTCTACCGCCAGTACAAGGAGTACGCCCGGGACTTCGGCGTCGCGCTCAAGGTCGTCGGCAACAAGGTGCAGGGCCGCGACGACCTCGACTTCCTGCGCGACGAGGTCGGCGAGGACCTGCTCGTGACCGTCGGCCACTCGGACTGGGTCCGCGCGATGGAGAAGGGCCGTCCGCCCCGCTTCGAGCTCCTGGAGGCCGAGAACCGCATGTCGCTCCAGGCCCTCCAGGACGCGGCCGACGACTCGTACGCCCACCGCGACTGGGACCGCTACACCCGCCAGATGGTCCATTTCCACCTGCGCAACGCGGAGAGCTGGGGCAACGCCAAGACCGGGGCCGACCTCGCTTCGCAGGTCGACCCCGGCTTCGTACTCGGCGAACCGCTGACCGCCGCACACCGCTGACGGCCTCCTGGCGCCCCTCCCGGGCCCCGGATCAGCCTCGTTCGGAGCGGTTGAGCGCGGGGGCCGGGGCGGCGGCGGGGGTGGCCGGCCGGGGCGCGAGGAAGGACTGCCAGCCGGCGGGCGGGGCTTCACCGACCTTGAGGGTGCGCATCTTGGCGATGACCTCGGGGTCCTGGGCGTCGAGCCAGTCGGCGAGCTGGCGGAAGGAGACGCACTTGACGTCCTTCTGCACGCAGACGGTGGCGATGGTCTCCTCGATGGCGCGCATGTAGGTGCCGCCGTTCCAGGACTCGAAGTGGTTGCCGATGATCAGCGGCGCCCGGTTGCCCCGGTAGGAGCGCTCGAAGGCCTGCACCAGGCCGTCGCGCATCTGGTCGCCCCAGTACCGCTGCTGGGAGGGGTCGCCCTGGGTGGTGCCGGGCGACTGGTTGACCAGGAAGTTGTAGTCCATGGAGAGCGTCTGGAAGGCGCGGCCGGGGACCGGGACGAGCTGCATCGAAAGGTCCCAGAGGCCGGTGTCCTTCTTGGGCCAGATCTGGTCGTTGACGCCGCTGGTGTCGTAGCGGAAGCCGAGCTGGGCCGCCGCCTGGACGAAGTTCTTCCGGCCTTCGAGGCAGGGGGTGCGGGCGCCGACGAGCTCCTTGTCGTAGTCGAAGGGCAGCGGCTGTTCGGAGCGCAGTCCGGCGTTGGTCTTCCAGTTCTTGACGAAGGACTTGGCCTGCTGGATCTCGCTCTTCCACTCCTCGACGGACCAGGTTCCGACGCCGCCGTCGGCGCCGCAGAAGTGGCCGTTGAAGTGGGTGCCGACCTCGTTGCCCTCCTGCCAGGCGCCGCGCAGTTCGCGGACGGTGGCGCGGATGCCCTCGGTGTCGTTGAAGCCGATGTCGGAGCGGCCCGCGCTGTGCTGCGGCGGGTCGTAGAGGTGGCGCTTCTCCTCGGGCAGCAGGTACACGCCGCTGAGGAAGTACGTCATCTTGGCGTCGTACTTCTTGCCGACCTTGCGGAAGTGGGAGAAGAGCTTCTGGCTGTCCTCGCCGGCGCCGTCCCAGGAGAAGACGACGAACTGCGGCGGGGTCTCGCCCGGCTTGAGCCGCTGCCAGACCGGCTGGTGGGGCTGGGCGCCGGTGAAGGCCGTGGAGCCGTCGCCGATCAGCCGGGGCGCGGCCTGCGGGGCCGCCGCCGGGCCCTTCTTGGCGCCCGCGCCGCCGGGGGCGCCCTTGGTGGGGCCGGCGCCGGAGCCCGAGCAGCCGGCGAGGCCGGTGGCGAGGGCCAGGGCGAGGGCGCCGACGGCGAGCGCCCTCTTCTGGACAGTGGTCGTTCTCCCGGCGGCTGTCATCCCCGCACCTCTCCTCGGTTCCTCGGATTTCCGTACAAGCGGCGTCAAGGTCGCACCGGCGGGACCGGAGAGCGTCAACGACAAGCGGCATGCGCACGTTCTGTCACCGGAACCGGTGAATCATTGCCCTATTTGCCCTGAAAATAATGCCGCAGTCTTTACTCTCCATTACTCTTCATTTACCGAGAGTGAACTCATCGGTGTCCCCGCCGCATCACCCCGCACGAGCCGCGACCGCGCTGCCCCGGAGGAGACGGGAACATGACCCTCTGCACCCCCGCCCGCACGACCACCCGGCCCCGAGTCCAGCGGCCCCACAGCCCGCCGGACGGACCGCGCCGCTTCCGCATCGCCGGCGCCGACCTGTCCGCCTCGGTCGCCGTCTTCCTGATCGCGCTGCCCCTCTCCCTGGGCATCGCACTCGCCACCGGAGCCCCGCTCCAGGCCGGCCTCGTCGCGGCCGCCGTCGGCGGCATCGTGGCCGGCCGGTTCGGCGGCTCCCCGCTCCAGGTGAGCGGCCCCGCCGCCGGTCTCACCGTCGTGACCGCCGAGCTCATCCGGCTGTACGGCTGGCGCACCACCTGCGCCATCACCGTGCTGGCGGGCCTCGCCCAACTCGGCCTCTCCGCCCTGCGGGTGGCCCGCTCCGCGCTCGCCGTCTCCCCCGCCATCGTGCACGGCATGCTGGCCGGCATCGGCGTCACCATCGCCCTCGCGCAGCTCCACATCGTGCTCGGCGGCACGCCACAGAGCTCCAGCGTGGACAACGCCCGTGAGCTGCCGGGCCAGTTGGCGCACGCGTACCCGGCCGCGCTCGGCATCAGCGCCCTCACCGTGGCCGTACTGCTCTGCTGGCCCCGGCTGCCGGGCCGGGCCGGGCGGGTGGCGCGGAAGGTCCCGGCCGCGCTCGTCGCGGTGGCCGGGGCGACGGCGGTGGCCTCCTTCGCCGGTCTGTCCGTACCCCGGGTCGACCTGCCGTCCTGGAGCAGCCACGCCCTGCCGGGGCTGCCCGAGGGCCCGGTCCTCGGCATCGCGGCCGGGGTGCTCACGATCACGCTGGTCACCAGCGTGCAGTCGCTGCTCTCCGCCGTCGCGGTCGACAAGCTCGTGTCCGGCCGGCCGGGCGGCGCCCAGGGCGTCCCGCGCTCGGCCCTCGACCGCGAACTCGCGGGCCAGGGCGCGGCGAACATGCTGTCGGGCGCCCTCGGCGGCCTTCCGGTGGCCGGGGTCGCGGTCCGCAGCGTCGCCAATGTGTCGGCGGGCGCGGTGAGCCGGGCCTCGACCATGCTGCACGGCCTGTGGATCGTGCTCGCGGCCCTGCTGCTGGTGCCCGTGCTCGACCTGATCCCGCTGCCCGCGCTCGCCGCCCTCGTCATGGTGGTCGGCATCCAGATGGTCAGCATCACCCACATCCGTACGGTCACCCGGCACCGCGAGGTCGTGGTCTACGCGGTGACGCTGACGGGAGTCGTCCTCGTCGGCATCCTGGAGGGCGTCGCCCTCGGCATCGCGGTGGCCATCGCGGTGGCCCTGCACCGGCTCGCGCGCACCCGCATCACCCAGGAGGAGCGGGACGGGCGCCAGCTGCTGCGGGTGCGGGGGCAGCTGACCTTCCTCGCCGTGCCCCGGCTGAGCCGGGCCCTGCACCAACTGCCGTACGGCTCCGACGTGGTGGTCGAGCTGGACGGGTCCTTCATGGACCACGCGGCCTACGAGGCGCTGAGCGACTGGACTGCCGGGCACCTGGCCCATGGCGGCACCGTCGAGACGACCGGCCCCTCCGGCGTCCGGATCGCCGACCCCGCCCCCGTCGCCGCCTCCGCCTCGCATCCCTGCTGCCGTCCCTGGACCCCCTGGCACAACCACCAGTGCGGGGAGCCGCCGGCCGAGCGGATCGAGAGCGACGCTCCCGAGCGGGCGACGGGGCTGCAACTGGCCAGCGGCATCGGCAAGTTCCAGCGGAACACCGCGCCGCTCGTCCGCGACGAGCTCGCACGGCTCGCCCGGGAGGGTCAGCGCCCCTCGCAGCTCTTCCTGACCTGCGCCGACTCCCGCCTCGTCACCAGCATGATCACGTCGAGCGGCCCCGGCGACCTCTTCACCGTGCGCAACGTCGGCAATCTGGTCCCGCTGCCCGGCGAGGAGAGCGGGGACGACTCGGTGGCGGCGGCCATCGAGTACGCGGTGGACGTGCTCCGGGTCGACTCGATCACCGTCTGCGGCCACTCCGGCTGCGGCGCGATGCAGGCCCTGCTGAGCGCCGGTCCCGACGATCCGCCGACACCGCTCCGCCGCTGGCTGCGCCACGGCCGGCCCAGCCTGGAGCGGATGGCGAGCCGCAGACACGCCTGGGCGCGGATCTCCGGGCGCCTTCCGGCCGACGCGGTCGAGCAGCTCTGCCTGACCAATGTGGTCCAGCAGCTGGAGCACCTGCGGGCGTACGAGCCGGTGGCGCGCCGGCTGGCCGAGGGGACGCTCACCCTGCACGGCGTGTACTTCCACGTGGGCGAGGCGCAGGCGTATCTGCTCTCCGGCACGGACGAAGTGCACAGCTACGACGACGTCTTCACCCAAGTGATGCCGACCGGCCACCTCGAAACGGCCAAGGCGTCCTGAACCGGCCGCCGCTCCCAGGCCCCGGCGCCCTGACGCGGCCACCGCTCCCAGGCCCCGGCGCCCTGAAGCGGCCGCCACCTCCCGGTCCCGGCGTCCTGAACCGGCCGGCCCCGCCCGGTCTCCGCGCGTCCTGAACCATCGGCCGCGGCCGTCCGTGAGACTGTGTGGCCCCTTCTTCCCGGCCTCGGTACCGGCTCGGTACCGAGGCCGGGGGGAGGGGCCGCCGTACGTCTGGCAGCTCACAGGTCTAAACCAATTACCTGGATGCTCTTGTCACCCGGGCATCTGACTGGTGAGCTATGACACGGGACACATAAGTACAGAGGACGCCCTGGGAAAGGGAGATGTCGTGAGCAACGAAAGCCTGGCCAATCTGCTCCGGGAAGAGCGCCGCTTCGCGCCGCCCGCCGAGCTGGCCGCGCACGCCAACGTGACGGCGGAGGCGTACGAGCAGGCCAAGGCGGACAGGCTGGGCTTCTGGGCCGAGCAGGCCAAGCGCCTGACCTGGTCCACCGAGCCGACCGAGACCCTCGACTGGTCCAACCCGCCCTTCGCCAAGTGGTTCGCCGACGGCAAGCTGAACGTGGCGTACAACTGCGTCGACCGGCACGTCGAGGCCGGCCTCGGCGACCGGGTCGCCATCCACTTCGAGGGCGAGCCCGGCGACAGCCGCGCCATCACCTACGCCGAGCTCAAGGACGAGGTCTCCAAGGCGGCCAACGCCCTGACCGAGCTGGGCGTCCGCGCGGGCGACCGGGTCGCGGTCTACCTCCCGATGATCCCCGAGGCGGCCGTCACGATGCTGGCCTGCGCCCGGATCGGCGCCGCCCACTCGGTGGTCTTCGGCGGCTTCTCGGCCGACGCCGTGGCCTCCCGCATCCAGGACGCCGACGCCAAGGTGGTCGTCACCGCCGACGGCGGCTACCGCCGGGGCAAGCCGAGCGCGCTGAAGCCTGCCATCGACGAGGCCGTCGCCAAGTGCCCGCAGGTCGAGCACGTCCTCGTGGTCCGCCGTACGGGCCAGGAGACCGCCTTCACCGAGGGCCGCGACGTGTGGTGGGACGACATCGTCGCCCGCCAGTCCGCCGAGCACACCCCGGAGGCCTTCGACGCGGAGCACCCGCTCTTCATCCTCTACACCTCCGGCACCACGGGTAAGCCCAAGGGCATCCTGCACACCTCCGGCGGCTACCTCACCCAGGCCGCGTACACGCACCACGCCGTCTTCGACCTCAAGCCGGAGACCGACGTCTACTGGTGCACCGCCGACATCGGCTGGGTCACCGGCCACTCGTACATCGTCTACGGCCCGCTGGCCAACGGCGCGACGCAGGTCATGTACGAGGGCACCCCGGACACCCCGCACCAGGGCCGGGTCTTCGAGATCGTGCAGAAGTACGGCGTGACGATCCTCTACACGGCGCCGACGCTGATCCGCACGTTCATGAAGTGGGGCGACGACATCCCCGCGAAGTTCGACCTCACCAGCCTGCGCGTGCTGGGCTCGGTCGGCGAGCCGATCAACCCCGAGGCGTGGATCTGGTACCGCAAGCACATCGGCGCCGACACGTGCCCGATCGTGGACACCTGGTGGCAGACCGAGACCGGCGCGATGATGCTGTCGCCGCTGCCGGGCGTCACCGAGACCAAGCCGGGCTCGGCCCAGCGGGCCCTGCCGGGCATCTCCGCGACCGTCGTCGACGACGAGGCCCGCGAGGTGCCGGACGGCGGCGGCGGTTACCTGGTCCTCACCGAGCCGTGGCCGTCGATGCTCCGCACCATCTGGGGCGACGACCAGCGGTACATCGACACGTACTGGTCCCGCTTCGAGGGCAAGTACTTCGCCGGTGACGGCGCGAAGAAGGACGAGGACGGCGACATCTGGCTGCTCGGCCGCGTCGACGACGTCATGCTCGTCTCGGGCCACAACATCTCGACGACCGAGGTCGAGTCGGCCCTCGTCTCGCACCCGGCGGTCGCCGAGGCGGCCGTCGTCGGCGCCGCCGACGAGACGACCGGCCAGGCCATCGTCGCCTTCGTCATCCTGCGCGGCACGGCGAGCGAGGACGAAGGCCTCGTCGCCGAGCTGCGCAACCACGTGGGCGCCACGCTCGGCCCGATCGCCAAGCCGAAGCGGATCCTGCCGGTGGCCGAGCTGCCGAAGACCCGCTCGGGCAAGATCATGCGCCGTCTGCTGCGCGACGTGGCGGAGAACCGGGAGCTCGGCGACGTCACCACGCTGACCGACTCCTCGGTCATGTCGCTCATCCAGACCCAGCTGCCGGCCGCCTCCAGCGAGGACTGACCTCGCACGGCACCACGAACCGTTTCGTCCCGCCGACCGAGTCGGCGGGACGAAACGCGCATACCTCCATAAAGTAAATCTCGCCGGACACGCCCCGGGCCTCGTTAGGTAAGGTAAGGACCGCGTCAGGAACGCGTCAGAAAGACCTAGGTGCGCCGGGAAGTCTGGTCGGCATGTGCTTCGCCCTGCCCACCCGACGGAGGTCCCCTCAGTGTCCGAAGTGTCCGACCGCAAGTTCCTCGGCCGTCTCTCGCTTCCCGAGCGCCGCTACATCGCCGACGCCCTGCGCGCCGAGACCGTCGGTGGCGTCCTGCTCCTCCTCGCCGCCGTCGCCGCCCTCGTCTGGGCGAACACCCTGGGCGCGAGCTACGCGTCCGTCAGCGGCTTCCACATAGGCCCCGCCGCCCTCGGCCTCGACCTGTCCATCCAGCACTGGGCCGCCGACGGCCTGCTCGCGGTCTTCTTCTTCGTCGCCGGCATCGAGCTCAAGCGCGAACTCGTGGCGGGCGAACTCCGCGACCCCAAGGCCGCCGCGCTCCCCGTGATCGCCGCGATCTGCGGCATGGCCGCGCCCGCCCTCGTCTACGCCCTGGTCAACGCGATCGGGAACGGCTCGATGGACGGCTGGGCCGTACCCACCGCCACCGACATCGCGTTCGCGCTCGCCGTCCTCGCCGTCATCGGCACCTCGCTGCCCTCCGCGCTCCGCGCCTTCCTGCTCACCCTCGCGGTGGTCGACGACCTCTTCGCGATCCTGATCATCGCGATCTTCTTCACCAGCGACCTGAACTTCGCCGCCCTCGGCGGCGCCGTCGCGGGCCTCGCCGTCTTCTGGCTGCTCCTCCGCAAGAACGTGCGGGGCTGGTACGTGTACGTGCCGCTGGCCCTGGTCATCTGGGGCCTCATGTACAACAGCGGCGTCCACGCCACCATCGCCGGCGTCGCGATGGGCCTGATGCTCCGCTGCACCACCCGGGAGGGTGAGGAGCACTCCCCCGGCGAGCACATCGAGCACCTCGTGCGCCCGCTCTCGGCAGGCCTCGCCGTGCCCCTCTTCGCGCTCTTCTCGGCCGGCGTCAGCGTCTCCGGCGGCGCGATCCGCGACGTCTTCACCCAGCCGGTCACCCTCGGCGTCGTGCTCGGCCTCGTCGTCGGCAAGGCCATCGGCATCTTCGGCGGCACCTGGCTCGCCGCCCGCTTCACCAAGGCCGAGCTCAACCCCGACCTGAGCTGGCCGGACGTCTTCGCCGTCGCCTCCCTCGCCGGGATCGGCTTCACCGTCTCGCTGCTCATCGGCGAACTCGCCTTCACCGGCGACGCCGCCCTCACCGGCGAGGTGAAGGCCGCCGTCCTCATCGGCTCCCTCATCGCGGCCGTCCTCGCCTCCGTCCTGCTGAAGCTCCGGGTCCGCAGGTACCAGGCGCTCATCGCCGACGAGGAGCGCGACGACGACCAGGACGGCATCCCCGACATCTACGAGCAGGACAACCCGGACTACCACCTCCGGATGGCCGAGATCTACGAGAAGAAGGCCGCCGAACACCGCGAGCGCGCCCAAGTGGCGGGGGCATCGCGCGACGGGGCCGACCGTCCGGCATGATCTGAGTCGGACCGCAGAAGAGAAGAGGGAGCAGCGATGAGCGACCCGTTCGACGGAACCGAGCGCAGCCTCGGCCAGCTGGTCGCCTCGGCGACAGCCGAGATGTCCGCGCTGGTGCATGACGAGATCGCCCTGGCCAAGGCCGAGATCCGACAGGACGTCAAGCGCGGCGCGATCGGCAGCGCGGCGGGCATCACGGCCGCCGTGGTGCTGCTGTTCTCGCTGCCGATGCTGAGCTTCGCGCTCGCGTACGGCATCAACAGCTGGACCGGCGGGCACAACGGCGAGGGCGGCTGGAACCTGGCCTGGTGCTTCCTGCTGTCCTTCGCGGCGAACGTCCTGCTCGCGGTGCTCCTCGGCCTGGTCGCGTACGCCAAGTTCCGCAAGGTCAAGCCGCCGGAGAAGTCCATCGCCTCGGCCAAGCAGACGGCCGCCGTGCTCTCCACGGTCAAGCCGCACCCGCGCGTGGAGCAGGGCAAGGGTCTGGAGAAGGCACGGGACAAGGCCTCCTCTGTGGCACGCTCGTCGGTATGACCCTCCCCGAGAGCAGCAACGGCAACGCCGGGCCCGTACGGCTCGACGGACCGTGGACCCATCGCGATGTGGCGGCCAACGGCGCCCGGTTCCACATCGCCGAGATGGGCGACGGTCCGCTGGTGCTGCTCCTGCACGGCTTCCCGCAGTTCTGGTGGACCTGGCGCCACCAGCTGCCCGTCCTCGCCGAGGCGGGCTTCCGGGCCGTCGCGATGGACCTGCGCGGGGTCGGCGGCAGCGACCGCACCCCCCGGGGTTACGACCCCGCCAATCTGGCCCTCGACGTCACCGGGGTGATCCGCTCGCTGGGCGAGCCCGACGCGGCGCTCGTCGGGCACGACCTGGGCGGCTACCTCGCCTGGACGGCGGCCGTGATGCGGCCCAAGCTGGTGCGCCGGCTGGTGGTCTCCTCGATGCCGCATCCGCGCCGGTGGCGCTCGGCGATGCTGTCGGACTTCGCCCAGTCGCGGGCCGGCTCGCACGTCTGGGGCTTCCAGCGGCCGTGGCTGCCGGAGCGTCAGCTCGTCGCGGACGACGCGGCGCTGGTGGGTGAGCTGATCCGGGACTGGTCGGGGCCGAAGCCGGTCGACGACGAGGCGATCGAGGTGTACCGGCGGGCGATGTGCGTCCCGTCGACGGCGCACTGCTCGATCGAGCCGTACCGCTGGATGGTGCGGTCGCTGGCCCGCCCGGACGGCATCCAGTTCAACCGGCGGATGAAGCGGCCGGTACGGGTTCCCACGCTGCATCTGCACGGCTCGATGGACCCGGTGATGCGGACCCGCAGCGCCGCCGGTTCGGGTGAGTACGTGGAGGCGCCGTACCGCTGGCGGCTCTTCGACGGCCTCGGGCACTTCCCGCACGAGGAGGACCCGGTGGCCTTCTCCACGGAGCTCGTCAACTGGCTGAAGGACCCCGAGCCCGACCGCTGACGGTCCCTCACCCCCGGTGAGGGGTACAGATGTCCCTCGAACGGCCATGTGCCCGGCGCATACTCCAATTGGCGGGCCCCCGGGCGGTTACCGACCTTGGGCCCCGGGCAGACGTCGAGGTATGGGCTGGACGCACGACTACAGTGACACAGCACGCGACCGCCGCTCGGCCACGGGGCCGGGCTCCCGGGAGAGGGGTGGCCCGCAGGACAAGGGCCACGCGCACGCCGTGCCAGAGGTGGGGATCTCGCGCATCCTGCGCCGCCGGGCCCGGTGGGTCTCGGCCCGGCTCCGCCATCCTCGCGACTGACCTGGAGCCGGCGCGGCCGTGATCGGCCGGGCCGGCCTCAGAGGGCGCAGCCCTGGGTGTCGACCTGCTGGTCGGCGGTGCGGCCGCGCTCGATGTCCTCGCGGATCTCGTCGACGGTCAGCGCGTAGCCGGTGTTCGCGTCGTCGAGGGAGCGGGCGAAGATCACGCCGTACACCTCGCCGTCCTCGGTGAGGAGCGGGCCGCCGGAGTTCCCCTGCCGGACCGTCGTGTACAGCGAGTAGACCTCCCTGCGGACCTGGTCGCGGTGGTAGATGTCGGGGCCGGTGGGGCTGATACGGCCCCGCACGCGCGCCGAGCGGACGTCGTACGAGCCGTTCTCGGGGAAGCCGGCGACGATGGCGCCGTCGCCGCTGCGGGCGGCCTCGTCGGTGAAGGTCAGCGGGGCGGCCTTGAGGTCGGGGACGTCCAGGACGGCGATGTCGCGCTGCCAGTCGTAGAGCACGACCTTGGCGTCGTAGAGCCTGCCTTCGCCGCCTATCTGGACGGTCGGTTCGTCGACGCCTCCGACGACGTGGGCGTTGGTCATGATGCGGCGGTCGGCGAAGACGAAGCCGGTGCCTTCGAGGACCTTGCCGCAGCTCTGCGCGGTGCCGACGACCTTGACGATGGAGCGCTGGGCGCTGTCGGCGACCGGGCTGTTCGCGAGTGCCGGGTCGGGGGGCAGCACCTCGGTGATGGGCTCGTTGGCGAAGGGGCTGAAGACCTGCGGGAAGCCGCTGCGCGCGAGCGTGGAGCTGAAGTTGGCGAACCAGGTGGAGGTCTGATCGGGCATCACCCGGGACACCCCGAGGAGCACCTTGGAGTTGCGCACCTCCTTGCCCAGGGTGGGCAGCGTGGTGCCGGCGAGGGCGGAGCCGATCAGCCAGGCCACGAGCAGCATCGCCACCACGTTGACCAGGGCGCCGCCGGTGGCGTCGAGGGCGCGCGCGGGGGACCAGGTGATGAACCGGCGGAGCTTGTTGCCGAGGTGGGTGGTGAAGGCCTGGCCGACCGAGGCGCAGACGATGACGACCATCACGAAGATCACCGTCGCCGTGGTGGACACCTCGCTGTTGTCGGTCAGCTGGTCCCAGAGGATCGGCAGCAGCAGGACGGCGACGAGACCGCCGCCGAGGAAGCCGAGCACCGAGAGGATGCCGACCACGAAGCCCTGGCGGTAGCCGATGATCGCGAACCAGACGGCGGCGAGCAGCAGCAGGATGTCCAGCACGTTCACCGTCAGTAGCCTCGCAGATTCGTTTCCGGTCGCCCGGGGCGCGCTCGACCGGAGGCCGGGCCCGCACCGAAGGTCAGCCTGTCATGAGCGCCAGTCGAGCGGGACCTGTCTCGTGCGGTCCCAGGGACGCTCCCAGCCGGCGAAGTGCAGTAGCCGGTCGATCACTCCGGCGGTAAAACCCCAGACCAGAGCGGATTCGACGAGGAACGCGGGACCTTGGTGGCCGCTCGGGTGGAGCGTCGTCGCGCGGTTCGCGGGATCCGTGAGATCCGCCACGGGCACGGTGAAGACCCGCGCGGTCTCGCCGGGGTCGACGACCCCGACCGGGCTCGGGGTGCGCCACCAGCCGAGGACCGGGGTGACGACGAAGCCGCTGACCGGGATGTAGAGCTGGGGCAGCACGCCGAAGAGCTGGACGCCCGCGGGGTCGAGGCCGGTCTCCTCCTGGGCCTCGCGCAGGGCGGCGCGCAGCAGCCCGCCGTCGGCCGGGTCGCCGTCCTCGGGGTCGAGGGCGCCGCCGGGGAAGGAGGGCTGCCCGGCGTGCGAGCGCAGGCTGCCGGCCCGCTCCATGAGGAGCAGCTCGGGTCCGCGCTCGCCCTCGCCGAAGAGGACGAGGACGGCGGACTGGCGGCCGGCCCCGCTCTCGGGCGGCAGGAAGCGGCTCAGCTGCTCGGGCGCGACCGTGCGGGCGGCCCGGTCGACGGGGCCGAGCCATGCGGGCAGGCCGTGCCGGCTGAGCAGACCGCCCGTGCCGGGTCCGTGGATCTCTTCGTCAGTGCGCGTCATAGGCACCCCCGTGGTTCACAACGCGATCAGTGGACGGGTTCGTTCCCGGGCGGGCCGGGAGGGTGGGGCTCGGCGCGGGCGTGGTCGGGGTCAGTCGGTCGCGCCGAGGGGCGGGGCAGGGCGGCCGGGGTAGCCGGGGGGCGGATTGAGCCGCTGGCCCGGGAGGCCGCCCATCTCGTACTTGAGGAGCTTCTTCGCCTTCTCGGGGTCGGTCTCGCCCTCGCCGTACGAGGGGCAGAGGTGGGTGATCGGGCAGGCGCCGCAGGCGGGCTTGCGGGCGTGGCAGATCCGGCGGCCGTGGAAGATCACCCGGTGCGAGAGCATGGTCCACTCGCTCTTCGGGAAGATCTCGGCGATCTCCGCCTCGATCTTGACCGGGTCCTCCTGCTCGGTCCACTTCCAGCGCCTGACCAGCCGCATGAAGTGGGTGTCGACGGTGATGCCGGGGACCCCGAAGGCGTTGCCCAGGACGACGAAGGCGGTCTTGCGGCCGACGCCGGGGAGTTTGACGAGGTCGTCGAGGCGGCCGGGGACCTCCCCGCCGCAGTCGTCCCTGAGGGCGGCGGCGAGGCCCATGATCGACTTGGTCTTCGCGCGGAAGAAGCCGGTGGGGCGGATGAGCTCCTCGACCTCCTCGGGCACGGCGGCGGCCAGGTCCTCGGGCGTGGGGTACTTCGCGAAGAGGGCCGGGGTCGTCTGGTTCACCCGCAGGTCGGTGGTCTGCGCGGAGAGGACCGTGGCGACGAGCAGCTCGAAGGGGTTGCGGAAGTCGAGCTCCGGATGGGCGTACGGGAAGACCTCGGCCAGCTCCCGGTTGATCTTGCGGGCTCTGCGGACCATCGCGAGCCGCGACTCGGGCTTCGCCGCCTTCCGATTTGAGGCTTTCGCCTGTTTCGACACGCCGTGTTCGCCCACAGCGGAATTACCTTCGGCCGACACTCTTCCAGCCCCCTTGGCCTGCGCTCTCACCGGCGAGTTGGACACCCGACCAGCCTAGGGGCCACCGCCGACATCCGCCCCGGGCGTGGCCGATCAGGCCCCATTCGGGCCCCTGGCGTACGGACGGGTAGCTTCGTGGGTCAAACTTGTTGTGATTGATCGCACTGTTTTGTGCGTCCGGCATCATGGGACTCAGGTCCTTTGAGCAGGTCGACAGTAGGAGAGAACTCGTGGACGACGTTCTGCGGCGCGCCCCGCTCTTCGCGGCGCTCGATGACGAGCAGGCAGCCGAGCTGCGCGCCTCGATGAGTGAGGCGACGCTGGCCCGTGGCGACGCGCTCTTCCACGAGGGCGACCCCGGTGACCGCCTGTACGTGGTCACCGAGGGCAAGGTGAAGCTGCACCGCACCTCCCCCGACGGTCGCGAGAACATGCTGGCCGTCCTCGGCCCCGGCGAGCTGATCGGCGAGCTCTCGCTGTTCGACCCGGGCCCGCGCACCGCCACCGCGACCGCGCTCACCGAGGTCAAGCTGCTGGGCCTCGGCCACGGCGACCTCCAGCCCTGGCTGAACGCCCGCCCGGAGGTCGCCACCGCGCTGCTGCGCGCGGTCGCCCGCCGCCTCCGCAAGACCAACGACCAGATGTCCGACCTGGTCTTCTCCGACGTCCCGGGCCGTGTCGCCCGTGCGCTCCTCGACCTGTCGCGCCGCTTCGGCGTGCAGTCGGAGGAGGGCATCCACGTCGTCCACGACCTCACGCAGGAAGAGCTGGCCCAGCTGGTCGGCGCCTCCCGCGAGACGGTCAACAAGGCGCTCGCCGACTTCGCGCAGCGCGGCTGGCTGCGCCTTGAGGCCCGCGCCGTGATCCTGCTCGACGTGGAGCGCCTCGCGAAGCGCTCGCGCTAGCTCCAGGCATACGCGAGAAGGCCGCCCCGGTCCGAGGACCGGGGCGGCCTTCCGCGTGTCAGGGGACGGTCAGCGCTTGGAGCCGTCCACGATCACCGGGGCGGAGGAGCCGTTGCCGCAGGGCACGGCGTAGACCGCGTTCTTCGCGGCGGCCTCCTTGAACGCGTCGATGCACTGGTTCATCAGGACCTTGTCGGTCAGCGAGTCGTTCAGGATCTTGTTGGCGCGGGCGATGCCCTCCGCCTCGATCCGGCGGCGGTCGGACTCCGCCTTGGCCGTACGGGCGGCCTCGATGGCCCGCTCGGTGGCCTGCTGCTGCTGGATCTTGCGGTCGATCTGGCCCTGGAGGGCGTCCGAGGGCTTCACGTTCCGCAGGTTGACCGTGGTCACGACGATGCCGCGCGGAGCCAGGCGCTCCTTGATCAGGCCGCCGATCTCGGCGTTGATCTTCTCGCGGTCGGAGGCGTAACCCTGCTCGCTGGAGTAGCGGGCGAAGACGTTGCGGACGATCTCGCGGCTGTCCGGGTAGACGAGGCGCTGCTGGATGGCGTCCTCCGTGCCCGCGAGCTTGTACAGCTCGACGGCCTTGCTCGGGACGACGGCCCACTTCACCGTCACCTCGGCGTACATGACACCGCCCTGGGAGGAGCGGACCTCGACCACGTCCTTGTCGGAGAGGTTGAGGTCGACCGGGCGGGTCGAGAAGGTCGTGACGTTCGTGAACGGCGACTTCACGTGCATGCCCGAGGTCATGGGCGAGCCGACCTTGCCGAAGGCGACCGGCACGCCGACCTCGTACGCGCTGATCACGTACGTCATGCTCACTATCAGCGAGAAGACGCCGGCAAGGACCGCACCGAGGGCGCCGAACTTCAGCCCCTTGGAGTCGTTGGCTCGGCCGACGAAATAGAGCACCACTGCGGCGATGACCAGCAGGATGGCGATGACGAACACGGGCGTTCCCCCCGAAAGCTACGGCCAGAAGTAAGCGGAGCGTAAAACACAGGTCAAGAGGACCGACGAACCGGGGGCACTCCCGGTTCCGGATCGTGACAACGCGCCGCTCGAATCCGGCCGCGCTCCTCAGAACGTGCCGCGCTCCCGCAGGTACTCCAGCTGCGCCCGTACGGAGAGTTCGGCGGCGGGCCACAGGGAGCGGTCGACGTCGGCGTACACGTGGGCCACGACCTCGGGCGCCGTCCGCAGACCGCGCTCGACGGCCGTCTCGACCTGCGCGAGCCGGCTCGCCCGGTGCGCGAGATAGAACTCCACAGCACCCTGCGCGTCCTCGAGGACCGGGCCGTGGCCCGGCAGGACCGTGTGGACGCCGTCGTCGACGGTCAGCGAGCGCAGCCGCCGCAGCGAGTCCAGATAGTCGCCGAGCCGGCCGTCCGGATGCGCGACCATCGTCGTCCCGCGCCCCAGGATCGTGTCACCCGTCAGGACCGCCCGGTCGGCGGGCAGATGGAAGGAGAGCGAGTCCGAGGTGTGCCCCGGCGTCGGGACCACCCGCAGCTCAAGACCGCCGACGCTCACCACGTCCCCCGCGCCGAGCCCCTCGTCGCCGAGCCGCAGCGCCGGGTCGAGGGCCCGCACGGCCGTCCCGGTCAGCTCGGCGAACCGCCCGGCGCCCTCCGCGTGGTCCGGGTGCCCATGGGTCAGCAGGGTCAGCGCGATCCGCTTGCCGAGCTTCTCGGCGGTGTCCGTCACATGACGGAGGTGGCCCTCGTCCAGGGGCCCCGGGTCGACCACGACCGCGAACTCGGAGCCCGGCTCGGAGAGCAGCCAGGTGTTGGTGCCGTCCAGCGTCATCGCCGACGGGTTCGGCGCCAGGACGTTCACGGCACGGGCGGTCGCGGGCCCGGAGACCACGAGCCCGCGCGGCTGACCGGGCAGCGCGGCGGCGTCGCTCATCGCGCACCCCCGGTCGGGATGATCTTGGTGAACTCCTCGTGCCCCGGCCAGCTCAGCACCAGCGCCTCGCCCTCGAGACGGGCCTGCGCGAGGACCGGCGTCATGTCCTGGCCGCCCGCCGCCGCCAGCGCCCCGGCCGCCGTGCCGTACGGCTCCAGGGTGCGCAGGGTCGAGATCGTCGGCGGCATCATCGTCAGCTCGCCCCGGTCGTAGCCCGCCGCGGCCTCCGCCGGACGGATCCAGACCGTGCGGTCTGCTTCTCCCGAGACGTCCCGGGTCCGCTGCCCGGCCGGCAGCGCGGCCACGAAGAACCACGTGTCGTACCGGCGCTGCTCGAACTCCGGCGTGATCCAGCGGGCCCACGCGCCCAGCAGGTCCGAGCGCAGGACGAGCCCGCGCCGGTCCAGGAAGTCGGCGAAGGACAGCTCCCGGGCGACCAGCGCCTCCCGGTCCCGCTCCCAGTCCTCGCCGGTCGTGTCGCCGACCACCGTGTCCGCGGCCTCGCCGGCGAGCAGGACGCCCGCCTCCTCGAAGGTCTCGCGTACGGCGGCACAGACCACGGCCTGGGCCTGCGCGGGATCGTCGAGGCCGAGCCGCCCTGCCCACGCGTCGAGGGACGGGCCCGCCCAGCGGACCGGCTGCTCGTCGCGCGGGTCGACACCGCCGCCGGGGTAGGCGTACGCGCCTCCCGCGAAGGCCATCGAGGCGCGGCGGCGCAGCATGTGGACCTCGGGGCCGGTGGCGGCGTCCCGCAGGAGCAGGACGGTAGCGGCGCGCCGGGGCGTCACCGGGGTGAGCTCGCCCGCGGCGAGGGCCCGGATGCGGTCCGGCCACTCCGGCGGGTACCACTGACCGTTCGACTGTTTCGGCTGACCATTCGGCATGGCCGGATGCTATGCGCAAGCATCGGAATGCACGAGGGCCGAACGCACCGGAGCCGGTCCCCCGGAACGGGAAACCGGCTCCACGCGTGCGCGTACGGGTGTGGCGGGTGGATCAGGCCTCGACGAGCTCGACCTGGACCTCGACCTCGACCGGCGCGTCGAGCGGCAGCACGGCCACGCCGACGGCGCTGCGCGCGTGCACGCCCTTGTCGCCGAGGACGGCGCCGAGCAGCTCGCTGGCACCGTTGATGACACCGGGCTGGCCGGTGAAGTCCGCGGCGGAGGCGACGAAACCGACGACCTTCACGACGCGCTTGATGCGGTCGAGGTCACCGACGACCGACTTCACGGCCGCGAGGGCGTTGAGCGCGCAGGTGGCGGCGAGCTCCTTGGCCTCCTCGGCGGTGACCTCCTCGCCGACCTTGCCGGTCACCGACAGCTTGCCGGCCACCATCGGGAGCTGGCCCGAGGTGTAGACGTACACGCCCGACTGCACGGCCGGCTGGTACGCGGCCAGTGGCGGCACGACCTCCGGCAGGGTCAGGCCGAGCTCGGCGAGCTTCGCCTCCACGGCCCCGCTCACGACTTGGCCCGCTTCAGGTAGGCCACGAGCTGCTCGGGGTTGTTCGGCCCGGGCACGACCTGGACGAGCTCCCAGCCGTCCTCGCCCCAGGTGTCCAGAATCTGCTTCGTCGCGTGCACCAGAAGCGGCACCGTGACGTACTCCCACTTGGTCATGGGCCCGACTGTATCCGCTGCCGCCGGGCTCCCCTCCGAGGCGGCCCCCTCGGTCTCCGCCCGGCCACCCTTCTACGGCTTCCCCTCGGCTTCCCCGGAGAGGGCCCCTAGGGGGCTTCTCCGGGGCGGGCACCTGATTGGGCAAGGCCGTCAGTGGTTAGGCTCGACAGCGTGAGCAGGCTCCAGGTCGTCAGCGGCAAGGGCGGTACCGGTAAGACGACGGTTGCCGCCGCCCTCGCCCTCGCCCTCGCGACGGAGGGGAAGCGGACCCTCCTCGTCGAGGTCGAAGGCAGGCAGGGCATCGCACAGCTCTTCGAGACGGAGGCCCTTCCGTACGAGGAACGCAAGATCGCCGTCGCGCCGGGCGGCGGCGAGGTGTACGCGCTGGCGATCGACGCCGAGCGCGCGCTCCTCGACTACCTCCAGATGTTCTACAAGCTGGGCAGCGCGGGGCGGGCCCTGAAGAAACTCGGCGCGATCGACTTCGCGACGACGATAGCCCCGGGCGTCCGTGACGTCCTGCTGACCGGCAAGGCCTGCGAGGCGGTCCGGCGGCGCGAGAAGCACGGCGGCCACACCTACGACCACGTCGTCATGGACGCGCCGCCCACCGGCCGCATCACCCGCTTCCTCAACGTCAACGACGAGGTCGCGGGCCTGGCCAGGATCGGCCCGATACACAACCAGGCACAGGCCGTCATGCGGGTCCTCAAGTCCCCCGAGACCGCCGTCCATCTGGTGACCCTCCTGGAGGAGATGCCCGTCCAGGAGACCGCCGACGGCATCGCCGAGCTCCGCGCCGCCGAACTGCCGGTCGGCAGGGTCGTGGTGAACATGGTCCGCCCGCACGTCCTCGACGGCGCGGCGGTACGGGCCGCCTCCGGCGACCACCGTGACGCGATCGCGCGGACCCTGGCGTCGGCCGGCATCGCCGGCGGCACGCGGCTCGTCGAACCGCTCCTCGACGAGGCCGTCGAGCACGCCCGCCGGGTCGATCTCGAGCGGGAGCAGCGCGCGGTCCTGGACGGCATCGGCGTCCCCGCGTACGAACTCCCCTTCCTGGGGGACGGGGCGGACATCGCCGGTCTCTACCGGCTCGCGAAGGAACTGCGGAAGCAAGGGGTGGGCGCGTGACGGACCAGGCCGCGGCGAGCGACCACGACAGCACTCCCGGCCCGGAGGCCCAGGACCCGGCCGGCGGGCTCGACTCCGTCGCCGTCCTGGAGCTCGATCCGCTGATCGACGACCGCGGGACGCGGATCATCGTCTGCTGCGGCGCGGGCGGGGTCGGGAAGACCACGACGGCCGCGGCGCTGGGCGTGCGGGCGGCGGAGCGCGGGCGGCGGGTGGTCGTCCTCACCATCGACCCGGCCCGCCGGCTCGCCCAGTCCATGGGCATCGACTCCCTGGACAACACCCCGCGGAAGGTCGACGGGATCAAGGGCTCCGACGGCGGCGAACTGCACGCGATGATGCTCGACATGAAGCGGACCTTCGACGAGATCGTCGAGGCGCACGCGGACCCCGAGCGGGCGAAGGCGATCCTGGGGAACCCCTTCTACCAGTCCCTGTCGGCCGGGTTCGCCGGTACGCAGGAGTACATGGCGATGGAGAAGCTGGGCCAGCTCCGCGCGCGCGACGAGTGGGACCTGATCGTCGTCGACACCCCGCCGTCCCGGTCCGCGCTGGACTTCCTCGACGCGCCGAAGCGGCTCGGTTCCTTCCTCGACGGAAAGTTCATCAAGCTGCTCATGGCCCCGGCGAAGGTGGGCGGCCGGGCGGGGATGAAGTTCCTCAACGTCGGCATGTCGATGATGACGGGCACGCTGGGGAAGCTGCTCGGGGGTCAGTTCCTCAAGGACGTGCAGACGTTCGTGGCGGCGATGGACACGATGTTCGGCGGTTTCCGGACCCGCGCGGACGCCACGTACAAGCTGCTCCAGGCTCCGGGCACGGCCTTCCTCGTGGTCGCCACGCCGGAGCGGGACGCGCTGCGCGAGGCCGCGTACTTCGTGGAGCGGCTCGCCGCCGAGGAGATGCCGCTGGCGGGTCTCGTCCTCAACCGGGTCCACGGCAGCGGGGCCGCCCGCCTCTCGGCGGAGCGCGCGCGGGCCGCCGCGGAAAATCTTGACGAGGGGCGCATTGTCGATCAGGGGGGCGGGAAAGCTGAACTGCGTGGCTCCCCGGCCACCGAGCCCGAGCCGTCCGATCTCGCCACCGCCGCCGCAACCCCCGATTCCGAGGCTGCCCCCACAGCCGAACCGGCCGCACAGCAAGAGTTCGAAGCCGCAGACACGGACACAGGCACGCACACAGGCACAGACACGCGTACAGCCGCGCGCACAGACACGCGTACAGCCACAGACACAGACGCACACCCGGACGTGGACGTCCGGCAGCTCACCGCGGGACTTCTTCGCCTGCATGCCGAGCGCATGCGGGTGCTCACGCGCGAGCAGCGCACGCGCGACCGCTTCACCGCGCTCCACCCCGAGGTGGCGGTGGCCGAAGTGGCCGCCCTGCCCGGCGATGTGCACGACCTCGCCGGGCTGCGGGCCATCGGTGACCGCCTCACGGCCGGTCGAACGCCCTCGGCCTGAGCGGTGTCCCCCTACCGCGCACGGCCCGTCGCCGCGTGCGGGCGGGTGTCAGCCGACGGCCGCGTACTCCTCGTAGGTCGCGTCGTCGTCCATGGCGACGGGCAGGAGGCCCGCGCCGCGCTCGTACTCCGTGCGCGCGGTCTCCAGGAGCCGGCGCCACGAGGTGACGGTCGGCCTGCGGCGCAGCAGAGCACGGCGCTCGCGCTCCGTCATGCCGCCCCACACACCGAACTCCACCCGGTTGTCGAGAGCGTCGGCGAGGCACTCGGTCCGCACCGGGCATCCGGTGCACACCGCCTTGGCCCTGTTCTGCGCCGCTCCCTGCACGAATAGTTCATCCGGATCGGTAGTGCGGCAGGCCGCCTGCGCACTCCAGTCAGCTACCCAGCCCATACCGGCGCCGTCCTCTCCCGAATCGAGGCTCCCCCACGGCGACAGCGGCATATTCACCGCTGCCAGTTGGGACGTTACGGAAGGTGGGCACAGCGCAACACCCCCTTCGGGCCCAATCTTGGATGGCCCGAACGGACTATGCGTGCGCGTCAGATCACCCAGGGGAGTGATCGAAGGACATGCGTGTGATAGCGGACATACCACACGGATACGCCCTTCCTCGACGGGCCCACTCCGGGCACCGTGTGACGCATGAGCCTGAATCGGACACGAGCTTCCCGTGTTTCGGGGTCACGGGAATTCACGCCGAAGTCACGCACGGGTCTTGATGCGAGACCGCACTGCTGTGACAGTTGTGAGCAGCTTAGGCCAAGGCATATACGCGTGTCCGGCGAATGAGAACGTAGACACCTCACGTTGCTATGCCGTCAAGTTGGTCGGCCTTGAGGGCCAGGGCTCTCGAACAGTTCTGACCAGGCAGGGGAGAATCCCGGCATGGTGATGGCACGGCACTGGTACTCCTCCTCGCCAGTCGTGGACGGGCATCCGCTCCTGGATGAGCCGGGCTTCTGGCCTGCGTACTTGGCGGACCTGGCCGAGGGGTTCGCGCCGGAGGCCTTCGGGTCGGATGCGGGCGACGCGGATGCCGTGCTGGACACGCTCCACGACCCGTCGGCGTGGCCCATGTTCACGGTGCCACTGACCGGTGGCTTCGCGATCGTCGTGCACTTCAACAGCGGCGAGGAGTTCACGACGACGGACTACTTCCTCACGCATCCCGACTGGAGCCAGGATCTCGTCCTGGCCAGCAACGATCAGGACCGCACCGGCCCCGGGCTGTGCTGGCCCGAGCTCGCCGCTCTGCTGGAGGCACCACCGGGTGCAGCAGGCGTCACCGACCCTCATGCCCGTCTCCTTCTTCTTCTGCCGGTTCTCGGCGACGCAACGGTTCCGGAGGAGGCCGTGACCGCGGTGGTCGAGGCTCTGATCGCTCAGGGGGCGCCCGAGGCGAGCGAGGCGTTGGCCAGACACCTGCTTCAGGGCCACCCCATGTGGGGCGCCGAGGACTGGTGGTTCGACGATGACGAGCGAAGCTGGCTCTGCGAGGGCGAGCACAGCCCCCGCAAAGTCCCCCTCGGCGACCACTTGCCGCCCCGACAGCGAGCCGCCCTCGAAGCCTGCCTCACTCCTCGCTGACCGGCTCAAGCTGCGGTGACAACGGCCTCGGTGGAAGGGGCGCCGAAGGCGAGCGACTCGTCGAAGCGCTGTCCGTGCCGGAGGCAGTGGTAGAGCTGGCCGATCATGCGGTTGAAGAGGTTCCGTTGGGCGGCCGCGTGCCAGTCGCCTTGTTCGCGTCGGCGCCGGTAGTGGGCGTTGGCCCCGGTGGATGCCCTGAGTGAGGCGAAGGCCCAGAGGTAGCCAGCGTGGTTGAGCCGGTCGTTCTTCACCCAGCGTCTGGTGATGGCGGACTTCTTGCCGGAGGCGCGGGTGATGGGTGAGGAGCCGGCGTAGGCCTTCAGGCCGCGGGCGTCGGCGAAGCGGGTGCGGTCGTCGCCGATCTCGGCCAGGACCCGGGCGGCGAGCTGGATGCCGAGCCCGGGGAAGCTCAGCAGGATCTCGGCGTCCGGGTGCTGGGGGAAGGCGTCTTCCACCGCTTCGGCAAGCTGGTCGGCGGCGGTGCAGGCGGCATCCAGCTGGATGAGGAGAGCAAGCATCTGCTTGCCGAGCGCGTCCTCGACCAGCGCCGGCTGGTGGGCCCACTCGGCGCGGAAGACCTCGCGGAGGCGCTCGACCTCGGCTTCGATGCCGCGCTGGCGGCCGGCGCGCTTGAGCGCGGCCTGGATCTGGGTGCGGGTCAGCCGCGCGGCCCGGGCCGGGGTCGGGGCGGTCCTGAGGAGTTCGCGGGCCTCGGACCGGCACAGGCCGTTGGTCCAGGCGGCGAAGGCGGCCAGGGCGGCGGGGTAGTACTCGCGCAGCAGGGACCGGAGCTGGTTGGCGAGCTGCTGCCGGTTCCACAGAGAGTCCTGCTGGGCCCGGGCCAGGACGGCGATCGCACGGCCGAGGTCGGAGTCGTCTGGCATGGGCCGGTGGGCGTGCATGTCGGTGCGGAGGATGTTGGCCAGGACCAGGGCGTCGCCGGGGTCGGACTTCTTGCGGGAGACGGAGTGGCGGTCGCGGTAGCGGGCGGCGGCCATCGGGTTGATCGCGAAGACCTGCCGCGTGCCGGTCCGCAGCACGGCGACGAGCAGGCCCCGGGAGGTCTCGATCGCGACCGGAATCGGGTTCTCCTTGCTGTCGCCGTACTCGGCGAGCAGGTCCAGCAGGATCTTGTAGCCGTCCGCGTCGTCGGTGATGTGCCGCTTGGCCAGGAGCTGGCCGGTGTCGTCGACCAGGGCGACGTCGTGGGTTCGTTCCGCCCAGTCGATTCCGCAGTAGATCAAGATTCCCCTCCCCAGAGTTCGGTGTTTGCGCTGGTCACGAGCGCATGCGGGCCACGCAGCGACCTAATCCCAGGCCTCAACCGCAGCGCGGTCGGGCCGCCACCTCACTAGCCGTTCGTGGCACCAGCGCACCCCACGGGCCTCGGTCTATGCGGGAGCTCGGGCGGCTCGGGCGTATCGAGAGGTCACCGTCGGGCGGGCTCGCACCACCAACACCAACGAGGCATGAATGCTGGAGTGGTGGCGGCCAGGAGGGGGTCGGGCACTGCCGCTCTGCCACGAGGTCTCGATGACCAGGCGTCATACAGGCATGAACCCGGCCCCCACGTGACCGCCACCACTCGCACCAGACCGCGCACCGATCTACGTTGAGGCCTCCGTGCGGCCCGGCTGCACCTGGATGTCACGGTCTGGTACTCGAACGCTCCGAGAAGCACCCGCTCCTGCAGAACGCTCGTAAGTACGGATTAGGCTGCCCCCATGGCAAAGAAGCGCTCGGGCGGTGGTCTGACCGGGACCCAGCAGGCCGCCAAGTTCCTCGGTGTCAGTGTGCTCTCCGGAGCCGTGCTGGCGGGCATCGCCCTGCCCGCGGCCGGTGCGCTCGGATTGGCGGCTAAGGGCACGGTCGAGGGGTTCGACGAGATTCCCTCCAACCTGAAGACCCCGCCGCTGAGTCAGCGCACCACGATCCTGGACTCCGAGGGCGGGCTGATCGCCACGGTGTACTCCCGGGACCGCAAGGTCGTGCCGCTGGAGAAGATCTCCCCGTACATGCAGAAGGCGATCGTCGCGATCGAGGACGGCCGCTTCTACGAGCACGGGGCGATCGACCTCAAGGGCGTGCTGCGCGCGATCAACCGCAACGCGCAGTCGGGCGGTGTCGCGCAGGGCGCGTCGACGCTGACCCAGCAGTACGTGAAGAACGTCTTCGTCGAGGAGGCCGGTGACGACCCCGAGAAGGTCGCCCAGGCCACCCAGCAGACCATCGGCCGCAAGGTCCGCGAGCTGAAGTTCGCGATCCAGGTCGAGGAGGAGCTGGGCAAGAAGAAGATCCTGGAGAACTACCTCAACATCACGTTCTTCGGGCAGCAGGCGTACGGCATCGAGGCCGCGTCCCAGCGGTACTTCTCCAAGCCGGCCGCCAAGCTGAACCTGGGCGAGGCGGCGATGATGGCCGGCCTCGTGCAGTCGCCGAGCCGCTACGACCCGATCAACGACATCCAGGAAGCCACCAAGCGCCGCAACGTGGTCCTCCAGCGGATGGCCGACGTGAAGGACATCAGCCAGGCCGAGGCCGACAAGGCGAAGGCCGCCCCGCTGAAGCTGAAGGTCAAGACGCCGAAGAACGGCTGCATCACCGCCGTCGCCGGTTCGGGCTTCTTCTGCGACTACGTCCGCAAGACGATCCTCAACGACCCGACCTTCGGCAAGACGGCCGAGGAGCGCCAGAAGCTGTGGAACCTGGGTGGTCTCACCATCAGGACCACGCTCGACCCGCGCGCCCAGGCCGCCGCCAACGAGGCCGCCATCGCGAGGATCAACAAGGACGACCCGGTCGCCGCCTCGGTCGTCCAGGTCAAGCCCGGGACCGGCAAGGTCATCTCGATGGGCCAGTCCCGCCCGTACGGCCTGGACCAGAAGCAGCACCAGACCACGCTCAACCTCGCGGTCGGCAGCAAGATGGGCGGCACGACGTACGGCTTCCAGGTCGGCTCGACCTTCAAGCCGATCACCGCGGCCGCGGCCCTGGAGAAGGGCCTGAGCCCGGCGCAGGTCTTCGACACGCCGACGCAGATCAACATCCCGGAGACCGACTACACCCGCTGTGACGGCAAGCCCGCGGGTTACGGGAACTGGGAGGTGAACAACGAGATCGAGTCCGAGAAGGGCGCCTATGACATGACCAGCGCGCTCGGAAAGTCGATCAACACGTACTTCGCCAAGCTGGAGCAGATGGCCGGCCTGTGCGAGACGCTGACGATGGCCAAGCACGTCGGCTACGAGCGCGAGCTGGGCAAGCCGGTCAAGCAGAGCCCGTCCATCACGCTCGGCAGTATCGAGAGCACCCCGCTCGACATGGCGTCCGTGTACGCGACCTTCGCCAACCGCGGCATGTACTGCAGCCCGGTCGTCATCGAGTCGATCAAGGCGGCCAACGGCGACAAGCTGAACGTGCCCCAGTCGAAGTGCTCGCGCGCGATGTCGCAGCACACCGCCGACGTCATCAACCAGATGCTGAAGGGCGTCGTCGAGGACGGCACCGGCACCAAGGCCGGTCTGAGCGACCGCGACAACGCGGGCAAGACCGGTACCACCAACGACCGCAAGGACGCCTGGTTCGTGGGCTACACCCCGAACCTGTCCACCGCCGTCTGGGTCGGTGACGACGTCGGCGAGAAGAAGCCGATGTACGACATCACCATCGGCGGCGAGTACTACGAGAAGGTCTGTGGTGGCTGCCTCCCCGGCCCCATCTGGAAGATCGCGATGACGGGCGCGCTCGACGCCTCCGAGACCCCGGGCTTCAACACCGTCCCCGTGCCGCGGGCCGAGAAGCCCAAGGACCCGGAGAAGGAGGGCGACGAGGGCCCGAACAAGCCGCGGAAGCCGCGCGACGGCAAGCCGGGCGACACCGACCCGACCAACCCGTTCCCCGGCATCACCATCCCGCCGGAGATGGGCGGCGGCGGCAACGACGGCCGCCCCGGCCGCGGCAACCGCTGACGGCCCGACGCCTGGCACCTGACATACGAGAGGGCGCCCCCACCACGTGGGGGCGCCCTCTCGGCGTGTCGACGGCCGCGGTTCAGCCCGCGAGCAGCTTCTTCACGGAGGCGGCGACCCGGCCGCCGTCGGCCTGTCCGGCCACCTTCGGGTTCACGATCTTCATGACGGCGCCCATGGCGCGCGGCCCCTCGGCGCCCGCGGCCTTCGCCTCCTCGACGGCGGCCGCGACGATCGCGTCGAGCTCATCGTCGCCGAGCTGCTTCGGCAGGTACGCGTCGAGGAGGACGCCCTCGGCGGCCTCCCGCTCGGCGGACTCGGGGCGGCCGCCCTGGGCGAAGGCCTCCGCGGCCTCGCGGCGCTTCTTCGCCTCCTTCGCGATCACCTTCTGCACCTCGTCGTCGGAGAGTTCGCGCTTGGTCTTGCCCGCGACCTCCTCCTTCGTGATGGCGGTGATGGTGAGCCGCAGGGTCGAGGAACGCAGTTCGTCGCGGTCCCTGATCGCGGCGTTGAGGTCGGCCTGGAGCTTCTCCTTGAGCGTGGTCATGGGGTCAAGTGTCGCAGGTGCCCCACGCCGAACGCCCGCGCATTTCCGCCGCGCGGGTCTGCGACGATGGGGGGATGCGCGCACGGTACGGGATCCCCCTGAAGGTCACGGCAGCTCTGACGGCGACGGCGGCGGCCGGACTCGTCTACGCGGCGGGCTTCGAAGCCCGCTCTTTCCGGCTCCGCCGGATCACCGTCCCCGTCCTCCCGCCCGGCATGCGCGACCTGCGGGTCCTCCAGGTCTCCGACATCCACATGGTGTGCGGCCAGCGCAAGAAGCAGGCCTGGCTCCGCTCCCTCGCGGGGCTCCGCCCCGACTTCGTCGTCAACACCGGCGACAACCTCTCCGACCCGGACGCCGTACCGGAGGTCCTGGACGCGCTCGGCCCCCTGATGGAGTTCCCCGGCGTGTACGTCATGGGCTCCAACGACTACTACGGGCCGACGCCCCGCAACCCCGGGCGCTATCTGAAGGAGAAGGTCCAGGGCCGGCACGGGCTCAACGGCAACCCGCCCGTCGTCGGCGCCCGCCACAACCCGTGGGAGCCGATGCGCGACGGCTTCGACGCGGCCGGCTGGGTCGACCTCACCAACACCCGCGGCCGGCTGAAGCTCCCCGAGGCCGACCTCGCGTTCACCGGGCTCGACGACCCGCACATCAAGCGCGACCGCTACGAGCGGGTGGCCGGCGGCCCCGACACCTCGGCCGACTTCACGGTGGGCGTGGTCCACGCCCCGTACCTGCGCTCGCTCGACGCCTTCACCGCCGACGGCTACGAGCTGATCCTCGCCGGCCACACCCACGGCGGGCAGCTGTGCATCCCCTTCTACGGGGCGCTCGTCACCAACTGCGACCTCGACACGGACCGGGTGAAGGGGCTCTCCACCCACACGGTCGCCGACCGGACCTCGTACCTGCACGTCTCGGCCGGCTGCGGCACCAACCGGTACACCCCGGTCCGCTTCGCCTGCCCGCCCGAGGCCACCCTGCTCACCCTGACGGCGCGCGGCTGAGCGCTTACGGTGGGGGGCATGCTCACGCCCCACTCCGCGGCCGTGCCGGCCTCCGCCGTCATACCCCCCGCCCCGCGCAGGCCGTACGCGGCCGCCTTCCGGGGCCTGATCGCCCTGTCCGCGGCGACGGGCCTGGTCATCGAGTGCGTCCACGGGAACGTGCTCGTCGTCCTCAGCTTCTTCACCATCTGGACGAACATCCTGGTCGCCCTCGCCCTCGGCTGGGGCGCCGTCCGCGCCTGGACCCGCCGCCCTCCGCTGCCCGCGCTGTGGACCGGCGGGGTCCTGCTCTGCATCTCGGTGGTCGGCCTCGTCTTCCACCTGGTCCTCGACAACCCGGCGAGCCAGTTCAACCAGGCCGCCGAGATCGCGAAGCTCAGCGGCGCGCGAGCCGTCGCCAACCAGCTCCTCCACACCGTGACCCCGCTCGGCACGGCCCTCGACTTCCTCCTGCTCACCGCGCCCGGCGCCCTGCGCTGGCGGTACGCGGCCCAGTGGCTCGCGATCCCCGGCCTCTATCTCGCCTTCGCCCTGGTCCGCGGCGCGCTCCTCTCCCCCGGCGCCCCGGCCCGCTACACCTACCCCTTCGTCGACGTCACCCTCCACGGCTACGCGGGTGTCCTCGTCAACGCCGTCGTCCTCGGCGCGGCCTTCTACCTCCTCGGCCTCGCCATCGTCGGCCTCGACCGCATCCGACCCGCCCCGCCGTCCCCCGAATACCGGATTTCGTCTGAGCGCGCGCGTGGGCTAAAGTAATCGATGTCGCCGCGACGTGAAGAACAAAGCAGCGACATCGGGGTGTAGCGCAGCTTGGCAGCGCGCTTCGTTCGGGACGAAGAGGTCGTGGGTTCAAATCCCGCCACCCCGACAGCCGTAACACCAGCTGAGGCCGGTACTGATTCCAGTACCGGCCTCAGCTGTTTGCATATCCGGCCACCGCCGTTCGCGCACCGGCCCGCCGGGGGCTTCCGGTGGGGAAGCCGCCGGGGGGCGGGGCGCCCTAGATGATCGGGGGGCGGCCGAGGCGGGTCATGTGGCGGACGGTGGACCAGCGGATGGGGCGGCGGGGGCCGCAGGGGCGGCGGACGCCTTCGGCGAAGCCGGCGAACCAGGCGGCGAGGCCGGGGGCGGAGCGGGTGCGGGCGAGGGTGAGGAGGGTCCAGACGCCGAGGTAGACGGGGACGAGGAGGGCCGGGAGGTTCCGCTTGGCCAGCCAGACGCGGTTGCGGGCGGTCATCCGGTAGTAGACGGCGTGCCGGGCCGGGCTGGTCTTGGGGTGCTGGAGCAGGAGCTCGGGGGCGTACACGACCTTCCAGCCGGCGTCGAGGGCGCGCCAGGCGAGGTCGGTCTCCTCGTGGGTGAAGAAGAAGTCCTCCGGCCAGCCGCCGATCCCGTCGAGCATCCGCATCGAGAGGCCGTGGCCGCCGCCGAGGAAGGTGGTCACCTCGCCGCCGCGCATCGGGTCCTTCGCTCCGAGGCGGGGGACGTGCCGGCGCTGGGTCTCGCCGGTCTCGTCGGCGATGCGGAACGAGACCACGCCGAGGGCGGGGTCCGCCGCGTACAGGTCGCCGAGGCGGCGCAGGACGTCCGCGTCGACGAGGAGGCCGTCGTCGTCGAGGTCGACCACCACGTCCACGTCGCCGAAGCCGCGCAGGGCCTCGATGGCGACGTTCCGGCCGCCCGACACCCCCCGGTTCTCGGGCAGTTCGACGCCCGTCACTCCCTCGGGGAGCTCCGGGAGCGAGCCGACGCCGTTGCCGACGACGACGATCCGGGCGGGCGGCTCGTCCTGCCGCGCCACGGCGTCGAGCAGGGCCCGCAGCTCGGCGGGGCGCGTGCCCATCGTCAGTACCGCCACACCCGTACGCGGTCGCGCCACGACCCACTCCGTCCCACGCCTGATCACTCCGGTGAACACTCCGGGCCGCGATGCTAGCCGCCGGACGCCATCTCCCGTTCACCCGGTGTGAAGCCGGCGGCGGGCGGGCGGTCACGGCCGGTGGCCGGTACGGAGGGGAGCGCGGCGAGCATCGCGGTCGGACGGCTCTACGCTGGTTCCCTTCCGTCAGGTTGATCGATCGTCGAAAGGGTGGTCTCCAGGTGCTGGTCGCGGACCGATATCGGCTTCACGTGTGTATCGGCCGGGGCGGCATGGGCGAGGTGTGGCAGGCCACCGACGAGGTGCTCGGCCGGGCCGTGGCCGTGAAGCTGATGCTGGCGCAGGGGACCGATCCGTCGGCGGCCGACCGCTTCCGCCTGGAGGCGCAGACCGCCGCGCGGCTGAGCCACCCGCACGTGGTGGGCGTCTTCGACTTCGGCACCTGGGACGGAAAGCTGTTCCTGGTCATGGAGTTGGTCGAGGGCGACAGCCTCGCGGGCAGCCCGTCCGATCCGCTGCTGCTGCCCGCCGAGCGGGTCGCCGTGGTCGCCGCGCACGCCGCCGCCGGGCTCGCGGCCGCGCACCGGCAGGGCGTGGTGCACCGGGACATCAAGCCGGGGAACCTGCTCGTCGACGGCGAGGGGACCGTGAAACTGGCCGACTTCGGCATCGCGCGGTTCGTCGACGACCCGTCGGCGGCGCTCACGACGACGGGTCAGATCGTGGGCACCGGGCTGTACCTGGCGCCCGAGCGGGCCCTCGGCCAGCCGGCCTCGCCCGCCTCCGACGTGTACTCGCTCGGCTGCGTGCTCTACCAACTCCTGACCGGCCGACCGCCGTTCCGCGCGGACACCGCGACGGCGCTGCTGTACCAGCACATCGACACCCCGCCGGTGCCGCCGACCCGGCTCGGCGTCGCGCTCACGCCCGACTTCGAGTCCTACCTCCTGAGCCTGCTCGCCAAGCAGCCCGAGCAGCGGCCTCCGGCCCAGGCGATCGCCGACTGGTTCTCCTCGGGCGCCTGGCGCGGCTACGCGCGCCCCGCCGCCCCGGTCCCGGCCGGGCCGCCCCACACCGCGCCCCACGCCCCGCACCACACCTCCGGCCACGGCCACGGCCACGGCCCCGGTCCCGGTCCCGCCGCGAGGCCCGCGCCGGCGCAGGTACCGGGCCAGGCTCCGCTGCGGGGCCAGGCTCCGGCACCGGGCCAGGCTCCGATGCCGGGAGCCGTGCCGCTGCCCGGAGCGGCGCCCATGCCGGGGGCCGCGCCCATGCCGGGGGCCGGGCCGGTGCGCGGTGCCGGGCCCCGTACCGCGTCCCGTGCCGTACCGCGCTCCGCCACCGGTCCCGTTTCCGCCGCGCGGGGGCGCGAGCGGCCGGCCGGTGGCAGGTCAGGGGGCGGCGCGACCGGGGGGCTCGCCGAGCTGTCGCGGCGGCGGCCCCGTAAGACGGCGGCCGTGGCCGGGGCCATCGCCTTCGTCGTGTTCCTGATCATCGGGATGGCCTGGCTCTCCTGAGCCCCCGGCATGCCTCAGTACAGCCTCGGGGCCATCACCTGGCCCTCCCCGTCGGCGGTGGCGAGCAGCAGGCAGCGCGGGACGCCGGGGCCGGGGGTGGCCCGTACGGTGACGGTGGTCGGGGGGTCGGTGGGGATCTCGACGGGGACGGCGACGGGGCGGTCGTCCTTGGTCGTGGCGTAGCCGGTCTCCTTGCCGTCGACGAGGACCTCGACGACGGGGGTGTGCCCGGTCTGGACGGTCGCGGAGACCGAGTGCCCGAGGTAGTCGATGTGGAAGTGGTGGCGTGCCCTCATGGGCCACCTCCGTACCGCCGGAGTGGGACGCGTATCTCCAGAGTAGGTACGGTCCGGCGCTCCCGCCGCTCCGAAGTGCGGTCGTAGTACCCCGGTGTTCAGATGGTCCGGTACGCCAGAAATGCGGCATATGCGGAACGGAGCCCCCGGTACATGAGCCACTCCCTGCCCTCCTTCGAGGACACGACCGACTTCGACAACGCCGACCGCGGCTTCCTGGGCGCCCTCGTCCCGGGCCTGGTGAAGGCCGGGGACGGCCGCGTCGTCTGGGACAACGACGCCTACGACTTCCTGAAGGCGGAGTGCCCGGACACCGCGCACCCCAGCCTGTGGCGGCAGGGCCGGCTCTGCGCCCGCCAGGGCCTGTACGAGGTGACCGGGGGCATCTACCAGGTCCGCGGCCTGGACATCTCCAACATGACGATCGTCGAGGGCGAGCGCGGGGTCGTGGTCATCGACCCGCTGATCTCGGTGGAGACGGCGGCCGCGGCCCTCTCGCTGTACCGGGAGCACCGCGGTGAGCGGCCGGTCACCGGCGTGATCTACACGCACTCGCACGGCGACCACTTCGGCGGCGTCCGCGGTGTCCTTCCGCACGGTACGGAGGAGGGCGTGCCGATCATCGCCCCCGCCGGCTTCCTGGAACACGCGGTCAGCGAGAACGTGTACGCGGGGAACGCGATGACCCGCCGGGCGAGCTACATGTACGGCGTCGGCCTCCCGAAGGCCCCGGACGGCCAGATCGGCGTCGGTCTGGGCCAGGGCACCTCGACGGGCACCATCAGCCTGATCCCGCCGACCGTGGACGTCACGGAGACCGGGCAGGAGGAGACCGTCGACGGCGTGCGGATCGTCTTCCAGCTCACGCCGGGCACCGAGGCGCCGGCCGAGATGAACTTCCTCTTCCCCGACCACCGCGCCCTGTGCCTGGCGGAGAACGCCACGCACAACATGCACAACGTGCTCACCCTGCGCGGCGCGGTCGTCCGCGACTCCCGGATCTGGGCCCAGTACCTGGACGAGGCGATCGAGTACTTCCACGGGCGGTACGACGTCGGCTTCGCCTCCCACCACTGGCCCACCTGGGGCCACGACGACGTGGTGGCGTTCCTCGCCGAGCAGCGCGACCTCTACGCCTACATGCACGACCAGACGCTCCGGCTGCTCAACGCGGGCCACACGGGCCCCGAGATCGCCGAGCTGATCGAGCTGCCGCCGGCCCTGGAGAAGGCCTGGCACGGCCGCGGCTACTACGGCTCGCTCAGCCACAACACCAAGGCGATCTACCAGCGCTACCTCGGCTGGTACGACGGCAACCCGGCCCATCTGTGGGAGCAGCCGCCGACGGAACTGGCCAAGCGGTACGTGGAGGTGGCGGGCGGGCCCGCCGACGCCCTCGCCAAGGCCCGCGGGTACGCCGAGGACGGCGACCTGCGGTTCGCCGCGACCCTCCTCAACCACGTGGTCTTCGCCGACCCGGGGAACGAGGAGGCGAAGGAGGTCCTCGCCGGGGTGTACCAGCGGCTCGGGTACGGCGCCGAGAACGCGACCTGGCGCAACTTCTACCTGCGCGGCGCCCAGGAGCTCCGGGAGGGCATCGTGGGCGACATGGTCGACATGACCAACCCGGAGATGGCGATGGCCCTGACCGTCCCGATGCTGATCGACTCGGTCGCCATCGCGATCGACGGGCCGCGCGCCTGGGACGACGACCTGACGATCGACCTGGTCCTGACGGACGGGCCCACGGGCGCGGGCGAGCGACGGCGTCTCACCCTGCACAACGGGGCCCTCACCCAGCGGGCGGTCGCCGCGCCCCGGACGCCCGCCGGGCTCACCCTCACCCTGGGGAAGGCGCAGCTGCTCGGGCTGCTCGCCGGGAAGAGCCCCCAGGAGCTCGGGGTCGGCGTGGAGGGCGATCCGGAGCTGCTGGCCCGCCTCCTGTCGTACGTGACGAAGGCCGATCCGCTCTTCCCGGTCGTGACCCCGTGAGCACCGGCCGCGCTCAGCGCGTGAACCAGGCCAGGACGCACAGCAGGATCAGCGTCAGGCAGATCCCGAGGTTGACCACCTTGTACTGGAGGAAGACCGCGACGAACTCGCGGATGGTCGCCGACGGCCAGAAGTAGGCGGCGGTCGGCGAGCCCACGACCTGGCCGTCGACGCCGGCTCTCCGGGCCGTCAGGGCGGCCCGGAAGGCGTGGAAGTTGTTGGTGACGATGACGCAGGAGGAGCCCGGCCGGTCGCGCTCCATCAGCTCCTTGCTGAGGAGCATGTTCTCCTCGGTCGTGCGCGAGCGGTCCTCGCGCACGACCGCGCCGGCCGGGAAGCCGCGCTCGACGAGGTAGTCGGCCATCGCGTGGGACTCGGGCAGCTCCTCGTCGGGGCCCTGACCGCCGGAGGTGATGAGGACGGGCGCGTCTCCCCCGCGCGCGGCCAGCTTCTCGTACACCTCGCGTCCCCGGTCAAGGCGGCTGGCGAGCAGCGGCGGCACGCGGCGGCCGCCGATCAGCCCGGAGCCGAGGACCACGACGTAGTCGGCGTCGCGGCGGATCCGCATCCGGCCGTACAGATAGGCGTAGCCGACGAAGCAGACGAAGAGGAACGAGACGTAGGCGAGCACGAGCAGGGTCGTGCCGACGAGGAAGCCGAGCAGCGGCGAGCGGAGGACGACCGCCGCGATCGCGAGGCCCATCACCGCGAACATGCCGAGTCCGGCGAGGAGCGCGAGCAGGTTCGCGGGGCGTCTGCCCTCCTTGCGGACCATCTTCACGCCGTTCGCGCAGAGCAGCCCGGCGAGCACGACCGGGCCGAGGCCGAGCACGAGCAGCACCAGGATCATCAGGGTCTCGGCGACACCGGGACGGGTCTCCTCGATGCCCGCGAGCAGCCCGAGGCCGAGGAAGGTGACGGCGAGACCGAGGTACACGGCGTTGCCGAAGCGGCGCCGGTCGCGCAGCACACCGACCCCGAAGAGCAGCAGGAACACGGCGGCCACGGCGAAGGCGAACATTCCGACATCGTAGACAGCGCCACCGACAACGGCCCTCGAATCGGGGCGGCTCCGGGGTCTTCTAGCTCTCGCCCGCCAGGGAGAACAGGCCGCGCCTCGCGCCCTCTTCGTACGCGCTCCTCAGCTCCGGGTCGTCGACCAGGGCCCGGAGCACCGCCTCCCCGCGCGCGCGTGTCACCACGCAGTACTCGGCCGGACGGTACGAGGAGTCGAAGACCGAGCTCCGCAACAGGTCGACCGCGCCGAGCAGATGGGCCGCCGTGTCGTGCTGGCCGTCCAGCGCCCGCATCTGGGCGAGGAGTTCGGCCGCGCAGGCCGCGCCCACGGCGGAACCGAGCCGCAGGTGCTCGCGCAGGGCCCGCCGGGCGTGCTCGGCGGCCCGCCGCCGGTCCCCGTCCCAGGCCGCGAGTTCGGCCCGTACGTGGAAGGCCCAGGCGTCGGCGGACAGGTCGCGGCCCACCCAGGCCCGCCGGCTCTCCCGGTCGAGGTCGGCCTGGTCGAGCGCCTCCTGCGCGGCCTCCGGGTCGGAGCGGCACAGGGAGAGCGCGAGGCCGACCCAGCAGGCCGGCCGGCTCGGCCCGAACTCCGGGTGCTCCTCCATCAGGGCGAGCGCCTCACGGAACTCGGCCGCGGCGGCGGTCGAGCGGCCCTGGTAGAGGGCGGTCGAGCCGCGCAGATGGGCGAGCAGCGACAGACAGCGGTCGTCCCCGTCCCGTACAGCCGCCGCCCACGCCTGCGCGAGGAGCGGGTCGGCGTCCTCCGGGCGGCCCGCCTCCAGTTCGAGGAAGGCCGCGAGCCACAGGGCGCGGGCGGGCGGCGGGCCGGAGTGCAGGCTGAGGGCGTGCCGCAGCCGGGTGCGGCCCTCGGCGACCCGCCCGCAGGCCACCCACAGGAACCACAGGGAGACGGCGATCTCGACGGAGGTGCCGGCCTCGGCGCTCGGCGAAAGCGGCGCGGTCGTCGGGTCCATGGCGGCGGCCAGGTCGGGGAGTTCACGCAGGGCGAGGTCCCTGGCGTCGATCTGCCGGCCCCGCTGCCACCAGTCGGCGGCCTGCCGGGCCACCTTCACGCACCACCTGCGGTGGTGGAGGACGACCGCCCAGCGGTCGCCGCGGGCGGTGAGCCTGCGGGCGCCGACGGCCCGCATCGGGTGCGGCATCCAGTAGCGGGGCAGGCCGTCCTCGCCGTCGAAGAGGTCGTCGACGGGGAGCAGCGCGAGGGGCGCGAGCCGGTCGAGGACCGCCTGGATCTCGCCGGCGGGCAGCACGCCGGAGGCGCAGACCTCCCGGACGGCGTCCCTGCCGAAGGCGCCTTCGAAGACGGAGAGCCTTTCCCACAGGAGCTGTTCGGCCGGACCGCAGCTCGCGTAGCCGCGTTCGGCCGCGGCCAGCTGGTCAAGGCCGACCGGTTCGCCCCACAAGATTTCGCTTTCCGCCGATTCTCCTGTCCACATGGCCCAGCCCCCGTGTTCCTTCTCCGTCCTTCTCCTGTGACTTAGGACGGATTTAATGGAAATCAGCCACCGTCGCGGCTTGAATGCATTTGCCCTGGTCCACATCCTGGGGCTTCCCGGAGCCCACACCCAGGGTTTGGCCGGGATCGACCAAGGAGGTACATGGATACCGGGGAATCCGTCCTGGGAGACGCGGATCTGTCACTGATCCACGCACTGCAGATCGCCCCGCGCGCGAGCTGGACCCAGCTGTCGGCGGTCCTGGGGGCGAGCCCCGACACCCTGGCCCGCCGCTGGGAACACCTCAGTTCCGGAGGTTACGCCTGGAACTCCCTCCTCGCCGCCCGCTTGGGAACAGAAGCCACCCTGTACGCGTGGGTGGAGCTGGAATGCGTCCCCGGCGACGCGGAGGCCACGGCGGTCACCGTCGCCGGCGACCCCTGCACCCTCGGCGTCCACCAGGTGACCGGCGATGCCGATCTGGTGCTGCTCGTCGTCTGGCCCGATCTGTACGCGCTCGACGCCTACCTCGCCGACCGCATCCGCCGGCTGCCCGGAGTCATCCGGTCCCGCACCCAGGTCGTCACCCGGCTCCACAACCGCCCCTACCGGTCACGGCTCGAACAACTCCCCCCGGGCCAGGCCCAGCTCCTCGCCGAGGCCGCGGGCGGCGACCGGCGGCCCCGCACCCCGCACGCGCGCGCGTACCCGTACGTCACCGAGCTCGACCGGCGGCTGGTCGCGGAACTGGCCGGGGACGCCCGCCGCAGCGCCGCCGAGCTCGCCCGGCAGTGCGGCACCAGCGAGTCCACCGTGCGCCGCAGGCTCGACACCCTCACCCACTCCGGCGTGCTCCACCAGCACTGCCAGGCGGCCCCCCGCTTCTCCGGGCGCCCGGTCTGGGCGATGGTCACGGCCGACGTCCCGCCCCTCGAAGTGCAGTCGACCGTGGCGGCGCTGACCCGGCTGCGGCAGACCCGCGTGATCACCTCGGTCACCGGGCCGCACAACCTGGCCCTCGCCATGTGGCTCCGTACCGTCGACGAACTCCACGACATCACCGCCGCCATGGTGCGGGCCGCCCCCGCGCTCCGTGTCGCGGGCACCTCGCTGTCGCTGCGCACCCACAAGATAGGGGCGCAGGTCCTCGGCCCCGACGGCCGCCGGACCCACCACGTACGGCCCTACGAAGCCCCCTGAGGCAGCCCCTGGGGCCGCTCCTGGGGCAGCGGCGGCCGGGGCGCTGACAGGGCGCCCCGGGGCGTGTTCTGATGGCCGTATGGAGTTCGCCGTGTTCGTGACGCTGCCCGGTCTGGTCATCCTGCTGACCGTGATCGCCTTCGCCGATCAGCTGCTGCGCATGACCGGGCGCGGCAAGCGCACCGGCACGGTCTCCTCGACCGGCTTCGAACAGCTGCACGCCACCTTCTCGCAGGGCAAGCAGAACGAGCTCAAGGAGCGGCAGAGCTCCCTGGTGCTGCGCGACGACGAGGAGGACGGCGCGCCGCCCCACCACTCCACGGTGGATCTCAAGGGCGGGCGCGCCGTCATCAGACTGGGCGGGCCGGCGTAGCGGCCTCCGGTCAGGCCGGCTTGGACGCCTTCACCGAGTACATCAGGGGAATGCGGGGACGGTCCGCCGGGAAGCGGTAGTAGCCGTCCTCGTGCCGCTGGAGCGCGCCGTAGCGCGGGAACAGCGAGGCCTCGTGCTCGTGCAGGAACTCGATCTGCAGACCCGCCTTGGCGAGCGCCGTGACGACCTCGCCGACCGGGTGCACCCACTCCACGCTGCGGTTGTGGACGGTCGCCGCGTCGAGATCGGCGTACGTGCCCGGGGAGGTGTCCACCCAGGGCTCGCGGACGAAGTAGTCGTGCACGATCCGGCTGCCCGTCTCGTCGTCGAGCGAGTCCGTCAGCGGGTGGAACTCCGCCACGTACAGGAAGCCGCCGGGCGCGACGAGCGAGGCGGCGGTCTCCGCCCAGCGGTCGATGTCCGGGAGCCAGCACAGCGCGCCGCTGCCGGTGTAGACGATGTCGTACGCCCGGTCCGGGACGGCCTCCGCCGCGTCGTACACATCGGCGGCGACGAACGCGGCCCGCTCCTGCGAGAGGCCCAGGTCGCCGGCGAGCGAACGGGCCGTCTCGACGGCCGGCTCGGAGAAGTCAAGGCCGACGACGTGCGAGGCGCCGTGCCGGGCCCAGGAGAGCGTGTCGAGGCCGATGTGGCACTGGAGGTGCAGCAGCGAGCGGCCCGTGACGTCACCGACCTCCGCGAGCTCGAAGTCGCGCAGGGCGTCCTTGCCGGCGCGGAAGGCGTCGAGGTCGTAGAACTCGCTGGCGGCGTGGATCGGGACGCGCTCGTCCCAGCGGGCGCGATTGGCCTCGAGCCAGTCCTCGGGGGTCGGAGAGTACATGTCGGCGAGGTTATCCACAGGCCGCGGAGGACGCGACCCGAATTGTGGGCGGCCCGGAGCATCATGGGGGCATGACGGAGAGGCCCATGACCGAGAGCAAGAACGACGAGACCACCGCGGAGACCCCCGCCTGGGAGCGGCGTTTCCGCGCCCCGCGCGTCTCCCTGCCCGACTGGGCCGAGGAGGCCCCCGACCGCTCGCTGTTCGTCTCCAACGCGACCGGGACGTACGAGCTGTACGCCTGGGACCGGGCGAGCGGCGCGCAGCGGCAGGTCACCGACCGGCCGAACGGCACCACGGACGGCGCGCTGTCCCCGGACGGCGCGTGGATCTGGTGGTTCGCGGACACCGACGGCGACGAGTTCGGGGTGTGGATGCGCCAGCCGTTCGCCGGCGGCCCCGACGAGCCCGCCGTGCCCGGCCTCGACGCCTCCTACCCGGCCGGACTCGCCATCGGCCGCGAGGGCACCCTCGTGGTGGGCCGCTCCACCGACGAGGAGGGCTCCACGGTCCATCTCGTACGCCCCGGGGCCACCGCCCCCGTCGAGATCTACCGGCACCGGGAGTCGGCCGGGGTCGGCGACCTCTCGTACGACGGCTCGCTGATCGCGATCGAGCACACCGAGCACGGGGACGCCATGCACTCGGCGCTCCGCGTGCTCCGCGCCTCCGACGCGACCGTCCTCGCCGAGCTCGACGACACCAAGGGCGGCACGGAGGAGCTGGGGCTCGCGGTCCTCGGCTTCGCCCCGGTGGCCGGGGACACCCGGCTGCTCGTCGGCCACCAGCGGCGCGGCCGCTGGGAGCCGATGCTCTGGGACGTGGCGGCGGGCACCGAGACCGACCTCCGCCTCGACCTGCCCGGCGACGTGTCGGCCGAGTGGTACCCGGACGGCTCCGGCCTGCTGATCGTGCACGGCTTCGAGGCGCGCAGCGAGCTCTGGCGGTACGACATCGCCACCGGCGCCCTGGCGAGGGTCGAGACCCCACCCGGCTCGGTGTCGGACGCCACGGCCCGGCCCGACGGCAGCGTCGAGTACCTGTGGTCCTCGGCCGCCGAGCCGCCGGTGGTCCGCTCCACGGCCGGCGGCGTCGTCCTGGACCCGCCCGGCGCGAAGGCCCCGGCGTCGGTGCCCGTGGAGGACGTGTGGGTGGACGGCCCCGGCGGCCGGGTCCACGCGCTCGTGCAGCGCCCCGAGGGCGAGGGCCCCTTCCCCACGATCTTCGAGGTGCACGGCGGCCCCGCCTGGCACGACAGCGACGCCTTCGCGTCCGGCCCGGCGGCCTGGGTCGACCACGGGTACGCGGTGGTGCGGGTCAACTACCGGGGCTCGACCGGCTACGGCCGGGAGTGGACCGACGCCCTCAAGCACCGGGTCGGCCTGATCGAGCTGGAGGACGTCACCGCGGTCCGCGCCTGGGCGGTGGCGAGCGGCCTCGCGGACCCGGCGCGCCTCGTCCTCTCCGGCGGCTCCTGGGGCGGCTACCTCACCCTCCTCGGCCTTGGCACCCGCCCCGACGACTGGGCGGTCGGCCTCGCGGCCGTCCCCGTCGCGGACTACGTCACGGCATACGAGGACGAGATGGAGGCCCTCAAGGCGCTCGACCGCACCCTGCTCGGCGGCTCGCCCGAGGAGGTCCCCGAGCGGTACGAGGCCTCGTCGCCGCTCACGTACGTGGACGCGGTGAAGGCCCCCGTGCACATCTCGGCCGGCGTCAACGACCCGCGCTGCCCGATCCGCCAGATCGACAACTACGTGGACCGGCTCGCCGCCCGGGGCGCCGTCCACGACGTCTACCGGTACGACGCGGGCCACGGCTCACTGGTGGTCGAGGAGCGCATCAAGCAGGTCGCCCTCGACCTGGCCTTCGCCGCGAAGCACCTGGGGACACCGGGACCGGCCCGAGCGGACCGGACCTGAGCGGGACCGGGCTCCCCGGGGGCCGGACCGGGCTCGCTGGGGGCCGGTGGAAGCCGACCCGGGCGACGGGGGGCCCGGTCGGCTTGCGTACCGTGGGGGCGTGTACCGGTTCCTGAGAACGCCCCGCTGGTGGGGGATCAACGCCTTCGTCCTCCTCGCGATCCCGTTCTGCGTCTTCATGGGCACCTGGCAGCTCGGCAAGTTCGAGGACCGCGTCGACTCGCACCAGGAGGCCGAGCAGCGGCCCGCCGCGAGCTCGCGGAAGGCCGAGCCGCTGGCGTCCCTGCTTCCGGTGGACACCGAGACCTCGGGCCGCCCGGCGGAGGCGCGCGGCCGGTTCGGGGAGCAGTTCCTCGTCCCGGGCCGCGAGCTGGACGGCCGCACCGGCTCGTACGTCCTGACGCTCCTGAAGACGGACGGCGGCCGCTCCCTGCCCGTCGTCAGGGGCTGGCTCCCCACGGGCGCGAAGGCCCCCGCCCCGCCGTCCGGCGAGGTCACGGTGGTCGGCGCGCTCCAGGCCTCGGAGAACGCGGGCTCGAAGGGCGTCCACGCCGCCGGCGGGCTGCCCGAGGGCCAGCTCGGCATGATCAGCGCCGCGTCCCTGGTGAACGTGGTGAAGGACGACGTCTACGACGCCTGGATCACCCTCACCGACTCCCCCGCCGGTCTGACGCCGGTCCCGGCGGCCGCCGCGGCGGGCACCGGCCTGGACGCGAAGGCCTTCCAGAACCTCGGCTACACCGCCGAGTGGTTCGTCTTCGCCGGCTTCGTCGTCTTCATGTGGTTCCGCCTGGTCCGCCGGGAGGCCGAGGCCTCCCGGGACGAGGCCCTGGGTCTGTGACCCGTACCGCCCGGTGGGCGCCTCAGGAGGCGCCCAGGATCCCGGTCCGGTAGATGACGCCCGCGCAGGCGTTCGGGACGACCGCGGAGGCCGTGGGGCCGCCGGGCTCCGCGGTGTGGCTGACCACGACGCTGCCCTCGGCCGGCGTGCCGTCCTCGTGGAGCAGCTGGGTGGTGACCCCCGCGCCGGCGTCGGAGCCCGCGCCCGCCTCGGTGCCGGTGCCCGGCGTGGCGGGGCCTCCGGTGCCCGTGCTGGGGCCGGGGTCGGTGGTGGGCGGGACCGTCGGCGGCTGGCTGGTCGGCTGATCGGTCGGCGTGGGCGGCGTCGGCGTCGGGCTGGTCCCGGTCGTCGGGCAGGTCTCGCTCGGCACCCAGACGAACTTCACCTCGTAGGAGGCGTTCGGCTTCAGGACGAGCGAGGAGGACTCCGCGGAGGGGTCGGGCAGGCCGCTGCCGCCGTCGCCCGAGGTGTGCCGGACCACCGAGATCCGCCCGGGGTCGGCGGCGCCCCTGGCCTCGAAGCCGACGACACCGCTGCCGTCGACGACGCAGTCCTTGGCCGAGACGTTGGCGACGCGGAAGTTGCCGTAGACCCTGCCCTGGTCGTCGGGGCCCTGGGCGCCCTCGCTGGTGACGCCGAGCTGGTCGGGGGCGCAGCGCGGTCCCGAGCCGCCGCCCGCGTCCTGCGACTGGTGCGGCCCGCCGGCTCCGGGCGACTGCGGGCTGCCCGCGGCGCCCCCGTCGGCGCCCTGGCTCGGCGAGACGGCGCCCGCGGGGGTCTTGCTGCTCTGGGCGCCCTCGACGCCGGCTTCGGCGCCGGTGCCGCCCTGGGCGTCCTCGCCGTGGCCCGCGTTCACCGCGTCGGCGGCGGACAGGCCGCCCGAGGAGGCGACGTGCACGAAGGCGGGAACGGCCGTGCCGATGAGGACCGCGGCGGCGCAGGCGCCGACGAGGGCCTGCCGCTTGCGGGCCCGCCGTGCGGGAACGGCACGGCGCAGGTGCTCGAGCGAGCCCTGGGAGGGCTCCAGGCCGGCGACTGCCCCCTGGAAGAGCCGTCGCAGCGCGAGTTCGTCGTCCCCGTCGCCCTCGCCGGGCCCGGGCTCGATCTTCACCATGCGCTGTCCACTCACGTCGTCGCGTACATCTCGGCCGTCCGAGGCCTTCGAGGCCTTCGAGGCCTTCGGGGCCTCCGGGGCGGCGGAGGCTTCCGGGGCCTCCGGGGCGGCGGGCACCTCACCGGACGTCTCGTCAGGTATACCCGCGGGCGTCTCGTCGGGCGTGCCGCTCATGCGCTCGCTCCCATGGCGACGCGCAGCGCCGCGATGCCCCGCGAGCCGTATGCCTTCACGGACCCCAGGGATATCCCGAGCGTCTCGGCGACCTGAGCCTCGGTCATGTCGGAGAAGTACCGCAGGGCGAGCACCTCGCGCTGGCGGCGCTGGAGTCCGCGCATCGCCTTGATGAGGTCCTCGCGCTCCAGCTGCTCGTACGCCCCCTCCTCGGCGCTCGCCATGTCCGGCATCGGCTTGGACAGCAGCTTGAGGCCGAGGATGCGGCGGCGCAGCGCGGACCGGGAGAGGTTCACGACGGTCTGGCGCAGATAGGCGAGGGTCTTCTCGGGCTCGCGGACGCGCTTGCGGGCCGAGTGGACGCGGATGAACGCCTCCTGGACGACGTCCTCGCAGGAGGCCGTGTCGTCGAGGAGGAGCGCGGCGAGACCGAGCAGCGACCGGTAGTGGGCGCGGTAGGTCTCGGTCAGGTGGTCGACGGTGGTTCCGGCGGCCTGGGCGCCTTCGGCGCTGCCGCGGGGCGACGGGATGGCGTCCATCCCGGTCGCGCGGGGCGCGGCGGGCACGGGGGCGATCACCGGCATCCCGCCGAGTGCGCGCGGCCGCCCGTACGGAAGGACCCGCGGGCCCCGTACGGTCCCGGCCGCACCGCCGTACACGGGGCCGACGGCACCGCCCCGTAGGGGGAGCACTGCGGCGCCCCGCACGGGGAGCACGCCTGTGCCCGCGCCGCGGAGCGGGGCGATCGTCGCGATGTCGAGTACCTCTGCCACGCCTGTTGGACACGCGTCCCCCCGACAGGGTTGTACGCGTACGCCACCCTTTTTGACGGTGAGTCGTTTGTCCTCATGCGTAACCGTTCTCCCCCTGTGCCCCGCTTTCGCAGCGTGCTCCGCGCCACAAGGTCGTGGGTGAACGCAGAGACGCCCTCCACCCGGCCGTTGGTTGCGACAAGGGGGAAGAGCATCCTCTTCCACGGCATCGCCGCAGTTCAAGAGATATCTGACGCCTAATTGCTCACAGGACGTTCACAGATCCTACAAAGACGGGACAACCGATTCCGCGATCTGAAGGGCGTTCAGGGCCGCGCCCTTGCGCAGGTTGTCGGCGCAGACGAAGAAGTCGAGCGCGCGCTCGTCGTCCATGGAGCGCCGGACCCGTCCGACCCAGGCGGGGTCGGTGCCGACGACGTCGGCGGGGGTGGGGAAGTCGCCCGTGGCGGGATCGTCGTACAGGACGACGCCGGGCGAGGTCGCGAGGACCTCGTGGGCGCGGTCGAGCGGGACGGGGTGCTCGAAGCGGGCGTGGACGGAGACGGAGTGCCCGGTCACGACGGGCACGCGGACGCAGGTGGCGGCGACCCGCAGGGCGGACAGGCCGAGGATCCGGCGGGTCTCGTCCCGGACGCGCTCCTCCTCGGAGGAGGCCCCGTCGGCGCCGGCCGTGCCCGACCAGGGCAGGACGTTGAGCGCGAGGGGGCCGGGGAAGGGGCCGGTGTTCTCGCCGACGGCCCGCCGTACGTCTCCGGGGTGGGTGCCCAGGTCGCCGCCGCCGGCCACCAGGCCGAGCTGGGCGCGGAGCGCGTCGACGCCCGCCTGCCCGGCACCGGCGCCGCTGGCGGCCTGCTGGGCGGTGACGACCAGCTCGTCGAGACCGAACTCGGCGTGCAGGGCGCCCACGGCGACGATCAGCGCGAGGGTGGTGGAGCCGGGGCTCGCCACGATGCCCCGGGGGCGTACGCGCGCGGCGTGCGGGTTGGTCTCGGGGACCACCAGGGGCACGTCGGGGTCGGCCCGGAAGGCCGCGGAGGTGTCCACGACGACGGCGCCCTTGGCGGCGGCGATCGGCGCCCACTGGGCGGCGACCGCCTCGGGCACCAGGAAGAGCGCCAGGTCGACGCCGTCCAGCGCCTCTTCGCCCAGCGCGAGGATCTCGCACTCCTCCCCGCGCACGGAGGCCTTGAGGCCTGCCGAACGCGGGGAGGCGAGGAGTCGGATCTCGCCCCAGACGTCCGCGTGGTGCGAGAGCATCTGGAGCATCACCGAGCCGACGGCCCCGGTCGCACCGACGACCGCGAGCGTCGGCTTCGGCGTCATCGGCCGGTGCCTCCATAGACGACGGCCTCGTCCGAGTCGCTGTCCAGGCCGAAGGCGCTGTGGACGGCGCGCACGGCCTCGTTGACGTCGTCGGCGCGGGTGACGACCGAGATGCGGATCTCGGAGGTCGAGATGAGCTCGATGTTCACGCCCGCGTCGGACAGCGCCTTGAAGAAGTCCGCGGTGACGCCCGGGTTCGTCTTCATGCCGGCGCCGACCAGGGAGATCTTGCCGATCTGGTCGTCGTAGCGGAGCGAGTCGAAGCCGATCGCGGTCTTCGCCTTCTCCAGCTCGTCGATGGCCTTGCGGCCCTCGGCCTTGGGGAGGGTGAAGGAGATGTCCGTGAGGCCGGTGGAGGCCGCGGACACGTTCTGCACGATCATGTCGATGTTGATCTCGGCGTCCGCGACGGCGCGGAAGATGGCCGCGGCCTCGCCCGGCTTGTCCGGCACGCCGACGACGGTGATCTTCGCCTCGGAGGTGTCGTGGGCGACACCCGAGATGATGGCCTGCTCCACCTTCTGGGCTCCTTGCGGTTCGTTGCTGACCCACGTGCCCTGCAGTCCCGAGAAGGACGAGCGGACGTGGATCGGGATGTTGTAGCGGCGCGCGTATTCGACGCAGCGGTGCAGCAGCACCTTGGACCCGGAGGCGGCGAGCTCCAGCATGTCCTCGAAGGAGATCCAGTCGATCTTCTGCGCCTTCTTCACCACGCGCGGGTCGGCGGTGAACACGCCGTCGACGTCGGTGTAGATCTCGCAGACCTCGGCGTCGAGCGCGGCGGCGAGCGCCACGGCCGTGGTGTCGGAACCGCCGCGGCCCAGCGTGGTGATGTCCTTCTTGTCCTGGGACACACCCTGGAAGCCGGCGACGATGGCGATGTTGCCCTCGTCGAGGGCGGTACGGATCCGGCCCGGCGTGACATCGATGATGCGCGCTTTGTTGTGGACCGAGTCGGTGATGACGCCCGCCTGGCTGCCCGTGAACGACTGGGCCTCGTGGCCCAGGTTTTTGATCGCCATGGCCAGCAGGGCCATGGAGATCCGCTCTCCGGCGGTCAGCAGCATGTCGAACTCACGCCCGGCAGGCATCGGGGATACCTGCTCGGCGAGATCGATCAACTCGTCCGTCGTGTCGCCCATCGCGGACACCACGACGACGACCTGATGGCCGTGCTTCTTGGTGTCGACGATCCGCTTGGCGACGCGCTTGATGCCTTCGGCATCGGCAACGGAGGAGCCTCCGTACTTCTGCACGACAAGGCCCACGTGCGCTCCTCGCTCAGTCTGTGCCGCAGCCGGCGCTGCGATCGACTCAGTCTATCGAGGGACCCGAAAACGCCAGGGTGATATCGCATCCTGAGATGCGGTGCTCACTGGCTGATCAAGACGGGTGATCGGGAAGGGTGATCGGGAAGGGAGGGGCTACTTCCCGAGGGAGCGGATGCCCAGCGGGGCGGCGATCTCCTCCAGCATCACGCGGCCCGCCTCCTCGGCGAGGTCCTCCTCCGCCAGGTCCTCGTCGGTGTCGAGGCCGTCCAGCTCGGCGAGCGGCTGGTCGAGGCGGACGTGGGCGACGAGGGACTGGAGGGCGCGGAGGGTGGCGGAGGCGGTGGGGCCCCAGTTCGAGAAGTAGGAGAACTGCCACCACCAGAGCGCTTCGCTGGTGCGGCCGGCGCGGTAGTGGGCGAGGCCGTGGCGGAGGTCGGTGACGATGTCCGCGAGGTTGTCGGAGATCCGGGCCGGGACGGGGGCCTTGCGGGGCTCGTAGGGGTCGAAGACCTCGGAGAAGACGTCGACCGGGTCCAGCATCACCGCGAACCGTTCACGCAGGTCGTCGACGTCCGGCTCGGGGCCCGTGTCCGGCTCGTACCGCTCGTCCGGGACGATGTCCTCGTGCGCGCCGAGCCGGCCGCCCGCCAGGAGCAGCTGGGAGATCTCCAGGAGCAGGAAGGGCACGGCGCTGTCCGGCTCGTCGCCCTTGGCGACCTCGGTGGTCGCGACGATGAAGCTCTCGATCGAGTCGGAGATCTGGACCGCGAAGTCGTCGGGGTCCTGCGTGACGGAGTGCAGTGTGGCGTCAGACATCGAGCAGCCTCCCTGAGAGCGCACCGGCCCTGTCGTCATACATCTAGCAGCCTCCGCCCCTCGAAGGCACGGCCGAGGGTCACCTCGTCGGCGTACTCCAGGTCGCCGCCGACCGGGAGCCCGCTGGCGAGCCGGGTGACCTTCAGCCCCATGGGCTTGATCATCCGCGCCAGGTACGTCGCGGTGGCCTCGCCCTCCAGATTCGGGTCGGTCGCGAGGATCAGCTCGGTGACGGCGCCGTCGGCGAGCCGCGCGAGGAGTTCACGGATGCGCAGGTCGTCCGGGCCGACGCCCTCGATCGGGCTGATCGCGCCGCCGAGGACGTGGTACCGCCCCCGGAACTCGCGGGTCCGCTCGATCGCGACGACGTCCTTCGGCTCCTCGACCACACAGATGACGGTGAGGTCGCGCCGCGGGTCCCGGCAGATGTTGCACTGCTCCTGCTGCGCCACATTGCCGCAGACCGCGCAGAACCTGACTTTCTCCTTGACCTCCAGGAGCGCGTGGGCGAGCCGCCGGACGTCCGTCGGCTCGGCCTGGAGGACGTGGAAGGCGATCCGCTGCGCGCTCTTGGGACCGACGCCGGGCAGCCTGCCCAGTTCGTCGATGAGGTCCTGAACCACGCCTTCGTACAACGGAACGCCCTCCTCGGGAGTGCTTGATTCTTACGGTAGTGGCTGGAAGTGCTCGTTAGAAGAGCGGGTTCAGAAGCCCAGGCCGGGCATGCCGCCCATGCCCTGCGCCAGCGGGCCGAGCTTGGCCTGCTGGAGCTGCTGCGCGTTGTCGTTGGCGGCCTGGACGGCGGCCACGATCAGGTCGGCGAGGGTCTCGGTGTCCTCCGGGTCGACCGCCTTCGGGTCGATCACCAGGCCGCGCAGCTCGCCGGAGCCGGTGACGGTCGCCTTCACCAGGCCACCGCCCGCCTGGCCGTCCACCTCGGTCGCCGCGAGCTCCTGCTGCGCCTTGGCGAGGTCCTGCTGCATCTTCTGGGCCTGCTGGAGAAGCTGCTGCATGTTGGGCTGGCCACCACCGGGAAACACGGTCACTCACTCCTGAGGTTGGTCGCGTCCGAAGTTCGGTACGTCCGTATGTGTCGGTACGCCGAGCCTACGTGGTCCCCGCCCGCTGTGCCTCCATCACTCTTTCGAGTGAGAAACTGCGGCCTCCTCTACCTGATCAACACCCTCTTGTGGGCGGAAATCCCGGGATTCCGGGCCCGCCGCCCACCATTCGGCGGTAGGAAGGGCAGGCACCACGTGCACCGCACGTCACAGAAGGACACGAGCGCTGAGCTGAACAGAGGAGTCCCCCGGTGAGCCAGCAGCCGGAGATGCAGCCGCCGGGGCCCCCCGGGGGAGACGTCCACCGCGATCTGACCGGTACGCCGTTCCCCCTGGGCGACTGGGGTGAGCCGGCCGAACGTCTCGACGAGCTGTACCGCTGGGTGGAGTCCAATGCCCTGCGCACCGCCGAGTGGTACCTCTCGGACCGCGTCTGGAAGCGCCGCTGCGCCCGCGCCCTCCGGGTCGGCACGGCCGCCGGGGTGATCGCGGGCGCGGCGCTGCCGCTGCTCGACCTGACCGGCGTGGCCGAGGGCACGGCCGGCTGGGGCTATCTGTCGCTGCTTCTCGGCGCGGCCTGCATGGCCTGCGACCGGTACTTCGGGCTGACGTCCGGCTGGATAAGGAACGTGGCGACGGCGCAGGCCGTGCAGCGCCGTCTGCAGGCCCTCCAGTTCGACTGGGCCTCGGAGAGCGTCCGGGAGGTCCTCGGCCCGACGGAGGGCACCGCGAGCGAGGCCGCCGAGCGATGTCTCGGCGTGCTGCGCCGCTTCTCGGAGGACGTGACGGAGCTCGTGCGGGCGGAGACGGCGGACTGGATGGTCGAGTTCCGTTCCGGCCCGGCGCCGCTGGCGCTCCAGTCGGTGGGCGTCCTCCCGGCCCGCGCCGAGAGCCACCACCCCTCGGGCCGCTTCCCGCTCCCTCCCGGCACCCGCCCCAACATGCCCCGCCAGCGGCCCCCCGAGGCCCGCTAGAGCCCGCTGGGGCCCGCTGGAGCTCGTACGAGGGCACCCCGGGCGGGTCCGGGGGCCTCGGACTCCCCCGGACGGCCCGCGCCCCCGGCCGGCGGGCGGCGGGCAGCCGCTCAGCTCAGGATGATCATCGAGCCCTGGGCGAGGCTCCGGACCGCGGCCGCGTGGAGCCCGAGCCACACGTGCCGTTCCCGGGCGAAGGGGCTGCCGTCGTGCGGGACGGGGGCGGCCGGCTCCTCCAGGGAGGTCGGGCGCTCCGGCGGCAGCGGGGCGGACGGCGGGTTCGCCGGGTCGATGCCGATCGAGGGCGCCACGAATTCGAGCTCGCGCAGCAGCCCGTACGAGGAGCCGAGCGGGCCGCCGCCCTCCAGGAGCTCGTCGGTGGTGAGCGGCGCCGGGAAGTCGACCGGCACGTACGCGCCCGCGTGGTCGTAGTGCCAGACCAGGTGGGACTGCTGGGCGGTCGCCTCGAACATCTCCAGGAGCTGTTCGTAGTCCCCGCCGAGCTCGCCGACCGGCTCGACCGGCAGCCCGCAGACCTGGAGGAGGTACGCGCGGCGCAGGAAGTGCAGGGCCTCGTAGTCGAAGCCCGCGACCGGTGCGACGTCCCCGGAGAGCCCCGGCATGTACGCGTAGACGGGCACGGTCGGCAGACCGGACGCGCTGAGGGCGGAGTCGAAGACGGCTATCTCTTCGGCGAAGGGGTTGTCGGGGCTGTGGCACAGCACGTCGACGAGGGGGACCAGCCACAGGTCACAGGCCAAGGGAGGCTCGCTCTCCGTCGGTTGCAGGGACGGCCAGGGTAGTCGGCGCGGCCGGCCACGCCCACCCGCTGAGGACCTGCCCCCGGAGACCGGGCCTCAACCCGCCCCGCGCCACCGGCCTTCAGCGTGCCCGCTGTTCCAGGCGGTCCGCCCATTCCAGGGAGTGCGCGTTGTACTGCCGTACGACCTCGACGGCCGCTTCCGCGTCGCCGCGGGTGATCGCCTCGACGAGTTCGACGTGACCGCCCCAGAGCCAGCCGAGGAGGTCGCGCTCGGAGCGCAGGTAGGGCACGGAGAAGACCCAGGCCTGGACGCGGAGTTTGTGCAGGAAGTCGGCGATGTAGGTGTTGGCGGCGACCAGGCGGCCCAGCTCGCGCCAGTAGCGGATGTCGTAGCCGATGAGGATGTCCAGGTCGCCGGCGCGGGCGGCGCGGGCGGCGGCTTCGCCGCGTCGGCGTACGGAGACGAGCGCGACCCCTATGCCGGGGCCCGGGTCGGGGTCGGAGTCGGGGACGGCCGGCGGGGACAGCACCACCGCGGGCGCGTGGCGGCGGAAAATGCCGTCGACGACGAGCATCCGGGCTTCGACCATGCCCCGGTAGTCGTCGACCGAGTACTGGTGGACGCGGAAGCCGCGGTGCTGGTCGGAGTCGAGGAGGCCCTGTGCGCAGAGGTCGACGAGCGCTTCCCGTACGGGTGTCGCCGACACGCCGTACTGCTCGGCGATCTGTTTGACGGTGAATTCCTCGCCCGGCTGGAGACGGCCCGCGAGCACTTCGTCACGGAGCGCGTCCGCGATCTGCTGTCGCAAGGTGTTGCGGGTGACAGCTCCGCTCGCGGGCATTGGTCGGCCCCCTCCGTCCGGCTTCGGGACACCCTAGTCCAGACGGAGGAAACCTCCCTGTTCCTGCGGTTACGCGGTGTGCTCGTCGGCCACCGAGAGCGCCGCGTCCAGCGCCGCCAGACCCTCCTTGGCCTCCGCCTCGGAGACGTTGCAGGCGGGAACGGCGTGGGTGCGGTTCATGTTCACGAAGGGCCACAGGCCCTGCTTCTTCGCCGCGGCGCCGAAGGCGGCCATCGGCGCGTTGGCCTCGCCGGCCGCGTTGTACGGGACGAGCGGCTCGCGGGTCTCGCGGTTCTTGACCAGGTCGAGGGCCCAGAAGACGCCCATGCCGCGGACCTCGCCGACGGACGGGTGGCGCTCGGCGAGCTCGCGCAGGCCGGGGCCGAGGACGTTCTCGCCGATGTGGGCGGCGTTCTGGACGACCTTCTCGTCCTCCATCACGTTGATGGTGGCGACGGCGGCGGCGCAGGCCAGCGGGTGACCGGAGTAGGTCAGTCCGCCCGGGTAGGGGCGCTTCTCGAAGGTCGCGGCGATGGCGCCGTTGATGGCGACGCCACCGAGCGGCACGTAGCCGGAGTTGACGCCCTTGGCGAAGGTCATCAGGTCGGGCACGACGTCGAAGTGCTCGGCGGCGAACCACTTGCCGGTGCGGCCGAAGCCCGCCATGACCTCGTCGAGGATGAAGACGATGCCGTACTTGTCGCAGATCTCGCGGACGCCGGCGAGGTAACCGGGCGGCGGGGTCATGATGCCGGCGGTGCCGGGCACGGTCTCCAGGATGATCGCGGCGATGGTCGCCGGGCCCTCGAAGGCGATGGTGTCCTCGAGGTGCTGGAGGGCGCGCTGGGACTCCTCCGCCTCGGTGGTGGCGTAGAAGGGCGAGCGGTAGAGGAACGGCGCCCAGAAGCGCACGACGCCGGCGGAGCCGTTGTCGGAGGCCCAGCGGCGCGGGTCACCGGTCAGGTTGATCGCGGTGGAGGTGGCGCCGTGGTACGAGCGGTAGGCGGAGAGCACCTTCGTGCGGCCGGTGTGCAGCCGGGCCATGCGGACGGCGTTCTCGACGGCCTCGGCACCGCCGTTGGTGAAGAAGATCTTGTCCAGGTCGCCCGGGGTGCGCTCGGCGATGAGGCGTGCGGCCTCGGAGCGGACGTCCACGGCGAAGGCGGGCGCGAAGGTCGCGAGCTTCCCGGCCTGCTCCTGGATCGCGGCGACCACCTTGGGGTGCTGGTAGCCGATGTTCGTGTAGACGAGACCGCTGGTGAAGTCCAGGTAGCGGTTTCCGTCGTAGTCCCAGAAGTACGAACCCTCGGCGCCGGCGACGGCGAGCGGGTCGATCAGGCCCTGGGCGGACCAGGAGTGGAACACGTGCGCGCGGTCGGCGGCCTTGACGGCCGCGCCGGCCTGGGGATCGGGTTCGATGACATGAGGGGTCATGCGGTCGAGGGTAAGGAACCGCAGGTGGGGCGGGCCATGGCCATCTTGTCCACCGAGACCGGGACGGACGCGACACGTTGTTCTGCCGGGCCTCGGCCCGCGTCCCGTCTCATCATGTGATTGACAGCATCCTGTCGGGATGACAGTCTTCTGTCATGGGAACCGTGACTGACACCAGGACCGTGCACCTCGCCGTCTACGACACCCTCGCCGACTGGGAGACCGGCCACGCCACGGCCTGGCTCGCCCGCGCCGGCTACACGATCAGGACCGTCGGACCGGCCGCCGGAGAGCCCGTCACCACCCTCGCCGGCCTCCGGATCGTCCCCGACCTCGCACTCGCCGACCTCTCCCCCGAGGACAGCGCCCTGCTGATCCTCCCGGGCGCCGAGAAGTACGACGAGGGCGACGAACTCGCCCCCTTCACGGCCAAGGCCCGGACCTTCCTCGACGCCGGCGTCCCCGTCGCCGCCATCTGCGGCGCCACCGCCGGCCTCGCCAAGGAGGGCCTCCTCGACGACCGCCCCCACACCAGCGCCGTCTCCTTCTACCTCGCCGCCACCGGCTACCGGGGCGCCGAGCACTACGTCGACGCGGACGCCGTCACCGCCGGGAACCTCGTCACCGCGGGTCCCACCGAACCCGTCGCCTTCGCCCGCGAGATCTTCGCCCTGCTCGGCGCGTACGAGGGCAAGCGGGACGCCTGGTACCGCCTCTTCCAGCACTCGGACCCCGCCGCCTTCGAGGAGCTCCACGCGTGAGCCGCGCACAGCAGGACGCCCTCTCCCGCACCGCCCTCGGCGTCTTCCGCCTCAACGGCCAGTTCCTCGCCGTCTCCGAGAAGCTCGCCGAACCCGCCGGGCTCACCGCCGCCTGGTGGCAGGTCCTCGGAGCCGTACTCCCCCAGCCCCTGCCCGTCTCCGGCATCGCCCGCGTCATGGGCATCACCCGCCAGAGCGTCCAGCGCGTCGCCGACCTCCTCGTACGCGAAGGCCTCGCCGCCTACGAACCCAACCCCGCCCACCGGCGCGCCAAACTCCTCGCCCCCACCGAGGCCGGCCGCGCCGCCGTCCGCCGCATCGACCCCGGCCACGCCGAACTCGCCGCCCTCCTCCTGCGCGAACTCGGCGGCCAGGAAGCCTTCGACGAGACGGTACGCGTCCTGGAACGGCTCTCCGAGGCCATCGAGAACGCCTCCGCGGCCTACCGGCAACCGCCGCGACCATCGGAGGCGTAAGGCCCTCACGGCCCGCGCCCTATGCTGCCCGCCATGAGCACGCCAGGGCGTACCGTCGCCACCACGATCACCGGCTGGGGCATGGTCCTGAGCGGCACGGCCGCCGTCGCCGCCACCCTCTACGCGGTCTCGCCCTACCCGCCGCTCATACCCGAACTGGCCCTCGCCGGCCTCTCCGTGCTCTTCGCGGCCGCCTGGGTCATCGCCTCCTACCGGGCCGAGGCACGCGCGCGTGCACACGAGGAAGACCCGCTGGCGAAGCCGTACCACGACACCCGGAAGCAGAACCGGGCCCTGCCCTACCTCTTCTCCTTCGGCATCCCCGTCGCCGCCTTCACCGCCTTCCTCACGGCCTTCATGGTCACCCCCGACGTCGGCCGCGAGACCGAACGCCTCGACCGCGCCGGATACGGCGAGTACGAGGTCACCGTCGTCCGCCTCGCCGGCGAGCCCGAGTACCACGAGGGCGACCAGGACCAGGACCCGTACTACCTCACCGACCTCACCCTCCGGATCCCGTACGAGACCGGCCCCCGCGAGGTCACCGTCAAGGGCATGTACACCCGCTACAAGGCCCCCCGCCCCGGCGGGAAGGTGGACGTCTACTTCGCGCCCCGCGACCCCGGGACGCCCGTCGTCGAGAACGGCAGGCGCACCAACGTCCGCTGGTTCATCTGTCTCTTCATGGGCATCTGGATCTGGCCCCTGCTCCTCATCGGCGGCGGACTCCTCAAGGCCAACACCGACGCCGACGACCTCGACGAACTCCGCCGCTTCGACCCGGGCACCCACCTGCCCGCCCTCGCCATCCTCCTCACCGGCCTCCTCCTGCTCCTCCCCAAGGCCGTCGGCTTCGAAGTGGCGGGCTACGACGAACTGCCCGCCGCCCTCGCCACCCTCGCCCCGCCCCTCGCCCTCCTCTGGGTCGTCAAGCGCTACTGACCGGCCCCGTCGACCCCCGTCGAAACCCCGTGGAACAGCTCCGTCACCGCGCTCCTCAGCAGCAGCGGATGCACGAACCTGTCCGCCCCCGACGGCAGACACCGCCACGACAGCGGCCACGTCCTCCCCGTCAGCGCCGGCACCGGCACATAGCTCACATGCGCAGGACCCGCGCCGAACCTCGTCACCCCGCGCGGCCACGACTTGTACGCCGTCGACCCCGGCGGCACCAGGAAATACACCCCCCGCCGCCCGTTCGCCTCTATCACCACCGGCCCCGGATCCCCACCCGTCAGCACCTCCATCCAGTCGGCCACCCGGCGCCCCTCCTCGCCGTCGACCCGCACCGCGTCGAATTGCACCCCCGCCTTACGGAGTTGGAATCCGGAAACAGGAATCCAATCCACGTTTACTTCCCGATTCTCGTCATTCACAGGGACATGCTCCCGCGCCGACGCTAGCGTTTTCCACGACTGTGGTGGGCGCGTCGGAAACCCCTTGACCTGCACCAACGCACCTCGTACGCAGTCGAATTCGGCGGGGAGCAGTTGAGACCGGTTGAGATCGGTTGAGTCCGAATGGGGACGCGATGACGCGAGTGGACAACAAGGAAACGACCATCGGCCCCGCGGCCCGCATGGCCGCGGCCGTAGCAAAGCGAATGCGCGTGAAGAAGGGACTGACACAGGAACAGCTCGGCGCCCAGATGGGCTTCTCCGGCGCCGCCATCAGCGCCATGGAACGCCTCATCCACCCCATCAGCGAGGAGATGCTCCTCCTCCTCGAACGCACGCTCGGCGGCGGGACGGGAATCTTCGAGGAGATGCAGGAGGTGCTGCGGCTGGAGAAGCTGCCGGAGCAGTTCCGGGAGTACGCCTCGATCGAGCAGAAGGCGGTGGCGCTGTGGTTGTACGCCAATCATGTCGTCCACGGGTTGTTCCAGACCGAGGCCTACGCGCGCGCGTTGATCGCGGGTGGGTATCCGGAGCCGACGCCGGAGCGGACCGAGGAGCTGGTGGTGGCCCGGATGGCACGGAAGGCGCTGTTCGACCGGAAGCGGGTGTGCGAGATCGAGCTGGTGCTCGACGAGTCGGTGCTGAAGCGGGCGATCGGCGACCAGGAGGTCATGCGGGAGCAGTTGGCGTACCTGGCGGAGTGCGCGCGGAGGAGGAATGTGAACCTTCAGGTGCTGCCGCTGAACGCGGGGCTGGGGGGTGAGTACGCGGGTGCCCGAGGTGATCTGAACATCGTGGAAACCGCCGCTCATGACCACGTCACGTACCTGGAGATCCAGGGGGAGAGCCTGTTGATCACCGACCGGGCGAAGGTCAGTACGCACCGGCAGCGGTATGCGAAGATCCGGGCACAGGCCCTGGATCCGCGCGAGTCGCTGGGCCTCATCGAACGGTTGGCGGGAGCACCGAGATGAACGACACCCTGCACTGGTTCAAGTCGAGCTACAGCACCTCCAACGGCGGTGACTGCGTCGAAGTCGCCTTCACCTGGCACAAGTCCTCGTACAGCGACGACGGCGGCGGCAACTGCGTAGAGGTCGCCGCCTGCGCCCACGCCGTGCACCTCCGGGACTCGAAGGTGCAGGAGGGGCCGACGTTCGCGGTGGAGCCGGGGGCCTGGTCGGCGTTCGTCGCCTGGCAGGGCTGAGACAGAGGGGAAGGGGCCGGTCCGCGGGATGCGGACCGGCCCCTTCTGTGTGCGCGGGGGTGGGGGCGTCAGCAGGAGAGGTTCGAGCCCGTGGGGACGCCGAGGATCTGGGTGAACTGCTGGTACTTGGTGATGCGGCTCTGGACCTGGGCGGGGTTGCCGCCGTTGCATTCGAGGCTGCCGTTGATGGAGCGGATGGTCTCGCCGAAGCCGGCGCCGTTGACCATGGCGTTGTGGGGGGTCATGGTGCCGGGGCCGTTCTGGGTGTTCCAGTACCAGAGGCCGGTCTGCATGGCGACGGCCGGATCCTGCTCGACGCGCCAGGGGTTGTTGAGGAGGTCGATGCCGAGGGCGTCACCGGCGGCCTTGTAGTTGAAGTTCCAGGAGAGCTGGATGGGGCCGCGGCCGTAGTAGGCGGCCTGGCCGGCGGGGCAGCCGTAGGACTGGGTGGCGTCGCAGTAGTGGGGGTAGTTGGCGGTGTTCTGCTCGACGATGTAGACGAGGCCGCCGGTCTCGTGGGAGACGTTGGCGAGGAAGGCCGCGGCCTCCTGCTTCTTCACCGTGTCGCTGCCGGTGTTGGCGAAGGCAGGGTAGGACTTGAGGGCCGCGGTGAGGCCGGCGTAGGTGTAGAAGGAGTTCCGGTTCGGGAACATCTGGTTGAACTGCGCCTCGGAGACGACGAATCCGGAGCCCGACGGCGGGGTGGTGGGCGGAGTCGTGGGCGGGGTGGTGCCGCCGCCGGCGCAGGCGCCCTGGTCGGCCCAGACGCCCCACTGGCCGGTGGTGCCGGGGGTCTCGTTCTGGGTCCACCACTTGGCCTGCCAGTTGTGGCCGTTGTACGAGGCGGTCATGCCGCCGGTGTAGACGCTCGCGGAGTTCCACGCGGTCGCGCAGGCGGCGGCCGCGCCGGCGGAGGCGGCGGGGAGGACGAGGAGGGCGAGTCCGGCGGTCGTACAGAGCGCGGCCAACACGGTGACCAACTTGCGCAGCATGCGTGCTTCCTTCCGGGTGGGGGGCCGGGCGGATTCCGCGCGGAATCCGGGCGGGGGAGCACAGCGAAGCGCGATTGGTCTGGACCTGTCAAGGTCTAGACCAGAAGTTGTGACAGTTGAGGTTCCGGTTGCGGTCCGCGTCTCGACCCGCCGGGCCTCCGCCCGCCTCAGCGGTCCAGGAGGCGCTCCAACAGGCTGGAAAGGAGTGCTCGTTCGGCGACGGTGAGCGGCCCCATCAGCTCGTCCTGGGCGTCGGAGAGGACCTTGTCGAGGCGGGCGAGGTGCTGTCGGCCGCGCGCGGTGAGGGTGATGACGTTCCGTCGGCGGTCGGCGGGGTCCGGGGTGCGCTCGACGTGGCCCTGGTCGACGAGCTCGTTGATGACCGAGACCAGGTCGCTGCGGTAGATGCCGGTACGGCGACTGAGGTCGGCCTGGCTGGCGGGCCCGTACTCGTCGAGCGAGACGAGCGCCGCGTAATGCCACTTGCGGGCGTCCTCGGAGGCGAGGCCCGCACTGACGAGGCGGTCCGCCTGCGCGGCGGTCAGGGCGAGGAGGCGGCTGGGGAGGGCGCGCAGGCGCTCCGGGGCCTCCAGGGTCTCGGGGATCTCGGGGATCTCGGGGTTCTCCGGGGAGTGGTCGGTCATGTCGCGCAGATTACCCGTTGCGTTAGTGGCCCGAACGATATAACTTCATTAGTGCCACGAACGTTAGTGCCGCGAACGTTGAAGGAGTGACCCGCCATGCCCGTGATCGACGTCCTCGACTCGACGATGTACTACGAGAGTTACGAGTCCCATGAGTCCCATGAGTCCCGTGAGTCCCACGAGCCCTCCGGGCTCTCCGGTGCCGGGGCGGGCACGACCGACATCCCCTTCGTCTTCCTCCACGGCAACCCGACCTCCTCCCACATCTGGCGCCACGTCCTGCCCGCCGTCGGCGGCGGACGCCGGCTGCTCGCGCCCGACCTGATCGGCATGGGGCGCTCGGGCAAGCCGGACATCACCTACGACTACGCGGACCAGGCGCGCTACCTGGACGCCTGGATGGACGCGATGGAACTCGACGAGGTCGTGCTCGTCGGCATCGACTGGGGCGGCTCGCTCGCCTTCGACTGGGCCGCCCGTCACCCCGGCCGGGTGCGAGGCGTGGCCTTCATGGAGACGATCCTCCGCCCGATGAGCTGGGAGGAGTTCCCGGAGAAGGCGCGCGGGCGGTGGGAGGCCATCCGCACGCCCGGGGTCGGCGAGCGCCTGGTCCTCGAAGAGAACGTCTTCATCGAGGACTCGTTCCACAACACGGTGCTCAGCGGCCTCCCCCCGGCCGACCACGCCGTCTACCGCGCCCCCTACCCCACCCCCGCCTCCCGCCGGCCCCTCCTCCAATGGGCCCGCTCCATGCCCCTCGGCGGCGAACCGGCGGACGTCATCGCTCGCATCGAGGCATACGGCTCATGGCTGGCCGCCTCCTCCGACGTCCCCAAGCTCCTCCTCACCTTCACCGGCTCCCCGAGCCTGATCGTCAACCCCTCCATGGCCGCCTGGTGCACCGAGCACATAGCCGCCCTCACCACGGCCTCCTGCGGCCCGGCCGGCCACCAGGCCCTGGAGGACCAGCCCCAGGCGATAGCCGCCGCGCTCACGAAGTGGGCGGACAGCGAGGCCCTGGGCGGGCGCGCCTGAGCCTGCCCGGCGCCGACGGGGTGAGCATCGGGACCGACGGGGTGAGCATCGGCACCGACGGGGTGAGCATCGGCGCCGACCGGGTGAGCATCGGGACCGACCGGGTGAGCATCGGGACCGACTGGGTGAGCATCGGCGCCGACGGGGTGAGCATCGGGTCAGATCATCAGGATGATGCGGCCGGGGCGGTGGCCGGCTTCGGCTCGGCGGTGGGCTTCGGCTACTTCCTCAAGGGGGAGGACGTCGGCCACGCGGGTGATGAGGGCGCGGTCGGCGACCTGCTGGAGGCTGGCCGTGAGGCGGGAGGCGTCCGGGACGGCGCGGATCGTTTCGACGCGGACGGAGCGTTCGGGGGTGGGGACGCGGTCGGGGGCGAGGGCGAGGAAGACGCCGTCGTCCTTGAGGACGGGGAGGAGCGCGTCGCCGACGAGCGCGCCGTCGAAGACGGCGTCGACGCGGTCGGGGTCGGAGGCGAGCACCTGGGCGACGACGTCCTCGGGGGCGCCGCGGGTGACGACGTGGTCGGCGCCGAGGACGCGGAGTTCGCTCTCGTCGCCCTCGTGGGCGACGGCGACGACGCGGAGCCCGGCGGCGGAGGCGTACTGGACGGCGAGCCGGCCGACGACGGCGCTGGCGCCGGTGACGAGGAGGGTGGCACCGGCCGGGAGGGCGAGGCGGTCGAGGCCCTGCTGGGCGGTGGCCGAGGCGAGCGGAAGGGAGGCGGCGACGGTGAACTCGACGTCGTCGGGGACGGGGGCGATCCACTCGGGGTCGACCCAGATGACCTCGGCGTACGTGCCTTCGCCGGTCTGCTCGGAGTACCAGGGGACGTAACCGGCGACGCGGGTCCCGGCGGGCATGCCGGGGGCGGGGTCGAGCAGTTTGCCCGCGAAGTCGGTACCGAGGACGAAGGGGGGTGTGAGCGCGCCGACGGCGTCGGCGTAGCGGCCGGCGCGGATGCGCAGGTCGGCCTGGTTGACTCCGGCCGCCTTGAGGCGGACCCGGACGCGGCCCGGGACCTCCCCGGCCTCGGGTTCGGGGCGGCGGGCCATTCTGAGGACCTCGGGTCCGCCGTAGGCGGTCACTTCGACGACACGCATGGGGTACTCCTCAGACGGAAGGCCCCCTCGTGGCCATTACACCCACGCTCCCGACCCCCGGCAACCTCTGTCCGTCCACCTGAACGAATGGAGAAGTCCATGTGTCCGCCCGCTACACCGACCTCGCCTTCGCACAGGCGTGCGTACCGTCCCGGCCATGGAGTGGATAACCGCAGAGAACGTCATCGCCCTGGGGACGGCGCTCCTCGGTGTGCTGGTCTCGGTCGGCGTCGTCTGGCTCGACCGGTTCTCGCCCCAGCGCAAGCGGCTGGGCTACCGCGTCCAGCTCAACACCCCGCTCCACCGGGAGGAGAACCAGGACAGGGAGGTCATGACGGTCCGGGAGGGCGAGGTGGTGGGGATGGCGCCGCCCGCGAACGGGTCGACGCTCGTCCTGCTCCGCATCGAGAACGACCGGGAGCTCGACATCAGCTCCGACGACTACGGCGCCTCCGCCGAGCCCCACGGGCTGAGGATCACCTTCGGCGACCGGACGGTACAGGGAGTCGTCGCCACCGTCCCGGCCGGCTGGGTGTCCGTGCGGGACGACCTGGAGCGCTCGCCGAAGCTGGGGCGCAGCGGCAGCGCCGTCCTCGTCCCCAAGGTGGCGCTGGAGCGGGGGCAGTACTTCAAGCTGCTCGTCCAGCTGTCCGGCGGGGTGGCGGACCGGGACGTCAAGGTCGACGGGAGCCTCCACGGGGGCGCGATCCGGCGCAACAGGAGCACCACGCCCGACGAGAAGGCGGCCAGGTTCAGCCCGACGGCACGGACGGTCACGATCGTGCTCACCGCCTGTGTGATCGCCCTCGCCGCGATCATCGTCCGCGAGCAGACCCCGCCGCCGGTGGGCTGCGCGCGGGGCACCCTGACGGTCACCGGCTCGACGGCGTTCGCGCCGGCCGTCCGGGAGGTCGCGGAGAAGTACGAGCGGGACTGCGAGGGCTCGACGGTCCACGTGGACGTGCACGGTTCGACCGCCGGGATACGGGAGCTGGCGGAGGCCGGGGCGAAGCAGGCGAAGGGTTCGCCGGCCGTCGTCGCCCTGTCGGACGGGCGCAAGCCGGGCGGCTATCCGGAGCTGCGGGAGTCCATGGTGGCGGTCTCCCTCTTCACCCTCGTCCTGAACGACGGGATACCCGTCGAGGACCTCGGCCAGGAGCAGATCCGGGCGCTCTACCGGGGCGACATCACCAACTGGAACCAGCTCGTCCCCGGACTCGACCGGCCGGTGCTGCTGGTCAGCAGGGACGCCAACTCCGGTACCCGGCAGGTGTTCCAGCGCCGGGTCCTGAACCGCAACGAGCCGGCGAACTCCTCCCAGGACTGTGTGACCCGCGACGACCCCGAGGCGAAGGTGATCCGCTGTGAACTCGACTCCACCGCGCAGGTGCTGTCCGCCGTGGCCAAGCTCCCCGGCGCCATCGGCTACGCCGAACTCCGCGCCGGCGACGGCCGGAAGGGCGTCCACAAGGTGGCCATCGACGGGCTGCGGCCGGTCGTCGACGAGATCGGGACGTCGGGGTACCCGTACCGGGAGATCGAGTACGCCTACACCTGGGGCCGGCCGCCGGCCGACTCCCTGACCTCCAGCTTCCTGACCTATCTGAGCCGGGGCAGCGGCCAGGACGTCATCCTCACCCACGGCCACCTCCCCTGCGCCACCCCGAAGGGGCTGCGGGTCTGCGGAGAGGGCTGACGGCCGTCGCCGGATCTTCACGGGACTGCTGACGCGCTGTCTGGCATGCTCTTCCGACGTGGAGCCTTTGAACGCGGAAGACCCGGTCGAGATCGGCCCGTTCCGACTGATCGGCCGCCTCGGGGTCGGGGGCATGGGCCGGGTGTTCCTGGCGCGTTCGGCCGGGGGGCGGACGGTCGCGGTGAAGGTGGTGCACGCGCAGCTCGCCGCCCAGGACGAGTTCCGGCGCCGCTTCGCCCGCGAGGTCGCCGCCCTGGAGCGGGTCGGCGGGGCGGGCACGGCTCCGGTGCTCGGCTCGGACACCGCCGCCGAGTCGCCGTGGGTGGCCATCGGGTACGTGCCGGGGCCGTCGCTGCGGACGGTGGTGGGCGACGAGTTCGGGCCGCTGCCGGCCACGACCGTGCGGTCGATGGCCTCGGGTCTGGCCCGCGCCCTGGTCCACATCCACGCCGCCGGGCTCGTCCACCGCGACCTCAAGCCGTCCAACGTGCTGCTGACGGTCGACGGGCCGCAGGTCATCGACTTCGGCATCGCCCGCGCGGTCGACACGGTCGCCGACGGCGGCGGCCTGACCAGCACCGGCGCGGTCGTCGGCTCGCCCGGCTTCATGTCCCCCGAGCAGGTGCGGGGCGACCGCCTCACCCCGGCATCGGACGTCTTCTGCCTCGGCTCGGTCCTCGTCTACGCGGCGACCGGCCGGGCGCCGTTCGGGACGGCCGACAGCGGCGTGCACGCCACCATGTTCCGCATCGCCCACGACGAACCCGACCTGACCGGCGTGGCACCCGAGCTGACCGGCCTGATCAAGGCCTGCCTCGCCAAGGACCCGGCGGCCCGCCCCACCGCCGCCGAGATCGCCGAGACCGTCCCCGTCGCCGATCCCTGGCTGCCGGCCGACGTCCTCGCCCCCATCGGCCGCCACGCGGCCCGGCTCCTCGAAGCCGAGGCGGCCTTCGCGAGCCCGGCCCCGGGAACCGGCACCGGCACGGGCCCCGGCCCGAGCACCGCCACCGGCGGGCCCGCCCTCCCCGCCGGCGACCCGACCCCGCCCACGCCCCTGCCGTCCACCGGCCCCGCCGCCATGAGGCCCGCCGCCAACCCCTCCACCGCCTCCACGGCCCCTCAGACGCCCGCCCGCCGCCGCAGGCGCACCGCGCTGGTCGCCGGGATCACGGCGCTCGTGGTGGCGGCCGGGGCGGGTGCCGCGTACCGCTTCTGGCCCGACCCGAACACCGGGAAGGACGCCCAGAAGAACCGGCCGGCCGGTGAGACGGGCGACGTCTCGGCCCGGCCGGCGGGGATCGTCCCGGCGGGCTTCGTCGGCGCCTGGGAGGGCGTGCTCCAGGGGTCGCCGGAGTTCCCCAAGGAGACCGCGCGGATCGAGATCGCCCAGGGCGCGGCGGGCTCGAAGAGCGCGGTCTACGTCCAGGTCACCGAGAACCGGCTGTGCATGGGCCGCTCGCGGCTCGTCTCGGCCGACGAGGACAAGGTCGTCTACGGCGAGTCCGACGTGACCACCAGCGTCCCCGCCTCCCGCTGCACGCCCGCCGCCCACCAGACCCTCACCCTGCGCTCCCCCGAGGTCCTGGAGTGGAGCTCGGGCACCGCGAAGGCCACCTTCCGCAAGGCCCCCAGCGGCCCGGCGGTCGTGCCCGCCCGCTTCCTCGGCCACTGGTCGCGCATCCCCGCGCCCGAGGTGTACGGCAAGGAGGACGAACGGCACACCTCGGAGGTCACGATCACCCAGGGCCCGGTCGGCGCCCCCGTCGTCACCGTCATCGACGGCTACCCGCGCACGATCGACGGCGTGACCACCGACGAGGACTGGTCCTGCGGCACCACCGCGCTCCTCGCCGGCGCCGGCACCATGCTGGTCCTCGGCCCCAGCCAGCGCGACACGACCGCCTGGGACCGCGAGTGCCAGGAGGGCCTGTCCCGCTTCCTGGTCGTCGACACGTTCAAGGGCAAGGACCGGCTCCTCGCCTACCCGATGCTCGACGGCGAGCCGAACGAGTACTACCGCAACCCCTGAGCCCTCAGCCCTGAGCCCTCAGCCCTCAGCCCTCAGCCCTCAGCCGCCGAGCAGCCCCAGGATCTGGTGGACGAGGGCCAGCGCGGGCGCGCCGACCGTCCCCACGGACTCCAGGATCCCGCCGACCCGCTCCAGTGCCGTCCGCCGCGCCTCCGGGTCGGCGGAGCCGCCGATCTCCGCCTCCGCGGCCTCCACGGTCCTGGCCGCGAGGGGCTGCAGCCGCCCGCGCAGCTCCTGGAGCAGCGGCAGCAGCTCCGCCACGGCCCGCTCCAGTTCGGGGGCGGCGGCCGCCCCGCCCGCCACGACGGTCCGCTTGTCGATGCCGACGCTGTGCGTGGTGTTCTCCATCCGCACCACGTCGCCGTAGTAGTGGTCACCCGAGGTCACTTCGCCACCCCCGTGTTGCCGGTGCCGCCGTACATGTTCACGGCGTCGCCGAAGAAGTAGTTGCCGTAGTTGGTGATCGAGAGCGTCCCCACGGCCGCCTGGAACTCGGCGTCCGGCTTGTCGATCGCCTCGGCGATCGAGCGGACCAGGCTCTCCAGGTAGGCGCGCTTGCCGGTCACCAGGGCGGTGGACCGCCCGTTCGTCTCGACGGCGAGGACGTCGTGGTTGGCGGCGAAGACCACCGAGCACATGTCGCCGATGAAGTAGATCATCAGCACCGCGAGGAGGAACAGGACGAACGCGATGAAGCCCTCCCCGTCGCCGCCGCTCGATCCGTACGAGTCCCAGGAACTCGACGTCGAGTCCTCGACGTACAGGAAGACCAGGAACAGGGCGAGCGTGAACCCGCCCCGCTTCAGGAAGCGGAGGAAGGCCTCCCCCCGGCGGGGCCGGAGCACGAAGGTGTGGACGCGCACGATGTTCTCCAGCGGGTACGCGCCCCCGTTCACCCACAGCAGCCGCTTGCTGATCACCAGGCCGTGCCGGGGCGGCGGGGCCACCGGCGGCGGCGCGTGCGCGGGCCTGGGCGGTCGCGTGGGCTCCGGCGGCGGCGTTCCGTTCGTCTCCATGCATCCCCCCGAGGTGGATCGCTACGGCTGCCCCTCATTACGCAGCCGAACCACCCGCCCCACAAGGCGAGTTCAAGCCTGTCGCCGTATCTTTGACGAGCAACGCCCTTACGTCCCAAGCCGGTTCGAGAGCGCGAGGGACGGCAAGGGACGGCAAGAGGCAGCAGGAAACATCGGGAAGCACCGCGAAGGGGAACGGGAACATGAGCAAGGTCTGGTTGATCACCGGCGCCAACAGCGGCTTCGGACGCGCCTTCACCGAGGCCGCCGTCGCGGCCGGCGACGTCGTGGTCGCCGCCGCCCGCCGCACCGAGACCCTCGACGGACTGGTCGCCGCGCACCCCGGCCAGGTGGACGCGGTCGCCCTCGACGTGACCGACACGGCGGCCGTCGACCGGGTCGTCGCCCACGCCGTCGAACGCCACGGACGGATCGACGTGCTCGTCAACAACGCGGGCCGCACCCACGTCGGTTCGGTCGAGGAGACCGGCGACGCCGAGCTCCGCTCCCTCTTCGACGTCCACGTCTTCGGCCCGGCCGCCCTCACCCGCGCCGTCCTGCCCCACATGCGCGCCCGCCGCTCCGGCGCGATCGTGCAGCTCAGCAGCGTCGGCGGCCAGATGTCCATGGCCGGCTTCGGCGCCTACAGCGCCACCAAGTTCGCCCTGGAAGGCTTGTCGGAGGCGCTCGCCGCCGAGGTCGGCCCGCTCGGCATCAAGGTCCTCGTCGTCGAGCCCGGCGCCTTCCGCACGTCCCTCTTCGGCAACGGCAGCCTCAGCACGGACACCATCGCCGACTACGCCGACAGCGTCGGCGTCACGCGCGCCTTCGTGGAGGGCGGCGACGGCGGCCAGGCCGGCGACCCCGCGAAGGCGGCGGCGGCCGTCCTCACGGCCCTGGACGCCGACGAGACCCCCCTCCGCCTGGCCCTCGGCGACGACGCCATCGACGCCATCCACACCCACCTCGACCAGGTCCGCGCCGACCTCATGACCTGGGACAAGGTCGGCCGGGACACCAAGCTCGACGCATGAGAAAACAGGACCCCTGCCGCCGAAACGGCAGGGGTCCTGCGGGGCTCCTGCGGGGCTCCTGCGGAACTCCTAGAGGAAGGAGTTGATCTCGATGGTCTCGGTGCGGCCGGGGCCGACACCGATCGCGGAGATCGGGGCGCCGGACATCTCCTCAAGCGCCTTCACGTAGGCCTGCGCGTTCTTCGGCAGGTCGGCGAAGGTCTTGGCCTTGGTGATGTCCTCGGACCAGCCGGGGAGCATTTCGTAGATCGGCTTCGCGTGGTGGAAGTCGGTCTGCGAGTAGGGCAGCTCCTCGACGCGCTTGCCGTCGATCTCGTACGCGACGCAGACCGGGATCTGCTCCCAGCCGGTGAGGACGTCGAGCTTGGTGAGGAAGAAGTCGGTCAGACCGTTGACGCGGGTGGCGTAACGGGCGATGACCGCGTCGAACCAGCCGCAGCGGCGGTCACGGCCGGTGGTGACACCGCGCTCGCCACCGATGCGGCGCAGCGCCTCGCCGTCCGCGTCGAAGAGCTCCGTCGGGAACGGGCCGGCGCCGACACGGGTCGTGTAGGCCTTGAGGATGCCGATGACACGGCTGATCTTCGTCGGGCCCACGCCGGCGCCGGTGCAGGCGCCGCCCGCGGTCGGGTTCGAGGAGGTGACGAAGGGGTACGTGCCGTGGTCGACGTCGAGCAGGGTGCCCTGGCCGCCCTCGAAGAGCACGACCTTGTCGTCGTCGAGCGCCTTGTTGAGGATCAGCGTCGTGTCGGCGACGAAGGGCTTGATCTGCTCCGCGTACTGGAGCATCTCCTCGACGATCTGGTCGGCCTGGATCGCGCGCCGGTTGTACAGCTTGGCGAGGAGCTGGTTCTTGCCCTCCAGCGCCGCCTCGACCTTCTGGGTGAGGATCGACTCGTCGTACAGGTCCTGGACCCGGATGCCGACGCGGTTGATCTTGTCGGCGTAGGTGGGGCCGATGCCCCGGCCCGTGGTGCCGATCTTGCGCTTGCCGAGGAACCGTTCCGTCACCTTGTCGAGGGTGACGTTGTACGGGGTGATCAGGTGGGCGTTACCGCTGATCAGGAGCTTCGACGTGTCGACGCCGCGCTCGTTCAGTCCGCTCAGCTCGGAGAGCAGGACCGCCGGGTCGACGACGACACCGTTTCCGATCACCGGGGTACACCCCGGCGAGAGGATTCCGGAAGGGAGAAGATGCAGCGCGTACTTCTGGTCGCCGACGACGACGGTGTGGCCGGCGTTGTTGCCGCCCTGGTAACGCACTACATAGTCAACGGAACCACCGAGGAGGTCGGTGGCCTTTCCCTTGCCCTCGTCACCCCACTGAGCACCGAGCAGCACAAGTGCGGGCACAGGCGTACACCCCTTCCGGGTGGGGCATGTCCAAGGTCAGGGGGCGTACGCCGCCTCACCGGTGTGCCCCGGAATAGACGAAGCCCCTGGCGCAATAGCGCAAGGGGCTCTTGCACAAAGATGCTACCCGAGGAAGGACCGAGGTGTCGGATCACGACCAGCTGCTGGTCATCGTCGACCCGGTCGCCCGCCGATGTGACGGCGAGTCCGTGCGGATCGCGAAGGATGTCCTGTGCGCGGGCGCGGAGGCGAAGATCTGCCTGCCGGACGGCCCGGAGGAATTCTCCCGGGCCCTGGCGAGGCGCGGCTCCCGGCGGCCCGTGGTGCTCGGCGACGACCGTGCGCTGCTGCGCGCGGTGACGCTGCTGCACCGGGAACGGGAGCTCGCCGGGGCGGCCCTGTCCGTCGTCCCGATCGGCCCGCCGGACGCCCGGGAAGTCACCCACGCGCTCGGCGTGCCGCACGCCACCCCGGCGGCGGCCCGCGCGGTCCTCGACGGGACGGCCCGCCGTCTCGACCTGCTGGTCGACGACAGCGACGGCGTCGTCCTCGGCGACCTCGTCGTCCCGGCCGCCCCCGTCCTCGCCGCGGCCGCCCCCTCGGTCTGGGGCACCTGCCGCTCCCTCGTCCGTACGCTGGTCCGCCCGGCGCCCACGGCGCTCGCGGTCCGCACCCACCGGCTGCGCGTCGAGGCGGACGGCGTCCTCCTCGCCGACGTCGACGACCCCGTCGAGTGCCTCAGGGTCCGCTCCGCCGCCGGTACGGTCCAGGTGACCGTCCACCCGTCGGCCGCCCCTCCCCGCCGCGCCACCGCCCGCACCCTCACCGTCTCCGGCCCCGACTTCCGCTACCGCGCCGACGGCCGCCTCACCGGCCCGGTCCGCCGCCGCACCTGGACCCTCCACCCGGCCGCCTGGTCCCTCACCCTGCCCAGGGACCCTGCCCCCGGACCCCACCGGGGGGCCTGACCGCCGGCGGTGTGGTTCCTGGATGACGTAACCCCCCGGGAGGGCCTAGCGTCGGCGAAGATCGACGAGGCGGGGGATCGACCGGGGTGGGGGACGTGCGATGACGTGTGCGCTGGACGTGGAGACGACGGCGAGGGCGCTGGGGGCGTACCGGAGCAAGGCGGTCCGGCTGGTCGTGACGGGCGCGGTGACGCTCGCGGTGGCCGCCGTGGCCTCGGTGCTGCTCGACGGGGCGTGGCGGGAAGACGTCACCATGCTGCTCACCGTGGCGGGCGTTCTCTGCCTCGGGGCGGGCGCCGGGTCGCTGTTCCTCGCCCGGCGTATGCGCCGTGCCCTCGGCTCGGCCGTCTGGACCGCCCACCCCGCCCTCGCGGTCGCCCGCGCCGGCCACGCGACCAGCCTCGTCCTCGGCGCTCAGGACGGCACCGAGGCGTGGCCCCTGGCCGTCATGGCCACCCGGTCCCGGTACGAGACGATCCGGCCCGGCCCCGACACCGTCCTCTGGTGGTGCGGCGACCCGCGCAAGGGCGGCGTCCTCGCCCCGCCCGGCGGCGCGCCCCTCATCTGGGCCAAGCCCCTCCGCGGCGGCCCGGTCCGCCGCCGCATCGTGGCCGCCGCCGAAGCGGACGGCCTGCTGCGCCGGCCCGCCCCGCTTCAGCCGCAGGCCCCGGTGACCTGGCCGGACCAGCCGGAGCAGCCGGAGAGGTCGGAGCCGTCGGAGCGGTCGGAGCGGTCGGAGTCGGCCGAGCCCGAGGAGCGCTGGTACGTGGTGCGGGGGCTGGGGGACGACGAGGGCCCGGAGGCCGGGTCCGGGTCCGGGTTCGGGCAGGGCACGGGGTCCGAGGAGGGCCCGGCCACCGCCCCGGCCCCGGTTCCGGCCCTCGGGACCGAGGCCGGGCCCGCGTACGCCGTGCTCGCCGCTCATGCCGGGCGACAGGCCGCGCCGCAGGGCAAGGACAGGGGCAAGGGCAAGGGACGGGGAAAGGCGCCGCGGCCTGAGGCGGACGTGCGGGAGGTGCCGTGGTGGCGGGTGCGGAGTCTGCGGCGGGTGGCGGGGATGGGGCGGGTGACGGTGGCGCTGGGGTTCTGTCTGGCCGTGGGGGCGGTCGCGCTGACCGGGCCGCCCGAGGAGGACCTGCCGAAGCTGTGGCTGGCGGGGGCGCTGCCGGTGGCCGCCCTGCTGTACTCCGGCTACCGGACGCTCACCGTCGGCCGCCGCGCGGCGCGGGCGATGGCCTGGGCCGCGACCGGCTTCCCGCCCCTGCTGCTCCGGTACGTGCTGCTGTACGACCCGCACGGCGGCGACCCGGTCCTGGTGGTCTTCCGGGCGCACGGCGGTGAGGAGGCCCGTCCCGTCGGGATCCTCCCGCTGGTGCCGCCGGGTCCGCCCAAGGACCCGCGGCGCGGGCTTCCGGCCCGGCCGGCCGGGTACGTCCAGCTCCGCGGCCGCCGGGAGCTGTCCTGGGGCGACCGGCACTTCTTCGTGCCGTGGATCGAGGGGCGCCCGCACTGGCCGGCGGGGCCGTACGAGAAGGCGGACACCAAGGAGGCCCTGGCGCTCCTCGACCGCCTCGCACCCCCGGTGCGGAGCACCGAGGAGCGGCGGGTTCAGTCGCTCTGACCCTCCGCGGCCGCCTTCGCCCGCTTGTGGGCGCGCCAGCGGTCCGTGATGCCTGCCATCTCGCCGTGGAGGAACGCGAAGAACTCGCCGGTCTCGGCGGTGCGGCGGCCGGCGGCGGTGTCGGGCCCGAGGGTCTCGGCGCCCTCCTTGAGGACCTTCTCCCAGCGGACGAGGACCTGGTCGCGGCGGGTGAAGGTCTCGTACCAGAGCTCGTTGTGGAGGACGTAGCGGTCCCGTCGGGTGCCGGGGTCGCGCTCGCGGCTGACCATGCCGACCTGGGTGAGGTAGCCGATCGCGCCGGAGACGGCGGCCGGGCTGATCCGGAGCCGTTCGGCGAGTTCGGCCGAGGTCAGGGAGGCCGTCTCGGAGGCGAGGAGGGCCGCGAAGACGCGGCTGGCCATGCGCTGCATGCCGGCGGCGGTCATCTCGGCGGCGAAGCGCTCCACGAAGCGGGAGACCGCTTCGTCCTCGCCGCCCCCGTCGGTCGCGCCGGTCGCGCCGGTCGTCGTCATGTCGCTCTCACCCATCCTCCGACTTTATACGGTTCCTTAACTTCACAATTTTGTGAAACTACCGTACGTTCAGAATCATGACGAAGGCAATCAGCGTCCTCGGACTGCACAAGTCCTTCGGGCGCACCCAGGCGCTCGACGGCCTCGACCTCACCGTCGAGTCCGGCGAGGTCCACGGTTTCCTCGGCCCCAACGGCGCCGGGAAGTCCACCACCATCCGGGTCCTCCTCGGACTGCTGCGGGCGGGCTCCGGCGGCGTCCGGGTGCTCGGCAGGGACCCCTGGGAGGACGCCGTCGAGCTCCACCGGCGGATCGCTTACGTCCCCGGCGACGTGACCCTCTGGCGCAACCTCTCCGGCGGCGAGGTCATCGACCTGTACGCCAGGCTGCGGGGCGCGGCCCTCGACCCGGCGCGGCGCGCGGAGCTGATCGAGCGCTTCGAGCTCGACCCCACCAAGAAGGGCCGCACCTACTCCAAGGGCAACCGGCAGAAGGTCGCCCTCGTCGCCGCGTTCGCCGCCGAGGTCGACCTGCTGGTCCTCGACGAACCGACCAGCGGCCTCGACCCGCTGATGGAGGAGGTCTTCCGCGACTGCGTCCGGGAGGCCCGCGACCGGGGCCGTACGGTCCTGCTGTCGAGCCACATCCTCAGCGAGGTCGAGACGCTCTGCGACCGGGTCAGCATCGTCCGCAAGGGCCGGACCGTGGAGTCCGGTTCCCTCACGGAGCTGCGGCACCTGACCCGTACCAGCGTCACCGCCGAACTCGCCGCCCCGCCGAACGGCCTCGCCCACCTCCCCGGCGTCCACGACCTCGCCGTCACCGGCCTGCGGGTCCGGCTCCAGGTCGACACCGACAAGCTCGACGCCGTCCTGCGCTCGCTGACCGCCTCGGGCGTGCGGAGCCTCACCAGCACCCCGCCCACCCTGGAGGAGCTCTTCCTCCGCCACTACGCCACCGAGGGGTCCCGATGACCGGCACCACGGCCCTCACCCGGCTCGCGCTGCGCCGCGACCGGGTGATGATCCCGGTCTGGGCGCTGGTCACCGGCGGCATGGTGGCGAGCGGGACCGGTTCCCTCGAAGGGCTGTACGGAACGCCGGCCGAACGGGCCGGGCTGGCCGCGTCCATGACCGCCAACAGCTCGATGCGCTCGCTGTACGGACCGGTCTTCGGCGATTCCCTCGGCTCCCTCGTGGCCTGGCGGTTCGGCACCTTCGCCGCCGTGCTCGCCGCCGTCGCGAGCCTGATCGTGGTCGTCCGGCACACCCGCGAGGAGGAGGAGACGGGCCGTCAGGAGATTCTCTCCGCCGGAGCCGTCGGCCGCCGGGCCCCGCTCACCGCCGCCCTCCTCGCCGCCCTGACCGTCAACGCGGCCGTCACCCTGCTCGTCACCGCCGGCCTCGCCGCACAGGGCGCGGCGGGCGCGCTCGCCCTCGGCCTGGCGATCGGCGGCACCGGCATGGTCTTCGCGACCACGGCCGCGCTCGCCGCCCAGCTGACCGAGAGCGCCCGCCTCGCCAAGGGCCTCACGGCGGCGGCGCTCGGCCTCGCGTTCGTCCTGCGGGCGGCCGGCGACGCCGGTGACGCCGACGGGAGTTCGGTCCTCACCTGGCTCTCGCCCGTCGGCTGGGCCGAGAACGTCCGCGCCTTCGCCGGCGAGCGCTGGTGGGTGCTGCTCCTGTTCGCCGGGGCCGTCCTGGCGCAGACGGCGGCGGCGTACGCCCTCGCCGGCCGCCGTGACGTCGGCGGGAGCTTCTTCGCCACCCGTCCCGGCCCGGCCGAGGGGCGGCTCGCGTCGGCGGGCGCGCTCGCGTGGCGGCTCCAGCGCGGCTCGCTGCTCGGCTGGTCGCTCGGCTTCCTGCTCGGCGGGCTCGTCTTCGGCGGGATGGTCGAGGGCGCGGCCGACATCGTCGGCGACAACGAGCGGGCCCGGGAGATCTTCGAGCGGATGGGCGGGCAGAGCGCCCTCACGGACGCCTTCCTCGCCACCATGGTCTCCCTCTTCGGGATGGTCGCCGCGCTGTTCGCCGTCGGCTCGGTGCTGCGCGCGCACGGCGAGGAGACCTCCGGCCGCGCCGAACCCCTGCTCGCCTCCAGCCTCGGCCGCCTCCGCTGGGCCGCCGGCCACCTGACCGTCGCGTTCGGCGGCTCCGCCCTGGTCCTCGCGCTCAGCGGGCTCGGCCTCGCCCTCTCGTACGGGCACGACGCCGGCCCGCTCCTCGGGGCCTCGCTCGCCCAGCTGCCCGCCGTCTGGACCCTCGCCGGTCTCGCGGTCCTCCTCTGGGGCGCCGTCCCCAGGGCCGCGACCGCCGCCTGGGGCGCCGCCGGGCTCTGCCTCGCCCTCGGCTGGGTCGGCCCGGCCCTCGGCCTGCCCCAGGCCGCCCTCGACCTCTCCCCCTTCGGCCATCTGCCCAAGCTCCCGGGCCCGGACATGACCTGGACCCCGGTCCTGACCCTGACCGCCCTGGCGGCGGCCCTGGTCGCGGCGGGACTCGCGGGGCTGCGGAGGCGGGACGTGACGGGCTGAGAACCGGAGTCTCACACCTCCACGAGCAGGGCCTCCACGCCGCGGATGACGTACCCCGGTTTCCGTACCGGCTCGGCGACGAGCCGGAGTCCCGGCGCCTGCCTCAGCAACTCGTCGAAGACGGCGGTGAGTTCGAGGCGGGCGAGCGGGGCGCCCAGGCAGTAGTGGATGCCGGCGCCGAAGGTGATGTGGGGGTTGTCGGCGCGGGTGAGGTCGAGGACGTCGGCGGTCGGGCCGAAGCGGGCCGGGTCGCGGTTGGCGGAGCCGAAGAGCAGGGCGACCTCGGAACCGCGCGGGATGACCTGGCCGCCGAGCTCGATGTCGTCGAGAACCCAGCGCTCGAACATCTGGAGCGGGGTGTCGTACCGCAGAATTTCTTCCACAGCTGTGGACAACTTTTCGGGATCCGGACGCACGCCCTCGCGAAGAAGCGTCCACCAGCCGTTGACCGTGGTGTTCACCGTCGCCTCGTGACCCGCGTTCAGGAGCAGGACGCAGGTGGAGATCATCTCCTGCTCCGTCAGCTCCTCCACCGCGATCAGCGAGGAGATCAGGTCCTCCCCCGGCTCCTTCCGCCGCCGCGCGATCAGCTCCCGCAGATAGTCCGAGAACTCGATCGAGGCCCGCACCGCCCGCCGGGCCGTCTCCTCCGAAGGGTTCAGCTCGAACATCCCGCAGATCGCCGCCGACCAGAGCCGCAGCCGCCCCCGCTCCTCGTCCGACTCCGGCACCCCCAGCATCTCGGCGATCACCGCCACCGGCAGCGGCTCCGCGACGGCCCCCTGCAGGTCCCCGCCGCCCGCCGCCACCAGCTCCGACACGAGCCCGGCGGCCAGCCTCCGTACCGTCGGCGCCAGGTTCTCCACCGTCCTCGGCGTGAACGCCTTCGACACCAGACGCCTGATCCGGGTGTGATCGCCCGCCTCCAGATCGAGCAGCCCGTGGTCGTTGAGCGTGTGGAACGGCTCGTACGCCGCGTCCGGCGCCTCCCGCCCGAACTCCTCGTGGGTGAACCGGTGCGTGTACGTCCGCCCGAGACGCCGGTCGCGGAGCAGCGCCGACACGTCCTCGTGGTGCGGGATCAGCCACTGGCGCGTCGGGCCGTGCCAATGGGCACGCCCAGCGGCACGCAGCCGCGCGTAGGCGGGGTACGGGTCGGCGACGAACTCCGGCGACCACGGGTCGTATCCAGCGTCAACAGCGTCCATGACCGGACGCTACCGCCGCGCCCGCGCCCCGGGGAGGTACCTCAGCCGCCGACGCGCACCAGCCCCGCCTCGTACGCGAAGACCGCCGCCTGGGTGCGGTCGCGCAGGCCCAGCTTCACCAGGATGCGGCTGACGTGGGTCTTGATGGTGGACTCGGCGACGACCAGGTGCTCGGCGATCTCGGCGTTCGACAGGCCCTGGGCGATGAGGACGAGGACCTCCGTCTCCCGCTCGGTCAGCTCGCCGATCTGCGCCATCGCGGGCGGCCTCGGGGACGTGCCCGGCGCCTTCGCGAACTCGGTGATCAGCCGCTTCGTCACGGTCGGCGCCAGCAGCGCCTCGCCCGCCGCGACCACCCGCACCCCCTCCGCGAGCTGCCGGGCCGAGGCGTCCTTGAGGAGGAAGCCGGAGGCGCCGGCGCGCAGCGCCTGGTACACGTACTCGTCCAGGTCGAAGGTCGTCAGGACCAGCACCTTCGCGTCCTGGTCGGCGGCGACGATCTCCCGGGTCGCGTCGATGCCGTTGAGCTCCGGCATCCGGATGTCCATCAGCACCACGTCCGGACGCAGGGCGGCGACCTGGGCGATCGCCTCCCGTCCGTTGACGGCCTCGCCGACGACCTCGATGTCCGGCATCGCGCCGAGCAGCACCGAGAAGCCCTCCCGGACCATCATCTGGTCGTCGACGATCAGTACGCGGATCACTGCGGGGCCTCCTCGCGGCTCACGGGAACGAAGGCCGTCACCTCGTAGCCACCGTCCCCGGTCGCCTCGGCCGTCATCTCCCCGCCGAGCATCGTCACACGCTCCCGCATGCCGGTGATGCCGTGCCCCGCGCCCGGAGAGGGCTTCACGAGCCCCCTCGCCGGCCCGTTGGCGATCCGCAGCCCCAGACCGCCGAGCACATAGCTCACCTCGACCTTCGCCACCGCGCCCGGCGCGTGCCGCAGCACGTTCGACAGCGCCTCCTGCACGATCCGGTACGCCGAGAGCTCCACGCCCTGCGGCAGCTCCCGCACCGCCCCCGTCACCGTCTTCTCCACCTGGAGACCCGCCTCCCCGACGTTCCGGATCAGCACGTCCAGATCCCCGAGCGTCGGCTGCGGCGCGTCCGGCGCCTCGTAGTCCTCGGCCCGTACGACCCCGAGGATGCGGCGCAGCTCGGTCAGCGCGGCCACCGCGTTCTCCCGGATCGTCAGGAACGCCTGCTCCAGCTCCGGCGGCGGATTCTCCACCCGGTACGGCGCCGCCTCCGCCTGGATGGCCACCACCGACATGTGGTGCGCCACCACATCGTGCAGCTCGCGGGCGATCGTCGTCCGCTCCTCCAGGACCGTCCGCTTCGAGATCTCCTGCGCCGTGACCGTCTGCTGCGCGGTCACCTCGCGGTCGGCCTGCCGGCGGACCTGCACCACGGTCACGGCCAGCAGGGCCATCGCCGACACGAAGGCCATCGGGAACGCGTCGGATGACCGCCCGACGCCCAGCGACACCTCAAGGAACAGCGAGTACCCGGCCGTCACCACCCACATCCACGCCGCGGTACGAGGCCGGGTCCGCGCCGCGACCACGGCCAGCACGATCACGTGCGTGGCGAAGCAGGCCGCCGTCCACGGCCACCCGCCGTTGAACCCGGTCGCGTACCCGATGAACGGCGCCGAGGCCAGCGAGGCCCAGAAGGCCAGCACCGGCCGGACCAGCGTGAGCAGCACGATCGCCGCCGGCAGGCAGGTCGTCACGAACGCCGTGACACCGAAGACGTAGTAGATCCGCTCATACCCCAGCGCGAACACGACCACCGCGCAGAACGCCACGAACGCGTGCGGAAGCAGCCCCGCGTACACCCGTATCCGTCCCGGCAAAAAGCGCGTCGGCCCGCTCTCCACGTCCATCCGCCTCATCGGCCGATACGCGAACGCGTCGTCGAACAGTTCCTGCCGCAGCCCCCCGAGCGCCGCCTGCACCAGGCGGAACTCGGGGCTGCGGCTCGATTCGGAGGTCTCTGTCTGAGTCACGCGAACCACGGTACGGGCGTCCCGGGACCCGGTCGTCCGGCTCGATGCGGATCCTTCCGGGTCCCCCTTGAGGACTAGCCGACGTACTAGAAGGCCAGCTGGGCGATTTCCTCGGCGACGACCGCGCAGGCGTCGGCGGCGGGGTCGATGAGGGGGAAGTGGCCGACGTCTTCGAGGGAGGTGAGGCCGATCTGTTCGCCGGACTTGGCGGCGGCCTCGGCGTAGGACTCGGCGACGGTGTGGGGGACGACGAGGTCGGCGCGGCCGTGGACGAGGGTGGTGGCGATGCCGGTGGGGAGGAGGGCGGCGGGGTCGGCGTGGGCGGCGCGCTCGGCGTAGGCGGCGGGGTCGCCGAGGAGTTCGGTGACGGCACCGCCGCAGACGGAGAGTTCGACGGCGCGGGCGAAGTGGGCGATGGGGGCGAGGGCGACGACGCCGCGGAGGGCGGGCGGGGCGGGGAGACGCCAGGCGGAGCCGGCGGGGAGGACGTGGCGGGCAGCGGCCCAGAGGGCGAGGTGGCCGCCGGCGGAGTGCCCGGTGAGGACGATGCGGCCGGTGTCGGCCTGCGGGAGGTGCTCGGCGGCGAGGCCGGGCAGCGCGTCGAGGGCGGCGGCGACGTCGTCGAAGGTCTCCGGCCAGCGGCCGGCCACCGGGGCGGAACCGCCCTGGCGGGGGATGTCGCTGCCGCGCCGGTACTCGACGTTGGCCACCGCGAAGCCCCGGCGGGCCAGGAAGTCCACGAAGGGCGTGAGGTGCTGCCGGTCGTACGGGGCGCGCCAGGCGCCGCCGTGCAGGGCGATGACCAGCGGGGCCCGGGTGCGCCCGTCGCGCGGGGCGTAGAAGTCGACGACCTGGTCCGGGTGTTCGCCGTACGCGGCGGAGGCGTCCGGGGGGACGGCCGGGTGCGAGAAGGCCGACGCCTCTTCGGCGGCATCGCGCGCGGCGGGGTCCGGCATGCTGTTCCAACCTCTCGGATACGCGGCCGAATCGGCCTGACCTGCGGGGACGGTACCAGCCCCGGAGCCCGCGCAGATCAGGCGACGATCCGACCTACCGAAGAACGTCCGCGAGGGTCCGCGCGGCCCGCTCCGCGTCCGCGAAGCCGACGTACAGCGGGGTGAAACCGAACCGCAGCACGTCCGGGCGGCGCAGGTCGCCGACGACCCCGCGCCGGATGAGCTCGGCCATCACGGCGGGCGCGTCCGCGCAGCTCAGCGCCACCTGGCTGCCGCGCTCTGCGGCCGGGCCCGGGGTGACGGGGACGACCCGGCCCTCGGGCACGTACGCGGCGACGCACTCCAGGAAGAAGTCCGTCAGCGCGAGGGACTTGGCGCGCACGTCCTCGACGGCGACCCCGTCCCAGACGTCGAGCGCCGCTTCGAGGGCCAGCATGGACAGGATGTCGGGGGTGCCGACCCGGCCCTTCAGCGCGCCCCCCGCGGCCTCGTACCCGGGGGTCATCGCGAACGGGTCCGCGTGCGAGTTCCAGCCGGGCAGCGGCGAGTCGAAGGCGGCCTGGTGGCGCTCGGCGACGTACAGGTACGCGGGCGAACCGGGGCCGCCGTTCAGGTACTTGTAGGTGCAGCCGACGGCCAGGTCGACGCCGTGCGCGTCGAGCCCGACGGGCAGCGCGCCGGCGCTGTGGCACAGGTCCCAGACGGCGAGCGCGCCCGCCTCGTGGAGCGCGGCGGTGAGGCCGGGCAGGTCCTGGAGCCGGCCGGTGCGGTAGTCGACGTGGTTGACGAGCGCGAGGGCGGTGCGGTCGCTGACGGCGTCCGCCATGCCGGCCGGGTCGCATGCCACGATCTCGTGACCCGTCATGCGCGCCGCGGAGCTCGCGATGTACCCGTCCGTGGGAAAGGTCGTCGCGTCGACGAGGATCTCCGGCCGGTCGGCGCCGTTGATCCGCGCGGCGGCGACGACGGCCTTGAAGACGTTCACGCTCGTCGAGTCGCCGACGACGATCTGCCCGGGGGCCGCGCCGACGATGGGGGCGATCCGGTCGCCGATCCGCTCGGGCGCGGTCCACCAGCCGGACTCGTCCCAGGACCGGATGCGCAGCTCGCCCCACTCGCGGGTGAGGACGTCGGCCATCCGCGCCGGGACGTGCGCGGGCAGCGCGCCGAGCGAGTTGCCGTCGAGGTAGACGGTGTCGGCGTCGAGCGCGAACTTCTCGCGGTGCGCGGCGAGCGGGTCGCCGGCGTCCAGGTCGAGGGCCCGCTTGCGGAGGCCCTCGGCCGCCTCGGGCTCGCCGGCCCGGTTCAGGAGGTCGTCAGACATGGCTGCGGGCCGTCCAGAGCTCGGGGAAGACGTTCTTCTGGGCGCGCTTCTCCAGCCAGGCCACGCCGGCGGAGCCGCCGGTGCCGGTCTTGGCGCCCATCGCGCGCCGGGTGGCGACGAGGTGGTCGTTGCGCCAGCGCCAGACGAGCTCGGCGACATCGCTGAGGGCCTCGCCGAGGCGGACGAGCTCGGTGTTCTGGTCGGGGTCGGCGTAGATCCCGGCCCAGACGGCCTCGACCTCGGGGGACGGCTCGTACCGCTGGGAGAGGTCGCGGGAGAGCACCGAGGCCGGTATCGGCAGGCCGCGCCGGGACAGGAACGCGAGGACCTCGTCGTACAGGCTGGGTTCCTGGAGCGCCTTCTCCAGTTCGGCGTGGACGCGGGGCGCGCCCCGGTGCGGGACCAGCATGGAGGCGGCCTTGTCGCCGAGGAGGAACTCCATCCGGCGGTACATCGCCGACTGGAAGCCGGAGCCCTCGCCGAGCGCCGCGCGGTAGGCGTTGAACTGGCCGGGAGTGAGCTGCGCGAGCGGGCGCCAGGAGTGGTTGAGCGCCTCCAGCTCGCGGACGGACCGCTTGAGGGCGTCCATCGCGACGGGGACGCGGTCCTCGCGCAGGGCGCGGCTCGCGGTCTCCCACTCGTGGACGATCACCGTGAACCACAGCTCCATGACCTGGGTGGTGACCAGGAAGACCATCTCGCCGGGGTCGTCCGAGCGGAGGTGCTGGAGGTGGGTGAGGACGTCCGCCTGGACGTAGTCCTCGTACGGCGTGGTGCCCGCGAAGTCGAGGTTCGGTGCGTCGACGACCGATCCGGCTCCGGAGGCATCGGGGAAGGTGGACATTTCTGTCTCCTCGATACGTGCTACCGGGTAGCGGTCCGCTCCACCGTGTGCGTGCGTGCGCCACGGGAGCTCCGGTCCCCTCGGGAGGCGTGCTTCTTCGCGCGCGTCCCAACCGCATCATGACACGAATCGGAGTTCGATCAACAGGTGCGCCCTCTCCCCCCGCACGGGAGGAGAGGGCGCACCTGAGCGGGGCCGGCGGACGTCAGCCGAGGGTCTCGGCGGCCGTCTCCGAGGAATCCCGCAGGAACGTCGTGCAGCGCTCGTACTCGTCCTTCTCGCCGATCTCGCCGGCCGCGCGGGCCAGGGCGTGCAGGGCGCGCAGGAAGCCGCGGTTCGGCTCGTGCTCCCACGGCACCGGGCCGTGGCCCTTCCAGCCGTTGCGGCGCAGCGCGTCGAGACCGCGGTGGTAGCCGGTACGGGCGTAGGCGTACGACTCGACGACCGCGCCGCGCTCGTAGGCGTCGTCGGCGAGCTGGGCCCAGGCGAGCGAGGAGGTCGGGTACTTCGCGGCGACGTCCGCCGGCGCCGTACCGTTCGCGAGCAGCTCTCGCGGACCCGGGTCGTCGGGCAGGTGGGTGGGGGCCGGTCCCCCCAGCAGGTTCTCGTGGATGGCCATGCGCCCAGTCTGCCTCAGGGCTGCCGCCCCGGACCCTCAGGGCTGCCGCCCCGGGCCCTCAGGGCTGCCGCCCGGGGCCCTCAGGCCTCCCCCGGTCCGCCGGCTTCCCCCGCTCCCCCGGGTTCAGCGGCGGTGACGTCACCCCGCAGTGGACCTTGCACTCCGGGTGGCAGGCGGCGACAGGCGCCGGGGTGCGCAGGGTGGTCCAGGCGATGAGAGCGCCGGCGACCAGGAGACCGGCGCACATGGGCATGGCGCGCCGGAAGGTCTCGCCGAACTCCGACGCCGAGCGGTACGCCTCCGGGCCCATGCCGGCGAGCAGCGGCAGCGCGGCCACCGCGAGGAGCCCGGCCGCGCGGGCCGCCGCGTTGTTGATGCCGCTGGCCAGGCCCGCCCTCGCCACGTCCACCGAGGCGAGGACGGTCGCGGTGAGCGGGGCGACCAGGGCCGTCATGCCGAGCCCCAGGACGAGGAGGGCCGGCAGCACGTCCCGCACGTACGAGGCGTCCGCCCCGACCCGCAGCATCAGCAGCATGCCGGCGGCGCACAGCAGCGGGCCCACGGTGAGCGGGATGCGGGGGCCGATCCGCTCGCCCAGCTCGCCGGACTTCGCCGAGAGCAGCAGCATCAGGACGGTCGTGGGCAGCAGCGCCGTACCGGCGGCGAGCGCCGAATAGCCGGAGACCACCTGGAGCTGGAGCGCGGCCAGGAAGAAGAACCCGCCGAAGGCCGCGTACACGCACAGGGTGACCAGGTTGACGGCGGTGAAGAGACGCGAGCGGAAGATCGACGGCGGGGCCATCGCGGACTCGCCGCGCCGCCGCTCCACCCACACGAACACCGCCCCGACCACGGCCCCGGCCGCCCCGGCCCACCAGGCCGCGCCGATCAGCGCGTACGTGACGAGGGCGAGCGCCGCCGCGCCGAGGACCGCGCCGAGCACGTCGAACCGGCCGTGCGCGGCCTCGTCCTGCGATTCCGGCACGTGCCGCAGGGCGACCGGCACGCAGACGGCCGCGAGCGGCACGTTCAGCAGGAACACCCAGCGCCAGCCGGGGCCGTCCACCAGCCAGCCGCCGACGAACGGCCCGATCGCCGCGCCCACGCCGCCGAAGCCGGACCACAGGCCGACCGCCCTGGCCCGGTCGTCCTCGTGGAAGCTCGCCTGGATCAGGGCGAGCGACCCCGGCGTGAGCAGCGCCCCGCCGACGCCCTGGAAGGCGCGGGCCGCGATGAGCACCCCGGCGTTCGGGGCGAGCCCGCACAGCAGCGAGGCGAGCGCGAACCACACCACGCCGATCACGAAGACCCGGCGGCGGCCGTAGCGGTCGCCGAGCGCCCCGCCGAGCAGGATGAGACCGGCCAGGGTGAGCATGTAGGCGTTCACGGTCCACTGGAGCGCGCCGAGGTCGGCGTCCAGGTCCTCGCCGATGTGCGGCAGCGCGACGTTGACGACGGTGGAGTCGAGCAGCGCCATTCCGGACCCGAGCACGGTCGTGAACACGATCCAGCGGCCCGTCCCGGAGCTCATCCGGATGTCCATGCCTGCATGATCCCGCGAACGCGAGGGCCCCGCCCACCGAATCCGGGGAATCGGCGGACGGGGCCCTGGTGCGCGACGGGTCAGCGGGTGACGTTGAAGTACTTCCAGCCGCCGTAGTTCGTCGTGTTCACGTTGTCGCCGGACGTGGTGTCCACGTACGCCGTGCGGACACGGGCGCGGACACCCTCGGCGCCGTTGGCGTCGAGGTTGACGTACGCCATGCCGCCGCTGTTCAGCGAGACGTAGTCCTCGGCACCGGTGCGCCAGGCACCCGCGTACCAGACCTGGAGCTCGACCTTGGTCTTGCGGCCCGGGTACGGGTTGTTCCACGCGGTGATCAGCACGTCGGTGGACTGGTGGTACGTCTGGTACCAGATGGTGCCGATCTTGGACCACTTGTAGTGGCGGGACAGCGAGGTCGTCAGACCCGCCTTCGTGTACACCGTGGAACCGGCCTTGGCCCAGCCGGAGCGGGTGTCACCGGCGAAGATCGCGGTCACCCAGGTGTCGCGGGTCATCTTCGTGGTGACCGACAGCTTGCCCGCCGAGTTCACCGTGCCGCGCTTCAGGAGCCGCTTCGGCTCGGCGCCGTACGGGTCGGCCCAGATCTCCACGACCCGGTTGCGATACGTCCAGCCGAGGGTGGCCGTGTACGTGACGTTGGTGCCGTAGTTGACCGTCTGGTTGTTCCGGTCCAGCGCGATGTACGTCTTGAACGGCGACACCTTGACGACCGCGGTGCCGCTGGCGCCCGCGTGCGTGGCGTCACCCGCGTACGTCACCCGGTAGGTGACGTTCCCGGCCGCCGTCGGGGTGTCGGGGAACGAGAACGTGCCGTTCGCCCCGAGCGTCCGCGTCCCGAGCGCCTTGCCCTTCGGGTACTCCACGTCGTACCGCGTCACCGTCAGCGGCGTGCCCGCCGGCAGCTTCAGCGTCGACGCGACCGTGCCGGAGACGGTGACCGCCTTGAGCACGGTCGTGGTGGCCGGCACCTTCACGGTGACGGTCGGCACCGACTTGGTGGGCTCGGACAGGACGTTCAGCCGGATGCTGTCGCCGCTGCTGGCCTCCGTCACCGCGAACAGGCGGCTGCCGCCCGGCTCCCAGGCGAGAGCGCTGTCGGCGAGGCCGTCGCCGGAGCTGTAGCTCCCGGTGTTGGGGAAGTCGTACTGGCGCACGGCCGTCGTCTCGCCCGGCCGGTAGACGAAGACGTCCGGGCCGTACGAGGAGTCGGAGCCCGCCGCGACGGTGCCGTCGGGGGCGACGGCCACGGCCGCGCCGTGGTAGTCGCTCTGGTAGGTGCCCACCTGGGCGAGGTCGGAGACCTGCCAGACGCGGTGCTGGTTGCCGGCGGTGGCCGTGATCAGCCGGCTGCCGTCCTGGGTGTAGGCGAGGTCGCCGACCATGCCGCCGCTGCCCGTCTCGGAGTCGGCCGAGCGCGCGGTGCGGACCGCCGCGCCCGTGCTCACGTCGTAGGCGCCGATCCGGAACGAGTGGTAGTACGAGGACACGGCCGCGAGGGCGTTCGGGTCCGTGGGCGAGGCGACCAGCCTCGGCGCACCCGAGTAGTTGATGTCCGCGTCCTGGCCCAGGGCCACCACGGGCTGCTCGCCCGAGGTGTCGATGGAGCCGATGTCACCGTCGTAGTCGGTGCCGTAGCCGAACCAGATCCGGCCGCCCGCGGCCGCGACGAACTTCGGGTCGGTGCCGTCGCCGGTGGCGTACCGGGCCTTCTCGGTCACCGTGTCCGCGTCCAGGGCGACGACCACGTCGGCCCCCGGGACGGCGGCGTACACGCTCGACGCGTCGGCGGAGAGCGCGAGCCCGGTGACGCCGGGCAGGTCGGTGACGGTGCCGAGCACGGTGCCGGCGTAGTCCGTCGCGACGACCTTGCCGGTGTACGGGTCGCTGATGAAGATCTTCCGGTGGGTGCCGTCCACCAGCATGTCGCCCACGGACGACAGGGGAAGGAGCTTGCTGCTGTCGGCGGCCGCCTGGCCCGCCGTGCCGGCGACCAGTGCCGCCGAGCTGACAAGAACCGCGAACGAGGTCGCGGTGGAGAGAGTGCGCTTGCGCACGATTAGGAGACCCCCCAGAGAACATGGTCCCCGGCCCCTCAGACGGGGCACGGTGCACGAAGACTAGAACACGTCTCCGACACCGCGCCTCCCGGTATCCGGCACTCCTCCGGCGTCAGCCGCGGCGCAGTCGCTCCGCCGCCCGCACCAGCGCGTCCACGCCCCGTTCGGCCTTGGCGCGGGGGCAGCCCACGTTGAGCCGGACGAAGCCGGGAGTCCCGTACACGCCGCCGGGCATGATGGCGACCTTCTCGACCGTCACCAGCTCCTCCTGGAGCCGGGCTTCCTCGATGCCGAGCGGACGCAGGTCGATCCAGGCCAGGTAGCCGGCCGGCGGGGGCTCCCAGACGACGCCCGGCAGGGTCGCGAGCCGCTCCTGGAGCAGCTTCATCGTGCCCGCGACATAGCCGCGCAGCTCGTCGAGCCAGGCGGCGCCGTGCCGGTACGCAGCGATGTGGGCGGTCATGGAGAGCACGGCGGGCGAGGCGAGGCCCTCGCCGTTCTGCATGCGGTGGACGAAGGTCTCGCGCTCCTCCGGGTCGCCGACGATGCCGTACGAGCCGGAGAGCGCGGGGAAGTTGAAGGCCTTCGTGGCCGAGGTGACGAGCGCCCAGCGGCGGTTCCGGCCCGCTGCGGCGATCCGCGTCCACGGGATGTGCCGGTGGCCCTCGGTGGTGAGGTCCGCGTGGATCTCGTCGCTGACGACCGCCGCTCCGTGGCGCTCGGCGAGCTCGGCGAAGGCGGTGAGCTCCTCCTCCGTCCACACCCGGCCGGTCGGGTTGTGCGGGGAACAGAGCAGCAGGACCTTGCTGTCCGGGCGGGCGAGTTCCCGCTCCAGGGCGTCGAGGTCGCCGAGGGGGACCCCGCGCAGCTCGCGGCCGAGGCCGGTGACGACCTTGCGGAAGCCGTCGTACGTGGGGGTGTGGACGACGACGCCGTCGCCGGGCGCGCTCCACATCCGGAGCAGCTGGGAGATCTGGCTGAGCACGGAGGGCGCGTAGACGAGGGTCTCGGGGTCGATCCCGGTGGCGTACCGGCTCGCGTACCAGTGCCGGACCGCGTCCCGGAACTCCCCGATCCGCCAGTCCGTGTAGCCGAAGACCCCGTGGTCCACCCGCTCACGCAGGGCGGAGAGGACCTCCGGCGGCGAGGAGAAGTCCATGTCGGAGATGGTGAAGGGGAGCAGGTCGGACACCCCGAAGCGGTCCGCTATGCCGTCCCACTGGACCGACCAGGTGCCGCGTCGGTCTATCTCGCGGTCGAAGTCGTACATCGGGTCATCCCTCCCGTGGCAGCACGAGGGCCCGGTACCTCGGGAGGTACCGGGCCCGTCGCTCGGACGCTTACTTCAGCTTGGTGCCGGTGGAGCGCAGCGCGGCACAGGCCTCGGTCACGCGGGTGGCCATGCCGGCCTCGGCCAGCTTGCCCCAGGTGCGCGGGTCGTAGGTGGACTTCACGCCGACCTCGCCGTCGACCTTCAGGACACCGGCGTAGTTGCGGAACATGTGGTCCACGACCGGGCGGGTGAAGGCGTACTGGGTGTCGGTGTCGAGGTTCATCTTCACGACGCCGTTCTCAAGGGCCGTGGCGATCTCCTCGGCGGTCGAGCCCGAACCGCCGTGGAAGACGAAGTCGAACGGGTTGACCTTGCCGAACTTCTCGGCGACGCCCGCCTGGAGGTCCTTGAGGAGCTCGGGACGGAGGACGACGTTGCCCGGCTTGTAGACGCCGTGCACGTTGCCGAAGGAGGCGGCGAGCAGGTAGCGGCCCTTCTCGCCCAGGCCCAGGGCCTCGGCGGTGCGGATCGCGTCGTCGACGGTGGTGTACAGCTCGTCGTTGATCTCGTGGCTGACGCCGTCCTCCTCGCCGCCGGTCGGGGTGATCTCGACCTCAAGGATGATCTTGGCGGCGGCGGCCTTCGCGAGCAGCTCCTGGCCGATGGCCAGGTTGTCCGCGAGGGTCTCGGCGGAGCCGTCCCACATGTGGGACTGGAACAGCGGGTTCTCGCCACGGGCGACGCGCTCGGCGGAGACCTCGAGCAGCGGACGGACGTAGCCGTCCAGCTTGTCCTTCGGGCAGTGGTCGGTGTGGAGGGCGACCGTGATGTCGTACTTCGCGGCGACGATGTGCGCGAACTCGGCCAGGGCAACGGCGCCCGTGACCATGTCCTTGTTGTACTGACCGCCCAGGAACTCGGCTCCGCCGGTCGAGATCTGGATGATGCCGTCGCTCTCGGCCTCCGCGAAGCCGCGCAGCGCAGCGTGCAGGGTCTGCGAGGAGGTCACGTTGATGGCCGGGTAGGCGAACTTGCCAGCCTTCGCCCGGTCGAGCATCTCGTTGTAGACCTCGGGGGTTGCGATGGGCATTCGTCCGCTCCTTGTGATGTGCGGGGTGTGTGCGTTGCTGTCCCTGACCTGGGGGCGACGTCATCGTCGCCCCCATCCTTTCAGACTCTCGTCGGAGCTCCCACGGCCCGGACGACACGAAGGGCGGAGTGTTTCACGTGAAACACTCCGCCCTTCGGTAAAAGAGCAGGTCAGACCCGACATCGCACGGGTCCGGGACCTAAGTCACGACTTCGCGGCGGTTACGCCAGACCGAGCTCGTCCAGCGCGAACGCGAAGAGGTACGGAACCCCCGCCGTGGTGCTGATCTTCTCGCCGGCACCGGTCGCGCGGTCGACGATCGTGGCGACCGCGACGACCTCGGCGCCCGCCGCGCGAGCCGCCTCGACGGCGGTCAGCGGCGAACCGCCGGTGGTGGAGGTGTCCTCGACGATCAGGACGCGACGGCCCTTGATGTCCGGGCCCTCGACCTGACGCTGCATCCCGTGCGCCTTGGCGGCCTTGCGGACGACGAAGGCGTCGAGCCGCTCGCCGCGCGCGGCGGAGGCGTGCAGCATCGCGGTCGCGACCGGGTCGGCGCCCAGCGTCAGACCGCCGACCGCGTCGAATTCCAGGTCCTTGGTCAGTTCGAGCATGACCTGGCCGACCAGCGGCGAAGCCGCGCCGTCCAGCGTGATCCGGCGCAGGTCCACGTAGTAGTCGGCTTCCAGGCCCGAGGAGAGGGTCACCTTGCCGTGCACCACGGCCTTGTCCTTGATCTGCTGGAGCAGCTCAGCGCGTACGTCAGTCATGCTCAGCAGCTTAAGGGGCGTCTTTTACGGTCGCCGCCAGCTCCAGACGGACTCGACCTCCAGCGGGTCGATCGGGGTGACGAGACGCGGGTGGGTGTTGAGGCCGTTCGGCGGGCCGGACTGCGGCTCCACGCAGACCGCCTCGGCCGGCTCGTCGTAGATCACGACCCACTCGGCGCGGCTCGCGACCTTCACCTCCAGCTCCCCCGGCCAGGTGAGGGTGACGTCGACGCCGCCGGGCATGCCGAAGCAGTCGTCCCAGGGGCCGGGCAGGGGCTCGATGCGGCGGCCGGTGGGGAGGTGGTCGTCGCCGCGCTCCTCCTGCCAGGCGGGGGCGAAGTCGACCTCGACGTCCTGGCCGCCCTGGCCGAGGTTGCGCAGGAACCAGGGGTGCCAGCCGGCCTGGGCGGGGAACGAGTCGGCGTAGGTCTCGACGCCGAAGCGCAGGGTGAGGGAGTCCTCGGCCAGTTCGAAGACCTGGGTGACGCGGCCCTTGTACGGCCACGGGTCACCGAGCTCGCAGGTGAACACGGCCTCGGTGGCGGAGGTCCGCGCGGTCTTCCAGGCCACGTCGCGGACGGTGCCGTGGATGGCGTGCGGGGCGGCGTTGACCGGCAGCTGATGGGTCGTGGCGCCGTTGCGGAAGCGGCCGTTCTCGGTCCGCCCGCACCAGGGCACCATCGGGAAGCTGCCGTACCGGTCGCCCTGGCGCAGCAGCTCGGTGCCGCCGATGCGCAGGCTCTCGATCCGGCACCCGTGCTCGGGGTTGATGGTCAACTCGGCGGCGCCCGCCGTCAGTCGCGTCTTCGTCGTCACGACACGACCCTAGCCCTCAGCGCCCCCGGCTTCCGTGAAGGCCTCAGCGCCGCCGGATTCCGTGGGGCCTCAGCGCCGCCGCCCTCCGTGAAAGGCCTCAGCGCCGCCGGCGCAGCGCGCGGCCGACGACGACCGCCGAGGCGAGGGCAAGGGCCGCGGCGGGCGCGATCCAGCGCAGGGTGGCGCCGGCGCTGGTCGCCTCGGGCGCGGGGACGGGGGCGTACCGGCCGCGCGGCGGGGCGTGGTCGACCTCCTCGGCGCTCCGCCCGATCATCGTCCGGCGGGCGTGGGCGGCCTCGGCGGCGGGCTGCGGGGCGGGGAACTCGATCGGGGTGGCGCCGAAGTCCTCGTCCAGGAGCGGGTCGAGAGAGGTCGGCGCGACGGGGGTGTCGACGTCACCGCGCCCGCCCGGCTCCTCGATGCCGTCGTCGACTCCGTCGTCGTCCGTATCGGCGGACTCCTCCGCGGACTCCTCAGCGGACTCCTCGGCGGCCGAGGGCTCCTCCGCGAGGGCGGCCAGCGCCTCCACGAACTTGTCGAGCAGCTTGGCGCCGGCCAGGGACCGCGCCCCGTCCGTCGCCTCGGCGAGCCGGCCGGCCGCCGTGAGGGCGCCGGTGAAGCTGAGGCTGGTGCCCTCGGCCACCGGAGTGAGGACGACGGTCAGCGAGAGCTCGGCGGAGCCCTTGCCGCGGGCCTCGGTGCCCTGGCCCTCGTAGGTGATGGCGCCGTCCCGCTCGACGACCTTCAGGGAGCCGCGGTACGTGATGGTGTTGCCGCCGACCCGGACCTTGAGCCGTCCCGTGAGGGGGCCCGCCGCCGCGTCGGCGTCGCGCTGGAGGCCGGGAACGCAGCGCACCACCCGGGCCGGGTCCGTGAGCGTCGCGCGCAGGGCCTCGGCCGGGACGGGAACGAACACCTCATGCTCCATGGAAGCCGAGCCTACTCAGGCCGGGGCGCGGCGTCGCCTGTTTGACGCGGGGCGCGCGCCGGGCCGGCCCGCCCTCCCGTGGGCGGCGCGCGCCCGCGCCGGCCCTCCCGTCGCGGCGCGCGCTCCCGCCGGCCGCCCTCAGGAGCCGTAGCGCGGGTGCACCAGGGTGGACGGGGGTGGGGCGGTGCCCCTGGTGCGTTCGGCGCGGCGGGCGGCCGCGGCCAGGGTGTCCGGGGCGAGCGAGCGCAGCCGGGGCGCGTCCGGGGCGAGGCCGAGGACGGGCGGCCGGTCGCCGGGCTCCGCGAGGAGGAAGCCCCAGTCGTCCGGCCCCCGGCCCGTACCGCTGGTGCGGTCGGCCCGGTCGGGTCCGGCGGCGAAGCCGGGGGCGCGGCCGCGCGCGCTGTAGGGGCGGGTCGCGAAGCCGGCGGCGCGCAGGGTGGCGTCGACCGTCCAGTAGGTGCGGGGCCGGTCCGCGGCCGATCCGGCGTGCACGGCGAAGCGTCCGGTGCCGGTGAGGACGCGGGCCACCAGGCCGTAGAACTCCTCGGAGTAGAGCTTGGTGCTGGGGGTGATGCCGGGGTCGGGCAGATCGGAGATGACCACGTCGTACCGTTCCTGCACACGATCGGCTGCGGCCCTCAGCCAGCCGAACGCGTCCGCGTAGACCACCCGGACGCGCGGGTCGCGGAACGCCTGCGCGTTGAGCGTGGCGAGGGCGGGGTCCGTACGGGCGAGGCGGACGACGCCCGGGTCGATCTCGACGACGGTGACGGCACGGACGCCCGGGTAGCGCAGGGCCTCCCGGGCGGCCAGGCCGTCCCCGCCGCCGACGATCAGGACGCGGGCGTGCGCGCCCTTCATCGCGGGGTGGACGAGCGCCTCGTGGTAGCGGTACTCGTCCTGGCCGGCGACTCTGAGGCGGCCGTCGAGGAAGAGGTCGGGCGGTCCTTCGCGGCCGCCCGTCACCACGACCTCCTGGAGCTCGGTGTGGACGGCGACCCGCACCCGCTCCCCGTACACGGCGCGGCGGGCGGCCTGTTCGAAGTCGTCCACGAGCACGGTCGCGGTGGCGAGGACGGCCAGGACGCAGACGTTCACGGCGAGCAGCAGGGCCCGTGAGCGGCGGGTCAGGTCGCGGCGGAACACCCAGAGGACGAGCCCGCCGCCCGCCACCGCGTTCACCGCGCCGGTGACGAGCGCGCCGGTGAGCTGACCGAGCCAGGGCAGCAGCAGGAACGGAAAGGCGAGGCCGCCGACCAGCGCCCCGACGTAGTCGGCGGCGAAGAGGTCGGCGACCGTCCCGGCGGCGTCGTCCTGGTCGCCGGGTCGGTCGCCGAGCGCGGCCTTCCGGCCGGTCCTGCCGGACCGGCCCGCCCGCTGTATCAGGGACATCAGCAGCGGGATCTCGGCGCCGATGAGCACGCCGATGGCGAGCGAGAACGCCACGAGCGCGTATCTCGACTCGCCGAGCCAGGCGAAGGCCGCGTACAGCACCATCGCCGAGCAGCCACCGATGAGCGCGAGCCCGGCCTCGACCAGGCCGAAGCCGACGGCGGCGCGGCAGCGCAGCCGCTTGGCGAGCAGCGAGCCGACGCCCATCGCGAAGACCATGACGGAGAGCACGACGGAGGCCTGGGTGACCGAGTCGCCGATCAAGTAGGAGGCGAGCGCGACCAGTTCCAGTTCGTAGACCAGGCCGCAGGCGGCGCAGACGAACACCACCGCGAGGACCGGGAACCGCACTGCCTCGCGCGGCCGGACGGGCCGCCGCGCGGGCGGTCGTCGCACCCTCGTGGGTGGCATGGTCACGGTCGGCTCGATCATGACCGTAACGCTACGTCACGACTGACGGACCCTTTGTCACCCACACGAGTGCACCTGGCGCCCTGGAGGGGCGTATCAGAGCGTTGCGGGCATACGTGCGGCGAGGCGGGTCCTGGTCACCACCAACTGCCCCTCCTGCGGGTAGGCGTGCCAGGTGCGCCACCGCAGCTGGCCCTCGTGACGCTGCGCCAGCATCGCCGTGAAGGCGTGCGGCGAGCCGGGGAAGGTCCCCGCGAGGCCGTTGGGGTGGTCTGCGACGAGCGCGAGCAGCTCCTGCGCGCGTCCGGCGAAGGAACCCTGCGAGAGCGTCTCCACGCGCGCGGCGAATTCGTACTCCCATTCGCCGACGCGCTTGGAGACGCCGAGCGGCAGCGGCGTGCTGCTGCCCGGCATGCAGGCGACGGTCTCCGAGCAGCTGCGGCCCTCCTCTTCGAGGAGGACCTGGTGAGAGGCGCCGAGCAGTCTCAACTGAAGCTTGGCGCCCGCGAGTTCGAGGTCGAGCACCGCAAGCGCGGGCAGCGGCTCGCGCCCGAGCGCCCAAGCCAGATCGGCCGCGCGCGTATCGGTGTAGGTGGTTTTCAGGGTGGTGAGCATGGGTCGGCTCCGCAAACACGGTTTGACGGGTGGGCCGGGGGCGCCCCGGAGAGGGTCCAACGGGAGTGGGGGATCGCCGGCTCGGTTCCACACACGGTCCGAGGGCTGTCTCTGTCAGGAGCGAGAGAACCACGACCGCCGGGCGACTCGCAGCGTTTTTACCCAACTTGCCGTGGTTTCCAACCCCTTCGGGGACCCCACAGTTCAATTGTTCAATCAGAATCGATCGACATGTCGGCACAGAATGCCAACGTCACGTGCCTCCGGAGCGCCCGCGCGACCGCGGCGCGCACCGCGGTCGCCGTCCGGCGCGGCTCAGCTTCCGCCGCCGCCGCAGCCGCCCCCGCAGCCGCCGCCTCCCCCGCAGCTCGACCCGCAGGAGCTGCCGCCCCCGCCGCAGCCGCCGCCGCTGCTCCCGTCGGCCCAGTGGCTGCTCTTCCGGCCTCCGCGGCGCCGGCCGCGCCTCCGGTCCCGGACGGTGGAGATCAGGCCGATGACGACCAGTGCCCCCACGATCACGATCACTACTTCCATCAGTGCTACCCCCGTTCTTCTGTGCGAGGGGGATGCCCCCTACGGCCCCCCGTCAAAGCGGACTTGAGCGAATCCAGAGCTTCAGCTGCACGAGGAGCTGGAGCACGAGGAAGACGAGCAGGACGAGCTCGAACACGACGAGGAGGAGCAGGAGAACGACGAGGACGAGGAGCACGAGGAGGAGGAAGAGGAAGAAGAGGAGGACGACGACGAGGAGGAGCCCGAACCGGCCCACCAGCTGTCCCCGCCACCGCTCCGGCCGCCGCCGCCCGCGCGCCTCGAACCGCTCATGCCGCTCACGATGAGCCACACCCCGAACCCGATCACCGCCGCGATCCCGAGGATGATGAATGCGATGTTCATGCCAGGGCGATCCCCTCATCGGGACCCCGTCAAAGCGCACTTGAGCAAGTCCAGAGCTTCCCCTCAGGATGGCCCTCATGACACGACCGCTGCTCAACCGCCGGCTCGCCGAGTTCGGCACGACGATCTTCGCCGAGATGTCCGCGCTCGCCGCCAGGACCGGGTCGATCAACCTCGGTCAGGGCTTCCCCGACACCGACGGACCCGAGGAGATCCGGGAGGCCGCCGTCCGCGCCCTGCGGGACGGCCGCGGCAACCAGTACCCGCCCGGCCCCGGCATCCCCGAGCTGCGCACGGCCGTCGCCGACCACCAGCGCGAGCGGTACGGCCTCGCGTACGACCCCGACACGGAGGTGCTCGTCACCGCGGGCGCGACCGAGGCGATCGCGGCGGCGCTGCTCGCCCTCGTCGAGCCGGGCGACGAGGTGATCGCCCTGGAGCCGTACTACGACTCGTACGCGGCCTGCATCGCGATGGCCGGCGGCACCCGTGTCCCCGTCACCCTCCGCCCCCACGACGGGCGCTACGTCCTCGACCTCGACGAGCTGCGGGCCGCCGTCACCGACCGCACCCGCCTCATCCTGCTCAACACCCCGCACAACCCCACCGGCACCGTCCTCACCCGCGCCGAGCTCACCGCCGTCGCGGAGCTCGCCGTCGAGCGCGACCTCCTCGTGGTCACCGACGAGGTCTACGAGCACCTGGTCTTCGACGACGCCGCCCACATCCCGATCGCCACCCTCCCGGGCATGCGCGACCGCACGGTCACCATCTCCTCGGCCGGCAAGACGTTCTCGTTCACCGGCTGGAAGGTCGGCTGGATCACCGCGAGCCCCGAGCTGACCTCCGCCGTCCGCTCGGCCAAGCAGTTCCTCACGTACGTCTCCGCCGGCCCCTTCCAGTACGCCGTCGCCGAGGCCCTCCGCCTCCCGGCGGCGTACTTCGACGGCCTGCGCGCCGACCTGGCGGCCAAGCGGGACCTGCTGAGCGAGGGCCTCGCCCAGGCCGGCTTCGAGGTCTACCGCCCGGCGGGCACGTACTTCGTCACCACCGACATCCGCCCCCTCGGCGCCACCGACGGCTTCGCCTTCTGCCGCTCCCTGCCCGAGCGCGCCGGCGTCGTCGCCATCCCCAACGCCGTCTTCTACGACCACCGCGAGGCCGGCGCCCCCTTCGTCCGCTTCGCCTTCTGCAAGAAGACCGAGGTGCTCGAAGAGGCCGTGACCCGCCTCAAGGCCCTGGCCCGCTGACGACACGCCGAGAGCCCGGCCCCCTCGGAAGGGGGCCGGGCTCTCGGGCTGTGCGGTGGGGCGGGGAGGCTCAGGCCTCGTCCTCGCCCGCGGCCTTGTCCTCGGGGGTCTCCAGGCCGAACTGCTCGACGATCCACTTGTCGAACTCGATGGAGGCGCGGACCCAGCTGACCGTGGAGGACACGAAGTGCTCCAGGGCGACGCCGGTGCCGATCAGCATCTGGGCCTCGCCGATGAGGCGGAGGGTGGCGGAGCCGTCCTCCTCCTCGTGCAGGTGGGTGTAGACCTTGGGCCACAGGGTGCGGCGGTTCCAGTCGTCGATCGCGTCGAGGACCTTCGCGCGGTCGTCGGCGGAGTGCGGGCGGTCGTAGAACGTCCGCACCGAGAAGACCTGCTGCTCGTCCTCGCCGCGGAACATGAAGTACGTGCGGAATTCCTCCCACGGCGCCGCGAGGTCACCCTCGTCGTCGACGACGTACTTCAGCTCCATCTGCTCGAGGAGCTGCTTCACGAGGTCCTGGTCGGGGACGACGGGGCCCGCCGGTCCTGCGGCCTGAGGCTGGGGCTGGCCCCCGAAATTCGGAATCGAGGACGGGTCGATGCTCACCGTGTATTTCCCTTCGTACGGATGCTCGCCATCCTCCCCCATGTCGGGGGGTTCGGGGGAGTCCCGTCGGCCCCGATCCGCTGCGGGCTGACAAGAACATCCCCCTTCACCTGTGCGTTCAGCGGGCCGGGCCGACGATCAGGTCGTCCTCGAACCGGTCCACGCGGACCGTGTCGCCGTCGACGACCTCGCCGGAGAGGATCTCCTTGGCGAGCCGGTCGCCGATCGCCGTCTGGATGAGGCGGCGCAGGGGCCTGGCCCCGTACGCAGGGTCGTTGCCCTCCTCGGCGAGCCACTCCAGGGCCTCCGGGGTGACGTCGAGGGTGAGCCGCCGGTCGGCGAGCCGCTTGGCGAGCCGGTCGATCTGGAGCCGGGCGATCCGGCCGAGCTCGGCCCGGTCGAGCGCCGAGAAGACCACCAGGTCGTCGAGGCGGTTCAGGAACTCCGGCTTGAAACTGGCCCTGACCACGTCCAGGACCTGCTGCTTCTTCACCTCGTCCGAGGTCACCGGGTCGACCAGGCTGTGTCCACTCAAGAACTGACTGCCGAGGTTCGAGGTCAGGATGAGGATGGTGTTGCGGAAGTCCACCGTCCGGCCCTGTCCGTCGGTCAGCCGGCCGTCGTCGAGGACCTGGAGCAGGATGTCGAAGACCTCGGGGTGGGCCTTCTCCACCTCGTCCAGGAGCACGACGCTGTACGGGCGGCGGCGGACCGCCTCGGTGAGCTGGCCGCCCTCCTCGTACCCGACGTAGCCGGGGGGCGCGCCGACGAGCCGGGCGACGGAGTGCTTCTCGGAGTACTCCGACATGTCGATGCGGATCATGGCCCGCTCGTCGTCGAAGAGGAAATCCGCGAGCGCCTTCGCCAGCTCGGTCTTGCCGACGCCGGTGGGGCCGAGGAAGAGGAAGGAGCCGGTGGGCCGGTCGGGGTCGGCGATCCCGGCGCGGGTACGGCGCACGGCGTCGGAGACGGCCCGGACGGCCTCGGACTGGCCGATCAGGCGCCTGCCGAGCTCGTCCTCCATGCGCAGCAGCTTCTGCGTCTCGCCCTCCAGGAGGCGGCCGGCGGGGATGCCGGTCCAGGCGCCGACGACGTCCGCGATGTCGTCGGGGCCGACTTCCTCCTTGACCATGGTGTCCTTGGAGGACTCCTGCTGGGCCTCGGCCTCGCTCGCCTCCTCCAGCTCCCGCTCCAGGGCCGGGATCTCCCCGTAGAGCAGCTTGGAGGCGGTGTCGAAGTCGCCGTCGCGCTGGGCGCGCTCGGCGCGGCCGCGGGTCTCGTCGAGGCGCTCCTTGAGCTCGCCGACGCGGTTGAGGGACTGCTTCTCCTTCTCCCAGCGTGCGGTGAGGCCGCGCAGCTCCTCCTCGCGGTCGGCGAGGTCGCGCCGGAGCTTCTCCAGGCGCTGCTTGCTCGCCGCGTCCGTCTCGTTCTTGAGGGCCAGCTCCTCCATGCGGAGCCGGTCGACGGAGCGCTGGAGCTCGTCGATCTCGACGGGCGAGGAGTCGATCTCCATGCGGAGCCGGGAGGCGGCCTCGTCGACGAGGTCGATGGCCTTGTCGGGGAGGAAGCGGGAGGTGATGTACCGGTCGGAGAGGGTCGCGGCGGCCACCAGGGCGGAGTCGTTGATCTGCACCTTGTGGTGGGCCTCGTACCGGCCCTTCAGACCGCGGAGGATCGCGATGGTGTCCTCGACCGTCGGCTCGGCGACCAGGACCTGCTGGAAGCGGCGCTCCAGGGCCGGGTCCTTCTCGATGCGCTCGCGGTACTCGTCGAGGGTGGTCGCGCCGACCATGCGGAGCTCGCCGCGGGCCAGCATCGGCTTCAGCATGTTGCCGGCGTCCATGGCGGAGTCGCCGCCGGCGCCCGCGCCGACGACCGTGTGCAGCTCGTCGATGAAGGTGATGATCTGGCCGTCGCTCTCCTTGATCTCGGAGAGGACGGTCTTGAGGCGCTCCTCGAACTCGCCGCGGTACTTGGCGCCCGCGACCATGGCGCCGAGGTCGAGCGAGACCAGCCGCTTGTTCTTCAGCGACTCGGGCACGTCGCCCTTCACGATCCGCTGGGCGAGGCCCTCGACGACGGCGGTCTTGCCGACGCCGGGCTCGCCGATGAGGACCGGGTTGTTCTTGGTGCGGCGGGAGAGCACCTGCACGACGCGGCGGATCTCGTGGTCCCGGCCGATGACCGGGTCGAGCTTGCCCTCGCGCGCGGCGGCCGTGAAGTCCGTGCCGAACTTCTCCAGCGCCTTGTACTGCCCCTCCGGGTCGGGTGTGGTCACCCGGCGTCCTCCCCTGCTCTTCTCGAACGCGTCGAGCAGCCTGGAAGCGCTCGCGCCCTGCCGGTCGAGGATCTCACCGGCCTGGCCGCCCTTCGCCGCGAGGGCGATGAGCAGGTGCTCGGTGGAGAGGTAGTCGTCGCCGAGTTCCTTGGCGCGCTTGTCGGCGTCGGCGATGACGGCGAGGAAGTCGCGGTTGGGCTGCGGGGGCGCGACCGTGGACCCCGTGATGCTCGGCAGGGCGGCGAGGAGCCGCTCGGCGCCCGAGCGGACGACGGCCTGGTCGGCCTCGACGGCGGCGAGCAGGTCGGTGATGTTCTCGTTGTCCTGACCGGTCAGCAGCGCGAGCAGCAGGTGCGCGGGGGTCAGGTCGGCGTGCCCCTCGGACACGGCGCGGCTGCTCGCCGCGTTGATCGCGTCCCGGCTCCGGTTGGTCAGTTCGGCGTCCACGTGCGGTGCTCCTCCTGGGTTCTCGTGGGTCCTCTCCTTCTATGACTTCTCCAGCGTACACAAAGTTGAGTCGATACGGCTCAAGGTATCGGAGGGAGCCCCGCGCCGGGTAGTTTCCGGGCATGGCAACGGACCCGCGGAACCCCTCCGACTCGTACGCCGGCTTCTGGCGCGAGTACCACATGAGCACCCTGACCACCCCGCGCCCGGACGGCACCCCGCACGTCGTGGCGGTCGGCGTCACCTACGACCCCGAGGGCGGGTACGCGCGGGTGATCACCAACAAGAACAGCCGGAAGGTCGCCAACGTCCTGGCGGCGGGCGCGGACGGCGCCCGGGTCGCCGTCTGCCAGGTCGACAAGGGGCGCTGGGCCACCCTGGAGGGCATCGCCCACATCCGCACCGAGGCCGAGGTCGTCGCGGACGCCGTCGCCCGCTACGCCGAGCGCTACGGCCGCACGCCGGCCCCCAACCCGGACCGGGTCGTCATCGAGATCGCCCTCACCCGGGCGATGGGCCGCGCCTGAGAAGTGCGCGGGCACAGCACAGCGGCGCCATCGCGTTTCAGGTCCGCGATGGCGCCGCTGTGTGGGGGAAGTGCCGGAGCGATCTACAACGACGGGGGAATCGCTCAGGCACTGCGGGGGGTGGCGGTGATGGTCTCGGGCTCGATCAGCTGGTGGTCACGCTGGTCGAGATTGACGAAGATCATGCCGTACCTGATGGCACAGCGGATCGGCTGCGGGGCGCCCCGGGGGCGCCGGAGACACCGGTAAGCACGGACGTCCTCGTCCTGCTCGCGTGCGACGACGATCGGCTCCCCGAAGAGGGTGACCTTCAGCGAGTCGCCACGGTGGGGGATGGCCGTGGCGAGGTCGACGAAGTGCCATCCGGAGCGGTAGGCCGAAGCCATCTCGCGCCGGAACCTCGGGTCGTCGGGCGGGACACTCACGCGCCCGCACCCTTGGGAAGGATCTCCCAAGACGGCTCGCCGGGCGACGCGAGCACATCGTGCGCCGGAGTGGAATCCCAATCAGGCTCGCTGGGCGACGCGAGCACATCGTGTGCCGGAGTGGTCTCCCACGAAGGCTCGCCCGGCTCCGCCACTACGGAGTGCGCCGGGGTGGTCTCCCATGAGGGTTCGCCGTTGAGTGCGAGCCCGCCGAGAACAGCCGCCGCAACGGCTATGGCGCTGAGTGCACGAACCATCCTGGTCATGGCCGATCTCCACCTCTTTTGATCACTACCTCCCCCCCGCGAGTTAGACGATGACTTACTCATGACCCGTCCACCAGCCAACCCGGGCATCATGTTCCTGTAATTCATGACCCTGAGGGGGGTGCAAATGAGTCTGGAATGTGACGGATCGGGCCATAACCACAGTCACGGTGAACTATGCGACGTGGGCAAGGAGCTGTACGCGAACGCACTCCGCACGGGGCGAATCGCCCGCTCCGAGGCCGCGGCCGCCCCGTGCCTGAAGGAGCTCTCCCTCCTTCACCCCGACCCCGACGACAGCCAGTGGCTGCACCCGGTGTCGCCCTCGATCGCCCTCAATCAGCTCATCCACCCCATCGAACAAGAGATACAGGCGCGTCGGCAGCACGCCATCGCACTCGCCGACGCGTTCGAGCCATTCCTGGCCATCCACACCCCCGACCCCTCCGCCGCACAGGCCATCACCGTCCTCGAAGGCCTCAGCGTCATCAACGCGACGCTGGACCGCGTCATCAACGAGTGCACCGAGGAACTCCTCACCATCCAGCCCGGCAGCGGCCGCCGACCCGACACCCTCGAAGCGGCCCTGCGCCGGATGCAGCCCCTGCTGAACCGCGGGGTCCGGATGCGCACGCTCTACCAGCACACCGCCCGGCACCACCCCGCCACCCTCGCCTACGTCGAGCGGGTCGCCCCCTACGGCCTCGAACTGCGCACCCTCGAAGAGATCATCGACCGGCTGATCATCGTCGACCGCAAGGTCGCCTTCGTGCCCGCCCGCAGCGACCGCCAGGTCGCCCTCGAACTCCGCCACGAAGGCCTCGTCCAGTACCTCGTCGGCGTCTTCGACCAGTTCTGGCTGCACGGCGTGCCCTGGGAGGAGGAGATCCCCTACAGCCCGTCCGTGGACGGCATAGGGGGCGTCCAGCGCTCCATCGCCAAACTCCTCGTCGAAGGCCACGTCGACGAGGCCATCGCGCGCCGGCTCGGCATGAACGTGCGCACCTGCCGCGCCCACATAGCCAAACTCGCCGCCGCGCTCGGCAGCGGCAGCCGCGCCCAGCTCGGCTACCTGATCGCGCAGTCCGGCATCCTCGAAGGGGACAGCTGACGCCCGTGTACGTCCAGATCGACCTCGACGGACCCGCGGGCACCCTCCGGGTCACCGGCCACGGACTGCCCGCCGTGGAGCTCGTACGGGCCCCGGGAACGCCTCCCGACGCCCACACCCCCATCGGGACCCGCAAGGCCGCCCTGCTGTCCCTCACGGTCGACGGGGAGCCCGCCCGCGTCCGGCCCGCCCGGGGACGGCTGCTGCGCCACTCCTACCGGGTCGACGTCCGTACCGACGGCGTCCGCTACCGCCTGGTCCCCAGCGGATACGACTACAGCCGCTTCACCCGCGACGGCCGCCGCGTCGGCGAGCTCCTCTGCTCGGGGAACGGCAAGGTCATCGACACCTGGGAGCCCGGCGCCACGCCCCGCGACATCGCCCTCGGCACCGCCCTGGCAGCGGCCTTCGGCACCGGCGCGGCCCCCTGGTTCGAGACGGTCGGCGACATCATCGGCGAACTGATCCCCTGAGGCGCTCCCGCCGGGGCCGGACACGCCCGAGGCCCTGTCCACAGCTGTGGACAGGGCCTCGGCACGTCAGTACTACTCGCCGCGCTTGGGGCGCCACACCACGAGGGCGCTCGCCTGCTGCACGTCCTGATAGGGCACCAGATCCCGCCGGTACGAGGCGTGCACCTGGGCCTCGCGCTGGCGCATCGCCGCCGCCGCGCCGTCGACCGCCGCCGACAGCTCGGCGATCCGGCTCTGCAGCGCCGCGACCTGGTTCTCCAGCTCGATGATGCGCTTGATCCCGGCCAGGTTGATGCCCTCGTCCTGCGACAGCTGCTGCACCTGACGGAGCAGCTCGATGTCACGGGCCGAGTAGCGCCGCCCCCGGCCGGCCGTGCGGTCCGGCGAGACCAGGCCCAGCCGGTCGTACTGCCGCAGCGTCTGCGGATGCAGACCGGAGAGCTGCGCCGCCACCGAGATGACGTACACCGGCGACTCGTCGGTCAGTTCAAAAGGATTGCGTCGGCGTCCGTCCATCGGGTCACGCTCCCTTCGCGGCCTGGAACAGCTCCGCCCGGGGGTCCTCGGAGGCGGTCGCCTCGCGGTAGGTCTCCAGGGCCTCTCGTGCCTTGTCGTCCAGCTCCTTGGGCACCGCGACCTCGACCGTCACGAGGAGGTCGCCGCGGGTGCCGTCCTTGCGGACCGCGCCCTTGCCCCGGGCGCGCATGGTCAGACCGTTCGCCGAACCCGCGGGCAGCTTCAGGGTGACCGGGGGGCCGCCCAGCGTCGGGACCTTGATCTCGCCGCCGAGCGCCGCCTCCACGAAGGAGACCGGCACCGTGACGGTGAGGTTGTCGGCCTTGCGGCCGAAGACCGGGTGCGCGTCGACGTGCACGACGACGTACAGGTCGCCGTTCTGCCCGCCGCGCTCGCCCGGCGCGCCCTTGCCGCGCAGCCGGATCTTCTGCCCGTCGGAGACGCCCGCCGGAATCCGGACCTGCATGGTGCGCGAGGACTTGGCACGGCCGCTGCCCTTGCAGACCTCGCAGGGGTTCTCGGCGATCAGACCGCGGCCCTTGCAGTCGACGCAGGGGTCGGTGAGCGAGAAGCCGCCGCCGCTGCCGCGCGAGACCTGACCGGTGCCGACACAGGTCGGGCACACCCGGGGCGTGCCGTTCTTGTCGCCGGTGCCTGAACAGGCCGTGCACGGCTGCTGGCTGGACATCCGCAGCGGTACGGTCGCGCCCTCGATCGCCTCGGTGAAGCTGAGCGTCACCTCGGACTCGATGTCCTGGCCGCGCCGCGGCTGGGTACGGGTGCCCCCGGCCGCCCCGCGGTTGAACAGGCCGCCGAAGACGTCCCCGATGCCACCGCCGCCACCGCCGAAGCCACCGCCCGCCCCGCCCTGGCCGCCTCCGAAGAGGTCGCCCAGGTCGAAGTTGAACGAGCCGCCGCCGGGACCGCCGGCCCTGAAGCCGCCGTTCCCGAAGAGCGCGCGGGCGTCGTCGTACTCCTTGCGCTTCTTGGGGTCACCGAGGATGTCGTTCGCCTCGGAGATCTCCTTGAAGCGCTCCTCGGCCTTGGTGTCGCCCTTGTTGGCGTCCGGGTGGTTCTCGCGGGCGAGCTTCCGGTAGGCCTTCTTGATCTCGGCCTCGGTGGCGTCCTTGGGGACGCCGAGAACCTTGTAGTAGTCCTTCTCGACGAAGTCCTTCGTGCTCATCGACGTCCCTCCTCCCGCGTGCGGGTACGGCTTGTTACTCGCTGTCCTTCTCGGACGCGTCGGCGTCCTCGGACTCCTCGGCCTTCGCCTGCGCGCCCGGCTGGGGCTCGGCGACGGCCACGCGGGCGGGCCGGATGGTCCGCTCGCCGATCCGGTACCCCGGCTGCAGGATCGCCACGCAGGTCGTCTCGGTGACGTCCGGCGCGTACGAGTGCATCAGGGCCTCGTGGATCGTCGGGTCGAAGGGCTCGCCCTCCTTGCCGAACTGCTGCAGACCCATCTTGGCGACGACGGTCTCCAGCGATTCGGCCACCGACTTGAACCCGCCCACGAGCTCGCCGTGGTCCCGGGCCCGGCCGACGTCGTCGAGCACGGGAAGGAGCTCGGACAGGAGGCTCGCGACGGCGATCTCCTTGACCGTGACCCGGTCCCGCTCCACGCGGCGGCGGTAGTTCTGGTACTCGGCCTGGAGCCGCTGGAGGTCCCCGGTGCGCTCCTCGAGCGCCTTGCGGGCCTGGTCCAGCTGCGCCAGTACGGCTACGTCAGTAGCGTCCCCGGCCGGGGCCGCCTTCCCCGCCTGGTCGGCGGAGGCGGCGGCCTCGGTCTCCTCGGGCGTGCCGTCGGTGGGGACGTCGGGCTTCTCCTCGAAGCCCGGGGTCTCCTCCGACATCAGGCAGCGCCGCCCTTCGGCTTGTCCTCGTCCACGATCTCGGCGTCGACGACGTCGTCGTCCTGCGCCTGGGCCTGGCCGGCGTCGCCACCCGCGGCCTGAGCGGCCTGGGCGTCGGCGTACAGCGCCTGGCCGAGCTTCTGCGAGACGGCCGCGACCTTCTCGGTGGCGGTGCGGATCTCGGCGGTGTCCTCGCCCTTGAGCTTCTCCTTCAGCTCGACGAGCGCGGTCTCGACCTCGGTCTTGACCTCGGCCGGGATCTTGTCCTCGTTGTCCTTGATGAACTTCTCCGTCTGGTAGACGAGCTGCTCACCCTGGTTGCGGGACTCGGCGGCCTCGCGGCGACGGTGGTCCTCGTCCGCGTACTGCTCGGCCTCCTGGCGCATCCGGTCGACCTCGTCCTTCGGCAGCGAGGAGCCGCCGGTGACGGTCATCTTCTGCTCCTTGCCCGTGCCCAGGTCCTTCGCGGTCACGTGCATGATGCCGTTGGCGTCGATGTCGAAGGCGACCTCGATCTGCGGGACGCCACGCGGGGCCGGCGGCAGACCGGTCAGCTCGAACATGCCGAGCTTCTTGTTGTACGCCGCGATCTCGCGCTCGCCCTGGTAGACCTGGATCTGCACGGACGGCTGGTTGTCCTCGGCCGTCGTGAAGATCTCGGACCGCTTGGTCGGGATCGTGGTGTTGCGCTCGATGAGCTTGGTCATGATGCCGCCCTTGGTCTCGATGCCGAGGGACAGCGGGGTCACGTCGAGGAGCAGGACGTCCTTGACCTCACCCTTGAGGACACCGGCCTGGAGCGCGGCGCCGATGGCGACGACCTCGTCCGGGTTGACGCCCTTGTTGGCGTCCTGACCGCCGGTCAGCTCCTTGACGAGCTCGGCGACGGCCGGCATACGGGTCGAGCCACCGACGAGAACGACGTGGTCGATCTCGGAGAGGTTGATGCCCGCGTCCTTGATGACGTTGTGGAACGGCACCTTGCAGCGCTCGAGCAGGTCCGAGGTGAGCTGCTGGAACTGGGCGCGCGTGAGCTTCTCGTCCAGGTGCAGCGGGCCCTCGGCGGAAGCCGTGATGTAGGGCAGGTTGATCGTGGTCTCGGTCGAGGACGAGAGCTCGATCTTCGCCTTCTCCGCGGCCTCGCGGAGACGCTGGAGAGCCATCTTGTCCTTGGCCAGGTCCACGCCGTGGCCGTTCTGGAACTGCGTCACCAGGTAGTCGACGACGCGCTGGTCCCAGTCGTCACCACCGAGGTGGTTGTCACCGTTGGTGGCCTTCACCTCGACGACGCCGTCGCCGATCTCCAGGAGGGACACGTCGAAGGTGCCGCCACCGAGGTCGAAGACGAGGATCGTCTGGTCGTCCTTGTCGAGGCCGTAGGCCAGGGCGGCCGCGGTCGGCTCGTTGACGATGCGCAGGACGTTGAGGCCCGCGATCTCACCGGCCTCCTTGGTGGCCTGACGCTCGGAGTCGTTGAAGTACGCCGGGACGGTGATGACCGCGTCGACGACCTTCTCGCCCAGGTAGGCCTCGGCGTCGCGCTTCAGCTTCTGCAGGATGAAGGCGCTCATCTGCTGCGGGTTGAAGTTCTTGCCGTCGATCTCGATCTTCCAGTCGGTGCCCATGTGGCGCTTGACCGACCGGATGGTCCTGTCGACGTTGGTGACGGCCTGGCGCTTGGCCACCTCGCCGACGAGCACCTCGCCGTTCTTCGCGAAGGCGACGACGGACGGCGTGGTCCTGGCGCCCTCGGCGTTGGTGATGACGGTGGGCTCGCCGCCTTCGAGAACGCTGACGACGGAGTTAGTCGTGCCCAGGTCGATGCCGACCGCACGTGCCATTTCGATTCCTCCAGCTGACTGACTTGAGTGGAACTGACTCAAGGATGCACGAGGACGCGCGTCGCGTCAACAGACCTGAGCGGGGTCGACTCAAGTCTTCGTCGGCCCACCCGCTCAACGAGTGCGTCACCCGCGTCGTTCCCTGGCGGGACGGGACACGCGTGAGAGAGTCCGGACAAATCCCTGGATCCCTGGATTTCCAGGATTACCGCCGGAGGGTGTGACCGCATGACGGGGAAGCGCGCGACGACGGGAAGGCGCGCCGTGTCGGGGAAGCGCGCGTTCGACGTGGCGGGCGGGGCCCTTCTCCTTCTCGTCCTCGCGCCGCTGATCGCCGGCACCGCCGTCTCCGTCACCCTCAGCGGCGACGGCCCGGTGCTGCGCCGCCGGAAGGTCGCGGGCCTGGACGGCCGGCCGTTCACGATGCTGACCTTCCGCACGAAGAGCCCGCTGGCCGCGCTGCCGCTGCTGCTGCACGTCGTCACCGGCCGGATGTCACTGGTCGGACCCTGCCCGCTGACCCCCACCCACCGCGAGTGCGCGGGCGACGGACGGCGCCGGCTCTCGGTGCGTCCGGGGCTCACCGGACCCTGGCAGATCAGCGGGCGCTCGGAGCTGCCGTGGGAGGAGCGCGAGCTGCTCGACCTCCACTATGTGGACCACCACTGGCTGGGGATGGACCTCACCATCCTGGCGCGTACGCTTCCAGCAGTCCGCAGGCGTCGCGCGGCAAGGTTTGCCTGAGCGACACATATCACCGCCAGTGCCGCTACAGCGCGGCGCCGTGACCGGGTAATCTCAGCGGGAACTCAATAAGTTACCGCTTAGTAGGCCCGCCCGAGGAGCCCGTCATGCAACTCGCCGCGATCATCGTGTCGATCGCCATCACGGTGGTGGCCGTCGCGCTGTTCGGCCGCGCCACCGTGCAGATCTACCGCTTCGTGCGGCTCGGTCAGCCGGTGCCCGCCGGTACACGTACCGGTGACCCCAAGCAGCGCACGATCACCCTGGTCAAGGAGTTCCTCGGCCACACCAGGATGAACCGCTGGGGCATCGTCGGCTTCGCGCACTGGTTCGTCGCGGTGGGCTTCTTCTCGCTGCTCCTCACCATCGTGAACGCCTTCGGCCAGCTCTTCCAGGCCGACTGGCTGATCCCGATCATCGGCGACTGGCTGCCGTACGAGATCTTCACCGAGTTCCTCGGCCTGATGACCGTCCTCGGCATCGTGACCCTCATCGTCATCCGCCAGCTCAGCAAGCCGACCAAGGCGGGCCGCAAGTCCCGCTTCGCCGGCTCCAAGACGGGCCAGGCCTACTTCGTCGAGGCCGTCATCCTGATCGTCGGCGTCTGCATCATGACGCTCCGCGCCCTGGAGGGCGTCCAGCACCACGTCACCAGCTGGGAGCCGGGCTTCTTCGCCTCGTACCCGCTGATCGCGCTGCTCGACGGCCTGGACCTCAGCACGATCCAGTACCTCACCTACGGCTTCGCCTGCCTCAAGATCGTCACGTCCTTCACCTGGATGATCACGGTCTCGCTCAACACCAACATGGGCGTCGCCTGGCACCGCTTCCTCGGCTTCCCGAACATCTGGTTCAAGCGCAACGCCGACGGCTCCACCGCCCTGGGCGCGCTCCAGCCGATGACCACGGCCGGCAAGGAGATCGACTGGGAGGACCCCGCCGAGGACGCCGTCTTCGGCGTCTCCCAGGTCGAGCAGTTCTCCTGGAAGGGCATCCTCGACTTCTCCACCTGCACCGAGTGCGGCCGCTGCCAGTCGCAGTGCCCCGCCTGGAACACCGGCAAGCCCCTCTCCCCCAAGCTCCTCATCATGTCGCTGCGCGACCACGCGCACGCCAAGGCGCCGTACCTGCTCGCCGGCGGCGGCAAGGACATGGAGGGCAACGAGAAGGCGACGCCCGAGCAGCTCGCCGACGTACCCGCTTCGGCTCTCGCCGAGGCCGAGCGCCCCCTCATCGGCACCGCCGAGGAGAACGGCGTCATCGACCCCGACGTCCTGTGGTCCTGCACCACCTGCGGCGCCTGCGTCGAGCAGTGCCCGGTCGACATCGAGCACATCGACCACATCGTCGACATGCGCCGCTACCAGGTGATGATCGAGTCCGCGTTCCCGTCCGAGGCGGGCACGATGCTCAAGAACCTGGAGAAGAAGGGCAACCCCTGGGGCCTCGCCAAGAAGCAGCGCGTCGAGTGGACCAAGGAGGTCGACTTCGAGGTCCCGATCGTCGGCAAGGACGTCGAAGACCTCTCCGAGTTCGACTACCTCTACTGGGTCGGCTGCGCCGGCGCCCTGGAGGACCGCGCCAAGAAGACCACCAAGGCCTTCGCGGAGCTGCTGCACATGGCGGGCGTCAAGTTCGCGATCATGGGCGGCGACGAGAAGTGCACCGGTGACTCCCCCCGCCGCCTCGGCAACGAGCCGCTGTTCCAGCAGCTCGCCCAGGAGAACGTCGCCATGCTGAACATGGCGTTCGGCGAGGACGACGAGGACGAGTCGACCAAGAAGCCGAAGTCGGCCAAGCGGATCGTCTCCACCTGCCCGCACTGCTTCAACACCATCGCCAACGAGTACCCGCAGCTCGGCGGCGAGTACGAGGTCATCCACCACACCCAGCTGCTCCAGCACCTCATCGACGAGGGCAAGCTGGTCCCGGTCACCCCGGTCGAGGGCCTCATCACCTACCACGACCCCTGCTACCTGGGCCGTCACAACAAGGTCTACACGCCGCCGCGCGAGATCATGTCGGCCGTCCCCGGCCTGCGCCAGCAGGAGATGCACCGCCACAAGGAGCGCGGCTTCTGCTGCGGCGCCGGTGGTGCCCGGATGTGGATGGAGGAGCGGATCGGCAAGCGCATCAACAACGAGCGCGTCGACGAGGCCCTCTCCCTCAACCCGGACATCGTCTCCACCGCCTGCCCGTTCTGCCTCGTCATGCTGACCGACTCGGTCAACGGCAAGAAGAACGAGGGCAAGGCCAAGGAGTCCGTCACCGTCGTCGACGTGGCCCAGCTCCTCCTCGAATCGGTCAAGACCCCGGCCGACCCGGAGCCCGAGCCCGCCGAGGAGCCGGAGCCGGCCGTCTGATCCCGGACACGAGAAAAGGGCCGCCCCGCGCGAGACGCGCGGGGCGGCCCTTTTCTCGGCTTCCTCAGCGCGTGTGGGCCACGAGCTTCCCGTGGAAGTTGTACGTCCAGCTCTTCCCGCCCGGCACCGACAGCTTCACGTACGGCCGCCCGTCCTTGCCCGCGAAGAAGGTCGCGGTGTGCCCGTCCGGCAGCTTGACCACCTTGGTGGTGTTGACCTGCTTCTTCGGAACCGGCTTGGGCTTGGGCTTGGGGGTCGGCTTGGGGGTCGGCTTCGGGGCGGGCGCCTTGTCCATCCAGGAGGAGACCGTCCCGTCCGGCCGCAGCACCACGTGGAGCCCGTTGTTCTCCCCGTACGCGGACCTCCCGTCCCGGCTGACCAGCGTGTCGATCAGCGAGCCGCCCCCGTAGATCTCGGCGGAGAAGCGCCCGGGCCCGTCCTGGTACACCTTCGCGAGCGAGCCGTCGGCGAGGTCCACGTTCCGCCAGAACACCGACTGGTCGTTCGCCGGCTGGTCGCTCCCCGGCTGGTCGCTCGCCGTCGGGGCCGGCGCCGGGTCCTGGTCCGGCCCGTCGGCGGCGAAGGCCCCGGCGGCCGGGAGGAGGAGGGCGGCCACGGCCCCGGTGGCGACGGCGGCGGTACGGACGGTACGACGGGTGGCACGCATCGAAAGAGCTCCTAGCTGAGGTCTCTGAATCGCTGACATCACCGAAGCTACGAGTCCCACATTGAGGCGATACGTCGGATTCGTAACGGCCACCCCTCGCCTCCCCCGCGACCGCGTCACGACCTTCACGCCCCCTAGGGGATGTCACAGGTCAGCCGCAAAGGAGCGGGCCCACAGCGGGACCGGGTACGTTCAATGACGTGGCTGGATTCAGGAACGGACGCGGCCGGGACAACCGCCCCCCGCAGCACCAACGACCGCAGCAGGCGCCGTACGGGTACGAGGCGGCCCCGCCGCCGTACCCGCAGCAGCAGTGGCAGCAGCCACCGCAGGGGCAGCCGTACGGACAGCAGGGGCAGCGGCAGCAGCAGCCGTACGGGGAGCCGGAGTACTTCGGAGACCCGCAGCAGCAGCACCATCAGCAGTACTCGACGGCCGACAACCCGGGTCACACGCAGATGTTCAGCGTCGACGACCCGTACGCCCAGGCGGGTGGCCACCAGGCTCCCCCCGCCCCCGTCGGCCCCCGGCTGCCCTGGAAGGCCCTCCTCGGCGGCATCGTGCTCCGCCCCGCGGACACCTTCCTGCGCATGCGCGACCACGCCGTCTGGGGCCCGGCGCTGATCGTCACCTTCCTCTACGGCCTGCTCGCGATCTTCGGCTTCGACAAGGCCCGCGACGAGGCCATCAACGCGACGCTGTCGACGGCGATCCCGTACGTCCTGATGACCGCCACCGGCTTCGTCGTCGGCGGGCTCATCCTCGGCGCGGTCACCCACACCCTCGCCCGCCAGCTCGGCGGCGACGGCGCCTGGCAGCCGACCGTCGGCCTCTCCATGCTGATCATGTCGATCACGGACGCGCCCCGGCTCGTCCTCGCCCTCTTCCTCGGCGGCGAGAACGGCCTCGTCCAGGTCGTCGGCTGGCTCACCTGGCTGGCCGCCGGCGCCCTCTTCACCCTCATGGTCGGCCGCTCCCACGACCTCCCGTGGCCCAAGGCCCTCGGCGCCTCGGCCATCCAGCTGATCGCCCTGCTCAGCCTCATCAAGCTCGGCACGCTGTAACCGACACACGAGAAGGCCCCCACCGCAGCCGGTGGGGGCCTTCTCCGCGTCCGGGGCTTCAGGCGTCGAGGACCTGGCCCTCGCGCTTCACGACGGGCGGTTCGACCGACCAGGGGAAGTTGATCCACTCGTCGGTCTTCTTCCACACGTACTCGCACTTCACGAGGGAGTGGGACTTCTCGTAGATGACGGCGGAGCGGACCTCGGCGACGTGGTCGACGCAGAAGTCGTGCACGAGCTTGAGCGTCTTGCCGGTGTCGGCGACGTCGTCGGTGATGAGCACCTTCTTGTCGCTGAAGTCGATCGCGTCCGGCACGGGCGCGAGCATGACCGGCATCTCCAGGGTCGTCCCCACGCCCGTGTAGAACTCGACGTTCACGAGGTGGATGTTCTTGCAGTCCAGGGCGTAGGCCAGACCGCCGGCGACGAAGACGCCGCCGCGGGCGATGGACAGCACGATGTCGGGCTCGTAGCCGTCGTCGGCGATCGTCTGCGCCAGCTCGCGTACGGCCGTCCCGAAGCCCTCGTACGTCAGGTTCTCGCGTACCTCACTCATGCCTGCGCCCGCCTCACACCTGGGTCCGATGGAAGTTCATGAACGAACGGGAGGCCGTCGGCCCCCGCTGTCCCTGGTACCGCGAGCCGTACCGCTCGCTCCCGTACGGGAACTCGGCGGGCGAGCTCAGCCGGAACATGCACAGCTGCCCGATCTTCATACCCGGCCAGAGCTTGATCGGCAGGGTGGCGAGGTTCGACAGCTCCAGGGTCACGTGCCCCGAGAAACCGGGGTCGATGAACCCGGCGGTCGAGTGCGTCACCAGCCCGAGCCGCCCCAGGGAACTCTTCCCCTCCAGCCGCGAAGCGATGTCGTCCGGCAGGGTGATGACCTCGTAGGTCGACGCGAGCACGAACTCGCCGGGGTGCAGGATGAACGCCTCGTCACCCTCCGGCTCGACCTCACGCGTCAGGTCGAACTGCTCGACCGCGGGGTCGATGTGCGGGTAGCGGTGGTTCTCGAACACCCGGAAGAAGCGGTCAAGCCTCACGTCGATGCTCGAGGGCTGCACCATGGATTCGTCGTACGGGTCGATGCGCACCCGTCCGGCGTCGATCTCGGCCCGGATGTCCTTGTCTGAGAGAAGCACGCCCCCACGATACGCAGAGGGCGCGGACCTGCCCCAATCGGCAGCCGTCCGCGCCCCGGCCTCCTCGGCTCAGCGCCGCCCGGTCTCCACGGGCACCGCGTGCCGCAGCCGCGCACACCGCGGACACCGGATCAACCGCCCAGGCCCGATGCGCCCCGCCCCCAACTGCTGAAGCGGAAACGACGCGGTACTGAAAACATGCCCCTCGGCACAGCGGACGACGGTGCGCTCCATGGAACCCATCAAGTCCCTTCCCCTACACATGCGGTGGACGATCAGCCACATTAGGGGATCAAGAGGGCACCTTCCACGCGGCACTCCGCACACCCCACCCACGTGAACTTCGCCTCGAGTGGCCCATGGGGTACAGTGTGCAACGATGCAGCCTTGATCAATCGGCTCGCGTTACGCGGATGTAGTTTAATGGTAGAACATGAGCTTCCCAAGCTTATAGCGCGGGTTCGATTCCCGTCATCCGCTCTTGAGAGAAGGCCCAGGTCAGAGACCTGGGCCTTCTTCGTTGTCTAGAGTCACCGAAATGCTGCACTCAGGGTGAGTCACTATCTATGATCGCGGGCCGAGAATTTAGCGGGCCCCGCAGGGAGAGTTTTTACCGCAACGCACAGAGGGCGATTGATCTACACGCAGAAGCCGCTGCGACCTGCTACTGTCGATATCAGTTGCAGTTTTGGTACCCAAAGACTTCAAGTGTCTCCAGGCGGACCTCCGCCACGCAGGAGCACTTTTTATTTCCGGTCATTTTCCGGGCAGGGCATCATCGCGGCGACACGGCATCCGTAAAGTGCGGATTCCGGTGTACTGCCCAAAGGAGATATGACATGGCTGCTGGCACCGTGAAGTGGTTCAACGCGGAAAAGGGCTTCGGCTTCATCGAGCAGGACGGTGGCGGCCCCGACGTGTTCGCCCACTACTCGAACATCGCCGCCCAGGGCTTCCGCGAGCTGCAGGAAGGCCAGAAGGTCACCTTCGACATCGCGCAGGGCCAGAAGGGCCCGACGGCCGAGAACATCGTTCCCGCCTGAAGCTGACGCATAGTTCGTAGCTGGGGCCCGCATCCCTCGGGGTGCGGGCCCCAGCTACAGGCATTTTCCGGCGGCGTTTTCATTTACGGGACAGCCGTCGACGTCACTCCCTTTCGGATTCCAGCGCCCGCGCCGATACAGACTCCATGCGAGCGGGATCCGCTTTCGCATTACCTTCGGCCCGTTCTTTCGGTTCCCCGCGCCGCTCCACCGCTGCGGGAATTCCTTGATGACGTGCCGCATCCAGGAAGGTTCCGAATGAACCCCACACGCACGAACAGCCGCTCCTCCCGCAGCCGCCGCACCGGCGGCTCCGCCTTCGGCTCCACCGCCGCTCCCGTCCGGTCCGGTCGCTTCGGTTCGTCCGCCCCCAGCCGTGCGGGAGACCCGAGCCGCGCGGGCGGCCGCGGCCGTCGGCCCGCCGCGGTACAGGGAGAGTTCGCACTCCCCAAGACGATCACGCCCTCGCTGCCCGCCGTCGAGGCGTTCGGCGAGCTCGACATGCCCAGGGAGCTCCTGGCCGCGCTCACCGCGCAGGGCGTGTCCGTGCCGTTCCCGATCCAGGGCGCGACCCTGCCGAACTCCCTCGTGGGCCGTGACGTGCTGGGCCGCGGCCGGACCGGCTCCGGCAAGACCCTCGCCTTCGGCCTGGCCCTCCTGGCCCGCACCGCCGGGCAGCGCGCCGAGCCCCGCCGGCCGATCGCCCTCGTCCTCGTCCCCACCCGCGAGCTGGCCCAGCAGGTGACCGACGCCCTCACGCCGTACGCACGCGCCGTCAGGCTGCGCCTGGCGACCGTGGTCGGCGGCATGCCCATCGGGCGCCAGGCCGGCGCCCTGCGCGGCGGTGCCGAGGTCGTCGTCGCCACCCCCGGGCGCCTCAAGGACCTCATCGACCGAGGCGACTGCGGGCTGGACCAGGTCGCGATCACCGTCCTGGACGAGGCCGACCAGATGGCCGACCTGGGCTTCATGCCCCAGGTCACCGCTCTCCTGGACCAGGTACGCCCCGAGGGCCAGCGGATGCTGTTCTCCGCCACCCTGGACCGCAACGTCGACCTCCTGGTCCGCCGCTACCTCACCGACCCCGTCGTCCACTCCGTCGACCCCTCCCAGGGTGCGGTCACCACGATGGAACACCACCTCCT
>NZ_JBVJVO010000011.1:0-144301 GCF_055603625.1 Streptomyces sp. NPDC037273
CCCCCCCCCCCCCCCCCCCCCCCCCCCCCCCCCCCCCCCCCCCCCCCCCCCCCCCCCCCCCCCCCCCCCCCCCCCCCCCCCCCCCCCCCCCCCGGCCCCCTTCTTTCTCTGATGCCTGGGTCGCCGCCATGACCCACAGCCCCCTGCATACCCCCTCGCACAGACCTTCTGGAGTTTTGTATGAGCACCGAGCGCACCGCCCAGTCGATCACCCCCGCCGTTTTGCACCGCCTCGTCCAGGAGGACCGGGCGCCGCGCCTGCTCGACGTCCGTACGCCCGGCGAGTTCCGCACCGCGCACATCCCCGGCGCGTACAACGTGCCCCTGAGCACCCTGCGTGAGCACCGCGCGGAGCTCCTGTCCCACCTGGACGAGGAGGTCGTGCTCGTGTGCCGCTCGGGACAGCGCGCCCGAGAGGCGGAGCAGGCCCTCGCCCAGGCTGGCCTGCCGAACCTGCGGGTCCTGGAGGGCGGCATGAACGCCTGGGAGGGGGTGGGCGCGCCCGTGAAGCGGGGCCCCGAGCGGTGGGACATGGAGCGCCAGGTTCGCCTCGTCGCCGGGTCCATCGTCCTGGCCACCGGACTTGCCGGCATCCTGATTCCGGGTATCCATCTCATCGGCACCGCTGTCGGCGCCGGCCTGACCTACGCCGCCCTCAGCAACTCCTGCGCCATGGGCGTTCTGCTCTCCAAACTCCCCTACAACCGCGGCCCGCGCACCGACATCCGCACCGTCATTTCGGAGCTGCGGAGCGCGTCGTGACCGCGCTGATCGTCGCGGCCTCCCTGCTCATCGGCGTCAGCCTCGGCATCCTCGGCGGCGGAGGCTCGATCCTCACCGTCCCGATCCTGGTCTACCTCGCCGGACAGGACACCAAGGAGGCCATTGCCACCTCCCTGTTCGTCGTCGGCGTCACCAGCCTCGCCGCCCTGATCCCGCACGCGCGGGCCCACCGGGTCCGCTGGCGGACCGGCCTGCTCTTCGGCGCCTTCAGCATGGCCGGCGCCTACGCCGGCGGCCGCGTCGCCGAGTACATCCCCGGCACGGTCCTACTCGTCGCTTTCGCGCTGATGATGCTCGCCACTGCCTACGCGATGCTGCGCAAGCCCCGCAACGGCAAGAAGAAGGCACGGCCCGCGCACCGCGACCTGCCCCTGAAGCACATCGCGGTGGAGGGCCTGGTCGTCGGCGCCGTGACCGGTCTGGTCGGCTCCGGCGGCGGCTTCCTCGTCGTGCCCGCCCTCGCGATCCTCGGGGGTCTGCCGATGGGCATCGCGGTCGGCACCTCGCTCCTGGTCATCGCGATGAAGTCCTTCGCCGGACTCGCCGGACACCTCTCCGGGGTGTCCATCGACTGGGGCATCGCCCTGACCGTGACCGTGGCGGCGGTGGCCGGCAGCCTGATCGGCGCCCGCCTCGCCGGACGCATCCCGCAGGACGCGCTACGTAAGTCCTTCGGCTGGTTCGTCGTCGTCATGGGCGTCTTCGTCCTCGCCCAGCAGCTCGACTCCGGCCTGTGGACCCACCCGGCCACCTGGGCGGTCCTGGGCGGCACGGCAAGCGTTGCGGTCACCGTCCGACTCCGGAGGCGGTCAAGGACGGCACGACCACAGCCGGTACCCCGCGTCCGCCAGGACGCGGCGCCGAGATAACGCGAGGGCACGTCCTCAGGCGTATCCCATGGGGGGGAGGAGGAGAATTCCCATGCAGGTGAACGAAGCATCGATGAAGCCCGTCCTGAACCGTCTCAAGCGAGCGCAGGGGCAGCTGGCGGCGGTGATCGCCATGATCGAGTCCGGCAGAGAGTGCGAGGACGTCGTCACCCAACTCGCAGCCGTCTCCAAGGCTTTGGACCGGGCCGGGTTCAAGATCGTGGCGAGCGGGATGCGTGAGTGTCTCGCTGACGGTTCCGGGAACCCGCCCATGACACAGGACAAGCTGGAGAAGCTCTTCCTCACCCTCACCTGAGCCTCCCTCCCGTCCAGCCGGACGAAGAAGCCGGTCGCTCGGAGCGAACCGGAGCCCGGTCCGCCCCGAACGACCGACGTGGGCAGAAGCAGAAGGGAGGAGACAGTCCACCCTGCCTGGTCACAGTCAGGGCGTACAGGTTCACGGCCCTGGTGTGGACCCCAACGCGGTGGGCCGGGAGCGGCGCACCGGGACGCACGCCCCGGCGGCCGGCGGCACCCATGCCCTGTCCACTTCTGCGGCCCGTGCCTTCCCCTTACCCCTCGGCGCCGTCGTGGGTCAGGAGCATGAAGCTCTCGGGGTTCGGCACGAGAGCGAATCCGGCCTTCGCGTAGACCTCGTGGGCGTCGAGGGTCGACAGAAGGACACGCTTGAGCCGATAAGGAGCAAGGTGGTCGCGGACGGCTTTCGCCAGCCATGTACCGAGCCCTCTGCCGCGGTGGGTGGGTTCCACATAAGCGTCGCAGAGCCAGGCGAAGGTGGCGTGGTCGGTGACCACGCGAGCGTAGGCGACTTGGCTGCCGTCGGCGTCGTAGACGGCGAAGTTCAGTGAGCCTCGAATGGACGCCTCGACCGTTTCCCTGGTCCGCCCCAGAGCCCAGAACGCATCGGCTGAAAGCCACTGGTGCACGAGCTCGACATCGAGGCGGTCAGGATCCGTGGAGAGCTCGTACCCGTCATTTCCCTTACCTGCGGTCATGGAGTGGCAGGGTATCCAGCGCACTTGGTTTTTCCAAGTAAAAGTTGTGAGGGGAAACCGGAAGGCCGTTTCTCGCTGCCGAGCGGCTCCGTGATCTGGCCTGCGCCGCGTGGCACGATCGCCACACCGTCGCTCGGACCCTGAAGGACTGCCGTGTCTTCCCTCCCCGTCGTGCTGCACAACGCCCGGATCGTCGACGGCACCGGCGCCCCGCCGGTCCCCGACGGGGTCCTGGTGATCGAGGGGCCCACCATCCGCTGGTGCGGTCCCGCCAGCGAGGCCCCCGACGACCCCGACCTGCGCCGCGCGACCCGAGTGGACCTCGGAGGGCGGACCGTATGCCCGGGGTTCATCGACGCGCACGTGCACTTCGCCCTGCCGGGCCCGGTGGAGAGCCCGCTGGCGGGTGCGGCCGAACCCGTCAGCTACCGGACGCTGAAGGTGATCGACAGGCTCCGGGTCACCTTGCACAACGGGGTGACCACGGCACGCGACCTCATGGGACTCGACGCGGGCTTCCGGCGGGCCGTGGCCGAACGCCGCATCGCAGGACCGCGGCTCCTGGTCGCGGTGAGCATGCTGAGCCAGACCGCCGGCCACGCCGACTTCCGCCTCCCGAGCGGCATCGACGCCCTCGCCACCGCCGTCGCCTTCCCCGGCAGCCCTCCCGGCATCGTGGACACCGTCGACGACCTCCGCACCCGCGTGCGCGAACTCGTCGCCGCCGGCGCCGACTGCGTCAAGCTCGCCGCCAGCGGAGGGGTCACCTCCCCGCACGACCAGCCCGAATGGCTCGGACTGCGGCCCGAGATGATCCGCGCTGCCGTGGAAGAGGCCGAGGCCTACGGCGGCCTTCCCGTCGCGGTCCACGCGATTGGGGAACCCGGCATCGCCGCGGCCGTCCGCGCCGGCGTCCGCAGCATCGAGCACGGCTACGCCCTCACCGACGAGCTGCGTGCGGAGATGGCCGAACGCGGCCAGTTCCTCGTCCCCACCCTCCTGGAGACCATGCACGACCCCGACCCGTCCACCGTGCCCGCGGCCGTGCACGCCAAGGCCGTGCACTGGCACCGGGTCGCCCAGGAGTGCGTGGCCCGCTCCGTGCAGGCCGGGATCCGTATCGCCATGGGAACCGACGCGGGCCTGATCGCCCCCCACGGGCAGAACCTCAAGGAGCTGGGACTCCTCGTCCGCATCGGCGGCATGACGCCGCTCCAGGCCATCCGGGCAGCCACCTCCGAGGCGGCCGATCTGTGCGCGGTGGGGGACGCCACCGGCAGCCTGGTCGCCGGCAAGGCCGCCGACCTCGTCGTCTGCGGCACGAACCCCCTGGACGACATCGACTCCCTCGCCGACCCCGCCCAGCTGCACGCCGTCCTCAAGGAAGGACGCGTCGCCATCGACCGGGCCGGCGTCCTCGCCTCCGCGGGCCTGCCCCACCTGGTCCCGTAGAAGCACGGGGCCAGGTGAGGACCGAGTCGGTCCGAAGCCCCTTTCCGGACCAGCGGTCTCCCGGTGGTCCGGACGCGGGCCGAACCACCGGGAGACGGACAAGGCGCATCCCCTGGCCGCCCAGGCCGTTTTCTTCGGGTCCACCCGAGCGTCCCTCACCCGTGTGAGCAACGCTCGTGATCAATACACCTAGAGGGCGGACCTGCCGCGTCGGCGCAGCTTCCATGCCGCGAGCGAAGACCCGCTGGTGGCGAGAAACAGAGCGACGAGTCCGAGCGACTGCGCGCGGGCACTACCGGCCTCTGCCAGTTCGTCGCCGTAACCACCGGGCGGGTTCGGCGGATACGTCGGATGCGTGGGTCCAGGCGTCGGCTCCGACGAGGTCGGCGTGGGCGTCGGGTCGGTCGGAGTCGGTGTAGGCGTCGGCTCCGTCGGGGTGGGCTCCGTCGGTGTAGGTGTCGGCTCGGTCGGAGTCGGGGTGGGCTCCGTCGGGGTAGGTGTCGGCTCGGTCGGAACCGGCCGGTTGTGAACGACGCAGCTCACTGCCGCCAGACGCGGCACGTCCACCGTGAAGGCAGGGGCGGAGGCCGTCCCCGTGTTCGTGACGTCCACCGGCTCGCCGTCATCGAGGTTGGTGCAGACCGCGTTCTTCGCACCCTGAGTGACCAGCTCGTAGCCCGGCTGCTGGGCCTCGGTGACGGTGACGTCGGCATCCGTGGTCCCGGCCGGGAAGGTCGGCTTGAAGACGACCCCGCCCGTCCCGTCGCTCACCGTGGTCTCGGTGTCCGGCAGCCCGCCGATCCCGGCCGTGGTGGTCGAGGCGTCGAACTGCCATCCCTCACCCGCCGGTTCGGCGCCGGTGACGTCCTCGCCCTCCGTGTCCTCGGGCACGATCTGCTTGATGACGGACAGCGTGCCCTCGCACTGCGCCAGGGCCATGTTCCTCAGGGCCTCGCCCGCCGCCGCGAAGTCGGTCGTCTGGTAGTAGTCGGCGGTCTGCGGCGCGGGGTCCGCCGGATCGAAGGCCTCCTCGCCCGAGATCGCCTTCAGGTTGATCCCCGAGATCCCCTCGACGCCCCTGCCCACGCCGACGGCTACGACCCTGGACCCCTTCGCCTTCACCGCGTTGGCGGAGAAGATCCCGCCCTCGACGTCCGCGAAGTGGGTGTTGGTCCCGTCGCCCGTGTACGGCTTGGCGAAACGCGTCGGGTTGCCGTCCGTGAGGACGACCACCAGGTCGTAATCCGGAGCCGACTGCGCGACCGCGTTCAGCCCCTGGTCCCAGTTCGTCCCGGAACCGAGGGTCCACCCCTGGTACAGGCCCTTGAACGCCTGCGCGCCGTCCTTGGTGGAGACCGGCATGAGGGCGGGATGGTTGGTGGTGCCCGTACTGGGAGAGTTCCGGTCGAAGGAGAACAGCGCGAGCCGCGAGGGCGTGCCGGTGAGCGTGTCCGTCAGTCGGTCGGTCGCCGCCTTGAGGTCCGGCAGCGCGCTGCCGACCGATGCCGACAGGTCGAGGACGACCGCCACGTCCAGGCCGCAGGCCGACGGCAGCGGCGGGTTCACCCTGGACTGCTGCCAGATCCCGCCGGAAGCCACGTACGGCACCGCCGCCCAGTCCGTACTGCGCATGAAGTCCGTGAGGGAGGAATACGTCTCCCCGCCTTCGAGGGCGGGTGTACGGAACTGGTAGACCGACTCCACCGAGCCCGAGCCGCTGCCCTTGCCCGTACGCAGCGACGGGTTGGCGAACCAGCCCGCGGGCACCCCGCCGGGCAGCTGACGGACCCAGAACCGGACCCCGGCGTTCGCTCCCCCGCTCCCCGTGTCCGGCACGGTGAAGCTGCAGTCCCCGTCCGCGTCGGAAGTGCACCGCGCCCAGGCACCCGCGACCGGCTCGGCATCGGCCTCGTTCGCGAAGAGGGCCAGCCGCACCCCTGCAAGAGGGATGACCCCGGTGTCACCGGTCCGGTCCCCTCCGGTCCTCACAGTGATCACCGACGTATCAGCGGCAGGTGTCGGGACATCGGCCCTCGCTCCGGGCGCCCCCAGCCCGGCGAGGACGAAAAGGGCGGCACCCAGGGTGAGCTGACGGGGTTGCAGACGCATGAAGGTTCTCCAGGGAAGGGAAGCACAGCAGACCGAAAATGTATCCAATTCGTCTCATATGAGACTCTCTACTCCATAAGTGAGTGAGTCGACATAGCAGAGCGCTTACTTACGTATGGGCGCCGTCCTTCGACGCGCACCTCGCCGCCGTTGGCCCGCCCACCAGCGTCCCGCCGAGGCTCATCCCGCATCCGCTGACGCCGAGACGCGGCCTTCGCCAACTACGGCGCCCAGGCCCGCGAGACTGTCTCCGCGATCCAGGACGCCGCCATCTGCCGCTTGGCTACGCAGGCGAGAACCAGGAACAGCGGTTGTTTTCCAGGAACGGTGACGTGTCGGTAGAGCTGAAGCTGAATGCGGCCAGGACCTACCGCCGCAGCGTCACCGCCCGCTCTCATCCCGGGGCGCGGGCACCATGGCGCCCGGCTCCTCGATGTCTCGGACGGCGGCGTCGTCTTCGTCGGGCGCGGGCCGACGGCGGAAGGGGCCGTCCTGCCCCAGGAGGACGTCGGCGATGGGGGCGTCCTTGGTCCGGTGGGGGTCGTACAGCACGAGACCATGCTTCCCGCCGCGCGCAGCGGTGCGGGGGTCTGGTCACGGCCTCAGCGGCCCTTGCCAACGGGATGGTCGTTCATTCCTTGTGGTTAAGGGCTCGCGTCAACTGCCGGTTCGCCGCGCGTGCCGCTTCTAGTTCGGCCTCCTGTTCCTCCATCTGCCGGGCGAGTTCGGCGTTGCGCTGTTCGAGGTGCGTGATGGTGGTCTTCAGCTCGGCGACATCGGCGCTGGCTCCCAGCCCGGATTCGGCCCAGGCCTTTTCGCCGAGGCGTCTGGACAAGGCTTCCTCCAGCTGCGTGACGCGGGAGGCCAGGCGGGTGGCGCGCGCGTTGGCGTTGGCGAGGTCGGCTCGAAGTGACGCCGTGGTGACGTCTGCGTTTCCGGGTGATGCGGCTGAGCGGCTGGTGGTGTGGAGGTGGTCCAGCAGGTCGCGGTGGCGGTAGAGGAAGGTGCGGTCGACACCTGCTGCGCGGGCGATGGCGGAGGTGGTCAGAGGGGTGCCGTCGCGGATCGCGGTCGTGATGGCGTCCTGCACGCGGCGCCGTCGTCGTTCGGTGCCGACATGGCGGCCGGCGTCCATCGGGGTGGTCACGTCGGGTTCCTCGCCGGTCGGACGTCGGGCAGGGGCTGGTGTACGCGGGGCATGCCGAGGTGGACGGTGCGGTTGCGGCGTACGAGGGTGACGGCTTGTTCGATCTGGGCGCGATCCTCGGGGGTGAGGTCGTCGAGGTCGGTGCGGACGCGTTCGATCAGGCGGCGCACGCGGCGGATCTCTTCCTCGGAGGGCATGGCCTGGGTACGGACCCACTCATCGGCTTCGAAGGCGGACATGAGGCGTTCGCGGCTGCGGAGCAGGTCGGCGAGGTGGGCCTGGAGATCGGGGAGGTAGGAGATGTCGGTGGAGAAGTGCTCGCAGCCCAGGCAGCGGAAGCGGAGCGGGCAGGCGTGGCCGCCGGCCGCGACGTTGGAGGGTTCGCGGCACACGCCGTAGGGAGTGGCGACCTCGCCGATCGCGCGGCGGACGTGCTCCGAGTCGAGGAGACTTTTCGCGGTGCGCCAGACCCGGTTGCCGTGGCGGTCGAACTGCAGAGCGGTGACGCGGTCGACGGCTTCGCGGCGGCGTTCCTCGCCGACGCGGTAGTAGCCCATGGTGGTGCTGACCAGGCGGTGGTCCATCAGCTCCTTGAGGACGTCGACCGGGACGCCGGCATCGGCGTGCCGCTGGGCGTAGCAGTGGCGGTAGGCGTAGGGGAAGATCCGCATCTTGTCGAACGGCGTCAGCCGGGTGATGCGGTGATCCCCTTCGGTGACGACGACCGGTACGAGCAGGTCGGGCAGGGAGTTCACCCAGGCCCGGTGCTGGCTCGACATGTCGGTCAGGGGCTTGGTGCCTTCCGGGTTGGCCTTGGACCGTGGCAGGAGCCGCAGAACTGCGGAGTCCGCAGTGGGGAAGCGGTCGCGGACGCGCTGCTGCTGGCGCCGGATGACCGCGGCTGTCTCGGCGCCGATCGGCAGACGTCTGCCGAGCCGGTAAGCCTTGTGGTTGTCGTAGACAAGGACATCGGAGCCGTCGGAGTCCTGCCCCAGGCAGTCGAAAGCGAGAGTGTAGATCTCGTCGGGGCGCCTGCCGGTGTCGATGAGCAGCTCGGTCGCGACGCGGACCTCCATCCCGCTCATGGCCTCCAGGTCGTCGAGCCGGGCGCACAGCTCACGCATCACCTCTTCCGGCAGATCCCGGCCGGCCTCGGTGTCCGCGGGCTCGTCGGGCATGTCCTCCGGCGCGATCGCGAAGTCGGCCGGCATCCCTTCCAGCAGCTGCCCGGCCGCGGTAAGACCAAGGGCGCGGAAGCGGGCCAGGACCCGGCGGACGAACCGGGTGAACGTCAGCCTCCGGGCTGCGCTGAGCCGGCCGGTCGAGGTGAAGTAGCCCAGGCGGTTGGTGAAGGCGACGATGTCGCTGCGGCCCCACGCGGCGGGCACCGCGCCGCGGTCCTCACGCTGCACCCGAAGGCTCTCCGAGAGCATGCCGACGGCGGCGATGACCGCGCGCATGTGCTGGACCGCGTTCCTGTTCCGGCGCCGGGGCAGATCGTCGTACACCCAGACCTTCATCGCCTCCCGCAAGGGCTCCTGCAAAATGGGCACGAACGAGATACGGCCGGTGTAGCCGAAGACCGCCATGTCCCACACGTCCTTGACGCGCTCGGTCTCCGGAGTCATGTCCAGCAGCCGCAGAGCACGCTGCCAGGCCTGCACCATCGTCACCTGCTCGCGGTGGTTCCCGTGTGCTGCGGCGTCCGTCACCTCGTCCAGCCGGCGCACCTGATGGGCGCGCAGCCGGTCGTAGAGGGGACGCAGGCACTCGGGGCGGGACCGGAATCCCTCCTGGGTACGGATCATCAGACCGTAGAGGAGTTCGGCGACGAGCCGGTCCGGCAAACCACGCAGACTCGCCTCGCGCGTGGTGCAGATCGCCTTGTCCGTCAGGCGCCAGTGCGCCTCGTCGAACCCCGGCACCCGCCGGGCCCGGTAGAAGCGCTGGACATGTGCCTTGCAGTACGGGGGCTGGCCACCGGCGCGGGCGAGGAAACAGGCCACCACCTCACACGGCCCTGGCGCAGCATGCCCCCTCACCCGCGAGTGAGCGAGGAACGCCTCCAGGTCCAGCCCGCGGCACTCCGCTGTGGCGTACTGGTCCCGGTGGGCCAGACACAGCCGGCCCGCGACGGTGTCGCGCGGCCGCCCGCAGTCCATGACCGCGCACGGCTCCTGGCCGACCCCGCGGCTGACCTTCTTCGGCACGAGCACGAACTCGTCCAGCGGCACTTCGGGTCCGAGTCGCCACCGTTCCAGGCAGCCCCCGCACATCGGGTGGGTCAGCACGGTGATCGCGGAAGGACAGGCCGGGACCGGGCAGTCCGGCAGCCCGATCACCGGATGCTGCCGGGGCCAGGTGATCACCCGCCGCTCCCAGTCCCACCCCAGCACCCGCAGAAAGTCCTCGTCCAGGGCGCGCAGGATCTGTCCCAGCCGTTCATCCTCGGCCGGCTCTCCGCAGCTCGGTGCGACGGCGGCACGCGCGGCCGTCACCGGCCCGCCCCCGGCCCGCCCAGCCCGCGCGGCGACGGCACCCGTTCGATCGCCGCCCTGATCCGCTTCGGGTCCGGAAACAGGTACGGCGCCTGCGAGTCCAGACACTTCTGCCCCAGCAGCGCCTGCACCTCATCCGCCGCAGCCCCGGCATCGACCGCATTCGAGGCAAACGCCCGGCGCGCCATGTGCGCACCCACCCGCCTGCCCAGCCCGGCTCTAACGCCGAGCCGCTCCAACACCTCCCCGACCGCCTCCGGCGACATCGGCGCGCCCAGCGGCCCCCGGAACAGGTTCACCAGCAGAAAGTCGCTTCCGCCCGCCCCCAGCAGCCGCAACCGCTCCTCGTAGTAGAGATCGCACGCGGACACCACCAGGAAGTCCACCGGCGCCACCCACGCGTGCCGCGACTTCGACCAAGCCCCGTTCGCGTTCTCCCGCCGCTTCACGTGCACGTGAGCCCCCGGGTAGTCGCAGCCCAGCACACGGGAGTCCGGAAGCAGATGGACATCGCTGCGACGCAGCCCCGCCACCTGCCCCCGGCGCAGACCGACCCGGCCCACCAGCAGGACGACCAGCCGGTCCCGCGCGCTGCGGGCGGCGGTGAACATGGCCACCAGCTCGGCGTCCTGAGCACGATCCATCCGTGTCTCCGGCTCCCGCAGCCAGTGCACCGGCCGAAGCCGGTAGAACAGGCCCCCGTCCTCGCCCTGGGCCTCCGCCGGAAGATCCCGGCTGTCCGCGAGCTCGTAGATCTGCCCGAGCACCGACCGTGGCGCCTGCCTCACCGACACCGCGTACGCCAGCAGGCCCCGCACCGCGACCAGCACCCTGTTAATCCGCCGCTCGCCCCGCACCGGCTTCCCACCCGGGCCGGGCTGAATCACCGGCGCTTCCCCGTCCCGCGGTACGGGAGTGTGCTTCAGCCAGATCATGAACAGACCGAGATCCTGCCCGGCCGCGGTCCACTCCCGGCGCGTCGCGGCACACCACCGCAGATAGAGCGCAACGCCGCCGGCGTACGCCTTCGTCGTCAGCTCCGCCCGGTCCCGCCCGAACCGCAGAGTACGAAGCCACTGATCAACAACAGGGACGACCTCCAAGTCGTCATCGAGCACCGTCCAGTACTTCTGACCGGACGGCATCACCACGGGGAACGCCCGCATCCGCATCTCCTGCCACGAGTCGTGCAACAACCCGCCGCAGAGCCACACCCCCCGAGAACGAGTCCCAGGAGCTCAACGAACCCACCTCACCGCACGTCACACCACAGCAGACCCACCCGGAGAGAAAGCGGGTTGCCTCCATGGCCGTAGCGATGGCACGGGGCCTGGCACCGAGCACATCTACCCAGGAGCTGGGGCGGGCACTGCTGGGTCGGCAGGTTGGTGGGGGCGGGCGTGATCATGGTCGCTTCCTTCGCGGCATCGCGGTGAGCACCGCGACTCCAAGATAGAACAAGCGTTCAAATCCACACCAACGGACGCGCGCGCTCGCGTGTTCGAATACCTGTTCGGTACGGTGGAAGTCTGACCAAGAGGTTAGTGCGGGTTTGGGGGTATTAGGCGGAGGCTGTCATGGGTGATGGGGTGCACCTTCATGTCGCCTCGGGCTTCTCCGCCCGCTACGGCGCTTCCCACCCGGGCGACCTGGTTGCCCGGGCCGCGGAGCGCGGGATCAGGACTCTGGCGCTGACGGACCGGGACAGTGTCACCGGGATGGTCCGCTTCGCGAAGGCGTCCATGTCCGCCGGGGTCCGCCCCGTCTTCGGTGTGGACCTGGCCGTGGCGCCGCACCTGTCGGCCGCCCCGCGGATGCCGGCTCGGCGGCGGACTCCGGTCCGCGGTGGCGCCCACGTCGTCGAGGCGCCCTTGCGGGTCACGCTGCTGGCCAGGTCAGCCGCCGGGTGGGCCCGCCTGTGCCGAATCGTTTCCGCCGCTCACCTCGCGGGAGGTGTGCCGACTGCGTCCTGGGACACCTTGGGGCAGTTCGCGGACGAGGACCTGGTGGTGATGCTGGGCCCGGCTTCCGAGCCGGTGCGCGCCCTTGCAGCGGGCAGGGCCGATGTCGCCGAGCGGCTGCTTGAGCCGTGGCGGGAGCTGGCGGGCGCGGGCCTTCGGCTGGAGGCGGTGTCGTGGGGTCTTGCGGGGATGGGGCCTGGCTCGAGGCGGCTGGCCGCGCACACGGTCGGTCTGGCGGACCGGCTCGGTATTCCGGCGGTGCTCGCGAACGCGGTGCGTTACGCCGATGCGGGTCAGCGTCGGCTCGCGGATGTGCTGGATGCGGCGCGGCTGCTGCGGCCGGTTGACCGGCGGCGTCTGGACTGCGGTGAGCGCTGGCTCAAGGGGCCGCAGGAGATGGCGGTGGTGGCGGAGCGGGTCTGTGCGGATGCCGGCGGTGGGCCGGGCCGTGCGGCGGTGTTGCTGGCCGAGACGCTTGGGACGGCGGAGTCCTGTGTTGTCGACCCGGTCGCCGACTTGGGTCTTGGCTCTCCGCATTTCCCGGAGCCGACGGTCGTGGGAGCCGAGGCCGGGGCGGGCGGGGCGATGCGGCTGCTGAGGCAGCGGTGTGAGGCGGGGATGGTGGCCCGCGGTCTCGCCGCTGACCGGCGCTCGGTCGAGCAGCTGGAGTACGAGCTGGGGATCATCGGCCGCCTCGGGTACGAGCCGTATTTCCTGGCGGTCGCGCAGGTCGTGGCCGACACCCGGGACATGGGTATCCGGGTCGCGGCCCGTGGCTCGGGCGCCGGATCCATGGTCAACCACTCCCTGTTCGTCGCCACCGCAAACCCGTTGGAGCACCATCTGTTGTTCGAGCGGTTCTTGTCCGAGCGGCGGGCGTCGCTGCCGGACATCGACATCGATGTGGAGTCGGCCCGCCGTCTGGAGGTCTACGACAAGATCTTCGAGCGGTTCGGCGCCGAGCGGGTTGCGGTGACCGGGATGCCGGAGACCTACCGTGCCCGGCACGCGCTGCGGGATACCGGGCTCGCGCTCGGCCTGCCGCCGCATATTGTGGACCGGGTCGCGAAGGCCTTTCCGCATATCCGGGCCTGTGACATCCGCTCCGCGCTCGCCGAGCTGCCCGAGCTGCGCCATCTGCATGCCGAGGCCGGCGTGTACGGGCCGCTGTGGGAGCTGGCGGAGGGGCTCGACAAGCTGCCGCGCGGGATGGCGATGCATCCGTGTGGGGTGATCTTGTCGAACGCGTCGTTGCTGGAGCGCCTCCCGGTCCAGCCGACCGCGCAGGGCAAGTACCCGATGGTCCAGGCCGACAAGGACGACGTCGAGGACCTCGGCCTGCTCAAGCTCGATGTCCTTGGGGTGCGGATGCAGTCCGCGATGGCGCACGCCGTCGCGGAGATCCGCCGCACCACGGGCCGGCAGATCGACCTCGACAACCCGGACCACGTCCCTCTCGATGACCATTTCGCCTTCAAGATGATCCAGGACAGCGACACCATCGGCATGTTCCAGCTGGAGTCCCCCGGTCAGCAGGACCTCGTCGGCCGGCTGCAGCCCCGTGACCCCCAGGACGTCATCGCCGACATCTCCCTTTTCCGACCCGGTCCGGTACAGGGAGGCATGCCCGCGATGTACATCGCCGCCCGCCACGGCGCTGCCCCCGCCTACCCGCACCCCGACCTCGAACCCGTCCTGCGCGACACCTACGGGGTGACGATCTGGCACGAGCAGATCATCGACATCCTCGCCGTCATGACCGGCTGCGACCGGGCCCTGGCCGAGGTCGCCCGCCGTGTCCTCGGCGACGAGAAACGCCTACCGCGCCTGGAGGCGTGGTTCCGGGAGAAGGCCGGCGCCCGCGGCTACAACCCGAACGTCCTCGACGAGGTCTGGGACATCGTCAGCAGCTTCGGCGCCTACGGTTTCTGCCGCGCGCACGCCGTCGCCTTCGCCGTCCCCGCCCTGCAGTCCGCCTGGCTCAAGGCCCACCATCCCGCCGCCCTGTATGCCGGTCTGCTCGAGCACGACCCGGGCATGTGGCCGCTGCGCGTGATCGTCTCCGACGCACGACGCCACCGCGTGCCCGTCCTGCCCGTCGACATCAACACCTCCCAGCCCGCCTACACCGTCGAAGCCACCGACGCCGGCTTCGGCGTACGGCTCTCCCTGTCCTCGGTGCGCGGCATCAGCGAGGACGAAGTCACCCGCGTCGCCGCGGGCCAGCCCTACACCTCGCTGCAGGACTTCTGGCAGCGCGCCCATCCCTCACTGCCCATCGCCGAGCGCCTGATCCTGATCGGCGCCCTGGACCAGCTCAAAGGTGATCTGACGCGGCGGGACCTGCTGCTGCAGGCCACCGAACTGCACCGCCAGGCCCGCAGCCGGCCCGGCGCCGGCCAGCTCCCCCTCGACGACTCCCTCATCACCGCCGGGCCGACCGGCCTGCGGGAGATGTCCAGCCGCGAACGCATGGACGCCGAGCTCACCATCCTCAAGATCGACGTGAGCCAGCACCTGATGGAGCACCACCACCGGCTCCTGCGGGAGCTCGGAGCCGTCGATGCCAAGCACCTGCGCCAGATGCACCCCGGGCAGCAGGTCCTCGTCGCCGGCATCCGCGCCTCCACCCAGACCCCACCCATCCCCTCGGGCAAGCGGGTCATCTTCGTCACCCTCGAAGACGGCTCCGGTCTCGTCGACATCGCCTTCTTCGAAGACAGTCACGACGCCTGCGCCCACACCGTCTTCTACTCCGGGCTCCTCCTGGTCCGCGGCACCGTCGAAGCACGCGGCCCGCGCCGCACCGTCGTCGGCTCCATGGTGTGGAACCTCGAGGAACTCGCCGCGGCCCGCCGCGACCACGGCCCCCAGGCCGTCCTCGACCTCATCGGCCGCACCACACCCGCACCCACCCCCGCCCAGCCCACAAGGCCCCCGACCCGCACCCTCAAGGACGGCACCACCGGTGCCCGCCTGCACCCCTACGCGGACCTCCAGCCCGCCGGCACCCGATCCGCCGACCTCAACCGCCTCGGCCACACCAGCCCCGGGAGCGCCGGATGACCACCACCCGCACCCTCATGCGCATCCACTTCCACCTCCCCTCCCCCGACCCCGACCTCTACGAGCAGCTCCTCGCCGTCCTGACCGACATCACCCCCCAGGTCGAAGCACACCCCGCCGACACCTCCGCCGACGCGGACCTCACCGGCGCCCTGCGCTACTGGAAACAGGACCCGGCCGGCCTCGTCGGCGTGATCCGCCTCCGCGCCCTCGCACTCCACGGCGTCCAAAGCAGCGCGGCCGCCGGCCCCAACAAGACGATCACCGCGATGGCCGCCGCCCGCACCCCACCCGGCGCCGCCACCATCATCGACCCCACCCCCTACGGCATCGCCGCCTTCCTCCGGCCCCAGCCGACAGCCGCGCTCCCCGGCATCGGCCCCGCAGCCGCCCGCGCGCTGGGCCGGCTCGGCATCACCACCGTCGGCGACATCGCCGACACCCCACTCCCCACCCTCCAGCGGATCCTCGGCGTCGCCGCCGGCCGCCAGGCCCGCCAGCGAGCCCACGGCATCGACGACCGCCCCGTCATCCCCGCAGCCGCGCCGAAATCCCTCAGCCGCACCCACCAGTTCGACCACGACGAACTCCACGCCGACCGGCACCACCGTGCCGTCCTCGGACTCACCGAACAGCTCGGCGCGCAGCTGCGGGCCGACCACCACATCGCCCAGGCCCTCTCCCTCACTGTCACCTACGCCGACCGCACAACCACCACCCGCACCCGCACCCTGCCCGAGGCCACCGCCCACACCCCCGCCCTCTCCGCCACCAGCCGCGAACTCCTGGCCACGCTGGGGCTCCAACGCGCCCGCGTCCGCACACTCGCGCTCCGCGCAGAACGCCTCCAACCCGCAGAAACCGCCACCCACCAGCTCACCCTCGACACCCACGACGAGAAAGCCCACCACCTCGAAACCGCCCTCGACCGCGCCCGCGCCCGCTACCACCACGGGATCGTCGCCAGCGCCGCCGCATTCCGGCCAGCCAGCTGATTCGCAACAAAGCACGGCCTTGTCTGCCGCCGAATCACTTGCCCCCGGCGGCGCGCACGGTGGGGCCACGCCTCGTCTTGTGGCCAGCCTCGTCTCGGCCCGCGATCCCGCGACCTGACGTCAGTAGCTCTTCGAGCTACCCGAATCTCCTGGTCAGAGATAGCGTCGATGATCAACGGTCCTGTGCGGATCCTGGTACAGGGAGGGGATGGCATGCGTCGCGACATCGGATGGGGTCTGTGCGACACGGGGTGGGGGGTGGCCGACCCAAACTGTGTCTACCCCGGCCGCGACCCGGGTTGGGGCTTGGCGGATCCCGAATGGGGGAGCCGCTCCTAGCGGCGGACCTTGGCGGCGTGCGAGCTGAACTGCAGCGGCACCGGCTCGACACCAAGCCGAAATCCGGGATTCCTCTCCGGTGGTGGCCGCAGAGTTGTCAGGGCCCGGTACACCTCGCTCGGGCTCCTCGGGCCCGGCGACTCGATCCGGGCCTACGAGGAGCGCGGCGGCCGGTACCGGGTCGACCTGGACAACATCGGCGCAACGCCTGTACGTCACGCCGCTGCCCGCGCCCGCCGGGCTGCCCGCCTCCTGTATGCCCGGGAGCGGAGCAGGAACCGTTGACAGTCCCGCGTGCGGCTGGCCGAGGCGAAGACGGGACGGCCGCACTCCGGGATGATGGCCGCTCAGCTGGCCATGGCCAGCTCCGTGCGTGCCCGCTGCAGCAGGTCCCGGACCGCCGGCTCCTTCGGCCAGCGGCGCAACTCCGTCGTGTAGTCCCGCACGTAGTCCCGCGCACGCGTCGACTGCACCCGCGCGAGGATGTCGACCGCCCGGTGCCCCATCGTGACGCCCTCCTCAAGGTTGCCGCCCTGCAGGTGCACCGTCCCGAGCACCGTGAGGCGCAGTCCGACCGAGCGGGCGAACGAGCCCTCGGGCATCGCGTCGGCGTGCCGGTTCCATGTGAACGCCGCCTTCGGGTTACCGAGGTCCCGCCACACCTCGACCGCATCCGACGCGAGCCGGGTGTGGCTCATGTAGCTGATCCACTGCGGATCGTCGCCGGGCCGTGCGCGGCCGAGGAGCGTCTCCGCCTGGGACAGGGCGCGCGACGCTGCCCGAGGGTCCCGTGACCGGCCGTGTGCCCGGGCCTCGACCATCTTCGCGAACGCCAGCACCCGCGGGCTCGCCGATCCCTTCGCGCGCTCGTAGCCGCCCTGGACCATGTCGATGGCCTCGCTCGGGTAGCCGCGCAGCATGGCCTGCAGTGCCATCGTGGACATCACGTGGCTGCCGACCTCGGTGTCGCCGGCCGCGCGGGCGAGCGCGAGGGCTTGGATGAAGTGCCGCTGCGCGGCGTCGTGCTGGCCCATGTCCAGTGCGGCCCAGCCGACGACCCGGGCGAGCTCGGCGGTTACGCAGTACAGCTCGGCGCCGATCTTCTCCGGGTAGGTGCCGACCAGCAGCGGGCTCGCGCGGTGCCGGAGGCAGTCCGCGACGCTGCTGGAGCGCCAGCTGCCACCGCCGTACTTCGAGTCCCAGGAGCGGGCCTCGCTCGCGGCCTGCCATAGCTCCTCCAGGTCCGCGCGGCCGACCTGGATGTTGCCACGGTGCCCGGGCAGTGGCGCGGCGGGTTGGACCAGCCAGCGGGTGACCGGGGTGGTGTAGGCGGCAACGGCGAACGCGCCGCCGATGAAGTCGCGTCGGTGCACGGTGCTCCAGAAGTTCGCGGCGTTGCGTACGGCCTCGCCGGGGTCTCTGGGGAAATCCAACCCCATCGCGGCCGGGTCGACGGGGAGGCCGGCCATGCCCATCTCCGCCAGGGTGACGGGCCTACCGAGGCGTTCTCCCAGCGCAACGGCGATGAGCTCGGGCGCCGGGGCGTCGGGGATCATGCCCTTGTCCACCCAGTTACCGACACTCGTATGGGTGTATGCGCGCGGCTGACCGCGCTGCGTGGAGAGCTCGTTCACCCGCTGCGCGAGGCCCTTGCGGCTGCGGCCGCTCGCGGCCAGGAGCGCGCCGAGGCGGTGGTTCGGCTCGTGGGTCCTGCGTGGTGCCGGCGCCATGAGGGATCTCCTGCCTGCCGGTGGCCGGGCTTCGAGGGTAGGCCCGCGGGCAGCAACACCGTTACCGCTTCTGTGTTCTGTGGGCCCCCTCCGTGTGCCTGTCGGGCTCGACCCCTCCGGGAGTGTGCTGGAAGCCGGTCGGACCGCTCCTCGCGACAGGGCAGGGCGGCCGTCCCCCGGAATGGAGACGCGCATGCGCCAACTGCTCGTCACCGGCGGCGCCGGTTTCATCGGATCCCACTTCGTCAAGCGGATGCTCGCCGCCGAGGACGTCGAGCGGATCACCGTCCTCGATGCCCTCACCTACGCGGGCAACCTGGACAACCTGGGTCCGGCGCTCGAATCGCCGAAGCTCACGTTCGTTCACGGCAACATCCTCGACACCACGCTCGCCACCGACCTGATGGCCCGCCACACCGCGGTCGTGCACTTCGCCGCCGAGTCCCACGTCGACCACAGCTTCGTCGATGCCGGGACGTTCGCGGCGACGAACGTACTGGGCACCCAGCGGCTCCTGGCGGCCGCGGCCAAGGCCGAGGTGTCCAAGTTCGTCCACGTGTCCACCGACGAGGTCTACGGGCCGCTCCTGGACGGTGCCGCGACTGAGGACGCGCCACTGCGCCCGACTGTCCCCTACGCCGCGAGCAAGGCCGCCTCGGACCTGGTCGCCCTGTCGTACGCGGTCACGTTCGGGCTGCCGGTGTGCGTCACCCGCTCCTCGAACAACTACGGGCCCGGCCAGCACCCGGAGAAGGTCATCCCCCGGTTCATCTCCGCCCTGATGCGCGGCGGCAAGGTCACCGTGCACGGGCAGGGCCAACACGTGCGGAACTGGCTGCACGTCGAGGACAACTGCGCCGGCGTCGAGCTCGTGCTGCGCGACGGCATGCCCGGCGAGGCCTACAACCTCGGCCTGGGTACGGACCTGACGACCCGGGAGCTGACGGCGCTGCTGCTGCGTGCCTGCGACGCGGATTGGAGCCGCGTGGTGTACGTCCCGGACCGGACCGCGAACGACCTGCGGTACGCGATGGACTGCGCCAAGGTCCAGCAGCTCGGCTACCGGCCGTGCCGCTCTCTCGACGACGGTCTCGCCGAGACCGTCGCCTGGTACCTGCACCACCCGGACCGCCGGGTGGTGCAGGCCCCGAGCGCGCAGCCCCCGGTCCCCGCCGCCGGCATCGCGGCCCCGAGCCCGGAGCGTGACCGTGTCCGGTGACCAGTTGCCGCACCACGCGCTGCTCGTGCTCGGCGCATCGGAGGAGCACATCCCTCTCTACGAGGAGGCCAGGCGCCGGGGAATTGCGACCATCGCCGTCGACATGCGCCCGGACGCCCCCGCGTTCCCCTTCGCCGTCGCGGCGATCAACGTCTCCACCCGGGACGCGGACGCCATCGCCGAAGCGCTGGGCGACACGCGGCCCGCCGGGATCGTGGTCGGCGCGACCGACGCCGCGCTGCTCACCTGGCGTGTCCTGGGCCTGCGCTACGGCATGCCCTACGTGTACCCGCAGGCAGCCTTGGCGGGCCTCGACAAGGCCGCCTTCCACCAGGTCGTCGCGTCCTGCGGCGTCGCCGACTACGGGTGGACCACGTCCACTGACCCGGGCGAAGTCGCTGCGAAGGCCGCCGAGTTGCGTTTCCCGCTCATGGTCAAGCCGGTGGACGGATCGGGCAGCAAGGGCATCACCCGCGTCACCCACCCCGACGGCCTCCCCGCAGCCATCGCCCGCGCAAGCGCCCACTCCGCCTCACAGGCCGTGATCGCCGAGGAATTCGTCCACGGGCGACAGCTGACCATCGACCTGTTCCTCCAGGGCGGCACATCGCTCATGACCTGCATCAAGGACCAACACCTCGTGGCCGGCAGGAGCGTCGTTCGGCGCATCATCACGGCGCAACTCTCCCCGGCCAAGCACCGTCACCTAGAGGAAGTCGCCGTCCGGCTGTGCCGTGCGCTGGGCATCACGGACGGGCCCGCGAATTTCGACCTCGTCCTCGGCGAGGACGGCCAGGGCCGCATCGTCGAAGCCAACCCGCGCCTGAGCGGGGACAGCATCCCGCGCCTGCACGAGGCCGCCCTGGGCGTCAACGTCGTAGGCGCGCTCATCGCACTCGCGCTCGGCGAGCCGTTCGACGCCTATCTGAGGCAGACACGCAACGCGCACGCCGGCGTGGAACTGCTCGGCTCCCCCCTCGACGCGGAAGGCGAACTGGTCACGTGGGAGGGGGCCGCCGAAGCGCGCAACGTCCCCGGTGTCACCGGCATCGAGCTGTACGCCCAGCCCGGCGACCTGGTGCACCCGCATGACCAGTCCGGCCACAAGATCGGCATGATCACCGCCGCCGGACCGTCGCCCGCAGAGGTGTCCGCGGCCCTGGACAAGGCGATCTCACGGCTCCGACCGATCATCCGACCCACCCGGGAGGAATCGTGACCACCCCGCCGCGGCCCGACGCCGCACGCAACGCCACCCCCTACCTGTACGGGACGGAACTCGACGCCGTGGGGCGCGTCCTGACCGAAGGCCAGTACGGACACACCGCCGTCACCGAACAGTTCGAGCAGGAAGTCGCCCGGTTCCTCGGCGTGCCGGACGCCGTGGCCACCGCCTCCGGCACGGCCGCAATGCACTGCGCCCTGCTGGCCGCCGGCATCGGCCCCGGCCACGAGGTGATCGTCCCCTCGATGACGTTCTGCGCCACCATCCAGGCCATCCTGGCCTGCGGGGCCACGCCCCGGTTCATCGAGGTAAACCCCGACACCCTGTGCATCGAACCGGCCGCCGTCCTGGAAGCCCTCACCCCCGCCACCCGAGCCGTACTGCCGGTCCTGTTCGGCGGCCGGGCCGTGGATCTGGGCGGGGCCCACGACACCCTCCACGAGCGCGGCATCGCCGTGATCGAGGACGCCGCCCACGCCTTCGGCTCCTACCGCGGCTCCGTGCGGGTCGGCAATACCGGCGACCTGACGTGCTTCTCGTTCGGGCCGGTCAAGAACCTCACCTGCGGACAGGGCGGCATGGTCATCCCCCGCAACGCCGAGGAGGCCGCCACCCTGCGCGAGCTGCGCATGCTCGGCGTCGTCGTCTCGCAGGCCCAGCGGCAGGCCTCCACCACCTACCGCGTGGAGGGCTTCGGGCTGCGCTACCAGCTGTCCTCGATCAACGCGGCGATCGGCCTGGCCCAGCTCCCCAAGTTCAAGACGACCGAGGTCACGCGCCAGGAGCTGTGGCGGGCCTACCGGGCTGCGCTGCACGGCGCGAAGGGCATCACGCTGGTGGACGTGGACGTGGACCGCACGGTGCCGCATCTGTGCGTGGTGCGGGTCGAGGGCCGCGAGGAGGTCTTCCAGCGGATGATCGCCTCCGGGATCGCGGTCGGCGTCCACTACCCTCCCAACCACCTCCAGCCCGCCTTCGCCCCGTGGCGGCGCGATCTGCCCGTCACCGAGCAGGCCGGGCGGGAGATCCTGTCGTTGCCCTTCCACCAGTACATAACCAAGGACGACGTACGCCACGTCACCTCCGCCCTCAAGGACGCGGCCTGCGGGAAGCGGCAGTGACGCGGGCCCTGCCCGCCGGCCGGTAGCTGCGGCGCGCGGGAGCCCGGGGCGGACCTCCCTCCCCGGGCTCCCGCCCGTCAGCGCCCTGTGGCCGAGAAGAGCAGGTCCACCAGCCGGTCGGCGGCATCCGGCCGGCCGTAGGAGCGCGCCCGGTCCGCGATGTCCGCGCGGCGGCGGGTGTCGGTCAGCAGCGGGCCGACCGCCTCACGCAACTGCGCCGCCGTCACCGTGCCGAGGAGCGCGACTGCTGCTCCGGCGTCGTTCAGGTGGCTGGCGTTGTGGGCCTGCTCGTTGCCAGCCGAGGTGGCGAGCGGGATGAGGACGGCGGCCTTGCCCAGGGCAGTCAGCTCGGCGATCGTGCCCGCTCCGCTGCGGGAGATCACCACGTCGGCCAGTGCGAGGACGTCGGGCAGCTCCGGACCGACGAAGCCCGTCAGCAGGTACCGGGACGCCAGGTCGGCGGGGAGAGCACCGGCGCGGGTGCGCAGCGTTTCGACGTTGTCGGGGCCGCACTGGTGGATCACGTTGGCGCCGCCCAGCAGCCACGGCAGCACGTCGGCCACGAGACCGTTGATCTGCTCCGAGCCCTGCGCGCCGCCGGTGACGTACACGGTCGGCAGGTTGCGGTGGAAGCCGTGCAGCCCGAGGGTCTGGATCGCCTTGTCCGCCTGGCCGGTCAGCACCTCGGGGCGTACCGGGTTGCCCGTGACCACCGCCACCTTGCGGGAAGCCTCCGACAGCAGCGGCAATGTGGAGTCCGAGGAGACGGCGATGCGCGTCGCCTTACCCGCGAGTGTCCGGTTGGCCAGGCCCAGACGGACCGTCTGCTCGTGGACGACGAGCGGCCGGCTGCACAGCGAGGCGGCCACGCCGACCGGAACGGCGACGTACCCGCCCGTCGCAAGCACCACGTCGGGGCGGAATCGGGAGACCACGGCGCGGGCCTGGGCGACGCCGAGCGGCACGCGCGCCATGTCCCGCACGTTCGCGGGGGACAGCATCATGACCGGGTTGCGGTGGCGTCGGATCTTTCCCGTGGCGACCGACACGAAGGCGATCCCCTCGGCCGCCGCAACGCGGGACTCCAGGCTGTCCGCCGTTCCGACCCACAGCACCTCCAGCGCACGGCCCATCGCGGCGAGCCGAGCTTGGAGGGTCCGAACCGCGGTCAGGGCAGGGTACGTGTGACCGCCGGTGCCGCCTCCGGTCACAATCAGCCGGAACGGCTCACTGCTGTGCTGCGTCACGGGGAGCTTCCTCTGTTCGCGGACGTCGTCCGGTCCACGCTAGCGCCTGCCCGGACAGCCCAGCTGGACCGTCACACCTGAGGGGAAGGCGTCCCATGGGGCTTGCGCGGCGCAGGGTGGAAGACGATCCACAGGAACGTCTCGGGCTCGAAGGTCGCCGACGATGCCGTCCACCGGCGGACCGGCTCGTTACGGGGGTACGGGGCCAGCGGTCTTGGGTCAGACGCTCAGGCGGGCTACAGCCTCTCCGGCCAGCCTCTTCACGGCGTTCGCAATGCTTGCGGCCAGGGTGTGACCTGCCGGACGTCGAACCGCCGCCGTCAAAGCAGATGTCGCCGATCGAATTCCCGCATCCGTGAACGTCACGTCATCGCCCTCCGGCCTGCAACTCCCTGGCGACCACGCGGGCTCAGAGCGTGATAGTGAGCGCCCCAAGGAGGAGGCCAAGCAACCCTCCCAGCAGCATGAAAGGCCCGAAAGGGATCACCGAGGAGCGGCTGGCGCGCCGTAGCAGGACCAGGCCGAGCCCGTACACCGCGGCTAGAAGAAAGCCCGCGAATGTCCCCGCGCAGAGGATCTCCCAACCGAACCATCCAAGGGCCGCGCCCAACGGCAGTGCCAGTTTCACGTCACCTAGGCCGAGGCCTCGCGGATTGATCAGGAAGAGCAGCAGATAGGCGCCGCCCAGAGCGAAAGCGCCCAGTAGCGCGTTGGGCCAGGAGCCGACGTTGCGCGGCAGGAGTTCGGCCGCCCCGAGGAGCAGCGGCAGGGCGACCGCGAGTGGCAGGGTCAGTTTGTCTGGCAGCCGGTGGACGCGGACGTCGATACAGGCTAGGAGGACACCGATCGGGGCGGCGAGTAGCCAGACAGCCAACTCGGGTCGGGGCTCGCCAGTGGCGAGGGCGAGCGCGGCACAAGCGAGGGCGGTGAGCAGCGGGGCTGTGATCGGGGTGCCTGTCGCACACTCCTGCCGGCCGGGACCTCCGAGCCAGCCTCGGCCGGGCCCGACGAGCAGATGCCCGGCGGGGCAGTGGTCTCGCCACGGTTCCTCCGGTTCCACGGCGAGTCGGTAGGCGGCACGCGGGACGAGCAGCCCGGTGCCAGCGCCCCACAGGGTGGCGCAGGCGATCAGCAGGGCGTTCACGGGACCGACCCTAGACAGTGGGTGCGGGTCTCCGGGGCGAAACCGCTTGTCCGCAGTCACATGGGGAGGGAGGCATCCAGCCGTCGGTGATGGAAGAGGGAACCGCCCAGCCGTAGTGGTTCCCTCTTCGTGGTCCGTTCGGATCAGGCGCTGCGCTTGACGAGGCGCTCGTAGATGTCGTCGGTTTCGGTTTCGGTGCTGACGTCGAGGCGGCGGTTGATGGTAAGGATGGCCTCGTAGGCGGCGCGGACTCCGTTGTGGTTGCCGGCCTGGTCCTCGATGAGCATCCAGTCCTGGTAGAGGAGTTCGGCGCTGTCGTCGACGTCGAGACCCTGGCGGATGATGCGGCGGGCGGCGTCGAGGTCGGGGCGGGGGCCGGTGCGGTGCCAGGTTGCAAGGGTGTGGACGGTGTCCGTGATCCGAACGAGCATCTCCTGGTAGCGGGCGGCTGCCCAGGCTGGCGGTGTTCCGCCGAAGGGGATTCCACGCACCAGGGACAGGGCGTCCTCGAGGTCCTGGATGCCTGTGGAGGGGCCCCGGGTCAGACCGCGTTCCGCAAGTCGGGTGAAGCGGTCCCAGTCGCTGCGGACCCTGGGGGAAAGTCTGTAGATACCGGTGCGGTCGCGCGGCAGGTAGAGACCGCCGTCGGGGTCGGTTCCCAGGCTGTTGCGGAGCTGGGAGATGCGGGTCTGGAGGGTGGCGGTACCCCAGGGCGAGCGGGGGTCCATCGCTTCGCGGACGGCGTCGGGCGGGCCGGGCTTGAAGTAGAGGTACGCGGCGAGCTGGGCAAGCTTGGGGCCGTGGCCGGAAGCCTTGATGCCGGTGACGGCGACCGGGCCGAGAACCTGCACCTCGGGGGCGTGCAGGTCGACCGCGTCGCCTGACTCGGCCTCACCGGTGCTCCGGCCGTTATCAGTGGCGGCTGGTGCCTGCTGTGCGGGGAGCGTTTCGGCCTCGGAGGGCGAGGTGGTACCGGCCTGCTGCTGGGAAGCGGCGCCCTGGTCCTGTGCTTCCGCGATGCTGATGTCGGACGCAGCCTCGGGTCCAGTCGTGTCTGGCCTTCTGTCCGTCTCTTCCTTCTCCGGTGTCGTCTCCGCGATGCCCTGCTCTGGCGCGGGTGCGTGGGTGGCGGGCGCGGGGACGGGGGCGAGGGGACGAGTGGCGGTGAACGCGGCGAACGGGGTGGTCGGCGTGCTGGCCGGGTTTGTGCGGCCTGTGTCGGTGATGGTCACGGCGGTCGGTGGGACCTGGGTCCAGGGTTCCTCGGCGGGCTGGGCCGGCTGGTCGGCCTGGCGGAGCAGGTCGGCGAAAGCCTGGTAGTCGTCTTCGGGCAGTGCTTGGACGATCAGGTCGGCGTCGAGGATGTCGACGTGCTGGGGACGGGTCGTGCCGACGGCGAGGTGGATTGCGTCGTCGAAGGCGCCGAAGGCCCCGGCGGTTCCCTGGGCGGGCAGGACGAGTGCGACGGGCAGTTCGCGGGCCGCGGTGAGGGTGTCGGCCAGGAGCTTTGCTTCGTTTTCCTCTATGTCGACGGCGCAGACCAAGGTCCAGGGCATGCGAGGCGGAGCGTCGTCGCCGTCCGCCTGCTGACGCTGTTCCAGGAGAAGTTCGGCGAGGTCGGTGCGGGCGGCCGCGAGGTGAGGGACGGCGCGGAGGCGATTTTGTGGGAGGAGGGCGGGGAGTTCGTCGCCGAGGCCGACGGTGATGATCTCGGCGTGGTCGCTCCAGGTGCTTGTGGCGGCCTCGAGTGCGAGGACCCGCGCGGTGTCGCGTACGGCGGTGGGGGTTCCATCGAGGAGAAGGACGCGGGAGAGGTTCAGGTTGATCAGGAGATGGTTGCCGTCGGGGTCGGTGCCGAGGGTGACCAGGCCGGGATAGGGGGCTGGGATGTCTGCCGCGTCGGAGGGGTCGAGGAGGTCCTGGGCGGGGTCCAGCACCCAGCGGCCCGGGCCGAGAAGGGTGAACGGCGCCAGGGCGGGGGGTTCCTCTGTTGGCAGGGGCAGATCGTCGAGGTCATCGTCGTCGCGGCCTTGGGTGGGGTGCGGGATGGTGGGGAGGAGGAGTTCGACGGTGCGGGCTGTGATCCTTGCGCCGGTCGCGGCCGGGATGGCGAGGCCTTGCTCGTCGGCGTGGTGGGCGAGGGTGCGCAGGGCGAGGTCGAGGAGTTCGAGGCTGCCGGGGTCGGCGGCCGCGTGGAGGGTCTGCTCGGCCGCTTCGTTGTCGATGGGGGCAGGCAGCTGACCGGGCTTGCGGCGGCGACGCTGGAGCATGCGCACGGTGGCAAGGGTGACGAGGAGGCTGCCGGCGGCGAGCATCCCGATGCCTGCCATGTCGGAGATCCGGCTGCCGTCGGCTTCCTCGGACGTAGGCGCCGCGGGCTCGGCCGAGATGGAGGGCACAGCTGACGACGGGCCTGTGGGTACCGCCGGTGGCGATGCCGCGGGGGCCGGGGTGGTGGTACGTGTGGGGGTCTGTGCTGGGGCAGGGGTCTTGGTCCGGTCTGGGACGGCCGTAGGTGCTGTGGTCGGCGGCGCTGGAGCAGTCTGAGCTGGCACCGGTGCGACCGGAGCAGGCTTTGCCGGGGCGGGCTTCGCGGGGGCGGCGGGCTTGTCGGTGGCCCGTGGCGGAGGTGAGGTCGTCTCGGCCGGCGGGGTGGTGGGGGCGGCTGCGTGCGGGATGGTCAGCTTCCAGCCGGTACGGATGTCGTCGGGATCGGTCAGCCGGCCGCCGTCAGGCTGGGGCTTGTTCCTGTTTGCGTCGAAGATCTCGGTGTAGCGGTCGCCATCGCCGAGCTGTTCCTCTGCGACCTGCCACAGGGTGTCCCCACTGGCCACGGTGTACGCGTCGGCTTGCCGCGAAGCCGGGCCGGGCGGCACTGCGTCGACGACGGGGGTGTCCGGGAGGCGCAGGACCCAGCCGGGCCTGATGGGTGCGTCGGCATGGAACACGGTGCCGTCGGCCATCGTGCGGCCTTCGTTGGCGTCGGCAATCTTGGTGTACTGCTCGCCGTGCCCGTATAGCTGCTCGGCGATGGACCACAGGCTCTCGGCCGGCCGTACGGCGCGGACGGTGTAGGTCTGCTCGGCGGTCTTCTCGGTGACCGCGTTGGTCGCAGCGCCGTGGGTTTGGGGGGTGGTGGCCGGGACGGCAGCAGCAGTAGCCGCGGACACACTCGGGGCGCTGGCAGCCAGGGCGGGGGCGGCGGTGGCAAGGGTGCTGGAGGCGAACAGGACCAGGATGCCGCTGACGAGGGTTCCGGCGGCGCGCTGGGACAGGCGCAGGCCCGGCAGGCGGGGTGCGGTGCGGCCGCGGAGCTGGGCGGGGATCTCGACCAGGAGCGAGAGGACGAAGGTGGTCCAGGCGATCCAGCCGACAGCGACCAGGGCGAGGAGAAACGCGGCGCCGGTGTCCGTGCGGGTGAGTAGGTGGGTGAAGGCGTCGATGCCGGAGGCCCATACGGCGGCGGTGGTCTTGGTGAGGATCCAGGGCAGGCCGGCAGTGACCGCGGCGAGGACAACGAGGGAGGCCAAGGCGCGGGGCAGGCGTCTGGCGAGGGAGCGGTGTGCGGGCATCGGCGGTCTCAGTCCTTCGTGGGTTGGGTGATGCCGTGCAGGAGCGTGGCGGAGCTGATGGCGGTCACCGTCCAGGTGTGGGGGACGAAGCGGCCGCGGTAGCTGCCGGTGGCGTGGATCTGGATGCGTCGTCCGCCGTCGGTGACGGTGACGGTGCCTCGGAAGCCGGCGCGGGCGAGGTAGGCGCGAGCGGCGGCGCTCGCGGCGTTCGGGTCGGCGATGACTGCTTGGCCAGCGACTGCTTTGGCGGGGTCGATGGCCTGGGCTGCGGCGCGGGCGGCTTCGGTAGCGGCGGCGTCGGTGCGTTCGTGGGTGCGGCTGACACCGAAGGCGTCCACAGCCAGGAGGCCGCCGAGCAGGAGAAGGGGGACGGTGATGATGGCGACGAACGGTGAGATGGCGCCTCGGTCACCGCCCAGGCGGCTGTGGCGGTGCGGGTGGGCCTGGGGATTGTTGGTGGTGGTCATCCGCGTCCTCTATAGGTGTCGACGACGGAGGTGAAGCTGGCCGTCATCGTCCGCACCCTGGGTCCGCCGCCGAGCAGCAGAAGGTCCCCGATGAGGACGCGACACGAGACGGTGACCGTGACGGTGGATGTCTCGCCCAGAGCGGCGCCGAGGCCGCTGGTGGCGGCACGGACGCTCGTGGAGGTGCAGGGCTGGCCCTCCTGCGCAAGGACATCGGCGGCCGCGGTCTGTGCGGCGGACTGCCCGGCGTCCGGGGTCCGTTCGAGGGAGGCTGCGCGGGCGGCGGCCTGGGCGGCGGCGTCCACGGTCTGTCCGGCCAGGGACAGGCGGGCGCCGGCGATGACGACCAGGGCGAGGGCCAGGAGCAGGGGGACGACGATGACCGCCTCGATCGCGACGTCGCCCCGGTCTCCTCTTAGCTGGCCACGCGTGCGCAGGCGGACGCCCAAGCGCAACTTTCGTCGTTCGGCCATCAGTTGCCTCCTGCTTGCCGCCACTGCTCGATGGGGCCGGACGCCGAGGATTTGACGGTGATGCCCCCCAGTCCGGGGACCAGGGAGACGGCCTGGCCTTCGACGCGGATGCTCATGCGGTCGCGGGTGGTGCCGGAGGTGGAGACATGGACGCCGGTGAGCAGGTTGCCGCCGAGGTCGGCGGCTGCCTTGCGGGCCTTGGTGGCTCCGTCCTCGGGTCGGGCCTCGTACATGCGGCCTGCTGAGACGCCTTCGCGGGCGGCGGTGGCGACGGCGTTGTGTGCCCAGGCGATGGTGAAGCCCTGCACGATGGCGAAGAGGAGCAGGATGACGACCGGGAAGATGATCGCCACCTGGAGGGAGGTGGATCCTCGGTCCCGGTCGTGGGCCTGCGGCAGAAGGCTGCGGATGGGCATGGCCGGCATGGTGTCTTGGTCGCGGATGGCTGTTAGCCGCCGAGGATGCCGGAGAGCTTGCCGTTCGCGCGGCCGTAGGCGGCGGCCAGTCCGCCGGCGATGAGGAGGGCACCGGCCACTGCGGCGACGATGATGACGACGGTCGAAATCGGGCTGTCGCCCCGGTCGTCAGTGTCGCCGTTCTTGATGTCTTCCAGGTGGGAGCGGAGCGCGCCGGCGGTGACGGTGAGCGCGGCCTGGGCGTAGAGGAGCGGGCTCTTCACGGTGGGTCCTTCCGGTCGGATGGCCTCGCGTTGGCGGGGCCTGGTGGTGGGTCAGATGGAGAAGATGTTGAGGACGGCCGGGAACGCCATGGCGATCATGGCGATGACGGCCAGCAGGGCGGCTGGGGTGTGGAGCTTTTCGCTGTCGGCGTTCGCGCGGGCCGCGTCGGCGGTGAACAGTTCGTTGGTGAGACCCTTGGCGCGGTTGCGCAGCGTGTCGTAGACGGAGGCGCCGTCGTCGGACGACAGGCGCATGATGTCGGCGACGTCTGTCAGGACCGGCAGGTTGAGCTGCGTGCCCAGGTCGTCGAGCGCTGCCCAGGGCGAGGACTTCTCCGTGCGGGCGCGCAGCAGGGCTTCTTGGATGCGGGCGAAGGCCCAGCCGTGGCCGATGCGGGCAGCGTCCTCGAGGGCCTGGTCGGCGGCGACGTTGGAGGCCATGCGGGTGGCGACCAGGTCCATCCAGGCCGCGGCCGCGTGCGCGAACTCGGTGCGGGCTTTCGCCGCTTCGGTCTTCACCGCCCAGTCGGGCACGAACCACAGCACCGGTGCGAGCAGGACACCGGCGAGGCCGGGGACGAAAAGCGGCACGGACAAGCCCATCAGAACCCAGCCGATCGCCGGAACGAGGGGGACGAGCAGCCCAAGCAGAGCGAGCGCGACCTTGTTGGTCACGAACTGCTCCGGGCTCTGCGCCAGCAGGTCCAGGTCGGCCCGGGGAAGCCGGAGTCGTTCGGCAAGCCGTCCGGCCCACGCGCCACCAAGCGGGGAGGTCGTGGCGGTGGCCGGCTGCTGTCCAGGGCGGGCCGCGGGCGGATCGAGACGGCGCAGGACAGGGCCCAGGCGTGGCGCCGAAGGCAGTAGTTCACGGGCAAGGAGAGCGATGCCCGCGCCGAGGGTGGCGCCGCAGACGACAAGAACGGTCTGGCTCATGCCTGCTCCCCTACCGGTTCGGGCTGCTTGACGCGGCTGCGCGAGTCGTTGATGAGGAAGCGGGGCACGGGTGTGTGGCTGGCGAGTTTCCTGGTCCACCACAGCACGGCGGCGAAGGCCGCTCCGAGCAGGGCGAGGACGAGCTGGCCGAGTGCGGTGGCGTAGGGCGCGGTGTAGGGGATGAGAAAGCCGATCAGGACCAGGGCCGCGCAGATGAGGGTCATCGAACGCATGGCGGTGCGGGACTTGGCACGGTCGGCCTCGATCTTGCGGCGGGCGGCGACTTCCTCGCGCAGCTGGGCGGCGGTGTCCTCGAGGACCTGCGCGAGCCCCGGGCCGGGGTCGACGGCGCAGAGCATGAGCGCGGCGCACGCCTTGTCGGCGGTCACGTCGTCGAGGCGGTCGGCGAAGTCACGCAACGCGTCCACGGGCAGCCATCCGGCCTTGATCTTGTCCGCGAGCTCGGCGACCTCCTCGGCGAGCGCCGCCGGCGGGTTCTTGCGGCTGGTGACCAAGGCCTGTTCGAGCGCAAAGCCCAGACGCAGGATCTCCGACAGGCGCTGCGTCCAGTCCGCGAGCGCCTCCAGCTTCACGATCCGGGCCTTGCCACCGGAGCCCGCGTCGAGCAGCCACGGCACCCCGACGACACCGGCGCCAAGCAGCAGGGCGGCGACGAACACGCCGGAGACGAACCACACCACCACGAAGGTGACCCCGGCCATGGTGAGCAGGGCTCGGCGGCGGGCCGCTTCTCTCTGCCCTCCCTGGCCGCGCCATGCCGTACGCAGGCGGGATGCCCGGCCGGCGGTCTTGGGGGCGGTCGTACCGATGGTCGCGACGATGGCGGCGAGGACGCCGCCGGCGATGAGGACCCCGCACAGGGTCCACCACAAAGCTCCCATCACACTCCCCCCGTCCAGGCGTGACCGACCGGCTGGTCGAGCAGATGCGTGGCGAACCCGGCCAGCTCCAGGCGGCGCCGGGAGCGCGGGGAGAGCGGGGCCGCGGGCACGGCCCGCAGGTCGTCCTCGGCGGCGGGGCGGAAGATCTCGTTGTAGGCGGGACGGCCGTTCTCACCGATGCCCGTGATCTCCCAGATATGAGAGACCAGGCGGCGGGGTGTGGGACCGGACTCGTCGACGGACATGAAGACGACGAAGTGCAGACCGTTGGCGATCTGCCGGTAGGCCAGCTGCTCGGAGAAGTTGCCCCGGGCCAGCAGGTACAGCTCGGCAATGCGGTCGAAGACGACGTGCGGCTCGGAGGCATGCATCGTGCACATGGAACCGGGCCGGTCGCTGGTCAGTGCCTGCATCATCGCGGTGATCTCCGGGCCGCGGACCTCCCCGACGATGACCCGCTTGAGCGACATCCGCTTGGCCCGGTACATCAGATCGAGCAGCGTGATCTCACCGACCGCACGCCCGTCGACCCGCTCACCGTTGGACTCGCGAGCCTCCATCGGCACGACCTGGGTGTGATAGCCGTTCTGGTGGGCCCACAGCTCGAACTCGGTCTCCACCGTGCCGAACCGCTCGTGCTGCGGGATCTCCCGCAGCAACGCCCGCATCAGAGTCGTCTTACCGCTGCTCTGCTCCCCCACCACGATCACGTTGCGGCGCGCACGGACACAGGCGCGCAGCAGCGCCGCGATCGTGGTGTCCATGGCGCCGGCCGTGACGAGGTCGTCGAGCGTGGCGTTCTGCAGCCGGTGGCGCCGGATCGTGACGAACGTCCGCTCCCCGGTGATCTCGGGATGCAGTGCCTGGAGACGAGAGCCGTCCGGGAGACGGATCGCCACATCAGGACTGGCCGTGGAAAACGTACGGCCGGACAGTCCGCTGTTACGGATCAAATCCCGCACCAGCTCCTGAAGCTCCTCCTCCGACTCGGCGACCGGGTGAGCCGCAACAGGCTCACCTTCGCCGCTGTACTTCAAGAACACCCGGTCGTGCCCGTTGATCCAGATGTCCTCCACCGCCGGATCATCCAGGTGCCGCTGGAGGCGGCCCGAGCGGAACAGCATGTCAAAGACCAGAGCCGCGAGCTGCTCCTCCTCGGCGGGGGTCACCACCCGGACCTGGCGGGCCGCATCTCCCCACACGGCGACCCGCTCGCTGATCAGGGCACGGGCCCGCTGTTCGCGAATCTTGCCGACGAGACCAGAGTTCAGCTTCGTCTCGGCCAGCAGATGGTCGTTGACCTGCCGTTTCATCTCGCTGGCAGCCTTCGCGTCCACTCGCACGTGCACCGCACCACGGGCGCCGGGGGTGAAAGCCTGGGTGCTCGCGGGCGCATACCCGGGAGCGGTCCTGCCGTAGGCCAGCGCGGCGGTCTGGCGAACGAAGCTGCGCGGGTCATGTGCAGGGGGCGCGGGCTGGGGAACGGGGGCGGAGTTGGGGTAGACGGGGTCAGCGCGCACCGGGTGCTCCCTTCAGCAGCCGCTGCGCGAGCGGGGAGGCGAGCCGGGCACGGCGTGTGGCGACGTGCTGGCGGATCGGGGTGGTCGCGTCGCGGGCTGCGTTCATGAGCTTCGACGTCATGAACCGGGCCCCTTCCGGAGCGCCGTCGGACAGGACGGCCGCTTCCTCCGGCCGGTACGGCAGGCTCGCCACGACCCGCACGCCGAGCTCAGCCTCGACCTCCCGAGGCCCGTACGGTCCCTGGCTGATGAGGAGCAGGCCGAGGGCGCCGGAGCCGCGGCCGGACTCGCCGTCCAGCATGGCGCGCAGGATCGGGATGCGGGTGGCCGCGGCGTGGACGCTGCGCACGGTTCCCCGCAGGACCAGCAGCACGGTGTCGGCACGCAGTGCAAGGATGCCGGTTTGTCCGAAGGCGCCGGAGCGGCCGAGGTCGACCAGGACGTCGTGCCCATGCTCCTCGATGCCGGCGAACAGGTCTGCCATCTGTCCCCAGACGGGGCTGAGGCTCGGAGCCTGGTCCGGGGAGGTCAGGCCAGGCAACAGCAGCCGGTTGCGTTCGCTGTGCTTCTCGTCGTTCTCCAGCGCGATCAGCTGGGGCCAGAAAGCGGTGACAAGGTCCTGTGTCCGTGAGGAGAGCGCCAGGTTGCGCAGGCCGCGGTCGGCCTGGATCTGGCCCTGGAGTGCGCCTGGCAGGACGGCGCCGCCGTCCGGGTCGCATTCGGCGAGCACCAGACGCCTGCCGTCCTCCAGTGGCCACGTGCGCAGCAGCGCGAGCGCAGTGCTCGTGGTCCCGGGAGCGCCGGGCAAGCCGGCCAGGGCGATGACGGTCATCACGAACCGCCGGGAGAGTCGACGACGAGAGCGATATCGCCGGTCGCGGCCTGGGCGGCTAGCGCCGGCCCGAACTGGGAGGGCACGGCGACGTCGACGACGGTGTCACCGGTGGCGGGCTGCTTCTCCCCCACCTTCACGATCCGCGCGGCGATCTGCACCGGCTCTCGCTGCTTCCCTTCCTCATCTGCCGCAGTCTGCCCCTCAGCGGGGGTGGCCACGACAAGGACCTTGTCCCCTGGGGACAGGCGGGTCGCGGGCATCTGCGACGCCTTCAGCCCGATACCGACCAGCCGCTCCCCCGCCTTCACCAACGTCCGCGTGGTCGCCTGCCCCTGGGTGAGGAGGGAGCCGGGGGTGAGAGCGACGGCGGCCCGCTTGCCGACCACCTTGTCCCGGTCGGCCGCGAGGACGGGCTTGAGGGCGGGGTCGAGCTGGACCTGTGCCTCGATCAGATCGGCATCCTTGATGACGTCGCCGGCCTGCACCGAGCGGGCGACCGCAAGGACCGGGGTCCGCTCCCCCGTCGCCTGGAACGCCAGGAACCCGCCGCTGCCGCCGGCCGCGATCAGCGCGACGGCGAGCGCGTACATGCCGGGGCGCCGACGGCGGGCCCTGAACCCAGCCGCGGCACCGGGGAGCTGCGGAGGTGCCGGCTGTGCGGGCACCTGGCCCGCGGCCGGGGAAACGGCGGTCTTGCTCACGGTCTTTCGCCTCTCCTGAGTGAAACGACGCGACATGCGAAGTGATCGCGGAACGGGTGTCAGCTGCCGACGGCCTGGAGCTCGCCGACCCGGATGTCGACCGCGCTCTGCCGGGTCTGGGTCAGCCGGCCGCTCTGCCCTGTGGTGGCCTGCCAGTCGATCGCCCACGTCGACGTCGCCACCACGTGGTACGAACCCTTCAATGAGGGCTGGTTGTAGCGGTGGCCGCAGTCCGGCGACGGGCGTTTGCCGTACGACGCCTTGTAGGGGGTTCCAGCGGTGGTGCAGGTGACGGTCTTCCCGTCACCCATCTGCCACACGATCCGCTGCACCTTCGCCGTCGCCGTGACGGTGACGCCGCCGGCCGACGCCGAGGCGGTGTTCGGCCCGTACGTCTCCGGGCCCCGCTCGGTCCACAGGTAGACCGGCATCCCGACCAGGCCCATGCCACCGGGCTTCGGCACGATGCCGATGTCGGGCCCGCGCAGAGTCATCTGGTCGACAGCCTGCTGGGCGAGAACAGCGGGGTCTACGGCCACTGCACCGGGTGGTGTCGCTCGCCAGACATTACGCACCTGCGAGAACTCCGTCATTCCGTTGTCGTAGGTGCACGTCTCTTCGTACACGGCTCCGTCACCGGGGTTGTGCCCTTCCCAGTCCAAGCTGCCCGCGGGCGGCTGGGGGTCTAGCTTCTTGTAGGTGCAGACCGGCTGAGTGGCTGGCTTGTCCTGCGCGCCCCCGCCACCTCCTGAGCTGCCGCCTGCCGCCGGTGAGCCGCCGCTGCTGCCGCCACCTGTGCCTGGCACATCAACCTCAACTTGGCAGAAGTAGGGACCGCAGTCCGTGCCGCCCTCGCCGCCAGGTGTGTCCGCGTGAACGGGGGCGATGGAGATCACCGTGGCGCCGAGCACGCCTGCTGCCGCAGCAGCTAGGCGTCCCGGGGTCAGCACTTCTTGCCCTGCGGCTCGTCGCGGATCACACGCCAGCCTTCAGGCCACTTCTCGACGGTGGCCTTGATGACATAGCGCAACAGCCGCTCCTTGGGCAGGGCTACTGGCTTCTTGGAGTCCGCATTGACGACCTGCCACTGTGAGATGTCCAGGCAGCTCGAGATGATGACGTTGGGGATCTTGCGGTTGATGTCCGCACTTGCCGCGGTCGGGTTGCCCACTGCGACCGTACCGAGAGCAAGGGTGTTTCTCTTCCGCATCCTCTCGGTGTCGTTCTCCACCTGCGCCAAGGCCGCCGCAGCGGCGTACCCCTTCAAGTCGCCAGCCTTGTGGGTCCTGTCGGCGTAGCGCTTCTCCACCTCTTTCCAGTAGGAGAGGTAGGTGGCAATCGCTTCCTTCTTCGCGGTCTCGACCGGGTCAGCCGGGGTTTCGCTCTGTGTCGGCTCCTGCGTCGTGGCCGCAACCGAGGTGGCGGGTGGCTTCGGCGATGCAGACTCATTGCTAGTGCAGCCGACCGCGAGAACGGCGGTCGCACACGCCAATGTGATTTTCCGCCACCGTTGCCGGTTGAACGTGCGGGTCATTCTCGCCTCCCGTGGCATATGCGGGCATTTGCCCTCACCTGCGCGATGTCCGTTCCGGGGTAGTGATGTGGCCGCAGGGTATGCGCCATACATTACGCAAAGACACACCCAACTACACAGCCAGTTAGGGCACTTGACAGACTTTCGGCAAGCCGGGCTGGATTCATTCGAAAAGGGCTCGCTGAAATCGGTACGAAAAGCCATGGAATAGCGAGGCGCTAGGTCCCGCGTCACCGGACGGGCTCCCACTCGTTTTGGTGAAGCTCTAGCAGTACACGGGCGGTCCGCCCGTCCCTGAACTCTCCCGCCGCGTCCGCGCCTGCCCATACCAGTCGGACCTCGACGTGGCCGGCGGGCTGGCCCGTCTGGTGTGCGACGGCCGCCTGCACCCGTACGTCGTGGTAGGGGGCGCGCAAGGTCTGTCCGGCGAAGTAGGCGGGCCAGGTGGAGCGGCCGTTTCCGGTGGCCTCGGCAATCCAGACCCGGGTGGCGAGACGGGTGAGGTGGCGTGCGGTCGAGGGCGGCAGGTCTGTGGGGGTGGAGCGGTCGAGCAGGTGCTGGATGGCATAGTCACCCGCCAGCCCGTCACCGGAGACCGGCTGGTCGCTAGGGATGGCCTGGGTGCTCACGCTGGGACGGGTGGTGGGGGTTTCGGCGGTTCGGTCTGGCGCGGCATCGTCACGCACGCCACCGGGGTCGGCCGACGGGCGCGTGGAGGTGGCCGAGTGGCTTGCCGCGAAGGGAGCTGTGCGTGTGGCCGTAGGCCGGGCGCCGGCCGAGGCGGGCCTTGACCCGGAACCAGTGCCATCAAGGAGGACGGCGGCGCCCGCAAGAAGAAGGGCCAGACCAAGCAGGAGAGGGCGGCCGTACGAGGTGGGGTGGGCGTTCACAGCAGGCGGGCCCCTCCGGCGAAGCCGTCGTCCCAGAGCGCTTCGGAGCGCACTTGGGTGCCGGGGCGGGGGGCGTTGATCATCTGTCCGTTTCCGAGGTAGATGGCGACGTGGTGGATGGTGGAGTCGCGGGTGGGGTCGTAGGCGAAGAAGACGAGGTCGCCGGGGCTCAGGGCCTGGATTCCCGCGGAGGCGGGGATGCGGCGGCCTTTGCCGGCTTGCTGGGAGGCGGTGCGGGGCAGGGTGATGCCGGCCTGGGCGTAGGCGTAGAGGGTGAGGCCGGAGCAGTCGAAGCCGCGGATGTGGGCGCCGCTCTTTCCGCTGGGTGAGCAGCAGATGCCGGTGCTGGGGCCGTGGGCGTTGCCGCCGCCCCAGGAGTAGGGGGTGCCGGTCTGGGCGAGGGCGGCGTTGATGACGGTGCGGGCATTGCCGGTGGCGGGTTGGCCGATGGGGATGGTGCCGGTGGAGAGCTGGCTGTAGCGGTCGATCCAGCCGAGGACGTCGTCGACGTAGGCGGTAGAGTGGTTGTACTGGTAGATCGCGGCGCGGAGTTGGGTGCGGTCGTTGAGGTCGCGGCCGTTGCCGCAGAGGTAGACGGCGGCGCCGAGGGCTGCGTCGTCGGCGTTGTGCGGGTCGATGGTCCGGTCGTCGTTGGCGTCGCGGCCGGAGCTCGTCCAGGTGGAGGGCAGGAACTGGAAGGGGCCGACCGCGCGCTCGCTGGTGGCGGTGCCGTCCCAGCGGCCGCCGTCGGTGTCGGGGAAGGCGGTGTGGTTGCCGCCGGCGCCGGAGCCGTCGAGGACGGGGCCGAGGATCCGCGGGGTGATGTCGCCCTGGGCGGTGATGGTGCGGCCTGCGGCGTGGTTGGACTCGATGCGGGCGATCCCGGCGAGTACGGCCCAGCGCATGCCCTTGCAGGAGGGCACTTCACGCGGGAGGCGGGTGGCGGCGTTCTGGTAGGCGGTGAGCATCCGCTGCGGGATACCGGCGACCTGGCCCACCGTCTCCAGAGCGGGAGTCGGTGCCGGGCGGGCGGTGACAGTCACGACGAGCAGGACCGGGGCGGCGAGCATGGCCAGGAGGATGGTGCCGCAGCCGATGCGGCGCTTCACTCCGCACCTCCGGCGTGGTCACGGCCGCCGTACTCCTCGCGCCAGGTCTCGCGCCAGGTCCGCGGTGCACCGTCCGGTCCGGCCGTGGCAGCGGCATCCGTAGGGCTCTGGGCGGTGGGGGTGTTGGTCCTCTCAGGGCGGGGTGCCTGGCCGGCGCGGGGTGCCCCGGTCGAGGCGGCCCGGTAGGAGCGGTGGTCCTCGGCATGGGGACGGTGCCCCTCGCTGCGCCGGGGGGTGAAGGCGGCAGCGGTGTCACCGGCCCAGCGGTCGGCGACTCGCTGGTAGTGGGTGCGCTGGAGCCCGAGCTCGGTGTTCAGATCCCGTGACATCTCGTCGCCGAAGCGGCGCAGTCGGGTCCAGGTGGCGGGCAGTCCGACGGTCGAGTAGAACGCGGTCTTCGTGGTGCCGACCAGGACCCGGCCGGCCCGGGTGCGGCGGAGCGAGGCCTCCAGACGGCTTCCGGCCGGTACGAGCGGCGGGCGGGGCGTCCCCTCCCTCTCGGCCCTGGATGAGGTGGAAGAAGGGCTGCCGGGTGCGGCGGTGGGGGAAGCAGTTGTGGCGCTGGTATTCCCGGAGGCGTTTGGGGTGTTGTGCGGCAGAACCAGTCCGTCGGGGCCCACGGGTTCGGGCTGGATCGGGGGCCGCTTCGGCCCGATGAGGGCGGTGTGTGCGGCGCGCAGGCCAAGAGCGAGCGGCGCGATGGCGTGCCGGCCTTCTGCGACAGCCGCGGCCACCAGCATCCCGCCAGGCCCGCCGGTCCCCTCCATGAAGCCGGCCAGTGTGCCCGTACGTCCCCCGCGGCTGAGGAGGGAGGCGTGGGCCGGGGAGCCGACAGCGCCGCTGTAGCCGAGGGAGGAGAAGGCGGCGGCGGTCGCGGCGGTGTTCTCGTTCATGGTGTGACTGCCGCCGATGCGGGAGAAACGCATGCGGCTGGCGAAGGTCTGGCCGGTGCGCTGGGCGCTGCGTTTCATCAGGCGGTGGCCGATCAGCGCGGCAACGGCGACGCCGTCGAGGAGGAAGAGACGTTCCAGCAGGGGGGTGCCGTTGTCGGCGAGCAGGGCGCGGGCGATGAGGCCGAAGAGGGGGATGGCGATGGCGACGCCGAGGAGGGTGAGCAGGCAGGCGGCCAGTGATCCCAGCCATCGCCACAGGACGGCCCGGTTGGGTCCGGGCAGCAGCGCCCAGGCGAAGACGATGCCGCTGCCGATCGCGGCGATGACGCAGCCGATCTGGGCGGCGATCAGGGCCATGGCCATGGCCAGGACGAGGAGGAAGATGACGATCGCGGCGATCAGGACGAGGGCGGCGCCGATCACTCGGTCCCAGGAGCCGCGGCCCATGTAGGCGGTGACGGCCTTGCCTTCGTCGCCGAGTTTGTCGAACTTGCCCGTGGCGTCCTGCTCTCCGCGCAGGCAGAGCTCCCTGGCGAGGCCCGTGACGCGGTTGCAGTGGCTGTCGGGGTCGGGGGTGGGCTTGTCCGTCGTCTTGGTGACGAGGTTCTTGTGGACCGGGTAGAGGGGGCTGTCCTTCTCGATCGTCCGCCCGTACTGCAGGAGCATGTAGGGCTGGACGACGAGGGTGTCGGTGAGGGTCTGGGTGATCGGCTGCGACACCGCGGCCGCGTTCAGGGGGCGTTCGCCGCTCAGGCAGGTCTCGCGGGCAGGGCCTGTGACGCTGTCGCATTGCTTCGTACGGTCCGTCTTGGATGAGGACGCTGGAGGCTTGGTCTTCGCCTGGTTGCGCAGGCATGCTTCCTTTGCGGGGCCGGTGACCAGGGCACACGGGCCGGTGTCACGGCTGCCTGCGGTGCTGCCGGCGTTGGTGGTGATGGTCGCCGCCTCCAGCGCGGCGCGCTGGGTCTGCTGGACTGGTCCGTCGTAGCCGAGGAGGACGGTGGGGCGGACAACGGCGGTGGCGGCGAACGCGGAGATGAGCAGGGTCAGGAGGATCTCGCCGGCGCCGCGGGCGACGCGGCCGCGCATGACGAGGACCAGGCCGAAGACGAACGCCCAGGCGATGAGCATGCCGGCCAGGCCGAGAGGGCGGAGGATGTTCGTCTCGTAGGCGTCGGAGACCTTCTGCGCGGGGCCGGTGAGCTTGTCGATGACCGGGAACTTGTAGGCCCAGTCGACAAGCCAGCAGGCCAGGCCCGTGACGGTACGGGCGCCGGCGAAGAGGCCGGAGGCCAGCATCATCTGGACGGATTCGAGGACGCCGCCGCCGTTCACCGTGCCGGGTACCGAGACCCCTGCGGTCGGGTCGCCGCTGACCAGGTCGTAGTGGTCGAGGGGTGCGCCCTCGGAGGTCTGGACGTTCAACGGGTCGAGCAGGCCCCCGCCCGGGTCGGCGGCGAGAGCGGTGCCCGCGCCGGCCACCGCCCACAACAGGACGGTCAGGCCCGCGACGGCGGCGGCGTGGCGGCCGCGCCCCGGCGTCATCGGGTCGCCGTTTCACGGCGCCGGACCGCGACCGTGGCGAGGGCCGCGACGGGGACGAGCAGGAGCAGCGCAGTGGGGGTGAGCGCGCGCTTCTGAGCCGATGAGGCCTGGGGGCCGCCTCGAAGGCAGTACTCCCGTGCCGGTCCGACGATCCGCGCGCACGTGTCGGCGACTTGGCCGGTCGCCGGTGTGGTGTGGGTGGCGGGGGTGCTCGCGAAGGCGTCAGCGGTGTGCGGCCACCAGCCGGCCGGCGCGGCGGTGGTCACGAGGGTCAGCGCGGCCACGAGTGCGGCACACACCGCGAGTCCTGCGAGCAGGGCGCCGACGCGCTGGGCGAGGGGGCGGTGGAAGGTGTTGCTCATCGCGGGCTCCCGGCGGTCGTGGCGGACAGGGTCGTGGGGGTGGTGTAGATGCCGTGGGTGATGCGGTGAATGTCGGGGACGAGGACCTTGAAGCGGCCGATGCTCATGCGGGGGTCGCGGGCGAGGAATTCGCCGGCTCGGTCCTTCTTTCCGAACGGCGACAGGTCGGTGGTGACCATGCGCAGGAGTTCCTCGTCGGTGCCGTCCAGGCCCAGCCATTGAAGGCCGCGTGCGGCCAGGACCGGGTCCGCGGTGCGGGCGAGGAAGCGGTAGGCGAGCAGGCCGCGGGTGGTGGGGGTGCCGAGTTCGTCGACGTCGTGGCAGCCGAGCCCGACGCCGGCACCGTGCTTGCGGCCGTCGTAGACGATCTCGTCGATCAGCGCCTGGCCCTCGGCGGAGGAGGTCAGCCAGTAGACCTCGTCGAGAGGCAGGAGGGTGAAGCGCGGATCGGTGAACGCGGCCTCGCGGGCGAGCGCGGCGATCAGGTAGAGAACGGCCCGGCCGATGAGCGCTTCCAGGGGCTGGCTGCGCAGCAGTTCGGGGTTGGTGGCCGCCTCCTTCGGGGGCAGGGTCAGGCCGGTGGTGGTGATGACCACGAAGTCCGAGGAGACCTCAGAGAGCAGGTCGAGCGGGGGAAGATCGGGGTCGAAGACGGCTGCGGCGAGTGGTTCGTCGGCGGCCACTTGCAGCCATTCGACCAGCGCGTGCGCGCGCTGGCCGCGCGGGCTGTCGTCACGGGCCATCTGCTTCAGGGCGTCCAGTACCCCGGCCATGCAGGGGGAGGGTGAAGCGGCGGCCTGCTTCACGGCGGCCTTGAGCAGCGCGCCGTGTTCGGTCATCGGGCCGACACCGAGCTGGAGCATGAGGTAACTGAGTGCGTAGCGGGCGCCGACGGCGGGGTCGGGGAAGACGCGCAGGGGGTCGATGGACAGCTCTGCCTGGGCGGCGTCGACGACCTGACAGCGGCCGGCGGCCGCGGTACGGGCGAAGCGGGCCCATTCGCGGGACTTGGTGCGGTCGATGGCGATGCACCGGCCTCCACGGTCGACGATCGAGCTGGCGATGAGCTTGGCCAGGGTCGACTTGCCACCGCCCAGATCGCCGGCGAGCGCGAAGGAGGCGCTCGCGTTGCGGACGGGCGCGTCGGCGATGTCGAGGAGGGTCGGGCAGACGGTGCCGACGTCCTGGGAGAAGCCGATCATGGCGCCGGTCGGGTCGCCGAAGGTGTGCCCTGTGAACGCGCCGTGCATCGCCCAGTCCTCGCCCAGCTGGTACTGGACGTACTGGCGGGTGGCGGGCGGCGTGGGCGCGGCCGGGAGGCCGAGGGTGAAGAGCTGTTCCTGTCCGCCGATGGGACGGACCAGGCGGTAGTTCGCGCTGCGCAGCCGGGTCTGGAGCGCGCCTGCCCGCTTGTCGCATTCTCCTGGTGTGGTGCCCCATACCGTCATGGCGGTGACCGCCTGGACCTCGACCTCCACGCTCGTACGCGACACTCGGATACCGAGGTCGCCCAGGTCGTCCGCGGCGTCGCGCAGGTCTTCGGGCAGGCCCGTCGCCCGCCGGGCGGCGTACTGGTCGGCCTGGTCGACCAGGTCCCGCTTCTTCTTCGTGACCGCCGCGAGGACCTTCTCGGCCTCGACCAGGGTCATGTCGACGACCCAGTCGACACCGAACGGCATCCGGTCGAGTTCGGCGAAGAAGTCACCGCCGGCGGCGGTGAAGCGCCGGGGCATCTCCGCGAGCGCCAGGTGCGCCTGGTAGGAGGTGCCGGCCTCGGAATCGATCTGAAGCCACCGGCGGCCGACCATCATCCCGGCCCTCCGCGCACGGCTGCCGCCACTCCCCCGACGGGTGCTCTTGGCGTCCTGGTGGTCGCCGCCTTCCAGGAGCCGCACCTGACCGAGGTCGGCATGCGACGGCGCGCGAAGTTCTCCTTGCACGAAGTGGCTGCCCCGCATGGGCGAGTGCTCGGCCTGACCGAGGAGTTCACCGTCCAGGCCCCGGGCGACGGCATGCTGGTACATCCACACGATCTCCGCCGGGAGCGCCCGCCGGAGCGGAAGGCTGCCGTCGAACTCCGCCTCCAGCTGCTCGACCCGCGCCCGGCAGGCGGCGGTCTCGCGGCCTGTGACCGGCGCGGGGGCGAGGCCGAGGATGCCCGAGAGCTCTGCCCACGCCGATGCCGCCGCCGTCGTCCACTGCGCCTTGGCGCCGGTCTGCTCCAGCGGCACGGTGAGCCACAGGGTCCGGCGGTGCATCTCCACCGGCGAGGCCAGGTCCTCTCCGGCCAGCAGCCGCAGGCGCTCCTGGGCGACTTCCGCCCACGCCTCGTGCCGCCGGTAGTCGACGCCCTCCACGGTCTTCGCGACGACCTCAGCGGGATCCAGCCGGGCACATAGCCCGTACAGGCGGGCGGTGCCGGGCAGGGAGCGGACCAGGGCCGTGGCCTGGGAGATGAGCTCGTCGCGGGTGCGGTCGTCCATGTAGCGGGATCCGCCCGGGGTGAGAGACCAGATCGCCCAGGCAGTGCCGGTGGTGGACCACACAACGTTGTCGACGATGTGGCGGATGGGGAGCTTCATCGTGCGGCTGCCTTCTGTCGCTCGCGCAGCAACTGCTGCAGCGGGGTGGGGGCCGGGCTCCCGCCCCGGATCGAAGGCCGGGGGCGGGTGCGGGAACCGGATGTGGTGGCCGTGGCCGCAGAGGTGGGGTGGTCTACGGGCGCAGGGGCCGAGGTGTGCTCGATCAGGAACGTCCCGGTGAGCGACGTCGGCCGGGCAACGCGGGCGGTACGTCCACCGATCCGTCCGGTGGGGGGCTGGAGCGCCCGCTGGAGAACGCCGTAGGCGATCCACAGCGGGGCCCGGCCGGCGATCCGGTTGGCCCGGGCCGCCCACACGGCAACCCCCAGCGCGACGACCGGGATCGGGCCGAGCGGCCCTGCCCACCACGAGAAGGTCTTGATGAGCAGGAACACCCCGGCGGCGGCGATGATCAGCTGGGGCGCGTTGTACGGGCCGAGCCACAGGACGAAGTCGCCGACCTTGCCGAGTACCCAGGGAAACAGGCGGGCCCGGGTGTAAGTACGGCCGACCCGGGCCGGGGCAGTGGCGGTCATGCGGTCCGCTCGCCCTCAGCTCCCTGCCGACCCGTCCCAGCGTGCACGGGCCCCATGGAGTGGGAGGCCGGATCCGAGGTGGTGACGTCGGTCAGCTCCTCCTTGAAGGCATCGGAGAGCTCGGTACGGGCGTTGTAGATACCCAGGCAGATCACCAGGGCGATCACGGCGCCGATGGCGGCCTTCAGGCTCATCTTCGTGACGACCGTGATGACGACGGCCGCGAGGATGAAAAGCTTCAGAGCGCGTTCGGCCCAGCTCTCTCCCATACCGAAGAGGTGATTGCCGATGTCCTCGAACGCGGCGGCCATCACGACGGCGTTGTCGACGGAGTTCATAGGGTGTCTCGCTTTCAGGAGGCGGGTGTCCGACCCGGCGCAGCCGAGTCGGTGGAACGGGAGGAAGAGGCAGAGGGCGGCGGCGGACCGTCGGACGGCGCGCCGAGGCCGGTATCGAGCGAGGCGACCTCCCAGCGGCCGGCACGGGCTGTCAGGGAGAGTGCGTACGACAGCGGCCACTTGCGGCCCGCGGTGTCGGTCGCGGTCACCTCTGCGCGGACACGAACAGGGGCGCCGTCCCTGCCGCGTTCCTGGCCGTCCGTGCGACGGTCGGCCAGGAGCTGGTCGACCTCGACCGCGATGTAGCCGCCGGCCTCGGGGCGGGTCAGGGTCACCTCAGGTGCGAGGTAGCGGTCTGCGCCGCCTTCCGCGCCCAGGAACGCTGTCAGGAACCCGCTCACGCTGTCTGCGAGCGGACCGTCCTCGACGGCCCTCCCGTACGGGGAGGAGGGCATCTGCCCGGCGGCCGGACCGGCGACCTCCATCGGCGCCCCGGCCGCGGCGAAGCCCATCGCGTCTGACTTGCCCGGCCTCTGGAGGACGACGGGGATCGTGAAGTACCGCAGCCCGGCGGCGCTCTCGCGCTCGGGCGTCTCGGCGGCCTCCGTGATCTGGGCGGCGACGGTGACCGACCAGCCGGGGTTCTGCCGCACGGTCCGCACTGCGGCGAGCCGCTCGACGGTCACCGCCTTCTGCCCCCACTGCGGGATCCGTACCGACGGCGCGAGCACGCGCAGCTGCCGGGCCGACGCACCGTTCACGTCCGACCCGGCGCCCAGCCACAAGCCGAGAACGAGCTCGGCGTACCCGGCCGGGCCGCTCTCGATCGTGGTCTCCGGTTGAACGGTCCGGGTCACGGTGGCGGACCGCTCAACGGCTGCCGGGGCAGGGCGGCCGCAGCTCGCGAGGAGCGCGACGGGCCCGGCGGCGAGCGCCGCCCACACTCCGAACCGGGTCACAGCCGCACGCCGGACACGTAGGACGGAGGTCTTGCGGACTGCCCGGTCCCCGGCCGGGGCAGAGGGCGCGCGCCGGTCGCGGCGCGGCGGGGAGAGTGGCATCTGTGCCTCCTCGAAGAGCTCGTCTGGGTCGATGCCTCACTCTTCGACTGGGTGCTCACCGTGCCGTTGACCATCCGGACCACCAAGTCGTCACGAGGCCATAACTCCTCATGGTCAGTGGCTTGGTACGTAGCCGCTGAACTGCTGGTAAGCGTGGTGGTAAGTCAGCTCTGGTGGTCTCGGGCCCCACTTACCACGGCAGGACAAGGCGCACTCGTGCTGGCGCTCGCAACGAGGTGTTCAAGGCGGTGGTCCTGGTCCTGGACGAGGTCTGGGTCTTCGAGCGGCACGAGATCGTCGTGCGCCACCCGAGGTTGGCCGGCCGCTACGGCTTCCGTGATCCGCTCGACCACTACTTGGAGATCCTGCGGACCAAGCCCGGCGCTCTGGAGCCACCGGCCTTGCCGCGGCCCGCGAGAACGGGCTGTTCACCCCGGTCCACGACGCGTTCTGGGCGGTTGCCCGCGAGGCTAGGGGACGGGCGGAAGGCACCCGGGCCCTGATCGACGTCCTCCTTCTGCACCGCCGACTGCCCGGCGAAGCTGTGATCGCGGGGATGAACGCGGTTCTCCAGGCCGGTTCCTCGTCGCGATCGAGGCCCGCAAGGCCGTCGCCGCCGGCGGCGGACCTCCGCCCGTCGTGATCAGCCCGCCCGCGACTGCCACTGCCGCCGAGGACGGGCCCGAAGACCAGGACATCGTCGCTGCGCGGGTGATCTCGCTGCCCGCACGTCGTCCTGAACTGCCGCCGGCAACCCGGCCGGAACACTCGTTGGCTGCCTACGGCCAGTTGCTCTCTATCCAACCGAAAGGCTCAGCATGACGCAGAGCACCTCCTCCGCCCCCGCGACCACGGGGCGGTGGGGCTCCTTCGGCCTGCCCGCTCAGCGCGGGGCCGACCCGTCGGCCACGATCGACGCGGCCTGCCGGAGCCTGGGCCTGTCCACGGTCCATGGCCGCTGGGAGGAGTTCGCGGCCCAGGCCCTGCGCGAGCACGCGTCCTACGCGGACTTCCTGGCCGAGCTGCTGGAGAGCGAGTGCGAGGACCGGGACGAGCGGCGCAAGTTCCGGTAGGTCAAGGAGGCGGGCTTCCCCAGAAACAAGCGGATCGAGGACTTCGACTTCTCGAAGAACCCCAACGTCCCGCCCGAGGTCATCAACACCCTCGCCCAGCCCGCCTGGGTACAGGCCGGCAACCCGCTCTGCCTGATCGGCGACTCCGGCACTGGCAAGTCCCATCCTTCTGGTTGGGCTCGGCACCGCGATCGCGGAGGCAGGCTCACGCGTCCGCTACACGACCGCAGCGAACTTGGTGAACGAGCTGGCCGAGGCCGCCAGCGACAAGCAGCTGGGCCGCACGATCAAGAAGTACGGCAGGGTGGACCTTCTCTGCCTGGACGAGCTCGGCTACGTCAAGCTCGACCGGCACGGCGCCGAGCTGCTGTTCCAGATCTTCACCGAGCGCGAGGAACGGCACGCGATCGCGATCGCTTCGAACAGGCCGTTCACCGAGTGGGACCAGACCTTCACCGACAAGCGGCTCAGCCAGGCCATCGTCGACCGGCTCACCTTCGAGGCCCACATCATCCAGACCCGCACCCAGTCCTTCCGCCTCGCCAGCACCACCGCCAAGCGGCAGGCTGCCGCCGCCTGACCGATCCCCGGAGCGAATGATCCGTCTCAACGAACTTCGACCACCTGCCGCTGGCCAGTCAGCTGCGGCCCGGGCCGCGGACGGCTGGCCGACCCGACACCGGTCCGGCCCGGTCCGGTCCGGGATGGTACGCCGATCAGGGTCGGCCGGGGTCGGCGCCGAACAGGGGATCGAGCGGATCGCCCTCGTATCCGACGACGAGGCAGGCCGTTGCGACCGGTCCCCGCGAGAGTTCCACGAGCCGGGCCAGGGCTGCCGCCTCGGACGGAAGTGCGGCTGGATCGAGACCGAGCGCCCAGGCCGCTCGGTCGCGTCGTCGGGCGAGCTCGGGCAGCTCCTCCCGGTACTCGTCGGCGACCGTCTGGAGTTCCTCGGCCGTCCGTCCGGGAGCATCCCGCCACCACGGTGCCACGAGACACAGCCGCACCATTTCCGGCAGTCCGACGGCGAGCGGTCCGGCCTCACCGTCGAGGCTCACATACACCACTGGACGTTCCTCTCCGCCCTCGCCGACGAAGCAGTACGCGTCCCCTGAGCCTGCCCGCGCGAACTGCTCCAGCCGGGGCCCCGGAGGCAAGCCGAACCCCGTCCTCCAGCTCGAAGTCGGCCGGTTCTGTCGCGTCGAGGTCTGCGACCCCGGCAAAGAAGGCAACAACGTCTTCGTTGGTGCCCCGGATAGACAACAACGTGTCGGGCTGGGCAGGCACGTCAGGGGCGACTGGTGCATTTGATCCATTCACCGGCCAACGGTGACTGGATCCCCTGACATCGGCCGCAGCCCACCCGTCACGGGCTGTCGCAAAGACAACGCGCCCGCCCGTTCGCATGCCTGTCAGGGGACGCGCCCGGGCAGGCTCCGTGGACCACACGCTACCGGTCACCGACCCGCGTCTCTCGCACACCGCTCGCTCCACCCCGGGACAGCCCTGGGACCTCACCCAAACGAGGGGTGGGGCCACCAGAACCCGTTCCAGTGGGGCCAAAACAACCCGTCGAAAACAGACACAGTTACCACGACCCGTTTCACTGATGAGGCCCATCCACCTGGCAGTCCTGGAGGGAGTACAACTCACAGAGCTGTCAGCTTCTGTGGAGTGACGCTGCGGCCTCCAGGCGTACAGTGCAGCGGCAGTCCTGCCGGAGGATGGCCTGGATGGCGGAGCGTGGGGGCGCGTCGGGGAGGAATCGGGCCAACGTATGACGGACGGGGAGGGCGGGATCGTGGGCGAATTGGTGGCCGAGGTCGGTCAGATCCGGTCGGTCGGTGACGTGGCACCACAGGCGGGTGGCCAGGGCGCGGACCCACGCCGATGGGTGTCCTGACAGGCTCGGGATCAGTGGGATGAGGCTTTCGCGGGGCAGGGTGTCGAGGTCGTGTGTGATGCGACGGTCGATGTCCTTGCTGTGGTGGGCCAGCAAAGGCAGAGCTGCGGTCTTGACGGGGTCTCCATGCCGCGCTGAGGCCTGCGTACCGCAGGGTGCTCGGGCCGCTGTCGAAGCGGAATCGCTCGTAGGGGTGGATGGTGTTGTGGTCGTCTGCGTCGCGGTCATCCAGGAGCCCTCTGAGTGCGTCCATGGCGGTTGTCAGGAGCTGCGAGCGGCGCTGAGGGGTTAGTCGCGCGGCCAGGGGCTTGAGTGCGTATAGAGCATCCTGGCGGACGTAGGCGGTGTTCGTGTGTTCTCGGGCCTGGCGATCCAGGGCTTCCGCGAGAGCGTCACAGTCTGAGGATGTCAGCAGGTGACCTGCCAGCATTGCGGTGCGGGGCAGGTTTGCGGCCGCAGGCAGCGGAGCGGCACCTGGCTTTTGGAGCGTGGCGTCCAGCAGTGACTATGCGAGGGGCGGGCCTCGTCAGCGGTTGCGCCGGCCAGGACGAGGGCGAGGGCTGCGACCACTCCCCCGTTGCTGGCGGCGGCACTGCAGCGTTCGGCAACGACACTGGGTGACAGTTTGAGAACGTCTCCCGCTGCCAGGATGGCCTGCGACATCGTGTAGTTGGCGAGCATCGCCTGGCATGCCCTGTCGACTGCTTCGATGCGTTCCGGGCCGGTGTGGTGTCGGGCGATGGCAAGGAGGATCCGCGCGTCGGGGTCGCCGACTCTGGGGTCTGTTGTCGTTCCTGTCGCGTGCCACTGCTCGGTGAGGGCCAGGAACCGGCGGGCTTGCTCGGTGGTGAAGGCAGGGGCTGCTGCTGCGAGCAGTCCGCTGGCTTCCTCGTGAACGTACGGCAAATCGGGCCGGATGGTCGTGAGGCTGGAGATCTCTTGCATGGCCAGGTCTGCCCAGGCACGGACCTGCGAGTCGGGCATCAGGTCGGCCGCGATGCGGGCGCTGAGGAAGGTGCTCTTGCGTTTCCATCGGGGCAGGTCCGCCCAGTCGCGTGGCACGGGCAGGTCGAGCGGTTCTTCGGGTAGACGTCTGCTCAGCTCCTTGAGGAGCTTGCCGTTGCCGGCCGCGGTGAAGTGGCTGGCTGCCTGGCTGAACAGCTCGTGCTCCAGGTGCAGGCGTCCGAACAGTTCATGGGCTTCGCGTTCGGTCGACCAGCTCGCTGATGCCACGCTGTGACGCAGGTACTGCGTCAGCGCCTGGCGACGTTCGGCAGGGTGAACCCGGTTCGCGAGACGTCCAAGGGTCCGTTCACGGACCGCTGCCGTGGTGCCCATGACGCTGCCCCGACTAGCTGCTCGCAGAACTCTGGGGACTGCTGTGGCCGTCACGCTGCCGCAGTCACCCTTCACCAACTGGCTGCCGACAACGACCAGGTGGTGTCCAGGGAGGTCGCGCCCGCAGATGATGTGGTTAGGAACTTCACCGACGATCTCCCATCCAGGCTATGGGGAGGGCAGGGACGTCGGTCGTCAGCCGGCTCGGTCAGCGCTGCGGGGGCGGTTACGCGCCCAGCACCGGAGATCCCCCCTGCGGTACAGGAGTTCCGTTCCTCTCTTTCCGCGCGCTTCCGGGAACTCGGGGTCGTTGGCGCGGGCCCATCGAAGGGCGGCGAGTGAGACGCCAGCCAGTCCCAACTGTGCCTCGCGCAGCCCGATGAACTGATCCTCCAGGGACGGTGTCCCCGCCTCGTTGACGTCGTTCCGTACCTGAGGCGGGTGGTCGGCGGAGGCTTGTAAGAGGACCGGTTTGCGCAGCCTGACCGGCTCTTCACAGCCCGGGGCCCCCGCCATGGCCCAGGCCCGGGCCTCGGTCTCGGAGAGGTTGAGGACCTGCGTCTCGCGGGCGGTGCCGCCGAGGACGACTTGGACACGGCCCGGGTGGCGGGTGGGTTTCGGTGCCGGGTGGACTTCGGGGACGAGCATCTTCCAGGCGTTGAGGGTGTAGCGGACGAGGATGCGAGTGGAGAAGTTCTCGCGCATCTCGGGGCCGCCGAGGGCGCGTGCGGTGGCGGACTGCGCGACGAGCAGGACGTGCAGGCGTACCTGCCGGCCCATGAAGAGGATCTCGGCGAGCGCGTCGATCGCGGGTGAGGTCTTGGGGTCGCAGCTTCCTCGGGTCTTGTCCCAGTGGCGTTTGAGCTGGGCCATGGTCGCGTTGATCTCTTCGAGGAGGATCACGATGCGGGGGCCGACCCGTTCGGGCTCGCTGGTGAGGACGTCGTCGCCGAGCTCTTCGGCGAGGCGGATGCGGCGCTGCCCCTCCTGGCGCAGGTGAATGAGCGCGTCGTGGATGTCGGCGATGTCACGGCAGTAGTGCACGCTGGGGACGCCGCGGGCCCAAATGTGGCTGATGCGCTTGAAGTCGAGGATGAAGGCCTCGGCGCCGTTGTGCAGGAACTGGCTGGCGATCGTCCGCAGGATGGTGGACTTGCCACCGCCGGTGCCAGCGGAGATCAGCACGTGCGGCGAGTCGTGGTCCAGGTCGACGGAGACGGTCTTGCCACCCGCGCCCAGGCCGATGAGGGGCGCGGACTCGGGAGCGGACGCGAGGAGATCTGAGACCCCGGGATCGGCCAGGCCGAGCGAGGTCGGCGGCCGGTCCTTCTTCCGGACGAGGAGATGCGGGTCGCGGCCGGCCGGATGCCAGGAGAAGGACACGTTCTGCAGGGCGAGCTTCTGCTTGATCACTTCGGCGATGTGGTCCCTGTTGAAGCCGAGGTGCGGCGGGAGATCGATCCGGATCCGCGCTTCGTCGTCGGCGAAGTCGACGGGCACGTGCAGGTAGCTGTCGGGGTCGGTGTACTCGGAGATGCCGAGCGGCCCGGCAAGCGCCTCGTGCAGCGGCCTCACCCACTCCTCCCGCAACTCTCGTCGCTCCCGGCCCCTGACCCGAATCGCGACACCGCTCGCGGCTGCGGCGAGCGCGGCGACGGGGGTCGCGTACGTGAGGGCCGCGGTAGCAGCCTCCGGGTCGTACAGATACCCGTACGCTCCCCCGGCGGCTGCCGCAAGCGACACGACACGGACAGCAAGCCGTTGCCAACCGGCCCGGTACGACGCACGGCGCACCGGCCCCACGGCGTCCTTCATCACGACGCGCCGTCCGGGTCGCCAGAACGTCGCATCCGTACGCCGTACCCCGTCCAGGTCCTGCCCCATAAGGAAGTGCCCGGCGGCTTCCACCAGGTTGTCGATGGCCTCATCGAGGCCTTGAAAGGACGGGGCGGACATCAGTTGCACCTCGAACGACTCGGCGACCGGCGGACCCCTCAGGCTTCGGTAAGGACCTCACCACCACACTCACCACAAGCGCCGTGGTGCCGTCTCGGATGGGTAACGACCTGCGCCGTGGCGTGGTAAGTCGCAGCCGCTCAGCCGATGGTGACGAAGGAGGCGAGGGCCGGAAAACGAGAGGGAGGCACTCCCCTCTTCACCCAACGATCTACGCACGATATGTTCACTCGCTCATCACATGCGATACGTAGAGCGAGGAACAGTGAGCCAGCAGTATCCGGGGCACCCGAAGCCGGCCTATCCCCCCGCCCCGGGGCCGTACGGGCCGCCCTCGAAGAAGAAGATGTCGACCGCCGCCATCGTCGCGATCGCGATCGGCGGCGTGTTCGCCTTCCTGGTCCTGCTGGGCGCGATAGTCGGCGACGGAGACTCCAAGGACGACAAGCCCTCGACCCCGGTCGCGGCGACCACACACACGCGGTCGCCGGAACCCGAACCGACCACTGCTCCGGCCACGCCGTCCGCACCCACCACCGCCCCGAAGAATCCCGCCACCGCACAGCTCCCGAGCTTCGTCGGCATGGGACTCCAGTCCGCGCAGGACAGGGCGCAGGAGCTCGGCTACTACTACCTCGACTCCCACGACGCCCTCGGCCGTGGCCGCAACCAGTTCGACGACCGCAACTGGAAGGTCTGCTCCCAGTCTCCCCGGCCCGGCTCACACCCCCGCACCACCAAGGTCGACTTCGGCACCGTCAAGCTGGACGAGACCTGCCCCGCCAAGGACGCGGGCGGCGACGTCGCGGCAGCCGGATCCACCATGCCGAACTTCAAGGGCAAGTCCGTCAAGGTCGCTCGCGCAACCCTCGACTCCTCCACCAGCCTCACGGTCGCCGACGCATCCGGCGCGGACCGCATGGTCATCGTGGAGTCGAACTGGCAGGTCTGCTCCCAGGAGCCGGCCGCCGGTACGCCCCTGAACGGGCAGCCCGTCACGCTACGCGCCGTGAAATTCGGCGAGGACTGCTAGCGGGGCGCGAAGCACGCCCCACGCCCTGGGCAAGCAGCGACCCATCGGTCCGGCCCGGGAATGGCACCGCGAGTCCCCTGCCCTGCCCGGGGGCAGGGAGCTCGCCACCGCCGTGCGGCGCCTTGTTCCCCTTCGTCATGAGCCCGGCATGATCCGCTGGACAGGCCTTGGCCATGTCGAGCGCCACCCTCATGCCCCACTCTGGTCAGATCCGGCCTCGACATCCCAGTCGGGCTCGTCGTCAGGTAGGGCAGGCGCCTGTGCGGCGGCGACGGCCGCGTCTCGGGCGGTTTCCCACTCGGCCTCTGCGGCAAGCCTGGCCGCCTCGGCATCGAACTTGCACGTACGGCACAGGCCTGTCGTGACGATCGCGCGCCCGCACGGCCGGCCGCCTCGCCCAGGACAGTCGCCCATCTCCACGGTCATGGGCGGCTGAGCGCACAGCGCGCACACCATCCCGTGCGCGACCGCGCTCCGGCCGCATCCGGAGGCGCAGGTGGGCTGTTCCCCGTCAGGGCAGACGGCGCACAGGTCGGCGCCGGGCAGGGCGAGGCGGGGGCACAGGCCCTCGTCCCCGGCGCAAGGTCGGTGCCGGCCGACCCCCGCGGCCTCCGCCTCCAGTTGGGCGCGCTTGTCGGCGAGTGCGGCCGGTACGGGTGTCTCGTCGGGTTCGTGGGGTTGCCGCCGTGCCAGGTCGTGGCCGCCGCCCTGCTGGGTGGGGATCGGTCGGATCCGGGCGCCGGGGCCGACCGAGAGCAGGTCGCGCAAACGGCGGGCGACGATCGCGCCGACAGAGGTCCGGACCGGCTGCGGCAATGGCTTGGACAGCAGCGCGTGCCGGATCTCCTGCGCGGTGAACCCGCTCTCCAGCATCCCGGTGGCCACCAGGCCTTGGTCCCTCAGTGTGTCGGCGTGCGTGATCGCCCACTCCGGCGCTTCCACGGCGATCGCCCGCAGCATCTCCACGCCAGGCGTGACGGGCACGGGCCGTGCGACGGTCCCGGACCCGAGTGCGGCAACACCATCCCGATCGCCTCCGTCGTCCTGCTCCACCGAGGAACCCGTCAGCGACGATTCCTCACGAGCCGATGCCCCCGCTGCCGCCCGATTCTCGACGATGCCTTCGCCCCCGTCCGTCCCTCCGTCCGACGTTCTTGCCGACGCGCCCGCTACCTCCCGGATGGGACGGAGGGACGGGGCAGCGGGTTCTCGATCGGGGTTCTCGACAGGGCTATAGACCTTGGGCGTCACCCGTGACGCCACCCCCGCGTCACCCATGTCGCCACCCCTGGGGTCACCGGTGACGCCACCCCCCTTCGTCCGAGGTGGCGTCGCGGGTGACGCCACCCCCTCCCGAGGAACGTGGCAAGGCTTCTTGCGGCGGCCCCCCTTCGGCACGATCCCCGCCTTGCGCTTCGCCTCCACACGCTTCGCGACGACCGCGGCCGCGGCCTCCGCCGCCGCGCGCCCCGAAGGCAGCGGATCAGTCCACTCGCCCCGCCAGAACTCGGCGTCATACAGGTGGTAGACGTTCGCGTCGTGCACGCCCGGATTCGACGGGTCGATACGTCGCTCCACCCGGAAGACCCCCGCGCACTCCCCTTCGAGCAGCGTCCGGTCCAACGTCTTGACCGACACTCCCAACTGCGCCGCCAGCTCACCCCGGTACGGCCGGCCCCTCGCGGTGTTCCGCGCCCCGATGTCCGCGTACGTCACCAAGATCGTGTACAGGGTTCTGAGGTTCGTCGAGTAGCGGGGATCACAGACCCACCGCGACACCACCTGCCCGAACGGCAGCCCGCCACCACGCCGGACCTCCGGATCCAGGCTCACCGCGCCACACCCGCAAGGCCGCGCCGCTCATCTCGTACGCTCATGGGAGCGCCCTCCACCGTCTGCTGGGGCTTCTCCGCCAGGGTCCGCACGCCTGTGACGGGCGCGCGTTCCCCGCTGCGACGAGGGCAACTGCGTACTGAGGGCAGCGTCTCCTCGACGAGCTCGGGAGTGGACGCTCCACCCTTCGGTCTCGCCTTCACCATCGCTCTGACCACCGAGAACGCATCGCGATCACAAGGACACAACTCCTCGTGGTGAGCGCCATGATGAGTCGTGACGAGTACAGGCATGCGACGTTGAGCGCGCCCGGGCGTAGGCGTGGCGAGCCATTGAAGACGAGGCAGGCTCGACGCCCGGGACAGGTGGGAATGGCGCCTCAGTCCAGCAGACCGGCGGCCGTCTTCTCCAGCAGGGCCGCGTTGGCAGCCGCGTCGAGGCCGAGGGACAGAGCCTGGTACGGGAGGGCCGCGAGCCGTCGAGCTGGTCTGGGAAGAACTGGGGCTTCATCTCTTTGCCGTTCGCCTGCCACAGCGGCTGACGGCTGCCGGCCAGCAGCGAGTGGGGACGCGGTGGTCCCGGCGGCGTACGTCTCGGTCGAGAGCGATGTCTTCGGGGTGAGGCTCGCCCGGCGCGAGCCGGAACGCCCGCCCGTGGCGCAGGACGAGGACGCCCAGCAGCTGAAGGGTCCTGAGTCCCGTACGAATGTGGGCCTCGCGCTGTCGAAGGTGGCGGGCCAGTTCGCGGATCGTGGGCAGGTCGGCCCCGTACGGATGACGGCGGATCCGGTCCTGTAATCCGAGGACGATGGCAGCCAGGCCGCCGGTGTTCGGCGCGACTGAGGTCCACTTGGATCTGGCGCATGTTCATGCGGCCGCTTCCCATACCTCGGAACGGTACGGGTGCACGACGGCGCCGTCGGGGGCGAGGCTTCCGGTGTCGTCAAAGGAGAGGAGGCGATTGCCGCGCAGTGCCCAGCCCCAGTCAGGTTGATGGGCGATGAGGAGGGCGGCTTCCTGGTCCGGGGAGCCCGCCGAGAGGCATGGGGGTCGGTGGTCGCACACGTCGCAGCGAACCCGGCCGTACGCGCGGGGAGGCAGGGGCGGGTGCTCGGCGGAGGGCGGTGGAGGCCGCGCCCGTGGGCGTAGGAGGGACAGCCCACGGGCGCGGCGGACTAGAGGTGCACTCCCGTCAAGAGAAGCGCGACGGAGGCATGGGGGGCCGGCATGGGTTCCCTCTGGTCGAGGATGTCTCGGAGTGGTCCGGCGGCGGTAAGCGCCCCGTCCTGGGGCGGGCGCAGCCAGTAGGTTCCGCCGTCGGCGGGCGGGGATGTGCGGTGAGTTGGCGGCAGCCGGATGGTCGCGGGCGCTCCGACGCTGATCCCGTACGGATGGTGGCGCCACGTCGAGGTCGTGTGGGGCGGGACCAGCCACCACAGCCAAGGGCTGCCGGCCTGCGCCACCACCGGGCCGCAGCGCTCGAGTGCGGTCATGGCCTTGACTGCCCGGTAGCCCGAAGGTCCGGCGGCGGTGATGACGACGTCGAAGAGATCGCCGCCCAAGGGGACGACCGCTTCACGGTCCTCGATGACCGCGAGCAGGGCCAGAACGCGCTGTCTCAGCGCCGTCCAATCCGATTCCGGTGTTGCACGCCCGCCGGAGATCTCTGCCGATGACACTCTCGTACCTCCTCGACATGGCTGATTTCGGCAAGGATCAATGGCTCCTGCGACGGGCACTCACCAAGGGCATGCGGTGCGCACCCACCGGTTGTACGTCTCGGACGCCAGACCCTCAGCCGGGCCGCCGAGCGCGCAGGACCGGAGTCGTGCCCGTTCTGCTGTGAGTACGGACCGATCGGGTGCGAGCGGTCAGATGCCAAGGCGAGTCACAGCCTCCTTGAGGAGGGTGTCGTTCGTGGCGGGGTTGTGGCTCATGACAAGTCCCTGGTGGGGCAGGGCGTCGAGGTGCTCGCGCAGCGTGGTGCGGTCGCCGGGGGTGGGGAGGAGGCCGAAGATGTCGGGGTACCGGTCCTCGGTGGTCTGGTCGAAGAAGTCGCCCGGCTGCACGCCGCGGCTGCTGCCGGTGAGCCGGGGCACGGAGGAGGCGGTGATCTGCGGGTAGAGGATGCCGGCGGCGTGGCCCTCAGTGGCGAGGGGCATGGAGAGCCACGAGGTGAGCTGGTCGGGCCACAGCTGTGGCTTGAGTTCCTTGCCGTTCGTCTTCCACAGCGGTTCGCGGCGGCCCGCGAGGAGGGCGTCGGTGACCTTCTGGTGTTGGGTGGGGTGCATCTGCTCGCCGGAGGCGAGGCGGGTGCGGACGGTCTCGAAGAGGTCGAGCGCGTCGAGGAGGCCGAAGCCGAACGCCGCGGCGGACGGCCAGGGCAGCACCCGCACGATGCCGTCGTCGACACGGGCGAAGAGCCTGTCGTTGGCCAGGAGCCGCCAGCCGGCGCGGGCGAGGGTGAGGGCGGTGGTGGTCTTGCCCGCGCCCTTGTCGCCGAGGGTGAGGATGGTGGCGCCTTCGACGTCGGTGACGGCGGAGGCGTGGAGGATGGCCCATCCGTCGTCGAGGAGCTGGGCGCGCAGGAGTTCGCGGGCGAGGCGGGCGGCGGCGGTGGCGATCTCGGTCTCGTCGGTGCCGACGATCCGCAGCAGCTTCCACTCCTCGTCCCAGCGGTAGGCGAGCGAGCGGTCTTGCTGCACGGCCGTGACCAGTGCGCCGTCCCGGACGACGAGGAGCTGGGCGCCGGCGTACTCGACGGGCTCCGCCGCGCCCTGCTCGACGACGTCGGCCAGTGCCAGGAGTTCGGCCACCTCGAGGTCGGCGGAGACGGTCGGTCCGTCGATCTCGGTGGCGGGCTCGGCATTCCACCAGCCGCCGAGGTAGCGGGCGGTCCAGGTGGGGACGGTGTCGGTCGTACTGGTAACGGTGACGGCCTGGCCGTCGGCGGTGGTGATGCGGACGGTGCTCATACGGGTCGGATCTCCTTGGTGAGTTGGGTGTAGGCGCGCTGGAGCTTCTCCGTGGCCGCATCGAGCTGGGCGGCCTCGGAGTCGTCGAGCGGTGGCGGGCACAGGGCCGGGTTCCTGTCGGTGTACTGCACGGGCATCCCGAGCCAGACGCCCGTGTCCTGGCGGACGGACACCTCGGTCGTGCCGTCGGCGATGCCGAGGCTGTAGATGAGGGCGTCGAGCACGGCGCCTGCGGGGCCGAGGCGGGTGCGGCCGATGCCGTCGCTGATCCGGCGGGGCCGGGCAGCCAGTTCGTCGCGCATTTGTCGTACCGGGACGGTGACGGGCTCGCCGTGGACGGTGGTGGTGGACGCGCAGATCACGGCGGCATCGCCGTGTTCGCCGATCACGTGCCCACGGACCGCTCCCACAGGAACACCGAGGTGGCGGGCGAGGGTGAGGCGGTAGCGGGCGGTGTCGGTCGCCGCGCCGATCCCGAGGACCCGCCGGCACCCGCTCCGCTCGGCGAAGAGGCGCGCCAGGACGTCGACGGGGTTGGTGACCATGACGGCGACGCCGGTGTAGCCGGTGAGCTGCCGCGCGAGGTGGACGATGACCGGCCCGTTCGCGTGGAGCCCGGCCATCCGTACATCACGGCGGGCCCTGTTGGTGAAGGGGGAGCGAGGGGAGAACACGATGGCTTCGCAGGCGCCCATGGCCTCCGGGGTCGTGACCGTGACCCGCATGCGCGACCTGGTGACCAGGGTCAAGTCCTCCAGATCGGTGACGAGGCCGCGGGCGCCGGTCTCCGTCCCGGAGGCGACGAACAGTTCACCGCACCACCCGGAGACGGCGAGGAGCGCACCGACGCTCTGCCCGACCGCTCCGGCTCCGATCAGTCCGATCCTCATGCGGCTGCCGCCTCTCGTACGCGGGTCAGATACAGGCGCCACCAGGTCGCCCCGTCCTCGGTGACCGCGAGCGGGGCCGTGGCCTGGTCGAGGAGGTCGACGGTGTGGCGGGCGCGGTCCCTCACCCCGGCCGCGTGCGTGGACAAGGGCAGTTCGGGCGGGGCGGTGAGGTAGGTGGACAGGATGTTGAGGGTGTCCATGAGGACCAGGACCACGAGCTCGCACAGCCATCCGGTGCGTTCGTCGGCGGTCGTGCGGCGGGCCGAGGCTCGGACGAACGAGTCGATCCCGCCCAGGGCCACGCGGGCAGCCGGTGGTCGGCGTGCGATCAGCCCGAGGGCTGTACGGGAGACAAGCTTGGCCGTGTCCGCGACCGCCCGCCCGTGCATCAACGCCGGGTCGAGGTACGCCGGAGGGCCGCCTTCCGTGGGGAAGGTGGCGTGCTCTGGCTTGAGGTCGCCGAAAACAACCGTCCCCGCGGGAGCGGGAGGGACACGGCGGGCCCTGCGCAGCCTGGTCACGACCGTGTCGAGGACCTCGCCGTGACGGGTCTGCCGCAGGTAGAGCCCGCCGCTCAGGCCGTTGAACTTTCGGGCGAACGTGCCGGCGATGCCGCGCTCGCCGATCGGTGCGCTCGCCACGGCTGCGGCGACGCCCTCGCGGGCGAGACCTTCGGCGACGTCCCGCACGACCAGGCCTAGGAGCTCACACGTGCGGCCGGGCTCGGCCTCGATCAGATCCATGAGGGTCGGTCCCGACAGCGGCTCGGTGAACAGCACGCCGCGGCCGTAGCCGGCGAGCGTCACCGTTCCGAGCTGGGCAGGGCCGGTCAGGGTCCGCAGCTGGACCACCTCTCGTGCCGTGAGCGAGCCGGGCGAGGCCAGATAGGCCGCCTGCCGGGCCCGTACTGTCTCCAGGTCACCGCACGCGCCACGCAGCAGCGACACCAGGGAGACCCCACAGACGGACACTTTCGCGAAGAGGTCGCGGCTGTCGACGGTCAGGCGCTGCACGTAGCTGGTGACGCTCGGTGTCACCGGGCCCGGTACCACCTCGGCACCTGGCCACACGGCCCGTGCCGCAGTGAGCACCTGTTCACCCGCCATCGCGAGCACGTCGGCCGTCGCCGGGGGCATCACGCCGACCACCCGCCCGTCACTGCGAGGACCATGACGCCCGTTGCCGTGCAGTGCGGGCCGCTCCCGTCGGCATACGGGAGGAGTTGGCCGTCGGAGGGGAGCCGGGAGGCGACCCCCTGGTCATATAGGTCGGCGGCTGCAGGCCTGCTCGGCTCGCGGTAATCGGCGGTCATGACTCCACCACCTGCTTGACGGCGAGCTCGCACCAGATCCGCTTGCCGGTGGCAACCCGCTCGACGGCCCACCGGTCGGCCAGGGCGGCGACGATGAGCAGGCCGCGGCCGGACTCCCCATCGCCAAGCGGGCAGGCCTGCGGGAACGTCTCGCCGAGGTCGGTGTCCAACACCATGATGCGGACGACTCTCTCGTCGGTACGGGTCACGACCACACCGACGGTGCGCGATCCCGTGTGGACGACGGCGTTGGTGACCAGCTCGGAGACCAGGAGTTCGGCCGTGTCGGCCAGCTGCTCCAGGCCCCAGGTCTTCAAGGCGAGCACGACACCATGTCGGGCCTTGCTCGGGGCTGTGTCGCGAGCCACGTAGTTGGCGCGGTAGCTCGGCGGTCCGACGGAGGCCGGGGTGATGTGGTCCGGCTTGTCACCCGACTTCTGGGCGTGGATGGTCTTCGGGCTGCGCCGGCCATCCGATGGAGCGGATGCGTTCACCGTGTTCGTCACTGGGACGCTCCCCTCGGGCTGCGGGGGCCGGGCGCGCTGTAGAGGTCGATACGGGTCGCAGGTGTCCGGGGTCCGGCGGGCGACGGGGCCGTGGTCACGGACGGAGTTCGCGCCGGGACCGGCAACGCGACCGGGCTGGGGGTTCGGGGTGGTGCTCGGGTTGGACGTGGTCATGGCCATTCCTCTGCGTTGGAGGCTGCCGAGTTGAGGTGTGGCGGCCACCAGGGACCGTCCCCGACGGAGGCGGGGGCGGATCGCAGAGCCTGATGGTCGCCTAGGCCGGACGGCGTGCGGGCACGCTCAGCCTTGCGACGGAACGTCACAAGCGATCTGGCTGTGACGAACTGTCACTTCTTCACGAGAACTAGAGTGCTCTTGAACCCACCAGGTGCGCAACAGGCGCACCTACTCGAATTCTTGTCCACCCTCGACGCGTCAAACCCAGCGGGGGCACAATGCGACCCAAGCGCGCGAGACACGCACCCACGGGTGACACAACGTCCCCGGCCAAGAGAGAGGGGAGTAATGCCGAACCAGAGGGCCAGGCCCACCCTGCGGCGTCGCCGCCTCGGAGAGCAGCTGGCGGCGAAGCGCGACGAGGCCGGCCTCAGCCTTGAGGAAGCCGCCGCGCTCATGGGCTGGGACAAGCCCACCCTGTCGAAGGTCGAGAATGCGCGGCGGCACATCTCCGCCCACGAGGTCGAGGACCTCCTTCGCCACTACGGCGTCACCAACCCCGATTTCACGGGCGCCATGGTCGCTCTCGCCAGAGACGCCGGCAAGAAGGGCTGGTGGGCAGGATTCGGCGCCGTCGGAGACTCCTATCAGGACCTGCTGAGCGTGGACGCCGACGCGGAGGCAGTCCGCTTCTTCTCACCGAGCCTGATCCCCGGCCTGCTGCAGCGCGGCGCCTACGCCCGGCAGGTCATCAGCTCCTCCGCCATCACCAGAACCGACGAGGACAAGGACGCGCTCACCCGTCTCCGCCTTGCCCGGCAGTCCGTGCTCGAACGCTCCCCGAACCCGCTGCGCCTGTGGGCGGTGATCGGCGAGGCCGCGCTGCACCAGAGGTTCCCCGACCCCCACGCGATGCGCGACCAGCTCGCGTACCTCCTGGAGGCCTCCACCCGCAACGGCATCACCATCCAGGTGATGCCGCTCGGCAGCCACGGACATCCAGGCCTGGCCGGCATGTTCAGCATTCTCAGCTTCCCCACCCCGTGGCCCACGGTGGTCAACCTGGAGAACCTGCGCGGCGGCACCTTCGTCGAAGGCACCGACGACGTCACGGTCTTCGAGCGAGCCTTCGACCAGATCGTCGCCACCGCCCAATCCCCCGACGAGTCACGCGAGACCATCAAGAAAATCATGGAGGAGAAGCACTCATGACCGCCCCCGCCCCTGACAGCCCGGCCTGGTTCAAATCCTCGTACAGCGCGGGCGAGCAGGACTGCGTCGAGGTCGCGACCAGCCCCGGCCTCCTCTACGTCCGCGACTCGAAGGACATGGCCGGCCCCACCCTTTCGTTCGGACCCCACGCATTCGCCACGTTCCTCGGCCATGCCACGTCTCTGAACGTCTGATCCCTCTCACGGCGGGCCCGCCCGACCACGACTACGACTCATGGCCGCGATGCCGCGCGGCCGGATCAGGCGGCGGCGCTGGACGTGGCAGGGCGGCCGAAGTGCTTCGCGAAGGCCTGGCCGGGCAGGGCGACGAAGGAGCGGGCGCCCTCGACGAACCGTGTGCGGGTCAGGTCGGCGTCCAGCACGCGGCCCGCGTAGTCCTCGGCGCCCGGGACGTGCCTCTCCGCCGCGACGCGCTCCAGTGCCTCGTACGGCCTCGTTTTCCTGCCTCCCTGCCATCCCGCACGGTGGTACATCCGCTCAGGCACCCGCGTGCAGATGAGCCGCCCACAACCACGGCGTGAGTGGGTAGTCGTTCCGCACGGAGAGCACCGCGGAATGGAGAGCGGCTGCCGAGCGGGTGGGATCGAGGCCATCGGGTGTCGTGAGCGCGGAGTAGAAGTGCCTGGCGATGCGGGCGGCCACGCTGTCGTCCACTTCCCAGAGCGTGCCGACGACGTGGCGGAATCCGGCGAGCTGGAAGGCGGTCGTCAGATGGATCGCTTCGTCGGCGAGTTGCTCATCAGCGGTGTGCGTGGTCCGGCATGCCGACAGATAGGCGAGCTGCGCATGGTCCAGGTTCACTGAGGCGAGGTCTGCGACGGTCAAGGGCGCGCCGTCGTGGTCCCATAGCAGCAGTCCGCTCCGGGAGGGGTCCGTCGCGTTGGTGACCGCGTGGCAGGCCAGATGAACCGCCGTGGCATCGGCGAGGGCTGCGAGGACCGTGGCGCGCGTGGGAACGACGTGTGCGTTTCGGGATGAGGCAGCGGCCGGGCCGGTGAGTACCTGCGGTTCCGGCAGCCAGGAGGCGACGTCCCGGAGCTCATGTGCGGCTCCGGGAAGCGGTGCGGCGTCGGGAGTGACCGGCATGGCCACTATCAGGGAACGTGCCGGTGCCGGGGAGGCCTGTGGTGCGCGCCGGGCGTGACGCAAGGCGTTGACAGTCGGTGTGTACGAGGAGATGACGCGGTCCAGGACGGTCCGGTCGTCGCCCTCGTGGACCGATGCCAGGTGATGGCCGGCGGCATGGAGAGGAAGGGACCCCAGTAGGCCTCCAGGCGCCCACCACATGCGCGGCGGCGGGCCATCGCCCTGCACCCGGGAGTCGAAACCCAGTTCCGTGAGGATCGGCTCGGCCACGACGTCCCACAGCCAGGCCAGGACGTCATGCAGCCGCTCCTGCGCGGCGATCTGGGTCTGCCAGTCCGTGGCCGGTGCGGCCACGGCCGCCAGAGCATCCTGGAACTCGGCGGTTCTCCGTACCGCCTCCTCGTACGTCAGATCCGGCAACCGTACGTAGTCGAGTCCTCGTTCCGTGACCAGCACGGCGTCGCAGCGCCCCACGTGGCAGTTGAGAACGGCGATCGGACCGTGGGCGGCCTCCTTCGTCAGCGCCTGGGTCGTGGGCAGTTGGGCGAAGTCGGTGAATCCGTCGAGGGAGCGAATTTCCTGGAGTACGGCCGAAAGGCGGTCGGCCGCCGCCCGACGTTCCTCCGAACCGAAGTGCTGGTCTTCAGTCATGCTGGCGGGTGCACCCACTCCGTCCAGCACGTCGCGCAGGCGTACGAAAGTGGCCGCCAGTTCCGGGTGCGCGAGCCGCAGTGCCGTGACGTCACCGCGTACCTCGATGGCACGGCGCAGCAGGATCCCCCGGCCTGACTCCAGCGCGTGAAGACTGCGCAGTTCAGGCTGAACGATCGGCGAGACAGGCGACAGTGGCGCAAAGGGTTTCAGCTCGCCGAACTCCAGAGCGGAGCCGGCGGCGGTGGAGATCAGCTCGGAGAGGTTGCGCACCGCGTCCTGCTGGTCGGATCGCGCGAGGCGACGGGGGGCGAGCAGCGGGATGAGCCCGATGGCGTAGTCGAGCCACATCTGTGCCTGCTCCTCGTTGACCCGGTGAGAGAGCAGAGCTGCGTGCCACGCCCATTGGATGCGCTGTGACGGCGGCGTCAGGGGGTCCATGGCGGCGGCCGTCAAAGGTCCGAGGACCGCGCCCGAGATGTGGCCAGGGGTGCCAGGGGCCTCTCCCCGGTCCTCGGCGATCACACTCTCGACGACTGCCGCGAGGGAGCTCCTCTCGTAGTGCATCTGGTGCGCGATCGCGAGGTTGTGCTTGTACGCCGCGATTTCGGGGGAATCAGCCGGAGTATCGCGGACGAGGTCTTTGTGCAGGTCCAGGGCGGCGTCGAGATCAACACGGTCGGGATGCAGCCGCGCGGTCTCGAGCATCGCGTTGCCCAGGGTGTGACGGACGGACTGCTGATAGCGGTCCCCTGGCTCGAGCATCTCCACGGCTCGCCTTGCCACGGCAAGTGATTCCACCAGTTCCTCGGCATCGTCGGTGAGCCGGGAACGTTGGAGGAGCACGGCGGAGTACCGGGAGAGAAGTACGGCGGTGACCATGCCCGGCTTCCGGAGAGCGTCCTTGACGAGCCCCACTGCCTGGTCGAGGTCCGATGTGCCGGAGCGACGCTCGGCGCGAGCCCCCAGGGCCGCCACGAGATTGCTCAGACTCATGGCACTGGGGGGCCGGAGCGTGTGCGCTTGGTGCAGCGCGTCGATGGCGTGGTCCAGGTCGGTTCCGCTCTCCGTCCTCATTCCGCGCCCCAGCAGAGCCAATCCCAGTGCGTCCAGTGCCTTCGCCTCCACCTGCCGGTTGTTGGTCGCGCCGCTGACCTGCAGAGCTTCCCGAGCCGCGCCGACCGCCGCGTCCATGTGTGCGGGTTCCCCCGTGTGCTCGGCGACGCCGCTCCACAGGTTGGCCAGGATGGCGAGAGTGCCGGCCCGAAGGGGATGGCCGTCGTGCATGATCGCCAGTGTCTGCCGCCGTGCTGCGACGGCGGCCAGTAGCGCAGGCAGGCCCGCGCCGTTCCGGTACCGTCTCACGTGCTGCCCCGCCTCGAATCGGAGTTGGGCCAGGCGGAACGCCGCCCGCACCGAGTCCGACGCTCCCGCATCGGGTGGAGCGGCCTCTAGGGGTGTGGTGAGGTCGATGAGCCGACTCGGGTCGTTCCGGAACTGGTCGCTCGATGAGGGGGACGACCGATGATGGCGCCTCCGCCTCGTCAGCACAGCGGTCCTGAGGTCGGTCTGTATATCCTCGTACGTCGACGGGTCCGCAGCGCAGTCGCGCAACGCCTGCTCCAGGCAGTCGATCGCCGCATCAAGGTCACGGGGATCGTCTGTGCAACTGTTCCGGAGGACATACGCGTTCCCCAGACGGTGGGCAACCCTGACGAGCTGCTTGCCGTTCATGGTCACCGGTCGCTCGGCGAGCAGTGATTCCCGAAGCGTGATCGCCTCGTCGAGGTCTGCCTTGGACCCGTCGCCGGCGGTGAAGCGATGGACCAGTACCAGCGCCCGGGTGTCCTGGCAGATCGCGTTCATCTCGGGATGCCGCATGGCCTGCGCGCAGTATTCCAGGGCCTCGTCCCATCGCCCCTCCTCCGCAGCGGCCTGGACACACCGGATGACGTTTCCACCGAGGACCGCGGCCAAGTTGTCGTGCCAGTCCATACCCTCGGCCAGCAGCAGCGCTTCGGAGCAGGCGTCGGTGGCGGCCTGGAGGTCGGCGGGATGGCCGGTCTGCTCGTGCCTCGAGTGCAGAGCCATCGCGAAGTTGTACCGAACGACCGGCAGGAGCGGATCCCCGGGCGGCGCCAGATCAACGGCCTCGTCCAAGACGTCGACTGCCTCATCGAGATCCTCGGGATCACCGTCCATCTGGTAGCACTTGGCGAGCGCGACTCCTAAGGAAGAGAGGTGGTACAGGTACTTCTCGTGGCCCGGATGGGACGCTCCGAGCAGGAAGCGACGATAGTCGGCGATCACCCTCGCGTACTGCCCGCCTTCCTCGGCAGGCACCCCGAACTCCCCTCCCACAAACCCGTCCAAGGCGGCACCGGCTTGATCCGCGAGTACGGGTTTCAACGCCTCCGGCACGAGGTCGCCAGGACTCTTCGGAGCGAAGAAGCGGTGGAGCAAGTCCACCGCTCCGTCGAGATCCTCCTGCCGGCCGTGGATCTCGTGGCGAAACCAATACAGCCACCCAAGCAGGAGCCAAGGCTCGTCAGCATCGCCCTGGGCGGCCACCAGGTCCGCCATCCTGGCGACCAAAGCGTCGTCCGGGGCATCCGAAGGGCCCAGCGGACGCCTCAGCGCCTTGAGCGCCTCGACCGTGCGCTTGGCCTCGCCCAACACCCCATTCGCCACGTGCACCCCCAACTACCTTGCCTGAACAATATGTTCATTGCTTAGTGATCCAAGGAGACCACGCCACGATGGATCAGGGAATGACGGGTGACGCAGAGGCACCGTCGCGTCCAGTGAGGCGAGAGGCCGCCGTTTCGCCGGATCACGCGCTGTGAGTGGCAAGCGATCATCGACCACGCCACTGCCGAGACCGCACGCTTCACCGGCTCGCCGACGATCCTGATCAACAACCATGACCCCTTCGCAGAGCCTGACCGCACGCCCACCCTGACCTGCCGCCTCTACCGGACACCCGACGGACTGGCCGGCATCCCCACAGCCGACCAGGTCCGGCAGGCCCTGGCCAGCGCCCTCTAGGCTGTCCGGCAGATCGGGCAAGGGAAACGAGCAGACATGAGCGACGACGCCAAGGACCTGGCCGAAGCACAGCGGCAGCACTGGCAGAACACCTATGCCGCCCACCCCGGCATGTACGGCGAGGAGCCGTCCGCACCCGCCGCGCATGCCGCGCAGGTCTTCCGCGCGGCCGGAGCCGCAAAGGTGCTGGAGCTGGGTGCCGGCCATGGCCGCGACGCTCTGTACTTCGCCCGTGAGGGCTTCACCGTCCAGGCCACCGACTTCAGCCCCACCGGCCTTGAGCAACTCCGGCGTGCCTCCCAGAAGCAGGGCGTCGCCGAGCGGGTGAGCGCTGCGCTCCATGACGTACGCGAGCCGCTGCCTCTGCCGGACGCCTCAGTCGACGCGGTCTTCGCCCACATGCTGCTGTGCATGGCCCTGTCCACCGAGGAGATCCACGCCCTGGTCGGCGAGATCCGCCGCGTCCTACGCCCCGGCGGGACGTTCGTCTACACCGTCCGTCACACCGGCGACGCCCACTATGGCGCCGGAACCGCCCACGGCGACGACATCTACGAACACGGCGGCTTCGCCGTGCACTTCTTCCCCCGTCACCTCGTCGACTCCCTCGCCGACGGCTGGACCCTCGACGAAGTCCACGCCTTCGAGGAAGGCGACCTCCCCCGCCGCCTCTGGCGCGTCACACAGACCACACCCCGATAGACGCCGCCCGGACACCCACAAGCGCGCGGAGCCGGGACATCGGCCCTGCGGAGCCGTGCCGGTCAGGGGACCGCCCCCGCACAGGCCGGGAGCAGACCGGGTAGTCCCCCCCCCGGAACTCGGTGTCGTAGGGATCACGCGGACGCAGGAAACAGGACGACCCCGAGCCCCACCAACCCACCTTCGAAGGACCATCCCCACGGGTGTACCCGCGGGCTCACCCGGCGGGCGGGGCTGTCGCGTGGCCGGTCGGCTGGACCAGGACGGTGGTGGCGCGATCCAGCACCTCGCCAAGTGCGGCGCATTCGCAGGGCGTGAACGCGTCGGTGAGCGCGCGCTCAAGAACGACCACCTCCCGGCAAGCGTGGTCCAGCAGCGTCTGGCCCTCATCGGTGAGGTCGCGATCTGGACCTTGGCGTGCACCGGGGACGTCTCGCGGCGGATGAGCTCCTTGGTCTCCACACTGGTCAGCACGCTGCTCATGCACTGCTGCGTCACCCCGCAGGAGCGGGCCAGTTGGGCGCCGGACATGCCGCTTCGCGCGAGAGGCTAAACATCGAGGTGTACTGCGTCATGCTCAGCCCGTAGGCACGCAGCACTGCCTCGCGGTGCGCCATCAACGCCTGCTCCGACCGCCTGATTCTGGTGCAGAGGCCGTTCTCGATCCAAGCTTCCACCGCGCACGAGCGGAGACCTTCAGGCTTCTCGAAGCGGAGAAGGAGGAGTTCCGAGAACGGTTCCGCTCACCAGCGTGGGCTTGTCCGTTCCGGCAGACGCCCGGTCACGACATCGGGGGGTCCGCCGGCCTGGCCCGCTGCGGGTGGATGGTCTCGTGCCGGGCCAGCATCGCCACGCACTCAGCAATCTTGCGGGTGCGTGTCTCGGCCCGCTTGACGGCGTTGACACGGTTGATGAGGGCGAAGCGGTTGGTTTTGGTGAGTACCTCGAACATCGCCTGCGCCGCCGGGTCGGCGGCGATCGCGGCCAGCAGGTCGGCCGGCGCCTCCGCTTCCGATGACGGTGCATAGGCGGCGCTCCACCGCCCGTCGGCCTTCGCGGCGTCCACCGCGGCGCGGCCGGCGGGCATCATCAGGCCGGCCGCCTCCAGCCGTGCCACGTTGGTCACGTTGCGCTGCGACCAGACGCTGCGGGCCCGGCGCGGGGTGAACCGCCTCCAGGAACTTTCCTCGTCACGCTTGCGGGCCTGCCCGTCGATCCAGCCGAAGCACAACGCCTCGTCGACCGCCTGCTGCCAGGTCAGCGTGGTAACGGAACCGCCCTTTCTGGTCAGGGCGAGCCACACGCCCGGAGAAGCCGTGTGGTTGTCCAGCAGCCAGGCCCGCAGCGCCGCGCTGTCAGCAACAATCAACTCATCCAGTTCGCTACCAGTCACCACCTCAGGCTAGCCGCAACCCCCGTGACAACTTGTTGAGGTGCACCGTTGAGGCCGAGCTGTCGGCGCGGGTCGTCTCGGCCTTACCGAAGTCACCGTGGACCACGACTGCCTGCACATCACCTCCGGCTCCCCCGTACCCGGCTCCCCACCCAGCGAACGACCGCCCGAGAACGTGCGGACCGCAACGCTCAAGCAGGGAAAACAGCCTCCCGGGCCCGCACACGAGGCCAGACAGGTCAGGAGACCGTATCCACAGTGCGGGCCAACATCACCCAACCCTCCACTCCCCCGCTGCCGGGATCGGATCGGACGCTCACGAGCCGTCCCCAACCTGATGCGGCGCAAGACGCATCAGGTTGGGGACGGCCCGCCAGTTGATGCACCTGCGGCATCCAGACGCTCAGACGACTCGAGCAGGTACTCGGGCAGCTTGGAGTCGGCCGCCAGTACCTCGATGCCGATGAGGCGTCCTTGCTCGTCGAAGTCGAGGTTGATCATGCCGTCGACCTCCACCGGATCACAGGGGTACATGCGCGAGGTTCTGATGCGAACCTGCGGATCGGGATCGGTGAGGTAGACGTACGCTGCGTTCGCGGTCTTGTCGTACGTCACTCTGAGGTCTGCCACGGCTGTCACGTCCCCTTGGTATGGCTGGTGTCGGGCGCCTTCTCTGTGCCTACCGGGGCTCGGCCTGACAGATGCTGAGGCGGCGAGCTGCAAGGCCGCGCCCGGACAGCCTTGACGATGCCGGTCATGCGGGTGGTACCGCAAGGCTCGCTGAGCCGTCCAAAGCCAAGATGATCTCCGGCTACGAAAATCTTGCCAGAGCCGTGAATGCGCACAGTGCGGTACACGGAAAGCTGCTCGCATGCCGGCCGCCGACGTCATGAGCGGGCCCCGCTCCTTGCCCCGGACGGTTTGCATAGCGGCGTGCGGCCGGCCCTGTCATTCTCCGATCCATAGCCTGCTATCCCACTGGAGGTCGGCATCGCGCTCCTTGCGGACATCGCCGCCTTCTACGATGCCGGCGATGAGGCCGGCCGCCTCACTTCCGGGCGCACCATCGGGACAGTCGAGCTGCTGCGGACGCAGGAACTCCTGCGGGCCCATCTTCCGCCCCCGCCCGCGTCCGTGCTGGATGTCGGCGGTGGGCCTGGAGTACATGCTCGCTGGCTCACCGACAGCGGCTATCAGGTTCTCCTCGTCGACCCGGTGGACAAGCACGTACGCCAGGCCCGCCATCAGGGATTGGCTGCCTCCGTGGGAGATGCGCGGCAACTAGAGCAGGCAGATGCTTCCTTCGACGCTGTGCTGATGCTGGGTCCGCTCTATCACCTCCCGGATAGCACCGGGCGTGCCCGTGCGTGGCGGGAGGCTCACCGTGTCGTCAGGCCCGGTGGTCTGGTCGCCGCAGCGGCGCTCAACCGGTATGCAAAACTCATCGACCTGCACTCACCCAGTGCGCTGGACATCGCGACGACAGGGCTGCGCGTCCGCCGGGACGGCCCCGCCACCTACTACCACGACCCCGCAGAGCTCTGCGCCGAGGCCGGCCAGGCCGGCCTTGGTGACCTGACGGTCTACGGGGTGCACGGACCCGCCTACGAAGCGCTGAAAGCCGAAGAACGCCGGACCGGAACGAAGGACCTCGGCCCGAAAGCGCTTGAAACGGCCCTGGCTGTCGCACGGTTCGCTGACAGCCATCCGCAACTCGTCGTGTCCAGCCTGCACCTCCTGACCATCGCACGCCGGCCACACACCCATGAACCCATCCCTCAGCCTTCAGCGGCCGCGGGGAGCAGGGGTACTACGGGATCGCCTTCTCCCGCTCGACAAGACCATCCCCGCACAGGCGGGAAACAGGTGCCGGGGTTCCGGGGCGCCGGCGTGAACGGTTAGAAATCCGTGGCGTCGTCCGGGTCGTCGTCGTAGGTGTAGGTGCCCACGTCGATGTTCGGCGAGGTGATCGGGGGCTTGAGGAACGCCACCCGGTCGTGTGCGGGCAGCGGGCGGTGGCCGGATCAGGCGACAGGTGCTCCTCGCTGGGGAGGGGTGCGGCCGGGCTGCGGTCGGAAACGGCTCGGGGGGACGGTTCTGGTCTAGCTCGGGCTGCCGGCGGGCGCCTTGGCCGAGGCGGTGGCCGTGTCGGGGCCGGGGGCAGTGGGGCGCTGTAGGGCGAGGGGGGCCTTCCGTGGGCCTGGATGTCGCCGACCACAGGCCGGTGAACACGGCGGTGGCCAAGGTGACGGCGCCGGCCACGATGAAGGCGTCGTCGAGGCCGGCCTCGAAGGTGGCGCCGCCGGACTGGCGGGCGCGGACGACGGCGCCGAGGACCGCGACGCCGAGCACGGCGCCGATCTGCCGGGCGGTGCTGCTGATGCCCGATGCGAGGCCGCCTTCCTGCGGGCCGACCGCTTGGATGGCAGCCCCCGTCAGCGGGGACAGGGTCAGGGCGAAGCCGGTGCCGACGGCTGCCAGCCGCCACCACACGTTGCCGTAACCGGTGTCGGCGTGGACCGTGCCGAGCGCGAGGAGTCCCAGGCCGGCCAGGGCCAGGCCGGTGGTGGCCACGAGGCGGAAGCCGTGGCGGGCGGCGAGCCTACCCGCGTACGGGCTGACGACCACCATGGCGAGGGACATCGGCAGGGTTTGCAGGCCGGCGCGCAGGATCGAGCTGCCCTGGACGTACACGAAGAACTGGGAGAAGAAGAACGACGACCCCATGAGCGCGAACCCCACCACGACCATGGCCGCGTTGGACACGGTGAACGACCGCTGCCGAAACAGCCGCAGCGGCAGCATCGGAGCGCAGCGGCGCGCTTCGACGGCGATAAAGGCGGCGAGGAGCAGCAGCGCGGCGGCGAAGCTGCCCAGGATCACCGGCGACGTCCAGCCGCGGGCACCGCCCTCGATCAGTGCGTAGGTGAGCACGCCCACGCCGAGGACGGACAGCACCGTGCCCGGGATGTCGATCGCGGGGGCGCTGGGGTTGCGGGACTCGTCGAGGTGGCGCAGACCGACCAGGAGAAGGACGACGCCGACGGGCAGGTTGACCAGGAAGATCGCGGGCCAGCCGAAGGCGTCCGTCAGCACACCGCCGGCCACGGGGCCCGCTGCCAGGCCGATCCCGCTGAGGCCGGCCCACAGCCCGATCGCTTTCACGCGTTCCTGCGGTACGGGATGGGCGGCGGCGAGCAGGGCCAGCGAGGCGGGACTCAGCGCCGCGGCCCCCACGCCCTGCAAGATCCGGCCGACGATCAGCCAGCCGAGCGAGGGCGCGAGGCTGCACAGCACCGACGCGGCGGTGAACACCGCCACACCGGCCAGGTACACCCGCTTCCGGCCGAACCGGTCGGCGAAGACACCGCCGGACAGCAGCAGCATGGCCACGAACAGTACGTACGCGTCGACGATCCACTGCAGACCGGTCAAGGTCGTGTGCAGCCGCTGCTGCATGTCGGGCAGTGCCGCCCCGACGATCGTGTTGTCGAGCAGGACCATGAACTGGCCCAGGCACGTCACCGCGAGCAGCACGGCCCGGTTCGGTCGACTGGTTGAGGCCGTACGCGGTGCCGTCATCTGGATCCCCTTTTCGATCGTTGCCGCACCCGGCCGGGAGCGACGCGGGCCGTGGCGCGGGGGTACGACTGAGCAAGATAAACGCAGCCAGTGACTGCGTTAGGTGACTGTAGAGAGGTACCCTCGCAAACGCAAGCAGCAACTGCGTTAAGGTGATGGAATGAACGCGCGACAGCAAGCCCGGCGGCCCGGCGGACGCAGCGCCCGCGTCGGCGCCCAGGTCCACCAGGCCGTCACCGACCTCATCGGCGAACGCGGCTACGGCAACTTCACCGTCGGTGAGGTCGCAACCCGCGCGGGCGTGGCCGACAGCAGCGTCTACCGCCGGTGGGGCAACCTGGAGACCCTGCTCACCGACGTGGCGCTCACCCGCCTCAACGCACAGTCACCGATGCCCGACACCGGAAGCCTGGCCGGCGACCTGCGCACCTACGCCGCCCAAGTAGCCCGCGAGATCACCGGCCCCGACGGCCCCGCCGTACTCCACCTGGCCGTCGCCCTGTCCGGCAGCGGCGAGCAGGGCGTACGGGCGGCCGAGGAACTCCGCGGCGAACGCACCCGGCAACTGCAGTCCATGCTCGACCGCGCCCGCGAACGCGGAGAGCACGCCCCCGAGGCCCTCGACGTGCTGGACCACGTCCTGGCACCGATGTACATCCGCGTCCTGTTCGGCATGGTCCCGCTCGCCCCGGACTACGTCGACGGACTGGTCGACCGCCTGCTGTAACCGCGCCCAGGCCACCGGTCACGACACCGCGACACCGCGACACCGCGACACCGAGCAATGCTCACCAGAGCGACGGCCGAACAGGGTGTCGTTTCCTCGGTGCCGATGGAACCCACCGTGCATCGGGGCCGGCGGCGCAGGGCGCCAGCGGCGATCGCACCTGCGCGAGCAGCAGGCCGAGGGCCGCACCACCCTTGCGGGGGCGCGGCCCTCGGCGCACGTTGCTACGAGGTCCAGCCGCCATACGGCACGGTGATGAGCTCCATGGCGTGGCCCGCCGGGTCCATGAAGTACACGCCGCGGCCACCGTCGTTGTGGTTGATCGCGCCGGGCTGCTTCCGCTGCGGGTCGGCGTAATGCTCGATGCCGCGCTGCCTGATCTGCCCATACGCCGCGTCGAACTCTTCCTCGGAGATCAAGAAGGCGTAGTGCTGAGGAGTGATGCTGTCCGCCGGGACAGTGGCGAAGTCCAGCGTGACGCCGTTGCTCAGGCCGACCGCGATGAACGGCCCCCACTCACCGGTGATCTCAAGGCCAAGCAGGTTCGCGAAGAAGTCCGCGGACTCCCGGTTGTCCCGGGCATGGACGATCGTGTGGTTCAACTCGACTGACAAGGAATGCCTCCGAAGGCATGTCCCGATACCTCCATGCCTCACCCAGCCGGTGACCGACACGCGATATCGCCATAGACCCTAAGGCTGTCCACACAGCGAATCAACACCAGTCAGTGACGGCCGCGCGGCCGGAGCCTGTCTCCCTGATGGCCTTCATCACGAGTCGTGGCTCTGGGCAGGTTCCGTGCAGCACTGACCGAGCGTTGCGAGCCTGGGAGGCGGTTGCCTCACTGGCAGGGCTGGATTTGCTCCGGCTCGACGGGGTGGCAGGGTGCTGATTCACCGAACCGGGTAGGGCTGACATGCACGACAGGCCGCGGATCGAGGAAGCCCTCGATGTCCTACGTGCCTAACTGGAGGCCGGGCGGTCGACGGCGGAGTTGACCTCTCAGGCTGCGTAGCTGGCCTTCACCCGGTTCGCGCGGCAGCGCTTTGTCACCGCGCCGACGCCCGACTCGGACGGCTTGCTCGACTGTGACTCAGCAGCCCTGCCCAACGCCCATTCTCAGGCGACCTCGCAAGCCGCCTGAAGGCGCGCGCTCAGCTGTCACTCACCGCAGCATCTGCACGAAAAAGGTGAGCCAGAACCGCTACCCGTGAGCAAGACCAGCCGTTCCCAGAGTCGGAGCAAGGGCGGTGAGTAGACGGTGGCCGAGGTGGCGCCGAGCAGCCTCTGTGTCCGGGTGGGCGTCGTCGAAGCCCGTCCAGTCGACCTGGCGGACAGCGCTCTCGAACATCCCCAGGTTCAGCGGCTCGTCCGGATGGCCCGGCCACTCGTCCGCCTCGCGCAGCACCGTCTCCAGGAGGGACAGCGGCAGGGTGCAGCTCTCGGCGAGGAGGACCGCGTCGTACAGGTCCTTGGCCTGGGGATACATGTCGCAGGTCAACCACATGAGTTTCCAGGCCAAGGACGATTCCCTGTCCGCGGCCGGCAGGCGGACGCCCGCGACCTCGGCGAGGCGCGGAGGAGTCGGGAGGCGCTCGTTGAAGACGAAGTCGAGCTGGACCTGGCCCCCGGGAAGCCCGGAGGCGGTCCATGGCAGGACCAGGCGGTGACCAGGCACCCGCTCGTACGTCCAGATGTACTCGGACACGGCTCCGGCCGCCGAGATCGACAGGTCCGTCATACGTTCCTCAGCTAGGCCCTCGGCCTCCGCCGCGATCCCGTCGAGCATCGTCCGGGTCCGGGCCTCTTCGATGCGCCAGGTCTCGGGGACGACGACGAAGTCGATGTCCTTGGGGGCGCGGGCAGCGTCGCCGAACCACGCCCCCATCAGCATGCTGCCACGCAGTACGAGGGAACCGGCCCACGGCGACCCGGCCACCGCCGCGAGGACGAGGTCCAGCGCAGCACGCCGGGCCGTCTGCCAGCGGGCCCGTAGCTCTGGGTCCTCGACGACCCCGTCGGCGGGCCGGAATGCCTCGTCGAAGTGCTTGAGCGCGGGGTCGAAGATGCGGTGCGGCGCGGCCACGGAGCCGACTCCCGCGATCAGCGTCTGAGGAACCTCTGTCTTGCGGCGTACACGGTCGGCGACGGGCTCGGTGACACTGTCGGGCCCGTCAGGAATCGACGGCGTCCACTGCTTCTCGCTCATACGCTCTCCTCCAGCCAACCCTCATCCCACGACAGATCACTGTCGGAGACCACGAATTCCCGCTCCTCCGCCACCGGCTCGTGCCCAACAGCGATCAAAGCGCTGACGAGCGCGTCGCAGGCCCGGGCCGCCACGTCCGCGGGCCCCGGATGACGCTGGGTCACGAAGCGTTGGTGCCGCCCACCGGGCCCCGGCAACACCCGGCGAGCGTTCCACGACACATGCGCGCCATGCGGCACGACGAGGTCCTCAAGTGCCACCCGGTCGTACACGGCGGGCAGCGCCAGTTTGACGTGGTGCTCGTAGTAACCCCCGCCGGGTCCCGCGGGCTCCGCACTCCACGGCACCGTTTCCACCTTCACCCGCGCCGGCTCGAAACCGGCCTCCCGCAGCCCGGACACCACCGCCGGAAGACCCGCCCGCCCGCGCAACGTCAGCATCGGCTGAACCGGCGTGCGGCCCCGCGCGAGAATGATGGTGGTGAGCTTCAGGTCCCGATCCGCCGCCCAGGCACCGAGACGGTCCAGCTCCTCGTCGCTCCGGCACCGCACCGTCACATGCGTCTCGAAGACGTCGTCGGCCTCGTTCATCCCCACCCCTGGAACCGCGCACCTATCGCGGGGAGTCTGTCAGACGCGCTAGCGCGGGCACCTCCGAGTTTCCGTCCAGCGAGCCGTAGGACCACAGTCAAGGACGAATCGGAGACGGGGGCCGGGAGCGGAGTGCGAAGGCCGCGAGGGAATGCTCCCATTCCCTCGCGGCGCGGATCGCAAAGGCACGGGCTGGGACAGGGGTCAGGGGAACGGCAGACTGGAACGATGCGGATAGAGAACGTAGCCAGGATCCATGCAGTCCGGCTCACCGTGACAGTCGGTGCAGTCGTCACGGCTCCGGTTCTGTTGGTGGCCGGGACTCCGCTCCTGCGCCGTATGTTGCGTCACTACTACCGCGAGGACGGTCCGGGGCTCGTGAGCAAAGAGGACGGTTGGGTGAGCCCGGGGTACTTCGTCGTCACCAACACGGTTGTTCAAGCCCTCTGCTGGCCGTCGGAGTACGTACTCCGACGGCTTCGTCCTGCGTGAGCGGTGCCATCACCGGTCGGCGGGTGCGCTGCCGACTCCCCGCAGCGGAAACACGCGGGGGTTCGCGGCGCCTTGGCCCGCCGAAGTGGCCGAGGCTGACGGCTCGCGAGGGCCGGCCGCCCACGTTCCGGAAGTGCCTTCGTCAGGGCAGAGGGGTTCGGTGGAGGTTGATGAGGAGGCGCCAGACGCGGTGGGCGATCTCGGTGGGGGTGGCGTCGATGAGGCCGTGGAGCCAGTCGGCGAGGACGCCGGAGAAGGTGGCGGCGACGGCGGAGGCGACGAGGTCGGGTTCCGGGGCGCCGGCCAGGGCGCGCTCGGTGCGGCTGCGGGCGCGCAGGTCCTGGTGGAGTACGTGGCCGAGGGGGCCGCTGCCGCCTGGGCGCAGGAGCTCGCGGTAGAGGTCGCGGTGGAGAGAGAGGTCGCGGAAGAAGGCTGGCAGGGCGGCGGGCGGGGAGGAGGGGTCTGGTGTACCGCGCCAGGCGTGGAGGGCGTCGACGGCTTCGCGGACGATGTCGGCGCAGGCGTCGACGGCGAGGGCCTCCAGGTCGGCGTAGTGGAGGTAGAAGGTGGCGCGGCCGACGCCCGCCCGGCGTACGAGCGCGGCGACGCTGACCTCCGCCAGAGGACGGTGGGCACATTCCTCCAGGAGTGCCTGGCGCAGTTTGGCCCGGGTCCGTGCCGCGCGGGGGTCTTCCTGCGCGTCGGTCACCGGGCCAGCAGGACGGCGGCGAGCGCCACGGCCCCGGGCAGGGCCTGGACGACGAAGATGCGCCGATTGGCGGTGAAACCGCCGTACAGGCCGGCGATGATCACGCAGGAGAGGAAGAAGACCTGGGCCTGGAAGCCTGTCGGGTCCCCTGCGATCAGTCCCCAGACCAGCCCTGCGGCCACAAAGCCGTTGTACAGGCCCTGGTTCGCGGCGAGCGGGGCGGTGGCGCGGGCCATGTCGGCGTCGAAGCCGGAGAGGCTGCGACCCGGCTTCTTCTCCCAGAGGAACATCTCGAGGACCAGGATGTACGCGTGCAGGGCGGCGATCAGCGCGACCAGTACGTGCGCGGTTACGTTCACGGGCTGCCTTCTTCATAGATAATGGACAGGTGTCCATGATAGCTGGACACCTGTCCATTTTCTCCCTCGGGAGTCGGAACCCGTCGGCCTGCACGGAAAAGCAGCGGTACGGGTGCCGGGTCGTGGGGCAGGCTGGGCTTCATGAGCGAGTTGTACGGTGCTGGTGTCGTTCTGCGTCCCTCCGTCCCTGAGGACGTCGCCGCGTTGGCCGCGATCCGGGCCACGCCCGAGGTCCGCGCGCGGTGGCTCGGCGAGGACGATCTGGAAGGAGAGGTCGTCTCCGATCTGGACGATCCGTCCACCCACTGCCTGACGATCCGGCACGGCGGCCGGATCGTCGGCATGATCCAGTGGTACGCGGAGGAGGACCCGGGATACCGCCACGCCGGAATCGACGTGTTCGTCGATCCTTCGGTGCATGGCCGGGGTCTCGGCACGGACGCCGTCCGCACCCTGGCCCGACATCTCCTCGACGACCGCGGATACCACCGGCTGGTCATCGATCCTGCCGCCGACAACACGCCCGCCATCCGCTGCTACGAGAAGGTCGGGTTCCGGCCCGTCGGCGTGATGCGCCAGTACGAGCGAGGCCCGGACGGCACCTGGCACGACGGTCTCCTGATGGATCTGCTGGCCGCTGAGCTGGTGCGCTGAGCTCAGGCGCGGGGTGCGGGGAGTGGGGCGCGCCTGGGCCGTGGCATGCGGCGAGGCCCCATCGGCACAGCCATCGTCATGACCAGCACTCCCCCACTCCCCCGCTCTCCCACTCCACGCTGATGGCTCGGCCCCGACCCCGGCCCGGGCCGGGGTCGGGCCCGCAGGAACGATCCGGCAGGGATGCCCGGGCCGAGGACAGGCATGCGAATGGCTCAGGAGGCCGTCACGAGCATGCGGTCTCGGCGATCGCTTCGAGGTGGGGTCGGCGGATGGTGCCTCAGTACGCCGATCCGTCGGCGCGCTGGCCGGGCGAGCGGGACAGGGAGCTGATGGTGTCGTGCTTGACCCAGCTGCCGGTCGCCGAGCCGTCGGGGCTTCGGTTGATGGACACGCCGTCGGAGCTTGCCTGGCTTGAGCTGTAGGTCAGTGTCTGGACCGTCGCTCCGGACGCGTCCCGCAGGATTACCTGGTCGCCGCTGTTGGACAGGTTGAGGCCGCCCGTGCCGGCGGCGACCGCGACGATGCCACCGGGGATCGCGGAGGCGGCGCCGAAGACGGTGATCGCCTTGCCGGGCTGAAGCGTCGTGCCGGCCGCGAACGTGTGCCGCACCGCCGACCCGTCCGAGACGGTCCAGCCGGCGATGCTGGTGGCGGTGCCGCCGGTGTTGACGATCTCGATGGCCTCGCCGGCGGTGTTGCTGCCCGGTTCGTTGGCCAGCACTTCGTTGATGATGACGTTGGCGGGTCCGCCGCCGGTGCCGGTGGTGACGTTGACGTTCTTGGTCGTGGTGTGGGTGGCCCCGCCGTTGTCCGTCACGGTCAGCGAGACCGGGTAGGTCCCGGCCGTTGCGTAGGTCACGGTCGGGTTCGTCGTCGTCGCGGTCTGGCCGTTGCCGAAGTCCCAGACGCGGCTCGCGATGGTGCCGTCGGGGTCGGTACTGGCGTCGGTGAAGGTACAGGTGAGAGCGGTGCAGGAGTGCGTGTACGAGGCCGTGGGCTGCTGGTTCGCGCCGCCACCACCGAGGACGAAGTCGTAGCGGGCCAGCACCGGGTAGTGGTCGCTGGTTGTCGTCGCGTAGTTCGGGATGTATGCCTGGGGCTGGAAGGCGGTCGCCGAGCCGGCGACGTACTTCGCCTGCACCTCGTTGGTCGTGAGCTGGTGGTCGATGAAGTCCGGGTAACCCGCCGTCGAGGCGACGCCTGCCAGCGACAGGGCCCGTGTCGGGAAGGTGTAGCGTGCCGCGTCGTTCACGAGGTTGGCGTAGGGCGATGCCTTCCCCGCGGTGATGGAGGTGTCGACGTCGTCGTTCCAGTCGCCGACGACGAAGACGTTCTGGGTGGGGTAGGTCGTGTCGAGGTAGGACTTGAGGGCCTGCGACGCGGGATTGCGCAGGTTCCACGCGTCCTGGGTGGACCCGGCCTTCGCGTGCAGGACGATGAAGACGAGGTCGCGGGTGACACCGTCGAACGTGCCGCGCAGCGTGAACTCCACCGGCGGGCGGCCCGCGAAGTTGGCGTTCTGGCCGGTCAGGATGACCTTCGCGCTCACCAGGGTGGCCATGCTGGAGCGCCAGACGAGAGCGACCTTCTGCTCGGTGTCGCCGAAGTCCGAGTAGTACTGCGCACCGTTCGTGACGATCGGGTCGTTGGCCACGACTCCCGTGTACCCGGGCATGCCGGCCACGAGTGTGTCGAACGCCGAGGTGCTGACGACCTCGGACAGGCCCCACACATCCATGTCGGCGCCCGCCATGACGTCGTGAACGTTCTGCTGCTGAAGCGCCTCGTTCGTCGGGCCGAAGTCCGGTGCGCCGAACCACTCGACGTTCCAGTTGCCGACATCGAGCTGTGTCGGCGATCCCTGCGAGGGAACCGAGGCGGCGGCATTCGCCGCCGGGGCGGTGGTCAGCGTTGCCAGCGTCAGAGCGGCGGCCAGGAGGGCCGCGCCGAGCGCGGCGACGCGGCCGGGGCGTCGTCTGACAGGTATGTGACTAGGTGACATGAGGGTGCCTTTCGCGAGCGGTTGCGGACGGTTCGCGGAGCACCGCACCGGGCGCGTGTGTGGGAGGGGACGCGCCGTGGCGGCAGGGCAGTTCTAGGCGGGCTGGGTTGCCTGCGGGGTACCGGAAGGTTTCCGCCCCATGTCACTTCTACGCGCGTTGCGCGGTGTGCACCAGGTGTCGGGCACAGCGCTGTTGCTCGTACAGGAATCGCCCGTTGAACCGTGGCCTTCAACGCGCTGATGCCGATGCCAGTGCCTTCGGATCCTGGTGGCACCCCGGCTCCGCGTCACTGGACTTCGCTCCGGCCACACCTCACCTCCTCGACCCGAGCCGCTTCAATGGCGCTGTCAGAGGCCACGGTTACTCTCCCCGGCATGGAACAGGACCTTGCCAAGCGCTTCGATCCCCTGCCCGGACGGGTCGGCCACGTGGCTGGCGTCGAGTCACTCACGCTCGACGAGCGCCGCTACTTCTTCGGCTTCGACTACACCAGCGACCTCGTCGTCTCGCCGCTGATAGACGACCCCGGGGCGATGGCCGCATTCGCGGCCGAGCACATGCGGCAGACCGATGGCCAGCACGGCGATGCCTACTGGGCGGACCTCGTCGCCGGCGCGGTCGAGGAGTCGGAGCTGGTCTGGGAGCAGACAGCGCGCGAGTTCACTACGAGAGGCCTGCGCGCCGGCCTGCCGTCCCCGGGGAGTCACCTGCTCTATCTGCTGGACACGGCCAGCGACTGGGAGGCGTCCTTCACCCCGCCGGCGGACGTTCAGCAGGCATACACCCGGCTGGGGTTCGACGGGTACGGCCTCGCCAAGGGCATCGGCGCGTGCCTGCAGGCCATCCTGGAGAACGGAGGCGGCGGCCGCCCGGACGAGCGGACGGTGGTCCACCACTACCTCACGTCCGTGAAGCTGCTGCCCGGGAACTGGACACTGCTCTTCGCGCCGCTCGCAGAGGCCATCGCTGGTCACGAATGACGCACTGACCAGTGCTTGAGGCAGCAGTCGGACGGGAAGCCGTTCTCCATTCCCGGGGGCACGCGACTGTGCGGTGGAAGGCGGGGGTTGCGGACTGGAGGTGGGCGGGTCTCGTTCTAGGGGCTGGTTGTTGTCGGGTTCCACTCGCGGCGGAGGAGACCGAAGACCCAGGAGTCGGAGACGTCGCCGTTGACGACGCAGTCCTCGCGGAGGGTGCCTTCGCGGACGAAGCCGAGCTTCTCCAGGACCCGGGCGGACGCCACATTGCGGGTGTCGGTCTCGGCCTGGACGCGGTTCAGGTCCAGGGTGTCGAACGCCCACCGCAGGACGGCATGCGCGGTCTCCGTGGCGTAACCGCGGCCCCACGCGGCGGGGTCGAAGACGTAGCCCAGGGACGCACTACGGAACTCCGGGTTCCAGCTGGTCAGGCCGCACCATCCGATGAACGAGCCGTCGGATACGCGTTCGACGGCCACCCGCGCTCCGGTGCCTTCCTCCTCGACCCTCCGGCAGGCCGAGAGGAATCGCTGGGCGCGGGCCGGTTCGGTCCACGGCGGGGAGTCCCAGTAACGCATCACGTGGGTGCTGCTGTGCAGCGCGTAGAGCGGCGCCGCGTCGGCTTCGGCGAACGGCCGCAGTCGTAGGCGGGCGGTGTGCAGCTGGGGGGTGGGCAGTGTCATGCGGGGCATCCTGCCCCGTCCTGCTCGCGCTCGGCCAACCGATTATCCGGATGGTCAGGGCGCGTCTGTCTCCAGGTGGCGCCGGGCGTGTAGCGTGGATGGCGAGTCCGCAGTGCCGTACATGCCCCGCGGATACGGGGAGCAGGTGGCCCGACCCTGGGTCGCGTCCGGGACGCCGGGACCATCCCCGCGGGTACAGGGAACAGGCCCCGGCGCGCGGCCCGAGGTACTGGGTGCCCAGGCGGCCTGGCGCCAAGAAGTCGTCCGCGTCTTGGGGAGTCCAACCACGAGGGCGAGCCGTGGGAGGACAGCGCGACGACCGAAGGCATCGGCCTCTGACCGGCTGACCCACGTGCGCGGCACGGCGGCCCAGGTAGCCACTGTGCCGCTGGCCGGTCAGAACGGAACCGGCGGGGCCGGGGATCGGGGCGGGGAGAGGTGTCGGCGAGCAGTACAGCGGATGGGCCTGCATGTCCCAGCCACGCCGGGGCTTGTCGCATGCCCGGCACACAGTGGTCTCCGCGCGCAGTCGCCGAACTTCCTTGCGCGCCACGCGGTCCAGACTCAATCGCTCGCGCTCCACCGAATGCCGCATGGACAGGGCCCGGTCCTCGTTCCCCCAGAGCAAGTCGTCGATCTCGTCCAAGGGGACGAAGCAGGTGTCGAGCCAGGCCTGCACGACCTCGGTGTAGGCGCCGATTCCGACGGCGGCGCTGATGAGAAGGTCAGCTTCGGGAAGCTTTTCCAGGAGGGCCGGATCCTCCTCCGATCCAACGCAGCATCCGCTTTCGCGGGTCATCGCGAACCGACGCTCTCCGCACACGACGACCGCGCGCTCGTGAGGTCCACCGATTCCAGGGTGAGCTCCGCGGGGTGTACCTCTCCCGCCAGGACGCCGGCCAGCTGCAGCTCGGTGGAGAAGGGGACGGCAGCCCCCAGGACGCGGGGGTGAAAGGCCGAAGGTCCAGAGTCGAAGTAGCTGTCACCGCCATCGGCAGATGACGCTGCGGGAAGCGTGGCGCACTCGTGCAGCAGGTCAGGAAGACGGAGCCTCCCACCGACGGGGCACAGTTCTGATGAGCCGAGGGCCTTGGCGGCCTGCGTGTACCTCTGCCTTGTACGTTTCTGCAGAGCGCGGACGGCCAACTTGCGCTTGCGATCCCGGGTCATGTTCGTCCTTCCACGGGATGCCCACGCCCATGCCGCAGCAGGGTCCCTCGTGTGACGACGTTCAGGTGTCGCGCGAGTCTGTGACCCTTGTCCTCGAAGCCAGGCCGTGGGTGCGATCCTGCCCGGGAGGCTGGCAGGCGCGTGCTGCCGCAGGCACAGCTAGCGCACCACCACACTCCCCGATCCCAGCCAGCGGTAGTGACGTTGGTGAAGACCTCCGCCAGAACGGCGTCGAGCTCCTGACCTTTCAGGGCCTTCACCGCCAGGGCGTGGAAGCACCAATGGGCGTGCGTGGCCCTCGGCCCGCGCTCCTCGTCAATCCTGACCTCAATCGGGCAGGGTGATGGCCGTTCCCGAGGGATCTCCTCTGTGGCATGGCGGTCGAGCCGACCACGGCCCGGCGTGTAACACCCCGCTGCCTCGCCACCTTCTGCTCCAGTGAGGAGATGAAAGGAACGCGACTCAGCAACGAAGCCGGCGTTCCCCCGTGCGGGTCCGCCTGCGGGGGCCAGGGCCGTATCGGCGGGGAGAGCTGCTGGTGAGCGGTGGTGGGAAGATCGCAGGATGGTTGTTCCCCGGCGGGCACCGCTACGACCGGTTCGCTCCCCTGCTGCTCGTGCTGACGTTCGTCAGCGGACTGGTGGACGCGGCGAGCTTCCTCGGGCTGGAACGGGTGTTCGTGGCCAACATGACCGGCAACGTGGTCTTCCTCGGATTCGCTCTGTCGGGCGTGGCACAGCTGTCGGCCCTGGCTTCGGCGGTTGCGCTGGCAGGTTTCCTCGCCGGGGCTTTCGCGGGCGGCATGTGGCGCCGGATGTACGAACCGGGGAATCTGTTCGCTCAGCTGATCACGTTCCAAGCCCTGCTGCTCGCCTTCGCGCTCGCCGCTCGGGCGGCCGGCTGGGGCCGGTACGCGGTCCTGGTGCCGCTGGCCTGTGGGATGGGACTGCAGAATGCCGTCGTACACCGCCTGGCCGTACCGGATCTCACCACCACCGTGATGACACGGACGCTGACCGGACTCGCGGTGGACCGCCCTGGCCCCGCCAGCCTCCGACGCGCGGCATCGGTCACCATGCTGGCCGCAGGAGCGCTCACCGGCGGTCTCCTGCACATCCACGCCGGGACAGAAGCCGTACTTGGCACTGCCCTCGCCCTACTCCTCAGTGCCATCGCGGTAGCCCGCTCCCGAAACCAAGGACCGCAAAGCCGGCCTCCTTCGCTGCCCCAACGTGAGTAGAACCACCACACAGGGGTGTTCGCCGGGGTAGTCGGGGCAGCTCCTCGCCTGCCGTTGCACAGGGGCTGGCGAGTGCCCTGGCCAGTCGCTCGCCAACCCGACCAGACCCTGCCGATCCGAGGTGTCGGGGTACCAAGCTTGCGTGGGGTAGGGCCAGGGTCTGGGGATGGCCGGGGTTCTCTTCGACGGCATGTGGTGGTCCGCCACTGGGGCCGTTGCGGCGGCGCGGGGATGCCGCGCGAACTGCTCGGACAAGTTGGTGGCCGTCTGACGGACACGGGTCACGAACCTGGTCCACTTCGACGCACCACCGAAGCTCCCCGACGCGTGGCGAGCCCATCAGGTGGTCTTGGAGAATCGCCGTCCGGAGGTGGCTTGTCGTCCCGCCGGTGAGACAGTCGACGGACCGAGCGAAGGCGTTGCGCCGGGCTGCCGGTCGTCATGCTCAAGCATGGCGCTAATCGTGACATAGAGGGACAAAGCATTCTTCGGCTTGAATCAATGATCGCACCAGATCATCCTTACCGTCATGCTTCCGGAAGCCGCCGCCCTCGATGTTTCCCGTCTGCCCGACTACGCCCATGACTGGGCGCTGGTGGATGTCGAGACCTCCGGTCTGATCGCTCGACGCGACCGGGTCCTGTCGGTGGCCGTGCTGACGTTCGGACCCGATGGGACGCAGACCGGGGAGTTCAGCAGTCTGGTGAACCCTGGGTGTGATCCGGGGCCGGTGCATGTCCACGGGCTCACCGCGGAGCGCCTGGCGGGCGCACCGTCGTTCGACCAGGTCGCCGGACGTATCGGCGCGCTGCTGCAGGACCGGGTTCTTGTGGCCCATAACGCGCAGTTCGACTATGACTTCCTGGCTCACGAGTTCGCGCGTGCCCGGTTGTATCTGCCGGTGGCGCAGCGGTTGTGCACGCTGGCGTTGAATCGGCGGGTGGAGCCGCCCACCGGCGATCTGAGTCTGGCGTCGCTGGCTGCTCACTATGGGGTGGCGCAGACCAGGGCGCATGACGCGCTCGATGACACCCGTGTTCTCGCGGGGATCTTTCGCGCTTCACTCGCCGAGGCGGCGCGGCTGGACCTGCCCCTGCCTCTGGTGGCGTGTCCGCCCCGGCAGGACCCGCAGTTCACTCCGAGTCCGCCGAAGACTCCGTGCGCTTACCGCAACCCCGGCCGTCTTGAGCCCGGGGGCCCGCTGGTCCAGGGGATGAAAGTCGCCATCACGGGCCAGACAGCCACCGCGCGGTCGGAGCTGGTCGCTCGGTCTGTCGCCGCGGGCCTGAACATCATGTCGTCGGTCAGCCGGCATACGAGTGCTCTGGTCACCAACGAGGCGGGCTCCGGGTCGACCAAGGCCAGGCGCGCGGCCGTCGAGGGTGTCCCGGTTCTCGACGAGCACGCCTTCCTCGGGCTGTTGGGCAATGTGCGCCCCGGTACGCCGCACGTGACGCAGCGGTCCGTGGCCACCAAACCGGCGCCGGACGCGGCCGAGACACTTCAGAAGCCCGTCTCCGCTGAGCCCCTCGCCCCTGCATCGGAGCCGGCTGAGCCGCTCCCGGCCGCGGTGTCCGCTGAGCCGCTGTCTCTGCCCTCTCCGCGGTCCGCACCCAGGCCTGCTCCTGCTCCCCGCTCCCGGCGCCGGATCCTGGTGCTCGGCGGAACCCACGAGGAGGCGGCAGCGGCCCGAGCCAGGGTCGTCGAGGTGGGCTGGGCCGCCGCGCTGAACCTCTCGGCGAGTGTCACCGACGTCGTCGTCCTACCCGGCGGTGAAGGTGACCGCCGCATGGCCCGCGTCACCTCACTGGGCCTGCCCGTACACACGTCGCAATGGCTCGCGACACCCATCCCCGAGCCGGCCGCCCCGCCCGCCCGAAGCGGCTCCGCGACCGCACTCCTCCCCCGCGGCGGAGTCATCGACGTCCCCGGCCATCCATCCGCCGGCCGCTGGCACATCGGCGCCTCCTGGGCACGGCAGACCGCATGCGAGATCGATGTCGTGGCGTTCGTCCTCGACGAGGACGAACAGGTCTCCTCCGACGGCGACTTCGTCTTCTACGGTGCCCCCGAGAGCCCCGACGGCGCAGTCCGTCTCCTCTGCGACGGTCCGACCGAGCAGACCATCACCATCGACCTCGCCGCGCTCCCACCCGCCGCTCACCGCATCGCGGTCGCCGCCGCCATCGATGGCCCCGCCACCTTCGGCGACATCGGAGCCGTACAACTCACCCTCACACCAGGTGCCGACGCACCCTCCGCGGCCCAGGCGACACTGGACGCCGCCACCAGCGAACGCACTCTGCTCCTCGCCGAGATCTACCGGCGCGGCCCGTTGTGGCGATTCCGTGCGGTCGGGCAGGGATACGACCATGATCTCGAGGCTGTGGTCCGCGGCTACGGGGTCGACGTGCAGTAGTCCGACGGGGCCGGCACGGGATTCCGTCGGCGGCCACGGAGGGTGGGCCGATGGGAGAACCCGTGTCGCCGTGCCGGGTGGCCCCGTGTCACATGGGGAGCGAGAGCAGACGTACTGGCCCTGCGGGCCAGCGGGAATCGTCGTGCAGGGGCGTCACCATGGTCCGCAGCGGCATGGTCACCAGGCGGTCCTCGGGCTGTGCGACGAGTACGTCCTGGTCGAGCGGATGCCATCCAAGGCGCTGGTAGAGCGGCACGAGGGGAGGTCGGCAGAACAGGAGTGCGTGCCGAGGACCCATCGTGCGGGCGTGTTCCAGAGCAGCTGTGACCACGCGCCGCGCCAGGCCGTGGCCTTGCATGCTGGGTGCGACGGCCACTCCACCGACGCCCACCACCTCTGTCTCGGTGTCGCCGATCGCGACGGGCAGTCGCCGCAGGCCGGTGTGTGCCACGAGCCGGTCTTCGTGTCTGATGCCGAAGTGTTCTTCTTTCGGCAACCAGGTCAGGCTGGTCGAGGCGACACCGAAGGGATCGTCGCCGTTGCCAAGGATCTCTTCCTGATCCGCCTTCGTGTACTGGGGAAGGCGGACCACGGTCGGTGCCACGGAGGATCGGTTGTCAGGCATTCCCCCATCATGATCTCTCCGCCAAGCACCGGCCAAGCCGCTTCGCCGCCGACACCGGACGCTGTCGCTCTCGGTCGACGGACGTTGTCAGGCGCGGTGGTAAGGCCGACGGGTCGGTGGCTGGTGCGGAAGCAGGCGTTGACCGACGAGGACTCGGAGATGTCGTCGCCCCCCGGCACGTGCCCGATAGGGTGACGCCCGTGCACCCGGTCGAACTGTTCCCCTCAGCTGCCGGACACCTCGACCTGCCGTTCGACTTCGACGTCGATCCCACCGACCCCAACAGTGTGGTGCGGCTGCTCACCCACCTCCGCCGCCATCAGGACTCCCTGCAGGACACCCCCCACGCCTGGGAGCGATTCACGAGAGTGCTCCTGAGCGACCTGAGAAGCGCTCCCGTTGCCGCTCCCGAGGTGCCGGAGGGAGCGCGCGTGCTGCTGGGGCTGGGTGTCTGCTGGGGTCCGGCGCGTTTGGCGTTCGAGTGTGCGCAGCCGCTCGCGACGTGGGAATGGCTGCATCGGGCGTTCGCCATCGCGGAGGACGAGGGTGGTTCGGTCGACATCGACATGGGACCGGTCGACCGCGCCTTGCGGAATCCGCTCTGGGGCGCGCCCGTGGCGCGCTGCCTCGTCCTTCTGGCCCCTATGGTGTTTCGTCTGGCCCTCGACGGCTCCTCCGAGCACCTGGCTCAGGGCTTCCGAGAACCGGTTCTCCTCTCCTGCGTACGGACTTTGCCGACTGGGGACCCGCACGTGGCCGAGGCGACGCTCGCCCTGACGCTGTACCTGGCCGCGCGCGGCTCCCATCCGCGAGCGAGCCTCCTTGGCCACGCGTTGGAGCGCCTCCTGTTCTCCGACCCGGGGCACCCATTCGCTGGCGCCATCGCCGCGGCACTGGCCGGTGCGCAGCCCCCTGTGACCCACCGTTCGCCTGCGGAGATCGCCGCGTGGGCGGTGAGGCACGTGTCCATGGCCCCTTTCGAAGGCCTCTCCCTCCAGGTGCAGCGTTTCATGGGGATGCCGGTGGGTGAGGCCGAGGCCTTCCTGCCCGCACTGTTGCGCCAGGTGGAGGCGGTCGTCGCTCTCGTCGAGAGCGACGACGATCCCGCGCAGGTGTCGCGCGATCGAGGCTTCGTCTTCTCCATAGTCGGCCGGCTCCAGTCCCGGTTCCTGCAGTCCGGTGACGCCGCACATCTCGCCCGTCTGCAGAGCATCTGGCGTGGCGTGCCGGCGGACCAAAGCCGTACGGACCGGTGCCTGACGCTGGCGAACGCCGGAAGCAGGGCCTGGTTCCGGCCCGGCTCGGCCCCGTCCCCGGACCCCTCCGACTCGCTCGCCCGACTCACCACAGCCTTCAACAGGGCGCTGGGGCACGCCCTGGTCGCCCAAGGCCACGACGACACCAAGTTGACGGTCCCTGCCAGCGGACGCAAGGACCCCGCGTACGCAGGTGAGTTGTCCGACGCCCTGCACGCCCATCTCGATGTGGCGGACCTGGCGGACTTCGCGTCCACAGAGAGGGCGGCCGCCTTCGTCTCGCTGCTGCCGAGCCTGGTCCCCGTGCAGGCGATGCTGGCCCGCGCCGACGGCCCGGTTCTACCCTTGGCGGTCAGTTTGCGCGCGCCACTGCCGGACCGACCGGTGGAACGCGTACAGCTGTGGTGCGGGGAGGCTCCCTCGGCTCGCGCGGAAGCCTCCATCGTCGAGACCCTGTTTTCCTGCGCCGGTGCGACGGTCGACGTGCTGACGGGCCCCGACCTCACTGGTGACCGTTTCCTCGCCGAGTTCCAGCGTGACGACTACGACGTCATCTGGGTGGTCGCACACGGTAGTCACCCTCTTTACGACCCCGACCGGTCCGCCATCGTCCTGAGTGCCACCGAAAGCGTCTTGCTCGACGACCTCGCTCGCGTGACACGTCCCCCGGCCTCGACCCGGCGGCTCGTGGTGTTCAACACCTGCGACAGCGCGGCTGCGGACACGCAGGGTCCCTATGACGACCGGGGCATCGCCCGTTCCCTGGCGGGCCCCGACCAAGCGGTCATCGGGCACCTGTGGCCGGTCGACGGAGACGCTGCCACGCTCTTCGGTGCGCTCCTCGCGATCGAACTCGTCGAGGGAAGCACCTACCCGGAGGCGTTCGCCAACGCCCTGTGTGGTCTGCAACGGGAGTGGGCCGCGGTGGCCCGGCGCCTCGGCGACTACGGCATCGGGGCCCTCGTGGCGGAGCCCCTCGCCAACTTCAAGCACCCGACCATCTTCGACTGGGGAAGCGCCGCCTTCCTGGAATGAGCCGGGGGCGTCGCCAGACCGCGGAGGCCACCGGTGCGACCCCGCGCCGCCCCGAGGTCGGCCCCTTCCCTGACCGAGTGCCGAGTACCGCCCCGGTCCCGCGCCGCGCCGCGCAAGGAAGGCCGGCGAGGTACGCCGCTGCTGTGGGCCGCCATGCGGTGGTGGGACATCCGGTGGACGTCGCTCTGACGGTAGCGGCGGCCGTGCGCAGTTTGTGCCGAGGTAGGACCGTCGACGGGCCGGGGGTGAGGCACGCGCCGTCCCCGAGGCCGAGGTCGATCCAGCGGATCCTGACGGCCGTCGCCGCCTGACCGGTCCGCGCGTCCAGTGGCCGGATTCAGATGGTCGCGCCAGGCCGCGGGGACTCCTGGCAAGACGCCATACGGGCACAAGTACGCCTGCGTCGACGTCCGATTCAAGACCAACTGGCCGACTAATCCCATTCGTTCAAACCAGTGACATTACATCTCCGCGCTTTGAACACAGTTTCATCACAAGAGTGGATGGAAAGCCTTTTCGGCCAACCGACGACTCGTACGCTGCGCGCAGCTGTCGTGTCGATCCGGCCGTGGCTTCGGGTACCAGGCCGCGCGCGGGAGAGCCCGTGACTTCGCTGTGCGCGGCAGAAGCATGGACGACATGGCTGAGAAGCGCGCTGGTGAGGGCGATGTGGCGGTGGTGCTCGGCACGCGTCCCGAGATCATCAAGTTGGCGCCGTTGATCCGTCTGCTGGGTGAGCGGGCGCGGGTCGTGCACACGGGACAGCACTACGACAGTGCGTTGTCGGGGACGTTCTTCTCCAACTTCGGACTGCCGCGGCCGCATCTGCTGCTGGACGGGGCGACGGGGCCGTGGGGGCGTGGGGCGCAGATCGGTTCGTTGACGGCGGAGCTGGCCCGGTCGTTCGTGGAGGATCCGCCGCGGGTGGTGGTGGTCCAGGGCGACACGAACAGCACGTCGGCCGGGGCGCAGGCCGCGCACTACTGCGGCATACCGGTGGTCCATGTCGAGGCGGGGCTCCGGTCGGGGGACCGGGAGATGCCGGAGGAGATCAATCGGCTCGTCGTCGGTGTGCTGGCCGATGTCCACTGCGCCGCCACCGCGGAGGCCGCGGAGAATCTGCTGGCGGCCGGAACGGTGGGCGAGCGGATACGGGTCACGGGTAACACCGTCGTCGAGGCCACGCTGATGTCGCTGCCCGATCCTGCCTCGTGCGAGCGTGTCGCGCGTGAGCACGGCGTCGAGGGGTCGTTCGTGCTCGCGACCGTGCACCGGCCGGAGAACACCGACAGCCCCGCGCGCCTGGGCGCGTTCCTCGGGGCCCTTGCCGACCTGGGCGAGCGTGTGGTGCTGCCGCTGCACCCCCGTACCCGGGCCAAGGCCAAGGAGTTCGGTCTGGAGCATGTTCTCGAGAGGTTGACGGTGGTCGACCCGGTAGACCACCCCACGTTCCTCGCCCTCGCCGCCCGTGCCCGGCTCCTCGTCTCCGACTCCGGGGGCGTCCAGGAGGAGGTCACCGTCCTGAAGAAGCCGCTGCTCGTGGTGCGTACCAGCACGGAGCGGCCCGAGGCGGTCACAGCCGGATTCAGCCGTCTCGTCGAACCGGGACCCGAGCTGCTCGACGCCGCGCGGGCCATGCTCGCCGATCCGGGCGTGGACGATCGGCTGCGGGAGACGCCGTCGCCGTACGGGGACGGCAGCGCCTCACACCAGATTCACGCCCTCGCGACGGCCCTGGCCGACGGCATGCCCCTGCCGGGCGCCGCGCCGGGCCGCTGAACACCCCCAGCAGTCGCCGCGACCACGCGGCGGCATCGAGCCATCCGGAACGGCCGGCGGGCTCTCGGCGAAAGGAGGACCCGTGTACGGGTCGGCAGGAAAGGGCGCTGTGGGCGCCGGAGTGGTCGTGGGTGGCGGTCAGCTCGCCATGACCGGCGGGACACCCGGTCTGGTGGCGACCCTCGTCGCCGTCGCCCTGGTGCTCGGCGGCGTCCTGATGGTGCGCTCCGCCCGTATCAAGGCGGCCAAGGGCTGACCTCGGCCCGGGGGGGGGGGAACCCCCCCCCCCGCCCCCCCCCCCCCCCCCCCCCCCCCCCCCCCCCCCCCCCCCCCCCCCCCCCCCCCCCCCCCCCCCCCCCCCCCCCCCCCCCCCCCCCCCCCCCCCCCCCCCCCCCCCCCCCCCCCCCCCCCCCCCCCCCCCCCCCCCGCCCCGTAGCGCGCCCCGGTCAGCTCGGTGGCGGAGTCCACGATGTGCTGGAGCGTGGTGCGGAGTTCGAGGTCCGTGCCGACGCTGAGGACCGCTTCGAGCAGCATGGGCAGGCGGGGCGTGTCCTCGTCCGTGTCCTCATCCATGATCGTCATGGTCTCATTGTCGTACGAATCATGCTCTATGGCCGATTTGTGTACCGCCGGGTGGCAAGCGGGTGGCCGGTTCTCGCCGGTCACCCGCCGATCCTCCGGAACGTCAGTCCTCGTCGGCCGTCGCCGCCTCGCGGACACCGCTGCCCAGCGGGTCGAGGACCATCGGCTGGACCTTGCCCTCCAGCATGGCGCCGAGGCCCAGGACCGCGCAGACGTCCGGGCGTTCGGCGATGTGCACCGGCATGCCGGTGGCCTCGCGCAGCATCTGGTCGAGGCCCGGCAGCAGGGCGCTGCCGCCGACCATCATGATCCCGCGGTCCGCGAGGTCCGCCACCAGGTCCGGCGGGCAGTCCCGCAGCACCTTCCCGATCCCGTCGAGGACCGCCGTGAGCGGGGTGTGGATGGCCTCCCGCACGGCGGCGGTGTCGACCGTGACCGAACGGGCCAGGCCCGTGGCCACGTCACGGCCGTGGATCTCGGTCCTGGCGGGCCCGTGGGGCGTCAGGCCATTGCCGCTCAGGGCGAGTTGCAGCGGACGGACCGACTGGCTCGGCAGCATCAGCTCGTGGTGGTGGCGCAGGTGCTGGATGACCGCGTGGTCGATGGCGTCGCCGCCCACCGGCATCCGCTCGGCCGTCACGATCGCGCCGAGCGACAACACCGCGACCTGCGTCGTCGCCGCCCCGCAGACCATGATCATGGTCGCGGTCGGCTGCTCGACCGGCAGGCCGCAGCCCACCGCCGCGGCGATCAGCGTGTCGACGAGCTCCACCCGGCGCGCGCCGAGACCGACGAGGGTCTCCACGGCGGCGCGCTGCGCCAGCGGATCGCTGTCGTGCGGGGTGCACGCGGCCGCGCGCAGCCGGGGCTTGCGGCGCAGCTGCCGGCGCAGCTTCTCGCCCAGGAGGTGACGCAGCATCCGCTGCGCCATCTCGATGTCGACGACCGTGCCCCCCGAGACCGGGCGGACCACCCGGATGTAGTCGGGGGTGCGGCCGGTCATCTTCTCGGCCAGCGCGCCGACGGCGATCAGCGCTCCGGTACGGGTGTTGACGGCGGCGACGCTCGGCTCGTCGACGACGAGTCCGGCGCCCTTGACGAAGACCCGGGTGCGGGCGGCACCCAGGTCGACGGCGACATGGCAACGACGCAGCTGCTCAAGGCTGACGGTCACGGCGGATCCTCCGGAGTGCGGTGCTGGCACGGGCGAGGCGGTTCGCTCATCGCGTTCCTGTTCGCATCGTCGGGCCGTCCGGGGCGCCGCGCGCGCTGGGCTGCGCCGCCCGGGGCCCCACGCGGAGGCGGTCACGGGGGTGGTGACGGGGGAGCCGGTACGGGCGGGGCCCCGTGGAGGTGATCCTTCCCGAAGCGGGAGAATCGCGACGCACCGCCGACGACCTGCGGTTTCCTCACACAATCCTCACCTCCCCGACCCCTGGCCACCGCACTTCGGCGCATAGCCTGCGGGCCCCATGGACTACTGCCACGCGTGCCGGCGGCATCTCAACGGGGCCCTCGCCTGCGCAGGGTGCGGGACCCCCGTCGAGGAACTGCGGTACGAGACCCCCCACATACCGGCCCACCGGCCGGCTCCCGTCCAGGTCCCCACCCCGGACCACGCCTACACCGCCCCGGACGCCTACGCACCCGCGTACGTCGCCGAGGACGCCTACCCGCCCGTGCGCGAAGACGCGTACGCGCCCGTGCGCGAAGACGCGTACGCGCCCGCGCCCGAGCCCGTGCGTGAAGACGCTTACGCGCCCGAGCACGTCTACGAACTGGACGTCGTCGAGCGGCCCCGCCCCGCCGCCGGCGGTCGCCGTGCCGCGCGGATCGCCGCCGCTCAGGAACGCGAGGGGCGGGGCCGTACCGCCGCGCGCAAGGGGCGGCGCTCCCGGTCGCGCGGGGGCCGTACGGTCCTGGTCGGCACGGTCGGCCTGGTCCTGGCGGCGGGAACGCTCAGCCTCGCCCGGCTGGCCCTGGAGGATCCGCCGCAGGACGGCGCGGCCACGGCCGTGGAGGAGCTTGAGGTCACCGCGACCCCGCTCACCCCGGGGCCCTCCGACGCCACCGAGCCCCCGGACGGCACCGGCCCGTCGCCGGTCACCGAGGCCCCGAGCGCCACGTCCGCCCGCCCACGCCAGGTCAGCGCGGCCGCCGGTGCGGGCGGGCGCGGCGGGCCGGGACCGGCGGCCTCGGGACCGGGAGGGGGCACGGGCCCGGCCTCCGGTACGGGTCAGGGCGGCGGCGGTGACCCCGCCCAGGGGCCGACGGAGACCGGCTCGCCGACCGCGCCGGGCTCGCCGACCGTGACGCCCTCCACGAGCTCGGGCACCCCGGGCTCCACCGGATCGCCCACCCCGGGCACCCCCGGCCCGTCGACCACCGGCCCGACCCCGACCACCACCCCGAGCCCGGAGCAGACCTGCACCCGCTTCCTCTGGTGGTGCGTGTAGGTCCCGGGTCCGGCCCGGCCTATGCCAGGTCGGCGCCGAGCATGCGGCGGAGGAGGTCGCGGAGGAGGGTCCGCTCGGCCTCGGAGAGTTCGCCGAGGGGTTCGCGGGCGAAGTCGAGGGAGTCGCGGAGGCGGCGGGCGGTCTCGTGGCCCGCCTCGGTGGGGGCGGCGAGCTTGACGCGGCGGTCGTCGGGGTCGGGGCGGCGCTCGACCAGGCCGCGCGCTTCGAGGCGGTCGACGATGCCGGTGATGTTGGAGGGCTCGCACTTCAGCTTCTGCGCGATGCGGCGCATCGGCAGCGGGTCGAGCGAGAGCAGGCCGAGGACGCGGGCCTGGGCGCCGGTCAGCGCGTGCTGCGCGGCCGCCTGCTCGTACTCCTCGTAGTAGCGCGCCACGACCGTGCCGATCAGCTCGACGACTTCGAGGGTCAGGGGGTCCGTGCGAGAGGTGGCCATGGGCGGCAGTCTACCCAGATACTTGACAACATGAAATATCTAGGCGCATGGTTGTTTGAGGTAGTCAACCTTTTGTGATCCAAAGCTTTTCTGGAGGCCGTGCTCATGTCCGTTCTTCCCGCGTCCAGCCGTGAGTGGCACCTCGTCGCCCGTCCGCACGGCTGGCCCGTCCCCGCGGACTTCGCGCTGCGCGAGACCCCGGTCACCGAGCCCGCCGAGGGCCGCATCCTCGTGCGCAACCTGCACTTCTCCGTCGACCCGTACATGCGCGGCCGGATGAACGACGTCAAGTCCTACATCCCGCCCTTCGCGCTGGACGCCCCGATGGACGGCGGCGCGGTCGGCGAGGTCGTCGCCTCGAACGCCGAGGGCTTCGCCGTCGGCGACCACGTGCTGCACGGCCTCGGCTGGCGCGAGTACGCCGACGTCCCCGCCAGGGGCGCCACCAAGGTCGACCCGGCCCTCGCCCCCCTCTCCGCCTACCTGGGCGTGCTCGGCATGACCGGCCTCACCGCCTACGCCGGCCTCTTCGACGTGGCCTCCTTCAAGGAGGGCGACGCCGTCTTCGTCTCCGGCGCGGCCGGCGCCGTCGGCAGCCAGGTCGGCCAGATGGCGAAGCTCAAGGGCGCCTCCCGCGTCATCGGCTCCGCCGGCTCCGACGAGAAGGTGAAGTTCCTCGTCGAGGAGCTCGGCTTCGACGCCGCCTTCAACTACAAGAACGGCCCGGTCAAGGACCAGCTCAGGGAGGCCGCCCCGGACGGCATCGACGTCTACTTCGACAACGTCGGCGGCGACCACCTCGAAGCCGCGATCTCCTCGCTCAACGTGCACGGCCGCGCCACCATCTGCGGCATGATCGCCCAGTACAACGACACCGAGCCGGTGCCCGGACCGCGCAACATGGCGATGATCATCGGCAAGCGGCTGCGCCTCCAGGGCGTCCTCGTCGGCGACCACTACGGCCTGCAGAAGCAGTTCGTCCAGGAGGTCGGCGGCTGGCTCGGCTCCGGCGAGCTGAAGCACCGCGAGACCTTCGTCGAGGGCATCGAGAACGGCGTCGACGCCTTCCTCGGACTCCTCCGCGGCGACAACACCGGAAAGATGATCGTCTCGGTGACCCGCTAGTCTTCCCTCAGCCGTCGCGATCGTGGGCGCGAGTCGCGGCGAACCGCAGAAGGAAGTACCCGCATGTCCATCCAGCAGTCGGACGTCCTCTACACCGCCGTCGCCACCGCCGAGAACGGCCGTGACGGGCGCGTCGCCACCGACGACGGCCAGCTCGACGTCGTCGTCAACCCGCCGAAGGCCATGGGCGGATCCGGCGCCGGCACCAACCCCGAGCAGCTCTTCGCGGCCGGCTACAGCGCCTGCTTCCAGGGCGCGCTCGGCGTCGTCGCCCGCAACGAGAACGCGGACGTCTCCGGCTCGACGGTCACCGCCGAGGTCGGCATCGGCAAGAACGACGACGGCTTCGGCATCATCGTCAAGATCTCGGCGACCATCCCGAACGTGGACGCCGAGACCGCCAAGAGCCTGATCGAGAAGGCCCACCAGGTCTGCCCGTACTCCAAGGCGACCCGCGGCAACATCACGGTCGAGCTCGCCGTCTGACCGCCGTACCCGCACACTGGGCGAGGGCCGCACTCCGACCGACCGGGGTGCGGCCCTCGCCCTCGTCGTACGGCCGTGGCGGCGGGCCGGCCCGCGGCCCTCGCCGTGTCCGGAACCCGTCGGCTACGGCATCATGTCCCTGTCCAGCGGACGGGGGAGTCGAGTGTCGTCGTACAACGGGCCGGAACAGGCCGGCCACGGGCTGATCGGCGGGCGGTACCGCCTGGGGGAGAGGCTCGGCCAGGGCGGCATGGGCGTCGTCCGCAAAGCCACCGACGAACTCCTCGGACGCCCGGTCGCGGTCAAGACCCTCGCCCTCGACGAGGGCGCCGACCCGGCGGGCGCGCTGCGGGAGGCGCGGGTCGTCGCCCGCATCCGGCACCCGCACGTCGTCGTCGTCCACGACATCGTCGAGCACGAGGGCCGGCCCGCCCTCGTGATGGAGCTCGTCGACGGCGGATCGCTCGCCGACCGGCTGGCCGCGGGACACGTCCTGTCGCCCCGGGAGACCGCGCGCCTCGGCCTCGACCTGCTCGACGCGCTCGGCGCCGCCCATGCCCTTGGCGTCCTGCACCGGGACGTGAAACCGGCCAACGTCCTCCTGGAGAAGGGCAGCGGCCGGGCGGTCCTCACCGACTTCGGCATCGCCAGCCTCCCCGGCGCCACCACCCTCAGCGGCACCGGCGTCTTCGTCGGCACCCCCGAGTACACCGCGCCGGAGCGGATGCAGGGCGACGACGCCGGCCCGGCATCCGACCTCTGGTCGCTCGGCGCGCTCCTCTGCGCGGCCGCGACCGGCACCTCGCCCTTCCGCCGCGACTCGATCGGCGCCGTCCTGCACGCCGTCGTGTACGAGGAGATCCGCCCCTCCGAGCGGCTCGGCCCCCTCCTCCCCGTCGTCCTCGGCCTCCTCGAACGCGACCCCGACCGCCGCCTGGCCCCCGCCGAAGCCCGCCGCATGCTCGCCGCCTGCGCGACCGGGGACGACCCGGAAGAAGCGCCCGCGCCGGTCCGGCCGCCGGCCGCGCGGGGCGACGGACCGACCCCGGTCCTGCCGAGCGCCGCCGGAGCCGGTGGCGAAGGGCCGACGCCGGTCCGCCCGCCGACCGCCCCCGGGCACGCGCAGGCCGCCACCCCGCGGCTGCCCTCGGCGCCGGAGACGCCGGCCGGTCCCGCGGCACCCGACCGCGCGGCCACCGAGCCCCGTACCGACCCCCTTACCGACCCCGCCGCCCGGCCCGCGCGCCGGGCCGGGCTCGCCGTGCCGCTCGTGGCCGCGGTCATCGCCGCGGCCGTCGCGGCGGTCACGGTGGCGGTGCTGCTCGCCGGACGGGACGAGCCGTCGAAGGCGGCGGGACCGGAGAGCGCCCCGAGCGCCCCGGCGTCGCCGACGCCCACGGGCACCGCCGGCTCCCCGTCGCCCGCCGCCCCCGCCGGGTACACGACCGTCGAGGACGAGCGCGGGTTCACGCTGGCCGTGCCGGCCGGGGCGCGGCGGTCGACGGACGGGGCGCGGGTGTTCTACACGACGCCGGACGGGGCCGCGTGGGTCGGGGTGAGGATCAGGGCGATCCCGGCCGGCGGGGCGATCGGGCTGATGCGGGACGCGGACGCGAGCGGTCCGAAGACCAATCCGGGGTACCGCGACGCGACGGTCGAGGAGACCCGGCACAACGGACTGCCCGCCGCGCGCTGGGAGTTCACCTGGAACGGCTTCACCAGCGCGCAGGGGCCCCGGCACACCGTCGACGTCTGCTGGGAGCAGGCGGGGACGCTGTACGACGTGTGGGCGTCGGCCCCCCTCGACCGGGCGGGGGAGGCCCGGCGGTACTTCGACACGGCGGTCGACACCTTCCGCACATCGGGCCGCTGACCTGCCACGGTGGCCCCCGGGCGGCCGTCGGGGGCACCGATAGGGTGAGCCCCATGCGTGATCTCGGGGTGGGTTTCAAGTACCTGGTCGAAGGCCAGAAGTGGGTGGGCCGGCACGGGCGGTGGTTCGGGTTCGGGCTGTTGCCCGGTCTCGTGACGCTCGTCCTGTACGTGGGCGCGCTCGTCGGTCTCGGTTACGGCGCCGACGACCTGGCCGCGTGGGCGACGCCGTTCGCCGACGACTGGACCTCGCCCTGGCTCGGACTGTTCCGGGGGACGCTGACGGCCCTGGTCTTCGCCTTCGGCCTGTTCCTTGCGGTCATCACCTTCACCGCCGTCACGCTGCTCGTCGGCCAGCCCTTCTACGAGTCCCTCTCCGAGGAGGTCGACCGCGGCGAGGGCGGCGAGGTGCCCGAGTCCGGGCTGCCGCTCTGGCGCGAGCTGTGGATCTCGGCCAGGGACAGCCTGCGGGTGCTGCTGCGGGTCGCGTTCTACGGCGTCCTGCTCTTCGCCTGCGGCTTCATCCCGGTGGTCGGCCAGACCGTCGTGCCCGCGCTCGGCTTCTGCGTCTCCGGGTTCTTCCTCGCCGAGGAGCTGACGGCGGTGGCGCTCCAGCGCCGTGGCGTCGAACTGAAGGAGCGGCTGGGGATGCTGCGGCAGCGGCGCCTGGCCGTGCTCGGCTTCGGCGTACCCCTGACCCTCGCCTTCCTCGTCCCGTTCGTCGCGGTCTTCCTGATGCCGGGCGCGGTCGCCGGCGCCACCCTCATGGTCCGCGACCTGCGCGGCGAGACGGCCGACGACGAGACCGAGGACGACGACCGGGAGAACGGCGATCGGGAGAACGGCGGCCTTTCCGTCGGCTAGCCCGGCCGCCGGGAGGCTCAGCCCTCGATGACGGGGTGCAGTTCCGGGCGGGCGTCCCACCAGGTGCGGTGGAAGGCGTTGTTGTCGACGTTCGCCAGATAGGCGCGGGCCGCGGCCCGGTACATGAGGTCCGCGTGCGGGGCGGGGACGGCGGCGCGGTTCCAGGCGAGGCGGATGCGGCCCATGACGGGGTCGCCCTCCAGGGGGCGCAGGACGGTGCCCTCGGCCGGCGGGGCGGTCGGCTGGCTCATGGAGATCGCGCGGCCAGACGCGATGAGACCGTAGTGCATCTGCCGGTCGGCGACGCGGTGCCGCAGGACGGGCGTGAAACCGGCCTTCCGGCAGGCGGCGACCAGGGCCTCGGGGCCGCCGTCGTCGTCCTCGACCAGCGTCATCCAGGACTCGCCGGCCAGCTCGGCCAGGGCGATCCGGTCCTTGCCGGCCAGCGGGTGGGCCGCCGAGAGCCGTACGCAGAAGGGTTCCCTGGGGATCAGGGTGCGGGCGGTGGTCCCCTCGGGCAGCGGCACCTCGTGGTCGTTGACCTCGCCGTAGAGGACGGCGTCGTACCGTCCCGCGCCGAGCTGCCGGGTGAGGGTCGTCGCCGAGTGCTCCACGGTGACGGAGATGTCCTGCCCGGCCATGACCTCCTCCAGCTCCCCGAGGAGCCGGTCGACGAGCACGAGCAGGATGCAGCCGAGCCGCAGCGGGGTGTGCGGGGCGACGGCGCGGGCCCCGGCGGCCAGCGCGTCCATCTCGCCGAGCACGAGCCGGGCCTTGGAGAGGACGAACTCGCCCAGCGGGGTGGGCTCCACACCGCGGGGGCCGCGCAGGAACAGCTCCCCGCCGGCGACGCGTTCGATGCGGCGCAACTGTGCGGAGAGGGCCGGCTGCGAGACGCCGAGCCGCCCGGCCGCGCGTCCCAGACTGCCCGCTTCCGCTATCCGGCAGACGGCCTCAAGATGCCTCAACTCCAGCTGCATTTCAGCAGCGTACGCAGCACCGCGCGGGCGCACCATAACCCGCGTCTTATGCCGCGTGAGATGTCCCGAACTAGCCATGTCCACGCCCATACTCGGCGCGACGATCCGTCTCCCCCACCACGATCCACACCCCGATCGGAGCAGACGTTGCACCCCACCAGACTCACGGCGACCGTGGCCGCCCTGGCACTGTCGGCGAGCCTCGCGACCGCCCTCGCCGGCACCGCCACCGCGGCCCCGCAGGCGCAGCCCGTACCCCCGGGCCACGGAAAGTCCCTCGCGCTCGCGGCCGCCGACGGCGCCGCGGCGAGCGGTCTCGACGAGCTGCGGCACGGCGCGGACGAAGACCTCGTCCGGACCTCGGTCACCCCGTGGACGAACGGCCTGTACTACGCCTCGTACGAGCGCACCTACCGCGGCCTCCCCGTCGTCGGCGGCGACGCGGTCGTCGTCTCCGACAGCGCCGGCAAGGTCCGCGAGGTCACCGGGGCCCCCGTACCGGCCTTCAAGGTCTCCACCAAGGCCAAGGTCACCGCCGAGGCGGCCCTCGCCACCGCCCGCGGCCAGCTGGCCTCCGTGGAGAGCGCGAGCGCCCCCGAGCTGACCGTCCTGCTCAAGGGCGGCAAGGCCGTGCTGACCTGGCACACCCTGGTCATCGGCCGCACCGCGCAGAACGCGCCGAGCTCCCTCGACACCTTCGTCGACGCGCGCACCGGGGCCGTCACCCGCGCCACCGACAAGATCCTGCACGCCGACGGCCGCGGCTACCACAACGGCAACGTCACCATCGACACCGCCGCCTCCTCCATGACCGACACCACGCGTGGCGGCTTCAAGTGCGGCGGCCAGAACGGCAGCGCCTACACCGGCTCCTCGCCGTGGGGCAACAACGGCGCCAACGACCTGGTGACCGCCTGCGTCGACATCATGTACGCGGCGCAGAAGGAACACTCCATGCTCAAGGAGTGGTTCGGCTACAACGGCCAGAACGGCCAGGGCGGCATGGTCCCGGCCCGCGCCGGACTCTCCGAGGTCAACGCCTACTACGACGGCACGAAGACGACGTACGGGCGCGCCCAGACCGGCTCCAACCAGCTCACCGGCATCGACGTCGTGGCGCACGAGTACGGCCACGAGATCTTCGACCGGACGCCGGGCAGCTCGGGCTCGTCCAACGAGAACGGCGGCATGAACGAGTCGACGGGCGACATCTTCGGCGCGCTCACCGAGCACTACGCCAACAACCCGAACGACACCCCGGACTACACGGTCGGCGAGAAGGTCAACTTCTTCGGCGACGGCAAGCCGATCCGGAACATGTACAACCCCTCCCTCGTCGGCGGCGACCCCAACTGCTACCCGCAGCTGACCTCCGGCACCGAGGTGCACGCGGCGGCGGGCCCGCAGAACCACTGGTTCTACCTGCTCGCCGAGGGCTCCAACCCGGGCGGCGGCAAGCCCAGCAGCCCCATATGTTCCGGCGGTCCCTCCTCGGTGACCGGCATCGGCATCCAGAAGGCCGGCAAGGTGTTCATGGGCGCCCTGCTCATGAAGACCTCCTCCTGGAACCACCTCGCCGCCCGCAAGGCGACGCTGACCAGCGCCAAGAACACCTACGGCAGCGTCGAGTGCAACGCGGTGAAGGCGGCCTGGAACGCGGTCGGCGTCCCGGCCCAGTCCGGTGAGACCGACTGCGGCGGCACCAACACCCCGGACTTCTCGCTCGCCCTGAACCCGTCCTCGGGCTCGGTCCAGGCGGGTGCCTCGGTCACCTCCACGGTGAACACCTCCACCACCGGCGGCAGCGCGCAGACCGTCCAGCTCTCCGCGAGCGGCGCGCCCAGCGGCGTCACCGTCTCCTTCAGCCCCTCCTCGGTCACCTCGGGCTCCTCGTCCACCATGACCGTCCAGGTCGCGGCGGGCACGGCCAACGGCACCTACCCGATCACCGTCACCGGTACGGGCTCCGCCACGCACACGGTCACCTACCAGCTGACGGTCGGCAGCACGACCCCGCCCACCGGCTGCTCCGGCGCGGAGAACACCTACCAGGGCACCCTGGCCTCCGGCCAGGCCCAGGCGCAGCCGGACGGCTCGTACTACTACTCGGCGACCGCCGGCACCCACACGGGCTGCCTCCGCGGCCCGGCCGGCGCCGACTTCGACCTGTACCTGCAGAAGTGGAACGGGTCGGCCTGGGCGGACGTGGCGGTCGGCGGCACGGCATCGGCCGACGAGAACACCAGCTACTACGGCACCGCGGGCTACTACCGGTACGTGGTCCACGCGTACAGCGGCTCCGGCGCGTACACGCTGGGCCTGAGCGCCCCGTAACGGGGACGGGGCGCCGTCGCGGACCGGGGGTTCCGTGACGGCGATCCCGGAGCCGGGCGGCCGTATGTCCCACGGCCGCCCGGCTTCCGCGCGTGCCGGGCCGGTACGGGGGGCCGGCCCGGTCCGTGGACGGTCAGCCGACCTCGGCGAGGACGAAGCCCGGCTCGTCGGGGCCCGCGTCGGCGATCCGCCCGCCGTCCGGGCCCCAGGCGCCGGCCCGGCCGGTGCCGATGCCGTCCTCGTTGGGCCCCAGGACGTTGCCGAGCACCACGTACAGGCCGAAGTCCCTGGCCCGTACCGGGTACACCGTCTCGAAGGAGTCGTTGTCGGCGCCGAGCACCGAACTCGCCAGGTACACCGAGCAGTTGTCGGCGGCGGCCCGCTCGGCGAGCTCGGGGAATCGGTTGTCGTAACAGGTGGCGAGGGCGAACCGGACCCCGTCGAGCGTGAACCGCCCGTCGACGGTGCCGGGTTCGAAGGCCTCGGCCTCGACCCCGTACAGGTTCCGCTTGTCGTAGCGGGTGAGGAGCGTGCCGTCCGGGCCGATGACCAGCGTGGTCAGCCCGGGGCGCGAACCGGCAGTCCGCACCGGCCCGTTGACCACGGCCGCCGCGCCGGCCGCCCGGCACGCCTCCCGCAGCGGGTCGAGGCGCGGGTCGTCCTCGGCGAGGACGAGCGCGGGGGAGTCCCGGATCAGGGACGGTTCGTACCCGGTCAGGGAGAGCTCGGCGAAGACCACGACCCGGGCCCCGGCGGCCCCGGCCGCCCTCACCAGGCCGGCGATCGTACGGACGTTGGCGTCGATGTCCCCGGCGACCGGGGCGAACTGGGTGGCTGCGACGATCATGGCCGCCATCCTCCCGCGCCCACGTGTAAGGGTCAATATAGGTGAGAGTCTGTTAGCTCCCGGGCCGTCTCGCGCAGCACCGCGAGGAACGCGGTCGCCGCGACCGTAGGGACCGGCGGGGTCGCCGCGCAGATCCGGCGGTACGGCACGTCGTCCGGGTGGATCGTGACCAGTGCGACGTCCCGGCGCACCGAGGCCGCCGCGAGCGCGGGCACCAGCGTGACCCCGAGCCCCGCCGCGACCGCCCCCAGCTTGGCGATCCAGTCGTGCGCGAGCAGCCCGGTGCGCGGCCGGAACCCGGCGGCGACCGCCGGGCGGAAGAGGGTGTCCTCCAGGCGCTCGTTCCCGACGATCCACTCCTCGTCGGCGAGTTCCGCCAGCCGCACCGCCCGCCGCCCCGCGTACGGATGCCCCGGCTCCAGCGCCACCAGCATCGGCTCGTCGAGGAGATGCCGCAGCGTCACACCGGACGACGGGGGAGCGCCGAGCGCCGGACTGACCACCGCCAGGTCCTCCTCGCCGGCGACGACAAGACCGAGATGCTTGACCGAAGGCCCCTCGACCCGGGTGACCGCCACCCCCGGATGCCGCTCCCTGAACACGGCCTGCGCACGCGGTACGAGGGAGGCCGTGGCGCTGGAGAAGGCGCCGAGCCGCAGCAGCCCGCCGTCGAGCGTGCGCAGCGAGGCCAGTTCGGCCCGCGCGGCGGACAGCCGGTCCCGTACCGCCTCGGCGTGCGGAAGCAGCACCCGGCCCGCTTCGGTGAGCCGCACCCCGCGCGGCAGCCGCTCGAACAGCTCCGCCCCCATCTCCTCCTCCAGGGACTGGACCTGACGGGAGACCGCGGACTGCGTGTAGCCGAGGACATGGGCGGCCGCGGTGAAGGAGCCCTCACGGGCGACGGCGAGGAACGCCTCGTAAAGGCCATGCGAGACAGGCATGCCGACCATGCTAGACATTCGCTTGTCGCATGACCAGGCCGCGCCTAGCGTCGAGGACATGGAGAACACGCAGCAGAACATCGCCTTCCTCGGCCTCGGATCCATGGGTCTGCCGATGGCCCGCCGGCTGCTCGGCGCCGGACACCCCCTGACCGTCTGGAACCGCACCCCCGCCAAGGCCGACGCCCTCGTGGCCGAAGGAGCCGTCCGCGCCGCGACCCCCGCCGAGGCCGTCCGGGACGCCGACGTCGTCGTCACGATGCTCGCCGACCCCGCCGCCGCGCTCGCCGTCGCGGACCAGCTCATCCCGGCGCTGCGCCCCGGCACCCACTGGATCGACACCTCGACCATCGGCCCGGACGCCGTCGCCGCCCTGGCCGCCCAGCTCCCCGCCGGCGTCACCCTGATCGACGCGCCCGTCATGGGCAGCGTGGACCGGGCCGCCACCGGCGAGCTGCTGATCCTCGCGGGCGGCGACACCGCCCCCGTCGCCGCCGTCCTGGACCGGCTCGGAGCCGTCACCGCCTGCGGCGGCCCCGGCACCGGCGCCGCCCTCAAGCTCGTCCTCATCAACGCCGTCATCGGCGGGGTCGCCCTAGTCGCCGAGGCCCTCAGCCTCGCCGACACCCTCGGCCTGCCCCGCGAACTCGCCCTGCGCACCCTCGGCGCGGGCCCCCTCGCCGGAGCCGTCGGCCGCGCCACCGCCACCGGCTCCCACTTCCCCGTCGCCCTCGCCGCGAAGGACGTCGCCCTGGCCACCGCCCTGGCGAAGCTCCCCCTCCTGGAGGCCGTCCACACCGCCCTCACCGAGGACCCCGCCCTGCTCGCCGAGGACCTGGCGGCGGTGGCCCGCTGAGCCGTGGCTCGCTAGGGCGTGTCCCCGCGAAGCAGGCGCAGGAAGTCCCGGAAGGCACCCGGCATGTCCACCGAGGACGGGTCGAGGAGCCACTGGTACTGGAGACCGTCCATGACGGCGGTGAGCAGCGGGGCCGCGCGCTCCGGGGTGAGGCCGCCCGGCAGGCGGTCGCCGAACTCCAGCCGGAGTACGTCCGCCATGTTGGCCCTGACCTGCGCGTACCGCTCGGTGAAGAAGGCCCGCGCCGGATGCTCGTCGGTGACGCTCTCGCCGAGCAGGGCGGAGAAGGTCTGCACGATCCCCGGCCGCATCGCGTTGTACTCGACGAGGGATTCGAGCAGGTCGAGCCGCCAGCCCTCGCGGTCCCTGCCGCCGCTGGTGTCCCAGCGGTCGCGCTCTTCGAGCACGGCGACGAGCAGCGCCTCCTTGGTCGGGAAGTAGTGCAGCAGCCCCTGCTGGGTCAGCCCGACGCGCTCGGCGACGGAGCCGAGGGTGGCGCCCCGGTAGCCGCGCTCGGCGATCACTTCGAGGGCGGCGCGCAGGATGTCCGCGCGCCGCTCCTCGCTCCTGGCCCGCACCATCGCCGTGGCCTCCTCTCGCAGGTTCGTCCCGACAGGACGGTACCTCCTCGCCTGCGCATGGAAGTAACAGAATCGTAACGTCACCTACCGATCTACAGGTAGGTCGGTGCACGATGGGCGCATCGGGGTCATCGGTACGTCAACGAGGAGGTACGGCCATGGCGGACACCAGCGCGGAGACCGTGAGGAACGCGGCCGTCGAGACGGCGCTCGGCAAGCTCGACCTGGACGCCAAGACGCGGCTGCTCGGCGGCCAGGACATGTGGTCCCTGCCCGCCCTGCCGGAGATCGGCCTGAAGTCCCTGGTCATGTCCGACGGCCCCATCGGCGTCCGCGGCGTCCGCTGGACCGCCGACGACCCGTCCGTCGCCCTGCCCTCCCCGACCGCGCTCGCCGCCGCCTGGGACCCCGCGCTCGCCCGCCGGGCCGGCCGCCTCCTCGCCCAGGAGGCCCGCCGCAAGGGCGTCCACGTCCTCCTGGCGCCCACGGTCAACCTGCACCGCACCCCGCTCGGCGGCCGCCACTTCGAGGCCTACAGCGAGGACCCGTACCTCACCGGCGAGATCGGCACCGGCTACGTCCAGGGCGTCCAGGACGGCGGCGTCGGCACCACCGTCAAGCACTTCGTCGCCAACGACGCCGAGACCGACCGCTTCACCGTCGACAACAAGGTCGCCCCGCGCCCGCTCCGCGAGGTCTACCTCGCCCCCTTCGAAGCCATCGTCAAGAACGCCCACCCCTGGGGCATCATGACCGCCTACAACCAGGTCAACGGCGTGACCATGACCGAGCACCACCACCTCGTCAACGAGGTGCTGCGCGGCGAATGGGGCTTCGACGGCTACAACGTCTCCGACTGGATGGCCGCCCGCTCCACCACCGGCGACATCGAGGGCGGCCTCGACGTCGCCATGCCCGGCCCGCAGACCGTCTACGGCGAGGCGCTCGCCGCCGCCGTCCGCGCCGGCGAGGTCGCCGAGTCCACCGTCGACACCGCCGTCCGCAACGTCCTGCGGCTCGCCGCCCGCGTCGGCGCCCTCGAAGGCGCCCCCGCGGCCGTCACCGAACCCCCGGCCACCATCGACGGCGACGCCCTCGCCCGCGAGATCGCCCGCCGCGGCTTCGTCCTCGTACGCAACGAGAACCGGGCCCTGCCCCTCAAGAGCGGCACCGTCGCCCTCTCCGGCGCCGCCGCCCGCGACGCCCGCGTCCTCGGCGGCGGCTCCGCCCAGGTCTTCCCCGACCACGTCGTCTCCCCGCTCGACGGCCTCACCGCCGCACTCCCCGACGGGGCGCTCACCTTCACCATCGGCGCCGACCCCAGCGAGGAACTCGCCCCCGCCGAACAGGGGTTCACCCTCCGCGCCCGCTGCCGCGACGCCGCGGGCACACTCCTCGGCGAGGGCTCCCTGCCGAACGGCCAGGTCCAGTGGATCGGCGACGACCTGCCGGCCGGCGTCACCCACGAGGCGCTCGCCTCCATCGAGGTGGTCGGCAGCTTCACCCCGCGCGAGACCGGCGAGCACGCCTTCGGCACCCGCGGCCTCGGCGCCTTCCGCCTCTCCGTCGGCGGCGAGACCCTCTTCGACGGCGTCCAGGCGATGGGCCCCGAGACCGACCCCTTCGAGGCCTTCTTCGGCTCGCCGGTCGAGCGCGCCAAGGTCGCGCTCACCGCCGGCGAGACCGTCGAGGTCTCCCTCCTCCACACCCTCGACAAGGAGTTCGCGGCCCCGCTGCCGGCCGTCATGTTCTCCTTCGTCCACCTCGGTCCGCGCCGTGACCCCGACGAACTGATCACCGAAGCCGTCGAGGCCGCCCGCGCCGCCGACACCGCCGTCGTGGTCGTCGCCACCACCGAGCGCGTCGAGTCCGAGGGCTTCGACCGCAAGGACCTCGCCCTCCCCGGCCGCCAGGACGACCTCGTACGGGCCGTCGCCGCCGCCAACCCGAACACCGTCGTCATCGTCAACGCCGGCTCCCCGGTCGAACTCCCCTGGCGCGAGGACGTGGCCGCGATCCTGCTCGGCTGGTTCCCCGGCCAGGAAGGCGGCGCCGCCCTCGCCGACGTCCTCACCGGCGCCGAGGAGCCCGGCGGCCGCCTCCCCACCACCTGGCCCGTCGCCCTCGCCGACGTCCCCGTCACCGAGGTCACCCCCACCGACGGCCGACTGGATTACACCGAGGGCGTGTTCGTCGGCTACCGCGCCTGGGACAAGGCCGGCGCCGTCCCCGCCTACCCCTTCGGCCACGGCCTCGGCTACACCACCTGGTCGTACGACTCCCTGACCGCCACCCCCGACACCGTCACCGTCGAGGTCACCAACACCGGCGACCGCCCCGGCCGCGAGGTCGTCCAGGTCTACCTGGCCCCGGTGTCCGACACGGTGGAGCGCCCCGCCCGCTGGCTCGCCGGCTTCGCGAGCGTCGAGGCCGCCGCCGGCGAGACCGTCGAGGCCACGATCGCGCTGCCCCGCCGCGCCTTCGAGATCTGGGACGAGGAGAAGCACGACTGGACCCTCGTCACCGGCGCCTACGAGGTCGTGGCCGCCCACTCCCTCGGCGACGCCCGCCTGACGACGCTCCTCGACATCTGACCGGGAACACCCCACCGACCGGCCCCGGGGCGGACCTGACGCCCGCCCCGGGGCCCTCACTCCTTCGTGATCCGGCGGTACGCGAGCTCCGCGAGCCGCGCCTGCCCGTCCTTGCTCGGATGGAACCAGTCCCACGGGCTCAACTGGCCGCCGTCGAAACGGAAACCGAAGACGGCGCCGCCGTCGTAACGACAGCGCGCGTCCTTCGCGCACACCTCCTCCAGGACCCGGTTGTACGCCACCACCCGGTCCCGCACCTCGGCCCGCCGCCGCTCCGCCGCGGCACCGAGGTCCTCCGCGTCCGCGAGCATCGAGCCGCAGATCCCCAGCTTCCACACCTGGCGGCCGACCGGGCTCACCCGGCCCGTCGACCACAGACGCCGCAGGTCGGGCACGCTCGACACGTACACCTGCGCCTTCGGCGCGCCCGCCCGCAGCCGGGCGAGCGCCGCCTCGAAGGAGGCGCGGAAATCGGCGACCGGGGTCATCGCCCCGGGGGTGGGCCGGCAGGCGTCGTTCGCGCCGATCATCACCGTCACCAGCTCGGGCTTCTCGGCCGCCGCGCCCGCCATCTGCTCGGGCAGCTCCGCCATCCTGGCGCCGGTCCGGGCCAGGTTCCAGCTGTGCGTGGCCACCTTCGCCGGGCCGAGCAGCCGCAGCGCCAGACTGTTCACCGCCGCGTCCGTCCCGGTCGCCCAGGACACCTCGGGGCAGTCCGTCAACACCGAACAGGCGTCGAAGGCGCGGGTGACGGAGTCGCCGACGGCCGCGACCGAGGCGGGGGAGACGTCCCACAGGGGCGCCGCCTTCGGCACCGGTCTCGCCGTCACGGCCTTCGTCGCCGGCTCCCCGGCCGTGCAGCCGGCGAGCGCTCCCGCGCACAGCAGAGCCGCCGTCACCGTGGCGGCAGAGGTACGGAATCGGCGTCGGCCGCGCATCCCCGGCCCCTCCTTCGGCGTCCTGGCGAGTGAAAGCTTCGTGTTCACCCGCCCCCGGACCGACCGTACGTCACACCGATGACGGTGCGGCACGGTAGCTTTTCCCCCGTCGAACCAGAGGCACCTTTGCCGACCGGCTCCGGTAAATTACATCACGTCACATCCTGTCCCCTTTTTGGCGGTTTGTGACGTTTCACTCCTGATGCTGTTTACTGAGGCCGCCGGGAAGGCGATCCTCGTCCCACACTGGAGGTCCCGGTGACGACACGTGGAGTCCTGTACGTACACTCCGCACCGCGCGCGCTCTGCCCGCACGTCGAATGGGCGGTGGCGGGCGTCCTCGGTGCGAGGGTCCAGCTCGACTGGATCCGCCAGCCGGCCTCCCCCGGCACCTGGAGAGCCGAGTTCTCCTGGCAGGGCGAGACCGGCACCGCCTCCAAGCTCGCCTCCGCGCTGCGCGGCTGGCAGATGCTCCGCTTCGAGGTCACCGCGGAACCCTGCCCCACCGCCGAGGGCGAGCGCTACAGCGCCACCCCCGACCTGGGCATCTTCCACGCCGTGACCGGCATGCACGGAGACATCCTGATCCCCGAGGACCGGCTGCGGGCCGCCCTCGCGCGCTCCCTCCAGGGCGAGACCCAACTGGAGGCCGAGGTCGCGAAACTCCTCGGCAAGCCCTGGGACGACGAGCTGGAACCCTTCCGGTACGCGGGCGAAGGCGCCCCCGTCCGCTGGCTCCACCAGGTCGTCTGACAGCCCTTCACCCACACGCTGTACATTCCCGCCCGGGCGCGCAGGGGGCGCGCCCGGGGGGAGAGAAATGACACGTGACGGTGTGCCCGGCGCCTTCTTCGGCGCCGCGGTCGTCTTCCTGGCCGCCGGCGCGCTCGGCGGCGCCTGGCCGACGGGCTGGGCGGCCCTCGCCTGCGCCCTCGTCTGCGGGGCGCTGGGCACCACGCTCCTCGCGTCGCGCCGGAACCGCGACGAGGGGGTTCAGGACGCGGGGATCCAGGACGCGCGGCCGGCCGTCGGCCTCGCCAAGACCGACGCGGAGCCCGGTACTCGTACCCGTACCCGTACCCATACCGCCACGACCGGACGGTCCTACCTCCTTGCCGCCACCGCGGTCTGGGCGCTCGCCCTCGTCGCCGCCGGCGTCTGGGCGGTGACGGCCGGGGACGACGACGCGGCGCCCGCGCGGGCCGGCAAGGCGCCCGCGAAGCCCCCCGCCAAGCCCTCAGCCACCGCCTCGCTCGACGACAAGCCGTCCGTCGCCTGGAGCGTGCCGGGCGTCGGCCAGGCGGGGGACGACGCCACCGGCTTCTGGAGCCTCGGCACGACCGTCGCCCACGGCCGGATCGACGGACTCTTCGCCTACGACTCCGCCGACGGCAGGACCCGCTGGAGCGTCCCCGCACCCACCCGCGAAGCCCTGTGCGCCATGACCCCCGACACCGAGGAAGGCGTCGGCCTCATCGCGTACGGCCGCCACGACAAGCCCTGCGCCCGCCTGCTCGCCGTCCGCGCCTCCGACGGCAAGGTCCTGTGGCAGCGGAACCTCGACGGCCAGGGGCTCGTCCAGGAGGCCCTCGGCGTCGGCGGCACCACCGCCGTCAGCGCCGAGGACGGCTCCGTCCGCGCCCGCGCCACCGCGTCGGGCACACAGCGCTGGGAGCGGAAGGTGCCCAAGGGCTGCGAGACCCTCGCGGTCGACGCCGACGCCACCCGCACGCTCCTCGTCGAGCAGTGCGGCAAGGGCGCCCGCCTCCTCGCCCTGGACACCCGTACCGGCACACCGCGGTGGACCAGGGCCCTGCCCGTCGAGTCCGACGCCTCCGCGGCGGTCGTCTCCGTCTCCCCGGTCGTCGTCGCCGTCGACGAGGACGACACGCGCGGCACGCACGCCTTCCTCGGCTTCGACGACAAGGGCGCGCCGACCGTCTCCGTACCCCTCTCCGGGCCCGACGGCGTCCTCTCCGCCCCCAAGGCCGTCACCCACGACGACGCCCTCAGGCCCCTCGTCGTCGACGGCCTCCTCGTCACCCTCTCCAAGCGCGAGGCGATCGTCGCCGACAACGCCGTCGCCTACTCCCTCAAGGACGGCCGCCAAGTCTGGTCGTACCACTCGGAACACCAGACCATGGCCCTCGCCGCCGAGCCCGACGGCCGCCTCGCCGTCCTCGAGAACGAGGGCAGCGGCGCCATCACCCTCCTCGCCCCCACCACCGGCAAACCCACCGCCCGCATCGCCCCCGGCACCACCAAGCGCGCCGACCTCTCCATCTACCCCGAACTCGTCCCCGTCCCCGGCGGCCACCTCATCCTCAACCAAATCCTCATGCACACCGAACCCGCCGCCTACGCCCTCCGCTGACCCCCACCCACACGAAAGGCCCGCCCCCAGTGCTGGGAGCGGGCCTTCGTGGTGCTGTTGGCGTGGGTCAGACGCTGCGGAACGCCAGGACCACGTTGTGGCCGCCGAAGCCGAAGCTGTTGGCCTCTTCTTCGTGCGTCCCTCGCGCCGCTTCGCGGGCTTCGGGGCGCTGTGCCGGACGCCGTCCGGCGGGTGTGGCGGAGGCCCGCCCCCAGTGCTGGGAGCGGGCCTCACTGTGTGACGCGGATCAGACGCCGATCAAACGCTGCGGAACGCCAGGACCACGTTGTGGCCGCCGAAGCCGAAGCTGTTGTTGATGGCGGCGATGGTGCCTTGGGGGAGTTCGCGGGGTTCGCCGCGGACGACGTCGGCGTCGACTTCGGGGTCGAGGTCGTCGACGTTGATGGTCGGCGGGGCAAGGCGGTGGTGGAGGGCGAGGACCGTGGCGACGGTCTCGATGCCGCCGGCGCCGCCGAGGAGGTGGCCGGTCATGGACTTGGTCGCGGAGATCGCGACGTGGTCGAGGTCGTCGCCGAGGACCGAACGCAGCGCCTTGATCTCGGCGACGTCACCCTGCGGCGTCGACGTGGCGTGCGCGTTCAGGTGGACGACCTCGGACGGCTTGAGGTCGGTCGAGTCGAGCAGGTTGCGCATCGCGGCGGCGATGCCGCGGCCGGTCGGCTCGGGCTGCGCGATGTGGTGGCTGTCGGCCGAAAGGCCCTGGCCGAGGACCTCGCAGTAGATGCGCGCGCCGCGGGCCTTCGCGTGCTCCTCGGACTCGAGGATCACGACGCCCGCGCCCTCGCCGAGCACGAAGCCGTCACGGCCGGTGTCGTACGGACGCGAGGCCTTCGTCGGCTCGTCGTTGTTCTTGGACATCGCCATCATGTTGGCGAAGGCGGCGATCGGCAGCGGGTGGATCGCGGCCTCGGTACCACCGGCGACGACGACGTCGGCACGGCCGGTACGGATCATCTCGACGGCGTAGCCGATCGCCTCGGCACCCGACGCGCACGCGGAGACCGGGGTGTGGACGCCCGCCCGGGCGTTCACCTCCAGGCCGACGTTGGCGGAGGGGCTGTTGGGCATGAGCATGGGCACGGTGTGCGGGGAGACGCGGCGGACGCCCTTCTCCTTCAGCACGTCGTACTGGTCGAGCAGCGTGGTGACACCGCCGATGCCGGAGGCGATGACGGAGCCGAGCCGCTCGGGCACGATCTTCTCGTCCTCGCCGGCGGGGGCGGTGTAGCCCGCGTCGGCCCACGCCTCGCGGGCCGCGATCAGCGCGAACTGCGCCGAGCGGTCCAGCTTGCGGGCCAGCGGGCGGGGCAGGACGTCACCGGGGTCGACGGCGGCCGTCGCGGCGATCTGTACCGGCAGTTCGGCGAAGCGCTCGCCTTCGAGCGGCTTGACGCCGGAGCGTCCGGCGAGCAGACCTTCCCAGGTCGACGCGGAGTCGCCACCCAGCGGTGTGGTTGCGCCGATACCGGTAACGACCACGGTGCGATTGGTCGAGTTCACAGGAATTCGTTCTCCATGTGTGTGATGGTCGGAATACGGCGCCACCGCCGGGTGGCGGACCGAGTCAGCAGGGGCCGAATCAGGCCTGGTGCTTCAGGATGTAGTCGGCAGCGTCCCCGACGGTCTTGAGGTTCTTGACGTCCTCGTCCGGGATCTTGACGTCGAAGCGCTCTTCGGCGGCCACGACGACCTCGACCATGGACAGCGAGTCGACGTCCAGGTCGTCGGTGAAGGACTTGTCCAGCTGGACGTCCTCGGTGGGGATGCCGGCGATCTCGTTGACGATCTCGGCGAGACCCTCGACGATCTGCTCCTGGGTGTGAGCCATAGTGGCGCTCCTTCTTGCGGTTACTTCGGTAAAAGGGGGCTTCCGGAAGGATCCGGGTGCCTAGGGGAGGGTAACGACCGTCGCGGCGTAGACGAGACCCGCCCCGAAGCCGATGACGAGCGCGGTGTCGCCGCTCTTCGCCTTCCCGGTCGCCAGGAGCCGCTCCATCGCGAGCGGGATCGAGGCGGCCGAGGTGTTGCCGGTGGTCTCCACGTCACGGGCGACCGTGACGTGCTCCGGCAGCTTCAGAGTCTTCACCATCGAGTCGATGATCCGCATGTTCGCCTGGTGCGGGATGAAGACGTCAAGGTCGTCCGCCGTGATGCCGGCGGCGTCCAGCGCCTGCTGGGCGACCTTCGCCATCTCGAAGACGGCCCAGCGGAAGACCGCCTGACCCTCCTGCGTGATGGCGGGGAACTTGATCTCGCCCGCCTCGTTGAGCGGGAGCTTCGAGACGTCGCCGACCTGGAATTCGTTCCAGGGCACGGTCTGCTTGATCGTCTCGGACTTGTCGCCCTCCGAACCCCAGACGGTGGGGCCGATGTGCGGCTCGTCCGAGGGGCCGACGATCACGGCACCGGCGCCGTCGCCGAACAGGAAGGCCGTCGCGCGGTCCTCCAGATCCGTCAGGTCGCTGAGCCGCTCGACGCCGATGACCAGGACGTACTCGGCCGAACCTTCGACGATCATGCCCTTGGCGAGGGTCAGGCCGTAGCCGAAGCCCGCGCAGCCGGCGGAGATGTCGAACGCGGCCGGCTTCCCGGCGCCGACCTTGTCGGCGATCTCGGTGGCGACGGCCGGAGTCTGCTTGAAGTGCGAGACCGTCGAGACGATCACGGCACCGATCTGCTCGGCGGTGATACCGGCGTCCGCGATGGCCTTGCCCGAGGCCTCCACCGACATCGCGGTGACGGTCTCCTCCGGCGAGGCCCAGTGGCGGGTGGAGATGCCGGAGCGCGAGCGGATCCACTCGTCGGACGAGTCGATCTTCTCGAGGATCACCTCGTTCGGCACGACCCGGGTGGGGCGGTAGCCGCCGACACCGAGGATCCGCGCGTACGGGGCGCCCTTGCTGGGCTTGATCTTCGACATGTTTCTCGACACTCCTTGTCAGACGGCCGCGTGCTCGGCGATGAGCGTACGGGCCGCGTCGAGGTCGTCGGGAGTCTTGAGCGCGACCGTGGCCACGCCCGGCAGGGCACGCTTGGCGATGCCGGTCAGGGTGCCGCCGGGGCACACCTCGATCAGCGCCGTCGCGCCCAGGGCCTGGAAGGTCTCCATGCACAGGTCCCAGCGGACCGGGTTCGCGACCTGGCCGACCAGGCGGGCCACGACCTCGGCGCCGTCGGTGACGACCTGCCCGTCCTTGTTCGAGACGTAGCGGGTGCTCGGGGCGGCCGGGGACAGCTGGGCCGCCGCCTCCTCCAGCTTCGCCACGGCCGGGGCCATGTGGTGCGTGTGGAAGGCACCGGCGACCTTGAGCGCGACGACCCGGCGGACGCCCTCGGGCTTGTCCGCCTCCAGGGCGGCCAGCTGCTCCAGGGTGCCGGCGGCCACGATCTGGCCGGCGCCGTTGACGTTGGCGGCGGTCAGGCCGAGCTTCTCCAGGTGCGGGACGGTCACCTCGGGGTCGCCGCCGAGCAGCGCGGACATGCCGGTCGGGGTGATCGCGGCGGCCTCGGCCATCGCGAGACCACGGGCGCGTACGAGACGCAGCGCGGCGGTGTCGTCGAGGACGCCCGCGAACGCGGCGGCGGTGAACTCGCCGACGCTGTGACCGGCGACGGCGCCGGGGGCCACGTCGCCGAGCGCCGCGGCCGACAGGAGGCCGGCGGCGACGAGCAGCGGCTGGGCCACGGCGGTGTCACGGATCTCGTCCGCGTCCGCCTTCGTGCCGTAGTGGGCGAGGTCGAGTCCGATGGCGTCGGACCAGGCCGCGATGCGGTCGGTGGCGCCGGGGAGTTCGAGCCAGGGAGTCAGGAAGCCGGGCGTCTGAGCGCCTTGGCCGGGAGCGACGAGTACGAGCACCCTCACACTCTCTCTTGGGGACGGCTCCCGGCGCCCGTGGGGACAAGGACGAAGAACCGTCGGGGGAATTGTTGGTCTTCGACAAAAGTCTAGGACTGCGGATCTCCGTCGGCCAAGCGCCCCAGGATGAGGGCGATCCGCAGCGTGAAGGCCGAACGCACATCGGAGGGTGACCAGCCGGTGACGTCGGTCACACGTCGAAGCCGGTAGCGCACGGTGTTCGGGTGGACGAAGAGCATCCGGGCGGCGCCTTCGAGGCTGCTCGCCTGCTCCAGATAGACACTGAGAGTTTCGAGCAGCGCCGAGCCCGCTTCCTCCAGCGGTCTGTAGATCTCCTCCACCAGCTGCTCGCGCGCCGAAGGGTCGGAGGCGATGGCGCGCTCCGGGAGGAGATCGTCCGCGAGAACCGGGCGGGGCGCGTCCTGCCACGCCGAGCAGGCCTTGAGGCCGGCCGCCGCGGCCTGTGCGGATCGGGTCGCCGCGAGCAGGTCGGGGACCACGGGACCGGCCACCACGGGGCCCGCCGCGTACGGCCCGATCAGCGCCTTGGCCACCGCCAGCGGATTGTCGTTGCCGCCCGCGATGACGACCAGACGGTTGCCGAGCACTCCGGTGAGGACCTGGAGTTTGGCGTGCCGGGCGGCCCGCCGGATGGCTTCCACCGTCAGTTCGCTGTCCCCGTCGGGGGCCGTGCCGAGGACGACGCACACGTGCTCGGGGGAGTTCCAGCCGAGCGCGGCGGCCCGGGAGACGGCGCCCTCGTCGGCCTCGCCGGACAGCACGGCGTTCACCACCAGCGACTCCAGGCGCGCGTCCCAGGCGCCCCGGGCCTCGGCGGCCTGCGCGTACACCTGGGCGGTGGCGAAGGCGATCTCCCGGGCGTACACGAGCAGCGCCTCGCGGAGCACCGACTCGTCGCCGGGGGCGGCGACCTCCTCGATCGCCGACTCCATGACCTCGATGGTGGTGCGGACCATCTCCACGGTCTGCCGCAGCGTGATCGCCCGGGTCAGCTCGCGGGGCGCGGTGCCGAAGACGTCCGTCGAGATCGCCTGGGGCGTCTCGGGGTGCCGGAACCACTCGGTGAACGCGGCGATACCGGCCTGGGCGACCAGGCCGATCCACGACCGGTTCTCGGGCGGCATCGCGCGGTACCAGGGCAGCGTCTCGTCCATGCGGGCGATGGCACCGGCGGCGAGCCGCCCGGAGGACTGTTCGAGGCGCTTCAGGGTCGCGGAGTGCGGATGAGCGGCGTTCACGGGTTCTGGCACGGGGACAAGACTGCCTTATCGGGACGCCGGCATGCGGGGTCGGGGCGGGTTCGCCTCCCCCGGGGCCGTCGCGGGGCCCCGCCGGGCTTCCCGGGCGCCCCCGTGACGCGGGCACTACGGTGGGCCCGTGATACGCATCCAGCGCGCGGCGGAGCGGTACCCCGGCGGCGACCCGGCGGCCGGCATCGAGACCCGGCACGCCTTCTCCTTCGGCCCGCACTACGACCCCGACAACCTCCGTTTCGGGGCCCTCCTCGCCGTCAACGAGGAGCGGCTCGCGCCCGGCGCCGGCTTCGACGAGCACCCCCACAGCCACACGGAGATCGTCACCTGGGTCGTCGAGGGCGAGCTCACCCACCGCGACTCCGCCGGTCACGCGACCGTCGTCCGCCCCGGCGACCTCCAGCGCCTCGCCTCCGCCGCGGGTGTCCGTCACGTCGAGCGCAACGACGCCGCCGTGCCGCTGACCTTCGTCCAGATGTGGCTGGCCCCGCTGACTCCCGGCGGGGAACCCTCGTACGAGGTGGTCCGCGGGCTCGGCGACCCGTACGAGCTGCCGGCGGCGGACGCCCGGCTCCACGTCCACCGCCTCGCGCCCGGCGCCTCCGCCTCCGTACCGGCCGCCGACTTCGTCTACGTCCACGTGGCCCGCGGTACCGTCCGCCTCGGCGGCGAGGAGCTCGGCTCCGGTGACGCGGCCCGGATCACCGAAGCCGGTGCCCTCGAACTGACCGCCACGTCCGACGCGGAGGCCCTGGTCTGGGAGATGCGGGACTGGCGCAAGGCGCTGGGCTGAGCGGTCAGTTCAGCGCGCTCTTCGCCTTCCACCGGTCCCAGCTCAGGTTCCAGGCGCCGTAGCCGTTGCCCTCCGCGACGACGCCCTTGGTGTCGCGGCCGGTGATCTCGAAGGGGTCGCCGACGTTCACCGAGGCGTAGAAGGAGGCGGCGTTCGCGTCGCTCATGCCGATGCAGCCGGAGCTCTTGTTGGCGTTGCCGAAGTAGGGCGCGTTCCAGGGGGCCGCGTGGGCGTACATCCCGGACCAGGTCAGCCGCACCGAGTAGTCGACCATCTTGTTGTAGGCGTCGCCGAGGCCCACCGTCTCCGAGTTCATGTTGATGGTGCCCTCCTTCGCCATCACGACGGCCGTCCCCCGCCAGGACCGCTTGTCGCCGCCCGGGGTGCCGCCGGAGACCGGGATCGTACGGACGGCCCGCCCGTCCCGCTCCAGGGTCAGCTTCTTCCGGTCCAGGTCGACCTTGACGACCTGCGAGGCGCCGACGGTGAAGCCGGTGCGGTAGTCCCGCACGAACCAGCCGCCGCCGGAGTCGGTGCCGTTCAGGTCCGCCGCGAGCGTCACCTTCGTCCCCGGCTTCCAGTACTCCTTCGGCCGCCAGTCCACCCGGTCCCGGCCCGAGTAGTCCTTCAGCCAGCCCCAGGAACCCTCGGTGCCGTTCGAGGTGGTCACCTTCAACTGCCGTTCCACGTCCGCCTTCCGCGTCACCGGGAGGTCGAAGACGATCGACAGCGGATGCCCGATGCCCACCGTGGTGTTCTTGCCGGGCGCCAGCGTCACCTTGTTCACCTTCGCCGGCTCCGCGGTCGTGAACGACTTCCGGGTTGTCGACTCCGCGCCGTCGCCGGTACGGGAGACCACCTCCACCGTGTACGAGGTCCCCGGCACCGCCTTGCGGTCCGACACCCAGCTCCGGCCGCCCGCGCCCGTACGCCCCGCGAGCACCCCGCCGTCCGCGTCGACGACCTTCACCGAGGCGATCGTGCCGCCCGAGGCGTTCACCGTCACCGGGCTGCCGGCCGCCGGATCCACCACCGTCACCTTCGCCGCGGGCGCCGCCGCCCCGTGATCCCGCTCCCCGGCCCCGCCGCCGTCCGCGGCCTGGGCCGAACAGGCGGTGACCGAGGCGACCAGCGCGACAGCCGCGAGGACGGGACGGGAGAGACGGGGACCGGGGGTGCGCGGACCGGGGATGCGCGGGCGGCGTGTGCGTATCGGCAGCACGGAAGACCTCCGTGGAGAGGGAAGAAAGGTGGGATGTCCGGACTGTAGGTCGGCGAACGCGTCCGCGGGGCGCCGAACGGCCCATGTGACAAGGGCTGAGGCAGAACCGTCACGGTCCGGTCACATACGACGCGCGCACCGGTCGAATTCGGCTGTGAGCCTGCTGTGCGCCCCACCACCGAGGGGCGGAACAAGGAGGCTCCCGTTGTGTCAGCGCTGCTCGTGACGGCCGCACCCACCGAACGCCGCGCCCCGGTCGGCCCGGTGAGGGTCGGCCCCGTGACCCCCGAGGTCTACCGCGCCTTCCTCGCGTCCAGGCCCGCCGCCGCCGACGGGCCCAGCTTCCTCCAACTGCCCTCCTGGGCGCAGGTCAAGGACGGCTGGTGCCACCAACTCATCGGCTGGGGGCCCGAATCCGGCGCCCTCACCGGCGTCGCCCTCGTCCTCCTCCGCCCCTTCCCCGGCACCCGCAAGTACTTCGCCTACCTCCCCGAAGGCCCCGTCGCCGACTGGGCCGACCCCGACGTCGACGGCTGGCTCGGCCCGCTCCTCGGCCATCTCCGGGCCGCCGGCGCCTTCGCCGTACGCATCGGCCCCGGCCCCGCCTACCGCCGCTGGAACGCCGCCACCCTCAAGGCCGGCACCGGTCCGGGCCGGCGCCTCGCCGACGTGCTCGCCGACGAGGTCGACCCGCTCGGCACCGTCGTCGCCGACCGGCTCCGCGCCCGCGGCTGGCGCCGCTGCGGCGGCGACTCCGGCGACGGCGCCGACGCCCAGCCCCGCCACGTCTTCCAGATCCCCCTCACCGGCCGCACCACCGACGACCTGTGGACCGGCCTCAACCAGGAATGGCGGCGCAACGTCCGCAAGGCCCGCAAATGCGGCGTCGAGATCACCGTCGGCTCCGCCGCCGACCTCCCCGAGTTCCACCGGCTGCTGGGCGTCACCGAGGAACGCGACGGCTTCCGCCTCGGCCGCTCCCTCGCCTACTACGAGCGCCAGTACGCCGCCCTCAACGCCGAACAGCCCGGCCGCATGAAGCTCTATCTCGCCCGCCACGAGGGCGAGATACTCGCCGCCCACACCATGATCACCGTCGGCGGCCGCGTCTGGTACCAGACCGGCGCCTCCGCCGACCACCGCCGCGAGGTCCGCCCCTCCAACGCCCTCCAGTGGCGCATGCTCCTCGACGCCCACGCCCTCGGCGCGGCCGTCTACGACCTCCGCGGAGTACCCTCCACCCTCGATCCCCACGACCGCGCCCACGGCCTCCTCCGCTGGAAGCTCGGCACCGGCGGCCACGTCGTGGAAACCCTGGGCGAATGGGAGCTCCCGATGCAAGGCACCGCCAACCAGGCGCTGTTCCGCGCCTTCCAGGCCTACATGGCCCGCCGATGAGGGGCGCCCGGACGACGCCCACGGCGGTCGCGGACCCTGTGGCACCCACGGCACACGCGGCACCCACGGCACACGCCGCGCCGGGGGCGTCGAGGGGGCCCGCTGAGCCGGCGCTGCTCGCGTCGCAGGCGGTTCTGATGGCGATCTCCGCACTGGCGGCGAGGTCCTCGGGCGCGATCCGTACGGGGCGCCGATGACGGCCACGCTCACCGCGGCGGCGCCGGCCGGGACGCCGAAGAGCTCGGTGCTCCGCAGCGGGGCGCTCATGGCGGCCGGCTCCCTCGTCTCCCGCGCCACCGGCTTCGCGCGGGCCGCGGTGGTCGCGGCGGCGCTCGGCGCCGGATACGTCGCCGACGGGTACGCGGTCGGGAACTCCGTACCGACGATCATCTACATGCTGCTGCTCGGCGGCGCCCTCAACGCCGTGTTCGTCCCCGAACTCGTCAAGGCCGCCAAGGAGCACGAGGACGGCGGCGTCGCCTACACCGACCGGCTCCTCACCCTCTGCGCGCTCGCCCTCACCGCGCTCACGGCCGCCGCCGTCCTGGCCGCGCCCCTGATCGTCGACGCCTACACCGACTACACCGGCGCGCAGCGCGGGATGACCCTCGCCTTCACGCGCGCGTGCCTGCCGCAGATCCTCTTCCTCGGCCTGTTCACACTGCTCGGCCAAGTCCTCAACGCGCGCGGCCGGTTCGGCGCCATGATGTGGACGCCGGTCCTCAACAACGTGGTCGTCGTCGCCGTCTTCGGCCTGTTCCTCGCCGTCGGCGACGGCGGCACGCTCACCCCCGGCGAGACCGCCCTCCTCGGCTGGGGCACCACCGCCGGCATCGCCGTCCAGGCCCTCGCCCTGATCCCCTCGCTGCGCGCGGCGGGCTTCCGCTGGCGGCCCCGCTTCGACTGGCGCGGCAGCGGCCTCACCGCCCCGCTGCGGTCGGCGGGCTGGCTGGTCCTGCTCGTCCTCACCAACCAGGGCGCGTACTGGGTGACCACCTGGCTGGCCACCACCGCCGGCTCGGTGACCCCGGGCGGCTCGGGCCTCGCCGCCTACAACAACGCCTACCTCCTCTGGACCGTCCCGCACGGCATCGTCACCGTCTCCCTCGTCACCGCCCTGATGCCCAAGATGAGCGCGGCGGCGGCCGACGGCGACCTCGCGGGCCTCCGGCGCGACGTCTCCTACGCGCTGCGCACCAGCACCGCCGCGATCGTCCCGGCCGCGGGCGCGCTCCTCGCGCTGGCCGTCCCGCTGATGACCGTCGTCTTCCGGTACGGCGCGACCACCGGCGACGACATCCGCGCCATGTCCTGGATCCTCATGGCCTTCGCCCCCGGCCTCGTCGCCCTCTCCGGCCAGTACGTGTGCACCCGCGCCTTCTACGCCCTCCGGGACACCCGTACCCCCTTCCTCCTCAACCTCGTCATCGTCGGCCTCAACGCCGGCCTCTCCCTCGCCGCCCACCACCTCCTCCCGCCCCACTGGGCCGTCCCCGGCCTCGCCGCCGCCTACTCCCTCGCCCTCTGGGCCGGCTGGGCCCTCACCGCCCACACCCTCCGCCGCCGCCTCCGCCCCACCCCCTCCTCCGGCACCACCTCCACCGTGCTCCGAATGCTCCTGGCGGCCCTCCCGGCGACCGGCTTCGCCCTCCTGGCGGTCGACGTCACGACCCCCGCCGGGCCCGTGATCTCCGGCCTCTCCGGCGCCCTCGCCCTCCTCGCCACCTTCGCCCTGCTCACCCACCCCCTCCGCCTCACCGAGTTCCACTCCCTCCTCTCCCGCTTCCGGCGCTAGAGGGTGCGGTGTGGGGCCGGGCCGGAAGGGCCGTACCGACCTTGGGATACTTCGGAGATGCCTCGCGTGCTGTTGATCGAAGACGACCCCTCCGTACGGGAGGGGGTGGAGCTCGGGCTGCGCCGCCGCGGCCACGAGGTCCGCACCGCGCCGACCGGCGAGGCGGGCCTGGCGGCGCTGGGCGAGTTCAGGCCGGACCTGCTGCTGCTCGACCTGATGCTGCCGGGCATGAACGGCGTGCAGGTGTGCCGCCGGGTGCGGGAGAGCAGCCAGCTGCCGATCATCATGCTGACCGCGCGCGGGGACGACTTCGACGTGGTCGTGGGCCTGGAGGCGGGCGCGGACGACTACATCGTGAAGCCCGCGAGGACCGAGGTCATCGAGGCGAGGATCCGCGCGGTGCTGCGCCGCATCGAGGAACCGGGGACCGGCAGGTCCGCCGTGGAGTTCCACGGCGAGCTGGCGATCGACCGGGCGGGGCTCACGGTGGCGAAGGCGGGGGAGCGGGTCGCCCTCGCGCCCTCGGAGCTGAAGCTGCTGCTGCACCTGACGGCCGCGCCGGAGCAGGTCTTCAGCCGCCAGCAGCTCCTGGAGCACGTCTGGGAGCACAGCTACCACGGTGACGCCCGCCTGGTGGACGCCTGCGTCCGCCGGCTGCGGAACAAGATCGAGGACACCCCCGGCGAGCCCCGTTACATCCAGACCCTGCGCGGCTTCGGCTACCGCTTCGGCCCGCTGTGAAGGCCTGTGTGAGCGACGGACCCGAGGCGCGGGCCGACATCCGGCCGGAGCACGTCACTCGCCGCCGCAGGCCCCGCGCCCCCCGCCTGCGCCCCCACCCGTTCGGTCTGAGGACCCGGCTCGTGCTCGCGTTCCTGCTGGTCGCGGCCGTGGGGTGCGGGACGACGGCGGCGCTGACGTACCGGGCGGCGCGGAACGCGATCCTGGAGCAGACGCAGGACACGGCGGTGTCGGCGTTCCGGGAGCAGGTGGACGCGCTGGGGATGACGCTGCCGGTGGACGCGAGCGGGCTGCGGGACCAGCTGATGCAGATCGCCCGGCAGGGGAAGCCGAGGCCGTGGCGGGTGTACGCGGAGTACGGTTCGCTGCGGGTGTCGTCGACGGACCGTCCGACCTCGTCGGTGGTGACGCCGGAGCTGCGGGCCCAGGCGACGGCCCGGGTGGCGACCCCGCACGGGAGCTTCCAGCGGGTGGTGAAGAACGGGCAGCCGTATCTGACCATGGCGGTCCCGGCGGTGTTCCGGAACCATCCGACCGAGGGGACGGCCCAGCCGACCGGCCTCGTCCTCTACGCCGTGATGGAGCTGGACGAGGAGGAGGCCAACATCGAGGCCATGGTGGCGGCGGCCCGTGACGGCGCCCTGCCGGCCCTGGCGATCGCGCTGATCCCGGCGCTGATCGCGGCGCGCGGGGTGCTCAGGCCGGTGCGGGAGCTGCGGCACGCGGCGCACAGCATGGGGCGCGGCCGGCTCGACACCCGTATCCACGCCAAGGGCAGTGACGAACTCGCCGATCTGGCAAGGACGTTCAACGAGTCCGCCGCCGCGCTGGAACGTTCCGTCGCCGAGCTCAGGGACGCCGAGGCGCGGGCCCGCCGGTTCGCCTCCGACGTCTCGCACGAACTGCGGACCCCGCTCGCCGGCATGCTGGCGGTGACCGAGGTGCTCGACGAGGACGCGGGGCTGCTCGACTCCGACACGGCCCGCGCGGTGCGGCTCATCAGTTCCGAGACCGGCAAACTCGCCGTGCTCGTCGAGGACCTGATGGAGATCTCCCGCTTCGACGCGCGCGCCGCCGAGCTCCATCCGGACGAGGTCGACGCGGCCGACTGCGTACGCAAGACCCTCCAGCACCGGCACTGGACCGATCCGGAACGGGTCGTCCCGTACCTCGGCGAGGGCATCAGGGCGCGCCTCGACCCGCGCCGCTTCGACGTCGTCGTGGCCAACCTCGTCGGCAACGCGCTGCGGCACGGCGCCGCGCCGGTGACGGTGCGGTTGTACGCGGACGGGGACCAGCTCGTGACGGAGGTGGCCGACCGGGGGCCCGGCATCGACCCGGAGGTGCTGCCGCACGTCTTCGACCGGTTCTACAAGGCCGACCGGGCCCGCACCCGTTCGGCGGGCAGCGGGCTCGGCCTCGCGATCACCCTGGAGAACGTGCGCCTCCACGGCGGCACCGTCCGGGCCGCCAACCACCCCGAGGGCGGCGCGGTCTTCACCGTACGGATGCCGCTGTGACCCGCCGCCGTTCGGCCGGTACGGCCCTGCTCGCGCTCCTGGCGCTCGCCGGCTGCGGCATCCAGAAGAGCGATGTCGTCGAGGCGGGCGGCCCCGCGACCGTCGCCGTGCATCCGGCGCCGGGCGACACCCGGGTGGTGCTGTACTTCCTGGGGCCGGACGGCACGCCGCTGCCCGCGGTCCGCGACCTCGGGCGGTTCTCCGAGCGGTGGCCGGGGCCCGACCACGCGGACGGCAGCGGTACGGGCGTGGAGACCGACGGGAAGGCGCCGATGGCCACCGACAAGGTCCTCGCCATGCTCCTGGCGGGCCCGGACGGGACCGAGCGCTCGGTGGGGATGGGCACCGGGCTGCCGCGCGCCGTGGGCAACCCGCACGCCGAGCGGGACGAGGCCGCGGGGCTCACGGACGGCCGCCCGCTGATCCGGCTGAGGTCACCGTTCCCCGTCACCGGCCTGACGGACGCGGCCGTCCAGCAGCTGGTCTGCACGGCCGCCTTCGCGGAGACCCCGGGCGGCCGGGCCGAGGTGGCGCTCGCCGGCCCCGACGGCGTACTCCCCACCACCCGCTGCGAGGTCTGACCGCCGCCCGGCGCGGACCTCGGCCCGCGCGCGGCTCAGCCCGCGCGGCTCAGCTCAGCCCGCGCGCAGCTCAGTTCGCGAGCAGCTCAGCTCGCGCGCAGCTCCGCGAGCACCGCGTCCGTGAAGGGCGGCCAGGCCTCGACGGCCCACGGGCCGAAGGGACGGTCGGTGAGGGCGACGCAGGCGGCCCGCGCGTCCGGGTCGATCCACAGGAACGTTCCGGCCTGCCCGAAGTGCCCGAAGGTGCGCGGCGAGGAGCTCGCGCCGGTCCAGTGCGGGGACTTGCCGTCGCGGATCTCGAAGCCGAGGCCCCAGTCGTTCGGCCTCTGGTGCCCGTAGCCGGGCAGGATGCCGGTGAGGCCGGGGTACGTGACGGTCATGGCGTCCAGGACGGTCCTGGCGTCCAGCAGCCGCGGCGCCTGCACCTCGGCGGCGAACCGCACCAGGTCGTCGACGGTGGACACGCCGTCCTTGGCGGGCGAGCCCTCCAGGGTCGTCGACGTCATGCCGAGCGGCTCCAGGACCGCCTGGTGCAGATACTCGGCGAAGGGGATGTCGGTCGCCTTGGCGACATGGTCGCCGAGCGCCTCGAAACCGGTGTTGGAGTAGATCCGGCGGGTGCCGGCCGCGGCCATCACCCGGTTCTCGTCGAAGGCGAGCCCGGAGGTGTGGGCCAGCAGGTGGCGGACGGTCGAGCCCTCGGGCCCGGCGGGCTCGTCGAGGTCGATCGCCCCCTCCTCGTACGCGACGAGGACGGCGTACGCCGCGAGCGGCTTGGTGACGGAGGCCAGCGGGAAGCGCCGCCCGGTGGGGCCGTGGGACCCGGCCAGGGTGCCGTCCGCGCGGACGACGGCCGCCGCCGCGGTGGGGACGGGCCAGTTCTCGATCGACGCCAGGCTCGGCACGCTGCTCTCCATGGGGCCGAGCCTACTTGCTTCGAGTGCACTCCAACGTTTTAGCGTGGGACCCATGAGCGTGATCGAGAGCGTCGAGAGCACGACCAGGCCCGCCGGGAAGGACCGCTACACCATCAGCGAGGTCGCCGCCCTGACCGGGCTCACCGCCCACACCCTGCGCTGGTACGAGCGGATCGGCCTGATGCCGCACGTCGACCGGTCGCACACCGGGCAGCGCCGCTTCACCGAACGCGACCTCGGCTGGCTGGCCTTCGTCGGCAAACTGCGGCTGACCGGGATGCCGGTCGCCGACATGGTCAGGTACGCGGAGCTGGTGCGCGAGGGCGACCACACGCGGGACGCCCGGCGGGAACTCCTGGAGGCCACCCGGCGTGACGTCCTCACCAGGATCACCGAGCTCCAGGACACGCTCGCCGTGCTCGACATCAAGATCGGCCATTACGGGACCGCATGCGGAGGAGCTTCTTCATGACCAGCGTGACCAGGATCGACACCGTACGACTCGGCCAGGACGGACCGGAGGTCGGCGTCCAGGGCTTCGGGGCCATGGGCATCAGCGAGTTCTACGGCGACACCGACGCGGCGGCGGCCCGCGACACCCTCGACGCGGCCCTCGAAGCCGGCGTCACCCTCATCGACACCGCCGACATCTACGGCAGCGGCGCCAACGAGGAGTTCCTCGCGCCCTTCCTCGCCGCCCACCGCGACGAGGTCACCCTCGCCACCAAGTTCGCCATCGAGCGCCGCGCCGACGACCCCACCCACCGGGGCATCCGCAACGACCCCGCGTACATCAGGAAGGCCGCCGAGGACAGCCTGCGCCGCCTCGGCATCGAGACCATCGACCTCTACTACATGCACCGCCGCGACCCGGAGGTCCCCTTCGCCGAGTCCGTCGGCGCGATGGCCGAACTCGTCAAGGAGGGCAAGGTCCGCCACCTGGGCCTGAGCGAGGTCACCGGGCCCGAGCTGCGCGAGGCGCACGCGGTGCACCCGATCACCGCCCTCCAGTCGGAGTGGTCGCTCTTCTCCCGGGACGTCGAGCGCAGCGCCGTGGCCGCGGCCGCCGAACTCGGCGTGACCTTCGTGCCGTACTCGCCGCTCGGCCGGGGCTTCCTGACCGGGGCGTTCGCGGACGCCTCCAAGGACCTCTCGGGCGGCGACTTCCGCAAGTACCAGCCCCGCTTCACCGGCGAGAACGCCGAGCGCAACGCGGCCCTGCTCGACCCGGTCCGCAAGATCGCCGCGACGCACGGGGCGACCCCGGCGCAGATCGCCCTCGCCTGGGTGCAGCAGCGCGCCGCCGTGCACGGCCTGACGGTCGTCCCCATCCCCGGCACCCGCAAGCGCTCCCGCCTCCTGGAGAACGCCGCCGCCACCCGCATCACCCTCACCCCCGCCGAACTCGCCGAACTGGAGCCGATCGCCGGCCTCGTCGCGGGCGACCGCTACCCCGACATGAGCCACACGTCGCTGGCCCGGGAGGCGTAGCACCGGTCCGGACGCGGGGCCCGGCCCCCGCCCGGACACCGCCCCGCTCACGCGAGACCCAGGGCGAAGACCGCGAAGCCCGCCGCGAGCAGACCCGCCAGGGTGCGGCGGGCGGGGCCGGTCCTCGCCCAGGGGGACTCGAAGACGCGCGCGTACCGGCCGATCAGGACCAGCAGGCCGGCGAAGACCGGCATCCACGCCAGCCGGGCGAGGATCCAGCCGACGGAGTCCGGCGCGCCGACCAGGCCGGCGACCTCCCCGGCGTACGAGGCGGGGATCGCGGCCGTGAGCATCGCGGTCTGGTGCCAGCAGAGGATCGTCATCGCGGACAGGTTGACGATCACGACGGGCGCCCACAGCGCGGGCCGCTTCAGGAGCGCGCCGAGCCGGTCGCGGAGCAGGATCGCCGCGCCGCTCTGCGCGGCGGCGAGGGCGAGGACCAGCAGCGACGGCGGGTGCGAGTTGGTGCGGGCCTCGCCGGGGACGCCGACCATCGACGCCGGGTAGCCGAAGAACACCAGGAGCGCGGCGAACAGCGCGGCCCCGCCGAGCAGCAGCGCCCAGGCGTGCCGCCGGGTGACCCGGCCCTCGCCCCACGAGACGCCGAGCTGATAGGCGAAGAGCCAGCCGGGCAGGATGTTCAGGAGGCTCAGCCAGGACGGCACGGCGTCGGCGTACGGGCCGTACCGCAGGAAGTCGACGACGGCGACCGAGGCGAGCAGCGGCGCCGCGGCCCACACGCCCAGCCGGCGGGCGATCCGGACGCAGTACGGGGTGAGCGCGGTGACCACCGTGTACACGCCGACGAACCAGAGCGGCTGGATCACCAGCGTCGACGCCGTCCGCAGCGTGTCCACCGGCACCCCCGCCCCGAAGTGCAGCAGGGGCAGCAGCGCCGCCCACACGGCGGTGACGCCGAGCACCGGGCGCCCGAGCCGCGCGAGCCGGCCCTTCAGCCACTCGCCCGTGGAGCCCTTGCGGCGCCGGTACGACATGACCGAGGCGTAGCCGCCGACGAGGAAGAAGATCCCGAGCATCTGGAGGATCCAGCTGACCGGGGCGAGCCCGGCGAAGGTGCCGAGCGGGCTGGCGTTGTGGATCGCGCCGTCGTCGGAGAGCGTGAACCCGCCGAGCAGCCAGTGCCCGGTCGGCACGGCGAGCAGCGCGAGGGCGCGGAGCCCGTCGACGGCCCGGTCGCGGTGGGCGGGGGTGCCGGACTCGATCTTCGCGGCCGTCCTGCGGACCGTGGTGACGAGGGAGCTCATCGGACGTCCCCCTCGGCGATCGAGGCGAACGCGCGCAGGGAGCCGGTGCCGGCGGCGAAGTAGCCGCCGTGGCCCTCGGCGTCGTCGGCCGGGATGCGGCGGGCCCCGAACTCCGGGTCCGTCGGATCGACGCCGTGCCCGAGCCCCGCGATCTCCACGTTCGGGACGCGGTCGATCCAGTCGGTGGGGTCCTTCGCCGCCCAGACCCGGGCGGAGGTGCCGAGTTCGGCGACGTTCTCCGCCCGCATCCCGGGGGAGCCGAGGACGACGAGGTCCTTGGCCTTCAGGTCGTGGGCGGCGAGACCGCAGACGACGGAGCCGTAACTGTGGCAGAACACCGAGGGCTCCGCCGCGCCGACGGCCGCCAGACCGTCCGTGAACCGGGTCAGCCGCTCGGCTCCCGCCTCGGCGAGCCGGCCCGTCGCCGCGTCGATACCGACCCCGACGGGCGTCGTGTACCCGGCCCAGGCGACGACCGCCGTCCGGTCGCCGGTCGCCCGGCGCAGCGAGGTCGCCATGTCCGCGAGGGGCCGGACGTGACCGGCGTCGACATCGGACCCCGGCACGATCACGGCCACGTGCTCGGCCCGCGCCAGGTCCCCGTACACCAGGGCCACCTGCCCCCGGCCGCGCGGATCGAAGGCGAGCACCCGCGCCCCGCCGAACTCCCCGCCCACGGACCGGGCGTTGGCCTCGTACCGCAGCTCCAGGGGCGCACCGTCCAAGTTCCCGACGACCGTCGGGTACGTCCGCGCCAGATACCTCTGCCGTACGGGGCTCAGGCCCGCGAAGTACCGCGCGACCTCGGCCGCCCCCATCCGCGCCGGGTCCGGCAGCCCCGCCGCCCGCCAGGCCCCCGTCCCCGCGGGCGCCCCGGTCACGGCCTCCTGGGTGTCGCCGGACGCCCAGCCGGCCGTCCCCGCGATCGCGGCGGCCACCAGGGCCACGGTCGTCAGGGTCCTCGCAAAGCGGCGCATGCGCTCGCCCTCCCTCTTCGTCACTCGCTCGTTCGTCGGCGAGAGGAAGGTAGGAAGACGACGGGTGACGGCACGTCACACCGAGGAGCCAACTCCCGGCTGATACCGGGGTAGGGGGTGGAGGAGCGGCCATCCCCAGGGGGAGGGTGGGGTTTACCCCCGGTCCGGGTACTCGGGGTTCACCCCGGTCCCGGGTCTCCCTCAGCTCGCGCCCGGGGTGACGAGCCCCGACTCGTACGCGAAGACCACGGCCTGGGCGCGGTCGCGGAGGTCCAGCTTGGCGAGGACGCGCCCGATGTGGGTCTTCACGGTCTGCTCGGCGAGCACGAGCCGGTCGGCGATCTCCTGGTTGGACAGGCCCCGGGCGATCAGTTCGAGGACCTCGGTCTCGCGCGGGGTGAGGCCGTTGAGACGCAGCGCCGTGGTGTCGCGGCGCGCCGCGGGCCGGGACGCGGCGAAGTCGGCGATGAGACGCCGGGTCACGGACGGGGCGAGCAGCGCCTCGCCGGCCGCCACCACCCGTACCGCCGCGATGAGATCGGCCGGCGGCGCGTCCTTCAGGAGGAACCCGGACGCGCCGGCGCGCAGCGCCTCGTACACGTAGTCGTCGACGTCGAAGGTGGTCAGCATCAGCACCTTCGGCCGGTGCGTGACACCGGCCGGCGGGTGCAGGATCTCCCGCGCCGCCGCGAGACCGTCGAGCTCCGGCATCCGCACGTCCATCAGGACCACGTCCGGATGCGTCGACCGCGCCACCTCCACGCCCCGCAGCCCGTCCGGGGCCTCGCCGACCACGTCGATGTCGGGCTGGGCGGCGAGCAGCGCGGCGAAACCGGCCCGCACCATGGCCTGGTCGTCGACGATGATCACGCGGATGGTCACTCGGGGTCCTCCGGGGTCGTGGCGGGCGGCCGCCCGGGGCGTCCGCCGGTCAGGCCGGTTCCGCGGGCGGCGCCGGGTCCGGCGCCAGGGACAGCCGGGCGGCCACCCGGAAGCCGCCGTCCGGCAGCGGCCCGGTGTCGAGCGAGCCGCCCGTCAACCGTACGCGCTCCCGCATGCCGACGAGCCCGTGCCCCGTGCCCGCCGCGCCGCGCTCCACCGCGGAACCCGGCTCCGTCGCGGGCCCGTTGACCACCAGGACCGTCAGCCACCCCTCGTCCGCCCGCACCGACACGCGGGTCGACGCCCCCGGCGCGTGCCGGACGACGTTCGCCAGCGCCTCCTGCACGATCCGGTACGCCGACAGGTCCACCGCCTGCGGTACGTCCCCGAGGTCCGCGGCCATCCGCAGCTCCGCCGGCACCCCGGCCCGTACGGTCGCCTCGACCAGCTGCTGCACCCGGTCGAGGCCCGGCTGCGGAGCCCGCTCTCCCTCACTGCCGTCACTGCGCAGCACCGCAAGGAGCCGCCGCATCTCCGCCAGCGACTCCCGCGCGCTCACCGCGATCGACGCGAACTCCTCGCGGGCCGCCTCCGGAAGCTCCGGAATGCGGTACGGGGCCGAGTCGGCCTGCACCGTGATCACCGACATGTGGTGGGCCACCACATCGTGCAGCTCGCGCGCGATCCGCGCCCGCTCCTCCAGGAGCGTGCGCCGCGCCCGCTCCGCCTCGCTGATCGTCTCCTGCTCGACGAGCCGCCGCTGGGCGTCTCCCCGCGCGCGTACCGCCGAGGTGAGCAGCAGCAGCACCCCGCTCAGGACGAGCAGCAGCGTGTGCAGGCTCGTGTACCCGGCCGGCCGGAACGCCTCCAGCGCGTAGCCGGCCACACCCGTGGCCAGCCACACCCCGAACTGCGCCCGCCGCGACTCGCGCAGCCCGATCGCGACCATCAGCGCGCAGTACCCGATCAGGACCGGCGGAGGCCACGGCCAGTACTCCGCCCGCGTGCCCTCCGCGCCGAGCAGCACCAGCGCACCCAGCACGTCCGCCGCGAACACGATCCACCAGGCCTGCAGCGGCCGGGCGACCGCGAGCAGCAGCGGCAGCGTCTGCGCCGTCGCCAGCGCCCCGGCCAGCGCGCCGTTGACGTCGTAGTCCCCGATGAACAGATGGATCGACGACGGCAGCAGCGACGCCACGAACGCCAGCGCCACGGCGTACGGCAACAGCCGCACCCACCGCGACGCCGCGTCCGCGAGCAGCGGCGCCCCCGGCGCCGACGGCGTGGTCAGCGCCGCCCCCAGCCCCTGGAACATCCCGCGCGCCCGGACACCGAGCTCCCACATGCGTGTGTATCGCCCGCCGGCGGGGCGGTCGGCGGGTCGGGCGGCGGATCGGGCGGAGGGTCGGTCGGCGTTTTTTGCGGGCCGAGCGTCGGCGGTCGGATCAGGCTCCGGCCGGTGGTCGGCGGTCGGCTCGGGCCGCGGGGCGGCGGGCGGCTCGGGCCGGGGGTCGTTGGGCGGCTCGGGCCGCTGTTCGGTAGCCATGACCCGCTCAGGGTAGGCAGCGACATCCGGCCCTGACGTCATACCCGGGACCGGGGTGCGGCCTGATACCCGGGTATGACACGCGCGGTCAGGGAGCTGTGCGCCCGGCTCACGGCTCCGGTTCGGGAACCGCCCCGCCCGCGCGCCTCACAGCTCCGCCAGGAGCTCCGCCTTCTTCGCCGAGAACTCCGCGTCGGTCACGAGCCCCGCCTGGTGCAGCTCGCCCAGGTGCCGGATCCGCTCGGCGACCGCCCCGGGGTCGCGGCTCGCCCCGTCCCGTACCCCGGCCGGAGCGGCGGCGGGCACGGGCACCCGGTCCGCGCCCCGGCCCCGGATCGCGGCGAGGACCGCGGCGGCGAAGGGCAGCGACAGGTGCACCGGCCCGTAACCGAGGCCGAAGACGACGGACGCCGGGTCCAGGTCGGGCTGCGGCGGCCGGGGCGCACCGCCCCGCGGCACCAGGCGCAGATACCCGTCGAGCACCTCAGGCGAGCGCCACTCGACCCCGCAGAGGTCGCGAACCGAGAAGGTCTGGTCGCCGGCCTTCCACTTCTCGGTGGACGCCCCCGTCCAGGACCAGCGGAACGAGATCTCCGAGACGCCGTCGAAGCTCGCCTTCCCGTCGTACGTCTTGAAGGACTGCGGCCCCTGCGGCGGCGCCACGAGGAACCGGTCGACGGGCGCCGGGGCGAGCAGGACACGGTCGGCGTGCGCAGGGGCCCCCGCGGCCCCGGCGTCCGCCGTACCCATGACCGCCGGCCCGCCCCCGGCACCCAGGCCGTCGACGGCGCCCAGGCCGTTCACGGCTTCGAGTCCGTCCAGTGTGTCCGCCGTGCTCAGGGCATCCGCGGGGAGCCGCGCCCGCAGCTCGTCCCGGTAGTACTCGGCGAGCGTCTCCCGGTCCGCCGGCAGCACCAGGCGGTACGGGTCGCAGGCCTCCTTGAGCTGCCCCGCGGCCGCCTCCATCAGAGGATCGGCGCCCGGTCTCGGCACGGCGTGCAGGACCACGGTGCCCCGCTTGCCGGGCGTGAGCGTCACGGACGCCAACGCCTCGTGCGGTACTCGTCGTTCGCGCAGCACACTGAGGAGCTTCGGCGTGCGGTTCCCCCGATCGAAACGGATGAGGAGGGCGTCGCTCTCGAACTCCCAGGTGGCATGATTTCCGGCCAGCACATCACCCATACGCCTCATCGTAAGCGGCGTGTGCCGCCGCGTCGCCCCTGTGAAAGGTCCGGAAATCGCGGGATCTACGCGCGTCAGGCCCCTTCCGCACCGGATATTCCGTCGTGGCAAGCGCTGTCGGCACGTGCGCAGACCAGCCGCCCGAAGGCCCCGACCCCTATCGCGGCGAAGTTCCCGAGGCTCTCCGTGCCGGGTTCGAAGTAGCCGCTGTGGCCGGCCGCCCCGTCGGCCGAGAGCAGCCGCGCCCCGAACTCCGGAGCCACCGGGTCGGCGCCGTGGCCGACCCCGCCGAGCTCCAGGTGCGGCACGTCCGCGATCCAGTCGTCGGCGTCCCGCATCGCCCACACGCGCGCGTGGGTGGCGAGTTCGCCCGCGTCCTCCACCCGCATGCCGGGGCTGCCGGCCACCGCGAGGTCCGTCACCCGGGCGGGCAGCCGGGGCGCGGCCACCCCGCACAGCACGGAGCCGTAGCTGTGGCAGAACAGCGCCACGCGCGCGTCCCCCGGCAGCGCCTCGGTCAGCTCCACGAGCCGCACGGCCCCGTCCTCGGCGAGCCTGCCGGTCGCCGCGTCGACGCCCACCCCGGCGGGCGCGGTGTAGTCGGCCCACGCGATCACGGCCACGCGCGCGCGGGGCGAGGCCTGCCGTTCGGCGGCGAACAGCGCGTCGGCCATGCCCGCGGGAGCCCCGTACCGGCCATGGGTCTTCTGGAAGGTGAGGAGGTTGGTGTCGACGCCGGGCACGATCACCGAGACGCGCCGGGCCCGCTCCAGATCGCCGAGCACCTCCGCCGTCCGGCCCGTCCCCGTCGGGTCGAAGGCGAGGATCTGGCGGCCCGGCCGCATCAGCGAGGCGAACCGGTCGAGCCGGCGCCGCGCCTCGTGCCGGCCCTCCGGGGACAGCCGGACATCGTCGACCCGGCCCCGCTCGGCGGCCAGCACCCGGCCCAGCGTGATCCGGTTGGCGCGGTAACGCAGGGCGACCGGGGTGCCGTTGAGATTGCCGACGACGAGTGGGTGCCGCTCGGCGAGCCGCGCCCCGCGCGCGGTGCCGAGCCCCGCGAAGAACGCGGCGACGGCCCCCGCCGTGGCCCTGGACGGGTCGGGCAGCGGACGGTGGTCGATCCGGTCGTGTGCCCAGGCGGCGAGCGCCGCACCGCGCGACGGACCCGGCACCGGGCGGTGCTTGATCGTGGTCCACCCGGTGATCGCCAGCAGCACGAACACCACCCCGAGCGCGAGCAGGGCGCGCACGACGGCGACGGCGGGCGAGTCATCGGCTGAGGTCACGGAGCGCCACCCTACGGGGCGCGCGGACGGGGACGTCCGGGGGGCGTCGGCCCCCACGGGGTGCCCCGTGGTTCAGGCGCCGGTCCGCCAGTGCGGGGTCAGCGCGGGCCCGAGGTGGTCGAGGTACTCCTCGGTGAGGGCCCGCATGCCCTCAAGGCTCTGGTCGGCGCCCCGGCCCCACAGCTGGCCCGTCACCCGCATCACTCCGCTGAACGCCGCCACCGCGATGCGGGGGCGCGGGTCCGCGTCGACGTCGAGGCCTTCGCGGTCGGCGATGATCCGGGCGATCGTGTCCTCCATCTCGGTCGAGCGGCGCAGATGGACGGCGAGCAGCGCGGGCGTCGACTCGATCATCAGGAAGGTCCGCAGGTAGAGCTCGACCGGCACGACCTCGGTGATGGCCTCGCCGATCGAGTCCCAGGCGTCGAGCACGGCCCTGCGCATCGCGTCGAGCGGGCCCTCGTCCGGCGGCCGTCGCCGGAGGGCCTCGACGAAGTACTCCTCCACCATCTGCTGGACGGCGAAGGCGACCTCCTCCTTGGAGGAGAAGTACCGGAAGAAGGTGCGCTGGGAGACCTCGACCAGCTCGACGATCTCGTCGACGGTCGTCCGCTCGTAGCCGTTGGCCGTGAAGAGCTCCAGGGCCGCCCGGGTCAGCGCGTCACGGGTGCGCTGCTTCTTCCGTTCGCGCAGGCCGGGCACGGTCACAGCAAGGTCCTCTTTTCCCGCATTTGGTCCGGCTCAGACTACCTGTGAGCTACGTGACAGTTACCGACGCGTGAATCACTTTGTCAATTGTCAGTGACTGTCATTAGCCTCGTTCCATGACTAGTCAGACCACCGTGGAAAAGACCCCGCAGGGTCAGGGGGACGTCCGGGAACCCGCACCGGTCCCGGCGAAGGGACTGCGCGGCCACCCGTGGGTCACTCTGTTCGCCGTGGCGGTGGGCGTGATGATGGTCGCGCTCGACGGCACGATCGTCGCCATCGCCAACCCGGCCATCCAGGCCGACCTGGGTGCCACGCTCGACCAGCTCCAGTGGATCACCAACGGTTACCTGCTCGCGCTCGCCGTCGCCCTGATCACGGCCGGCAAGCTCGGCGACCGCTTCGGCCACCGGCAGACCTTCCTCATCGGCATCGCCGGCTTCGCCGCCGCCTCCGGCGCGATAGGCCTCTCCGACTCGATCGGCGCCGTCATCGCCTTCCGCGTCCTCCAGGGCCTCTTCGGCGCCCTGCTGATGCCGGCCGCCCTCGGCCTGCTGCGCGCCACCTTCCCCGCCGAGAAGCTGAACATGGCGATCGGCATCTGGGGCATGGTCATCGGCGCCTCCACTGCCGGCGGCCCGATCCTCGGCGGCTTCCTCGTCGAGCACGTCAGCTGGCAGTCCGTCTTCTTCATCAACGTGCCCGTCGGCGTCGTCGCGCTCCTGCTCGGCCTGTTCGTCCTCAAGGACCACCGCGCCGAGAACGCGCCCCGCTCCTTCGACATCCTCGGCATCCTGCTGCTCTCCGGCGCCATGGGCTCGCTCGTCTGGAGCCTCATCAAGGCCGGCGCCGACTGGGGCTGGGGCAGCGGCAAGACCCTCGGCTGCCTGGGCGGCTCGCTGCTCCTCTTCGTGCTCTTCGCCTTCTGGGAGACGAAGGTCAAGGAGCCGCTGATCCCGCTGGCCATGTTCCGCTCCGTGCCGCTCTCGGCCGGTGTCGTCCTCATGGTCCTCATGGCCTTCGCCTTCATGGGCGGCCTGTTCTTCGTCACCTTCTACCTCCAGGGCGTGAAGGGGCTCGGTCCGATCGACGCCGGTCTGCACCTGCTGCCGCTGACCGCGATGATGATCGTCTCCTCGCCCCTCGCCGGCGCCCTGATCACCAAGTTCGGCCCGCGCGTCCCGCTGGTCGGCGGCATGGTCTGCACCGCCATCGCGATGTTCGGCATGATCACGCTCACCGCCGACACCGGCACCCTCGCCATGTCCCTCTGGTTCGCCCTGCTCGGTCTCGGCCTCGCCCCGGTCATGGTCGGCGCCACCGAGGTCATCGTCGGCAACGCCCCGCTGGAGCTCTCCGGCGTCGCGGGCGGTCTGCAGCAGGCCGCCATGCAGGTCGGCGGCGCGCTCGGTACGGCGGTGCTCGGCGCCGTCATGTCGGCGAAGGTGTCCGGCACCTTCGCGGACAACTGGGCCGCGGCCGGCATCCCGGTTCCGGCCGACCCGCGCCTGGAGCAGGCCGCCGAGTTCGGCATGGCCCCGGCGGAGATGGCCAAGGCCCCGGGCATGACGCCCGACCTGTTCGCCACGATCACCGACGTCATCCACGACACCTTCCTCGACGGCATGGGCCTCGCCTTCACCGTCGCCGGCGCGGTCGCCGTCGTCGCCGCCCTCGTCGCCACGCTCACCAAGCGCGGCGAGAACGCGGAGGCGGGCGGCATGGGCGGTCACATCTGACGCCCTCCGGGTTCCCGTAGGGGGCCGTCACCCGTTCGCGTGAACGGGGGCGGCCCCTCTTCCGTTGCCGCCCCGCCTCCGCCATTCTCATGATTACAGAGAGTGACGAAACGGGGGTTCACCAGTATGTATACGAAGACTCTTCTCGCGATGACGGCCGTCCTGACCGCCGCCATGACCACCCTCCTGACCGCCCCACCGGCCCCGGCGGCGGCAGGGCCGGCCGGGGCGTCTGGGACCGTGCTCGGGGCCTGCGGGCCGGGCCGGCTCTGCCTCTGGCCCAAGCCCGACTTCAAGGGCAAGGCGCAGACCCACGAGCTCGCCACCACGGACATCGACAGCTGTATCCCGCTGCCCGCGGGCACCTCGGCCCAGTCCCTGGCCAACCGCACGGGCCGGCCCGTCACCACCTACCAGTCGGCCGAGTGCGCCGAAGCGGGCGAGTTCGAGACCTACCCCGGCCGAGGCACCTGGGTACCGCAAGCCCCCTACGAGGTCAGAGCCTTCAAGATCTGGGAGCGGTAGGCGCGGGAAGCTCCTGTACGGGGTCCCCATGCGCAGGTACACCCTGCGCGGCGACGTCCCGCGCGGGCACGTCCTGCGCGGGCACGTCCTGCGCGGGCCCCGGCCCGGCGTCGGGCTCAGCCCCCGGCGCCGGCCCCGCTCCCGGCACGGGCCCCGCTCCCGGCACGGGCCCCGCCCCCGGCGCCGGCGCCGCTCCCGCGTCCGCGAGCCGGGCGACCTCGGCGCGCAGGTGGCGCACCTCCAGGGTGAGCGCCTCGAGGAGCTCGGTCTGGCGGCGCTCGACCGCGTCGTCGCGGTCGAAGCGGGCGATGAACCAGGCGGCGATGTTGGCGGTGACGACACCGAGCAGGGCGATGCCCGAGAGCATCAGGCCCACCGCGAGGATCCGGCCGAGACCCGTGGTCGGGGCGTGGTCGCCGTAGCCGACCGTGGTCATCGTGGTGAAGGACCACCACACCGCGTCCCCGAGCGTCTTGATGTTGCCGTCCGGCGCGTCCCGCTCGACGTGCAGCACGGCCAGCGAGCCGAACATCATCAGCCCGACCACCGCGCCCGCCACGTACATGGTGAGCGTTATCTGCGGGGCCATCCGGGCCCGCCGGCCCACGAGGAGGAGTGTGGAGACGACCCGCAGCAGCCGCAGCGGCTGCACCAGCGGCAGCAGGACCGCCAGCAGATCGACGGGATGGGAGCGGACGAACGCCCACTTGGCCGGGGCGATGGCGAGACGGACCAGATAGTCCAGGGCGAAGGCGGCCCACACGGTCCACTCGACGTGGGTGCACAGCCGGTGCACCCACGGGTCGGCGCCGGGGGCGACGATCGGGACGGCGTAGGCGATGGCGAAGCCCACGGCCAGCACAAGCAGCGGCACCTGCGTGCGCTCTTCCCAGCGATCCTTCATGCCGGGCATCGTAGAGAACGCCGAAGGGCGGCGGGACCGTCGGTCCCACCGCCCCTCACCAGGCGCTATGCGCTACGGACTCAGGCGTCGCCGCCCGCGGCGCCCGGGTCGGCGGCCGACACGTCGAGCAGCTGGTAGCGGTCCACGGCCTGCTTCAGGGCCGAGCGGTCGACCTTGCCCTCGCGGGCGAGCTCGGTCAGCACGGCCAGCACGATCGACTGGGCGTCGATGTGGAAGTAGCGACGAGCCGCGCCCCGCGTGTCCGCGAAGCCGAAGCCGTCCGCGCCCAGCGAGGTGTACGAGCCCGGCACCCAGCGGGAGATCTGGTCCGGCACCGAACGCATCCAGTCCGAGACCGCCACGAACGGGCCCTCGGCGGCCTGGAGCTTGCGGGTCACGTACGGGACGCGCTGCTCCTCGTCCGGGTGGAGCAGGTTGTGCTCCTCGACGGCCACGGCCTCGCGGCGCAGCTCGGTCCAGGAGGTCGCGGACCAGACGTCGGCCCGGACGTTCCACTCCTCGGCGAGGATCCGCTGCGCCTCGATCGCCCACGGCACGGCGACACCCGAGGCCATGATCTGCGCCGGGATGGCACCCGCCTCGGCCGGCTTGAAGCGGTGGATGCCCTGGAGGATGCCGTCCACGTCCACGTCCGCCGGCTCGGCGGGGTGCTGGATCGGCTCGTTGTAGACCGTCAGGTAGTAGAAGACGTCCTCGGCGGCGGGGCCGTACATCCGCCGCAGACCGTCCTTGACGATGTGCGCGATCTCGAAGCCGAACGCCGGGTCGTACGCGATGCAGGCCGGGTTCGTCGAGGCGATCAGGTGCGAGTGGCCGTCCGCGTGCTGGAGGCCCTCACCGGTCAGGGTGGTGCGGCCGGCGGTGGCACCGAGCACGAAGCCGCGCGCCAGCTGGTCCGCCATCTGCCAGAACTGGTCGCCGGTCCGCTGGAAACCGAACATCGAGTAGAAGACGTACACCGGGATCAGCGGCTCGCCGTGGGTGGCGTACGCCGACCCGGCGGCGATCAGCGAGGCCGTGCAGCCGGCCTCGGAGATGCCGTCGTGCAGCATCTGGCCGGTCGGCGACTCCTTGTAGGCCAGGAGGAGTTCGCGGTCCACCGCCTCGTACTGCTGGCCCAGCGGGTTGTAGATCTTGGCGCTCGGGAAGAACGCGTCCATGCCGAAGGTGCGGTACTCGTCGGGGGCGATCAGCACGAAGCGCTTGCCGATCTCCTTGTCCCGCATGAGGTCCTTCAGGATGCGGACGAACGCCATGGTGGTGGCGATCGACTGCTGACCCGAACCCTTCTTGGCGGGCGCGTACGCCTTGTCGTCGGGGAGGGCCAGCGGCTTCGCCCGCACGACACGGGTCGGCACGTACCCGCCGAGCGCCTTGCGGCGGTCGTGCATGTACTGGATCTCCTCGGAGTTCCGGCCCGGGTGGTAGTACGGCGGCAGGCCGTCCTCCAACTGCCGGTCCGTCACCGGGATGTGCAGCCGGTCGCGGAAGCGCTTGAGGTCGTCGACCGTCAGCTTCTTCATCTGGTGGGTCGCGTTGCGGCCCTCGAAGTTCGGGCCGAGCGTCCAGCCCTTGACGGTCTGGGCGAGGATCACGGTCGGCTGGCCCGCGTGGGCCTTCGCCGCCGCGTACGCCGCGTAGATCTTCTTGTGGTCGTGGCCGCCGCGGCCCAGGTGCAGGACCTGCTGGTCCGACATGCCCTCGACCATCGCCCGCAGCCGGTGGTCGTCGCCGAAGAAGTGGTCCCGGATGTAGCCGCCGGTCTCCGTCGCGTACGTCTGGAACTGGCCGTCCGGGGTGGTGTTCAGCTTGTTGACCAGGATGCCGTCGCGGTCCTGCGCGAGCAGCGGGTCCCAGGAGCGGTCCCAGATCAGCTTGATGACGTTCCAGCCGTTGCCCCGGAAGATCGACTCCAGCTCCTGGATGATCTTGCCGTTGCCGCGCACCGGGCCGTCGAGGCGCTGGAGGTTGCAGTTGACGACGAAGGTGAGGTTGTCCAGGCCCTCGCGCGCCGCGATGGAGAGCTGGCCGAGCGACTCGACCTCGTCCATCTCGCCGTCGCCGAGGAACGCCCAGACGTGCGACTTGGAGGTGTCGGCGATGCCGCGCGCCTCCATGTACCGGTTCATCCGCGCCTGGTAGATCGCGCCGAGCGGGCCGAGGCCCATCGACACGGTCGGGAACTCCCAGAAGTCCGGCATCAGCCGCGGGTGCGGGTACGACGAAAGGCCGTTCGGGAACTTCGACTTCTCCTGGCGGAAGCCGTCGAGCTGGGTGTCGTTCAGCCGGTCCAGGAGGTACGCGCGGGCGTAGATGCCGGGGGAGGCGTGCCCCTGGAAGAAGATCTGGTCGCCGCCGTCGCCCTCGTCCTTGCCGCGGAAGAAGTGGTTGAAGCCCACGTCGTAGAGCGAGGCGGAGGAGGCGAAGGTCGCGATGTGACCGCCGACGCCGATGCCCGGGCGCTGGGCGCGCGAGACCATCACGGCCGCGTTCCACCGGGTGGCGTTGAGGACCTTGCGCTCGATCTCCTCGTTGCCGGGGAAGAACGGCTCGTCCTTGGTGGCGATGGTGTTGACGTAGTCCGTGCTGCGCATCTCGGGCACGGCCACACGCTTCTCGCGGGCCCGCTCGATCAGCCGGAGCATGAGGTAGCGAGCCCGCTCACGCCCCCGCTCGTCGACGGCCGCGTCGAGGGAGTCGAGCCATTCCTGGGTCTCTTCCGGGTCGAAATCCGGGACCTGGCTGGGAAGGCCGCCAATGATGATCGGGTTGCGATCGGATCCGGGAGCCACGCTCTTCCTTCGCTGTTCGGTGGTGCCCACGGGGCCACGGAGTGGTCGGGATGTCCATCGTGTACCCCGCCGACGCCAGACGTCACACTTACCGAGGGGTAACCCTCAGGGGTGTCCTCCAGGGGGCTGGTTGCGGTCAAATCGCAACCTTACGCCCAACTCGCGCATGCGTTTCGTCCGAGCGTTCGGCAGACTGAAACCGCAGAAGTCCGTAAACCAGGACGAACCATGTGTGCCTGATCACGAAGGAGGCTCCGAGCGTGCCGAAAGTTGGGGCGAGACGGCCCCAAACGTCACCGTTTCGGCGGTCTCCGCGGCCTGGTACTTGCGCGATCAGCCCCGGCACGTGTGGACTACGGCCAGCGCCACGCGCCCACGCGTGGCCCACAGCATTTTCCGAATGAGCAGGAGGCAAGCCGTGAGCGCGACCGCGGACCACGCGGAGGAGCGGACCAACCCGGCCGGCAGGCTGGGGTTCGAGCCCGGACAGGTGGTCCAGGAGATCGGCTACGACGACGACGTCGACCAGGATCTCCGTGAAGGCATCGAGTCCATCATCGGCCAGGACCTCGTGGACGAGGACTACGACGACGTCGCCGACGCCGTCGTGCTCTGGTTCCGCGACGAGGACGGTGATCTCACCGACGCCCTGGTGGACTCCATCGGTCTTCTGGAGGACGGCGGCACCATCTGGCTGCTGACGCCGAAGACGGGCCGTGACGGCTACATCGAGCCGTCCGACATCAACGATGCCGCGCAGACTGCTGGTCTCTCCCAGACCAAGAGCATCAGCGTCGCCAAGGACTGGACGGGCACCCGCCTGACCGCCCCCAAGCGCTGATCACCACGCTGCGAGAAGCCCCCGCCGGTCCGCCGGCGGGGGCTTTCGTGCGCAGGCCGTAGGGTGGGTCTCACCGATTCGGCCCAAGGCCTTGAATCCGTGGAAGGGATGCGTACGCGATGGCGATCGAGGCCGGCACCGAGGCCCCGGAATTCGAGCTGAAGGACAACCACGGCCGCACCGTGAGGCTCTCGGACTTCCGCGGCGAGAAGAACGTGGTGCTGCTCTTCTACCCGTTCGCCTTCACCGGCGTCTGCACCGGTGAGCTGCGCGAGCTGCGCGACCACCTGCCGAGCTTCGTCAACGACGACACCCAGCTGCTCGCCGTCTCCAACGACTCGATCCACACCCTGCGCGTCTTCGCCGAGCAGGAGGGCCTGGAGTTCCCGCTGCTCTCCGACTTCTGGCCGCACGGCGAGGCCTCCCGCGCCTACGGCGTCCTCGACGAGGACAAGGGCTGCGCGGTGCGCGGCACCTTCGTCATCGACCGGGAGGGCATCGTCCGCTGGACCGTCGTCAACGCCCTGTCGGACGCGCGCGACCTCGGCGACTATCTGAAGGCGCTGGACGCCATCTGAGCCGCTCCGCGGCCGACACCCTGGGAATCTCCGGTCGAATCGACTGTTTCGACCGGGAACCCGTCACTAGGATCCAGACGTTGATCCGATGCCAACGCACGACTGGGGGCGCTGCCCCTGGAAACCTATGGAGGGACTCGTGGGAGTCAGCCTCAGCAAGGGCGGCAACGTCTCGCTGACCAAGGAGGCCCCTGGCCTCACCGCCGTGACCGTCGGTCTGGGCTGGGACGTCCGCACCACCACCGGTACGGACTTCGACCTCGACGCCAGCGCCATCCTGGTGAGCGAGGCCGGCAAGGTGCGCAACGACCAGGACTTCGTCTTCTTCAACAACCTGAAGAGCGCCGACGGCTCGGTCGAGCACACCGGTGACAACCTCACCGGTGAGGGCGAGGGCGACGACGAGCAGGTCAAGGTCAGCCTGGCCACCGTGCCGGCCGACGTGGCCAAGATCGTCTTCCCGGTGTCGATCTACGACGCCGAGAACCGCCAGCAGTCCTTCGGCCAGGTGCGCAACGCGTTCATCCGCGTCGTGAACCAGGCCGGTGGCGCCGAGATCGCCCGGTACGACCTCTCCGAGGACGCCTCGACCGAGACCGCCATGGTCTTCGGCGAGCTGTACCGCCACGGCGCCGAGTGGAAGTTCCGCGCCGTCGGCCAGGGTTACGCCTCCGGCCTGCGCGGCATCGCGCAGGACTTCGGCGTCAACGTCTGAGCCGATCCGTTCGAACCGTCCGGCGCCGCACCTCACGTGCGGCGCCGGACGTGCCTCATCACCACCGGGGAGGAACAGCATCATGGGCGTCACGCTCGCCAAGGGAGGCAACGTCTCCCTCTCCAAGGCCGCACCCAACCTCACCAAGGTCCTCGTCGGACTCGGCTGGGACGCGCGCTCCACCACCGGAGCCCCCTTCGACCTCGACGCCAGCGCCCTGCTGTGCCAGGCCGGCCGGGTGCTCGGGGACGAGTACTTCGTCTTCTACAACCAGCTGCGCAGCCCCGAGGGCTCCGTCGAACACACCGGCGACAACCTCACCGGCGAGGGTGACGGCGACGACGAGTCCCTGATCGTGGACCTCGCCCTGGTCCCGGCGAACTGCGACAAGATCGTCTTCCCGGTGTCGATCCACGACGCCGACAACCGCGGCCAGAGCTTCGGCCAGGTCAGCAATGCCTTCATTCGCGTGGTGAACCAGCTGGACGGACAGGAACTCGCGCGTTACGACCTCTCCGAGGACGCCTCCACGGAGACCGCGATGATCTTCGGCGAGCTCTACCGCTACAACGGCGAATGGAAGTTCCGCGCGGTCGGTCAGGGGTATGCGTCCGGGCTGCGGGGCATCGCTCTAGACTTCGGGGTCAACGTTTCGTAAAGCCATGTAATTTCACGATGGGGTAGACAGTGGTTCTGAAAACCTTCGGCTGGTCGTTCGCGATCACTGCGCTCGGTCTGGCCGCAGCGGTGCTCTACGGGGGGTGGGAGGCCTTCGGGATCGTCGCGATCCTCTGCGTCCTCGAGATCTCGCTGTCGTTCGACAACGCGGTGGTCAACGCCGGAATCCTGCAGAAGATGAATGCCTTCTGGCAGAAGATCTTCCTCACGATCGGTGTGCTCATCGCCGTCTTCGGCATGCGGCTCGTCTTCCCCGTCGTGATCGTCGCCATCAGCGCGAAGATCGGCCCCATAGAGGCCGTCGACCTCGCGCTGAACGACGCGGACCGCTACCAGGAACTGGTCACCGACGCCCACCCGTCGATCGCCGCGTTCGGTGGCATGTTCCTGCTGATGATCTTCCTCGACTTCATCTTCGAGGACCGTGACATCCAGTGGCTGCGCTGGATCGAGCGCCCGCTGGCCAAGCTCGGCAAGGTCGACATGCTGTCGGTCTGCATCGCGCTCGTCGTCCTGCTGGTCACCTCGATGACCTTCGCGACCCACGCCCACCAGCACGGCGGCGCGCACGTCGACAAGGCGCAGACGGTCCTGATCTCCGGCATCGCCGGCCTCATCACGTACCTCGTCGTCGGCGGTCTCTCCGGCTACTTCGAGAACAAGCTGGAGGAGGAAGAGGAGCGCGAGCACGAGGCCGAGGAAGAGGCCAAGCGCAGCGGCAAGAAGGTCTCCGCGGTCCAGCTGGCCGGCAAGGCCGCCTTCTTCATGTTCCTCTACCTCGAGGTCCTCGACGCCTCCTTCTCCTTCGACGGTGTCATCGGCGCCTTCGCCATCACCAACGACATCGTCCTGATGGCGCTCGGCCTCGGCGTCGGCGCCATGTACGTCCGTTCGCTGACGGTCTACCTGGTCCGCCAGGGCACCCTCGACGACTACGTCTACCTGGAGCACGGCGCGCACTACGCGATCGGCGCCCTGGCCGTGGTCCTCATGGTCACCATCCAGTACGAGATCCCCGAGATCGTCACCGGCGGCATCGGCGTCGCCCTCATCGGCTGGTCCTTCTGGTCCTCCGTCCGCCGCAACAAGGCGCTCGCGGCGGCCGAGGGCGGAGACAAGACAGAGGTGTCCTCCGGGGTGTGACACCCCTCCCAACGAGGAACGCTTCACTGCGGGGGGGGGGGGGGGGGGCGGGGGGGGGGCGGGGGGGGGGGGGGGGGGGGGGAAAGAGGGGGGGGGGGGGGGGGCCTGGCTTTTCGGGGGAACCTTTTTCTTGGGGTGGGGGGACGTTATA
>NZ_JBVJVO010000011.1:144311-289197 GCF_055603625.1 Streptomyces sp. NPDC037273
ATCACCGAGGCCCCCCGCCCCCCCCCCCCCCCCCCCCCCACCCCCCCCCCCCCCCCCTTCCCCCCCCCCCCCCCCCCCCCCCCCCCCCCGCAGGCATGTGCGGGCAGACGAAGAACAGTGGGGGGTGGAGGCGTCATGGCCTTCTGGGACAACCTTTTTCCGGGGCGGGCGGCGCAGTTCGACTCGGGCAGCGCCGCGTCCAACTCGATCGACCTGACGAAACGCCGTCCGTCCGTGTCGCTCACGAAACAGGGCGCCGCCACCGGAAACCTCCGGGTGAACCTCTCCTGGCGGATGCGGAGCTCCGACATCGAGGGCCGCTCACGGCAGAGCGGCCGGCTGCTGCGCAACCCCACCCAGTTCTTCAAGCCCGAGGTCGTCCAGGCCCACACCCAGGGCATGGTCAACGTCGACCTCGACCTCGGCTGTCTCTACGAGCTCACCGACGGCAGCAAGGGCGTGGTCCAGCCGCTCGGCGGCTTCTTCGGCGACCTGAACGCGGCCCCGTACGTGAAGCTCAGCGGCGACGACCGCTTCGGCGGCTCGTCCGGTGAGACGATCTTCGTCAATCTGGACCACCGCGACTCGATCAAGCGGCTGCTGTTCTTCGCGTACATCTACGACCAGACGCCGGCCTTCGACCGTACGCACGCCAAGGTCACGCTCTACCCGAGCAACGGCCCCCGGATCGAGATCGAGCTCGACGAGCGCGCCCCGCAGGCCCGCTCCTGCGCGGTCTTCTCCATGGAGAACGTCAAGGGCGAGCTGACCGTCCGCCGCGAGGTCCGGTTCGTGTACGGCTTCCAGGCCGAACTCGACCGGCTGTACGGCTGGGGACTCCAGTGGGGGCGCGGCTACAAGACCAAGACCTGAGGGGATGCCCCGCCGAAGGGCGCGCGGCGCGCCGGCCTCAGGACGACCTGACGAACTGCGGTCCCATCGGCGGCATCCGGAAGTCGGGCGCCGGGTTCTGCTCGGCGGCCACCGGCTGCGGATAGCCGTACGCGGGGCCCGGCGGGTTCGCGGGCGGGCTCACCGGCGGTTGGGGGTATCCGTAGCCGGGCGCGCGGTCCGGCAGCGGCGGCACCGTCGGCTGCGGCGGTACGGGGGTGTGGACCAGGGTCAGGTCGAGGTCGGGGGAGCCCTCAGGGGCGGCCTGGGCGCCGTCCTGGGCCTCCCGCTCGGCCTCCTGGGCGGCGTCCTCGTCCACCGAGATGCCGAAGTCGGTGGCGAGGCCGATCAGGCCGGTCGGATAGCCCTGTCCCACCGCGCGGAACTTCCAGCCGTCCCCGCGCCGGTACAGCTCGCCGCAGATGACCGCCGTCTCCTCGCCGGTCTCCGCCGTCACGTCGAAGAGGGCCAGCGGCTCGCGGTCGGTGCCGGCGGCCGCGTCGTACACCAGGATGCGCAGGTCGGAGACGGAGCGGAAGGTGCCGCCGTCGGAGGAGGCGGCGATCACCACCCGGTCGACGGAACCGTCGAGACCGGCCAGGTCGGCCTCCACGGTGTCCGTCAGGCCCTCGGCGACCCGCTTCTTCGGCAGCCGCCGCACCAGGCCCGAGGGGTGGCGCGGCTGGTTGTAGAAGACGAAGTCCTCGTCGGACCGCACGCGCCCCGAGGGCCCGAGCAGCAGGGCCGAGGCGTCCACGTCGGGGACCCCGGGGCCCGGGGTCCAGCAGAGCACGGCCCGTACGGCCGCGGTGTCGAGAGGGACGTTGGAGCCCTTCAGCATCGCGTGCGTCATGACCGTCATCCTGCCCTCCCGGCCGACCCGTGGACAACGCGGGGGCGTCACCGATACCGGGCCGAGACGACGGATGCTGACGAGTTACCTGAATTTCATGCACGGTGGGAACTACGGACACCCGCACCTACGTACTATTACCGGCCACATGTCGTCAGGGCCTGGAGAGGCAGACGGGGGACTTAAATGCGTCATTTCGGGCACATCCCGTCCGCAACGCGGGCCGGGCTGTTCCACCGCGAGCCGGTCGAATTCACGGCCGACTCACCCGCGCGCACGCTCGCCGTCGCGCTCGGCGCCACGCTCTACAGCCCGGCCACCCGGCCGCGGCTCGCCGACGACGTGCGCAAGCAGGCCGCCCGTGGGGTCGTCTCCATGGTGCTCTGCCTGGAGGATTCCATCAGCGACGCCGAGGTGGAAGCGGGCGAGGCCAACCTCGTACGCCAGTTCGCCGACCTCGCCGCAGGCCCCGTGACGGACGCCGACACCGCCACGGACACCCCCCTGCTCTTCATGCGGGTCCGCGAACCCCGCCAGATCACCGACCTCGTCGCCCGCCTCGGCGAGACCGTCCGGCTGCTGTCCGGATTCGTGCTGCCCAAGTTCACCGAGAGCCGCGGCCGCGCCTTCCTCGAAGCACTCACCCAGGCCGAGCGGACCAGCGGCAGGCGCCTCTTCGCCATGCCCGTCCTCGAGTCCCCCGAGCTCCTCCACCTGGAGACCCGGGCCGAGACCCTCGCCGGGATCGCCTCGATCACCGACAAGTACCGCGACCGCGTCCTCGCCCTGCGCCTCGGCGTCACCGACTTCTGCTCCGCCTACGGGCTCCGCCGCTCGCCCGACATGACCGCCTACGACGTCAAGATCGTCGCCAACGTCATCGCCGACGTCGTCAACGTCCTCGGCCGCTCCGACGGCACCGGCTTCACCGTCACCGGACCCGTCTGGGAGTACTTCAGACCCGGCGAGCGCATGTTCAAGCCGCAGCTCCGCCGCAGCCCCTTCCTCGAAGGCCGCGCCGAGGACCTGCGCACCGCGCTCATCGAACACGACCTCGACGGACTGCTCCGCGAGATCGAGCTCGACCGCGCCAACGGCCTCCTCGGCAAGACCTGCATCCACCCCACCCACGTGGTGCCGGTCCACGCCCTCTCCGTGGTCAGCCACGAGGAGTGGAGCGACGCCCAGGACATCCTGCGGCCCGAACAGGGCGGCGGCGGAGTCCTCCGCTCCGCCTATACGAACAAGATGAACGAAGTGAAGCCGCACCGCGCGTGGGCCGAACGCACCCTCCAGCGCGCCGAGGTCTTCGGCGTCGCCAAGGAGGACGTCGGCTTCGTGGAGCTGCTCACCGCCGGACTTGCCGGCTGACGAAGGGACGTCGACGACGTGGTGTGGACCGGAACGTGGGTCGCGGAGCGACTGGGCGTCGAACTGATCGGCGACGAGGAGCTGCCGGCCCTGCTGGGCCTCGCACTGCGCCGCAACCCCAAGCGGGCGCATCTGCTGGTCTCCAGCGTGCTCGGCAAGCACGTGCCGCAGCGCCCCTCCGTCGTGTACGGCGCTGGCCTCGACCTCGGCCGGCGCGTCCGGGCCCTCCTCGGCGACGAGGAGGCCGCCCGCTCCGTCGTCCTCGGTTACGCCGAGACCGCCACCGCCCTGGGACACGCCGTCGCCGACGGCCTCGCCCTCGCCCCGTACCTCCACTCCACCCGCCGCCCGGTCCCCGGCGTCGCCCGCGCCGGCGGCTTCGAGGAGTCCCACTCCCACGCCACCTCCCACCTGCTGCTCCCCGAGGACCCCGAGCTCCTGGCCGGCGACGGACCGCTCGTCCTCGTCGACGACGAGTTCAGCACCGGCAACACCGTCCTCAACACCATCCGCGCCCTCCACGAGCGCTACCCCCGCGACCGCTACGTCGTCGTCGCCCTCGTCGACATGCGCTCCGCCGCCGACCTCGGCCGCCTCGACGCCTTCGCCGCCGAGATCGGCGCCCGCGTCGACCTCGTCTCCGCCGCCACCGGCACCGTACGCCTCCCCGAAGGCGTCCTGGAGAAGGGCCAGGCCCTCGTCGCGGCCCAGGAACGGCAGCACCCCGCGCCCGCCCCCGAGGCCCCCGGCGCCGGCCCCGTACGCGTCGAGCTCGGCTGGCCCGGCGGCCTCCCCGACGGAGGACGCCACGGCTTCACGCCCGAACACCGCACCACCCTGGAGACCGCCCTGCCCGCCATGGCGGACCGGATCACCCGGGCCCTGCGCGACCCCGATGCCCCGGCCGGGCGATCCGTGCTCGTCCTCGGCTTCGAGGAGCTCATGTACGCGCCGCTGCGCCTCGGCACCGCCCTGGAGGAGGCCGGCCACGACGTCCGGTACTCCACCACCACCCGCTCACCCGTCCTCGCCGTCGACGACCCCGGCTACGCCATACGCACCCGGCTCGTCTTCCCCGCCCACGACGACCCCGCCGACGGCCCCGGCGAGCGCTACGCCTACAACGTGGCCGGCGCCGGCTTCGACACCGTCGTCCTCGTCGTCGACTCCACCGCCGACACCCCGGCCCTGCACGCCCCCGACGGCCTCCTCGCCCGCCTCGCCGCGCACATCCCGCGCGTCCTGCTCACCGTCGTCCCGTCCTACACACCCACGGTCCCGTCGTCCGCGCCCGCGGGCGCCCCGTACACACCCACGGTCTCCGAAGCTCCCGAAAGGAGCTCCATGCTGCCCGAGCCCCTCCGCGGCCCCGCCTTCTCGTCGTACGCACCCGAAGAGGTCGGCTGGCTGCTCCAGGACCTCTCGGACGTCGAGCTCGAGGCGCCCACCGAGGAACGCGAGGAAGCCATCCAGAGCGGCGGCGCGCACTACGCCGAATCACTCCCCGTCGAGTACCAGCCCAGCGAGCGCTACCAGGAGCTCTTCCACACCGCCCTGGAGAGCTCCGCCGCCCGCATCGCCCGCGCCGTCGGCACCGTCACCGAGACCGTCCTCGCGGAGCGGCCCGGCCGCCGCCCCGTCCTCGTCTCGCTCGCCCGCGCCGGCACCCCCGTCGGCGTCCTCATGCGCCGCTGGGCCCTCGCCCGCCACGACCTCGACCTCCCGCACTACGCCGTCTCCATCGTCCGCGGCCGCGGCATCGACGCCAACGCGCTCCGCTGGCTCGCCGCCCACCACGACCCGGCCGACGTCGTCTTCGTCGACGGCTGGACCGGCAAGGGCGCCATCACCCGCGAACTCGCCGAAGCAATCAAGGAGTTCGAGGCCACCGAAGGCATCAAGGGCTTCGACCCGGAGATCGCGGTCCTCGCCGACCCCGGCTCCTGCGTCCGCGTCCACGGCACCCGGGAGGACTTCCTCATCCCCTCCGCCTGCCTCAACTCCACGGTCTCCGGCCTGATATCGCGCACCGTCCTCCGCTCCGACCTCGTCGGACCGAACGACTTCCACGGCGCCAAGTTCTACCGCGAGCTCGCCGGCTCCGACGTGTCCGAAGCCTTCCTCGACGCCGTCGCCGCCCGCTTCGACGAGGTCACCGAGACCGTCGACACCGACGTCAAGGAACTCCTCGCCACCGACCGCACCCCCACCTGGGAGGGCTGGGCGGCCGTCGAGCGGATCAGCGAGGAGTACGGCATCCACGACGTCAACCTCGTCAAGCCCGGCGTCGGCGAGACCACCCGGGTCCTGCTCCGCCGCGTCCCCTGGAAGATCCTCGCCAAGCGGGGCGCCGACGCCGACCTCGCCCACGTCCGCCTGCTCGCCGAACAGCGCGGCGTACCCGTCGAGGAGGTCGACGAACTCCCGTACAGCTGCGTCGGCCTGATCCACCCTCAGTACACCAGGGGCGCCACCGGCGCCGACGGCAAGGCGGTGGTGTCCCAGTGAGCACGCCCACCACACCCACCACACCCACCCGGACGCTGGTCGCGAGCGACCTCGACCGCACCCTCATCTACTCGACCGCGGCCCTCGCCCTCGGCATGCCCGACGCCCAGGCACCCCGACTCCTCTGCGTCGAGGTCCACGAGTCCAAGCCGCTCTCCTACATGACCGAGGACGCGGCCGAACTCCTCGCGCGGCTCACCGCCGAGACCGTCTTCGTGCCCACCACCACCCGGACGCGCAAGCAGTACCAGCGCATCCAACTCCCGGGCACCACACCCACGTACGCGATCTGCGCCAACGGCGGGCACATCCTCGTCGACGGCGTCTCCGACCGCGACTGGCACCACTCCGTACGGGACCGGCTCGCTGACGAATGCGCGCCGCTCTCCGAGATCCGCGCCTACCTCACCGCCACCACGGACCTCTCCTGGGTGCGCAAGCACCGGGTGGCCGAGGACCTCTTCGCCTATCTCGTCGTCGAACGCGAACGCCTCCCCGAGGACTGGCTCGCCCGCTTCGGCGACTGGGCGGGGGAGCGCGGCTGGACCGTCTCCCTCCAGGGCCGCAAGGTGTACGCCGTACCCAAGCCGCTCACCAAGAGCGCCGCCGTCCGCGAGGTCGCCCGACGCACCGGCGCCACCCTCACCCTCGCCGCCGGCGACTCCCTCCTCGACGCCGACCTGCTGCTCGCCGCGGACCGGGCCTGGCGCCCGGGCCACGGCGAACTCGCCGACAGCGACTGGACCGCTCCCCACCTCGACGTCCTCACCGAACGCGGTGTCGCGGCGGGCGAGGAGATCCTCCGCCGCTTCCGGACGGCCGTCAGCGGCTGACCCAGCCCGGCTCAGCCGCAGCAACCCCCGCCACAGCAGCCGCCCCCGCCCCCGCCCGCACCCTGGGCGGGCGCGGGACCGGCGCCGCTGGTGCCGCCCACGGCCACGGCCGACAGCAGCTTCACGGTGTCGTCGTGCCCCACGGGGCAGGAGGCCGGAGCGGACGACTCGGCCATCGGACGGCTGAGCTCAAAGGTGTCGCCGCACGTACGGCAGCGGTATTCGTAACGAGGCATGAGAACAGGCTAACGGCGCGAAGGGCCCGCCATCAGTGCCCGCCCTTCCCGCGGGTTAGTGGCTTAGTGGCCCGCCCCGCGCTCCTCCCGGATCACGGCCACCACATCCGCGGCCGAGGCCCGTACGCCCTCCAGCTCGGTCAGGAAGTGCCAGTAGTCGGGATGGCGGCCCTCCAGGGACCCGACCGCCCGGTCCAGCCGCGCGACCGCCTCGTCGAGAGGCCGGGCATGGCGCGGATCAGGCGTGCTCCGCCCCGCCATCGCGAGCCGCTGGGCGTCCCGCACCGCGAACCGGGCCCGGTCCACCTCCGCCGTCGGGTCCTTCGCGACGGCCTCCAGCCTCCGCAGCCGCTCCCCGGCCGCCGACACGGCCTCGTCCGTCGAGTCGAGCAGCGCCCGGACCGTGGACAACCGCGACGCCGCGTCCGGCCAGCGCTGCTCGGCCCGCGCCTTCCCGGCCTCGCCCAACCGCTCCCCGGCCTGCCGGAGACTCTCCGCCGCCTGCTCCGGAACGTGCTGCAGATCCTGCCAGCAGGCCGCCGTGAACCGCCGCCGCAACTCGGAGAGGACCGGTTCCACCCCCGCCGCCCGAGTCGTCAGCGCCTCGGTACGGGTACGCAGCGACACCAGCCGCCGGTCGATCTCGGCCGCCCGCTCCGGCAGCCGCTCCGCCTCTGCCCGCACCGCCTCCGCGTCCCGCAACACCCGGTCCGCCCGCTGCAGCGTCTCGGCGACACCATGCCGCCCCGCCCCCTCGTTCAGCCGCGTCAGCTCCGGCCCGAGCTGCGCCAGCCGCAACGCGAGGTCATCCGCACGCAGCCCACCCTCCCGCACGGCGTCCAGCGCACCGCTCGCCCCCCGCAACGCCTGCCGCGCCCGCTCCACAGCCGGCGCCAACCGCGCCAGCTGCGTCTCCGCCCGCCCGAGCAGCGGCGCCAACCCCTCCTCGAACCGGTCCAACTCACCCTTGACCCGGTCCAGCTCCTCCTTGGCCCGGTTCAGCTCCCCACGCGCCCGGTTCGCCGTCGCCGCGTCCAGCTCATCCCGGTCGAGATCATGCGCGTCGACCGCCCCGATATACCCGTGACTGACCTCGTCGATCCGCCGCCCCAAGGCCTCGAACCCCTCGACCGCCCGCCGCGCCTCCGGCGAACTGTCCACCGCCGTGATCGTCTCGATCGAGATCCTCAGCCCCCGCTGCGCCGTGTCCAGCTCATAGAACGCCGCCGCCGCCGCATCCTTCGCCTCCTGCGCCCCAGCCCGCTGACTCTCCCCCCGCCCCCCGAACCACCGCCGATTCCCCCCACTCGCGCTCACCGCCACGTACCTCTCCCGCGCTCTCTCCACCAACCCCACTCCACCCCCATTCTCCCACCCCCACCCCCGAACACCCGCCCCATTCCCCCCACCCCCACCCACCGGTTTGCCCCACCCTCCCCCCCTCCATGTACCCTGATGCTTCCTCCCCGGGTGCGTAGCTCAGGGGTAGAGCGCTGCTCTTACAAAGCAGATGTCGGCGGTTCGAAACCGTCCGCGCCCACCAGTGCAAAGGCCCCCAGTCGATCTTGACTGGGGGCCTTTGACATCCACATCTGACATCAACGTCCATGGCCACTTGGCCTCTGAGTCCGACCCAGCCGATCATGATGGGCGTCAGGGCTGCGATGTCGTCGAGGGGGGATCAGTGGAGGACGTTTTCGACACCACCGGCAGACCGCCGAAGGGCTGGATGCACGCGATCTTCCACGGCGGCCCGTACGGCGAGGACGTGGGCCGCTGCATCCCCGGTCCGCCCGCGCCGGAAATCTTCACGGTTCCGCTGGCCGAGGGCGGTGTCCACACGTACCGCCTGTGGACAGTGGGCTCGTGGTCAGATCCGGAGGACCCCATCGCCGTCTACAACCCTGACGGACCTCCCGTACCGCCGCGTCCCATGACCGTCCAGCAGAAGAAGTGGCTGCGGGAGGGGCGGCAACGAGATGGGCTCGAGCCGGTCAGGCTTGATGTAATGGTCTCCCGCGGACGGGGGGAGTGGGACCCGGATGCCCCCACCATCGAGGCGATGCTTGCCGGGCTGAGGCACAGGGAGTACCTCCTTCTCCAGCGACTGGCCGACCACGATGAGGGCGACTGGTACCTCCAAGTCCTGTTCGACGAGGACGACACCTACGAGGTGGTTCACCAAGCGGGCACGGCCGCTGAGCGCGAGGCGACGCGGTCGGCTTCCCAAGCCGCAGTGCGTGATGCCGTCCTCCGATGGGCAGCCGAGCAGCCGACGTGGCGAACCGCACTTGAATGGCCTAAGCCGGAGGGCGACAGTGCCGAAGCTTGACGCGCCATGGCAGGACACCCCCCAGGGGAACGGCAAGGCTGGCGTGAGCGTGCAGCCAATCTGAAGCAGATCCGCAGCCCTCTGCGGGATCCTCCATCACAGGGACGCAGAGATAGGCGTCAGGTCCGTGAGCCCTGTCGTGATGGCGCCCGTCCGCCAACCCGGTTGCTCGGTCGCCTCCCAGGAGATCGGCAGCGGTCGACCGGCCAGCTCCTCGGCCTCGTCGGGGAGGCTGTGGACTATCGGCGGCCGTTCGCGGACAGGCGGCAGGTGACATCGGAATCTGACATCGATGACGGTGGATGACGGCGGTTCGAAGCCGTGTCCGCGCGTACCAGTGCAAAGGCCCCTCGCTGAGTTTGGCGAGGGGCCTTTGGGGTTTGGGGGGAGGGGGGTTAGGCGGGGAGTTGGGAGCGGAGGCGGTGGTGGCGGGGGGAGGGGGTGCGGGAGAGGCGGGCGTCGAGGAGGCGGCGGGCGGCGTCGGAGCGGCCGTCGGCGGTGAGGGCGTAGAGGAGGGTTTCTTCGATGACTTCGCGTTGGGCGGAGCTGCCGCCGACGCGGCGGAGGGTGGGGAGGAGGGCGTCGAGGCCGAGGGCGGCTTCGTGGAAGCGTTCTTCGACGAGGGCGGTGAAGGCGTCACAGAGGGGGGCGATGACGTCGCGCTGGACGGCGTCGGCGGTGGAGGCGTGGTCGCGGAGGCGGCGGAGGGCGGGGAGGTCGCCGGCGGCGGTGAGGGTGACGGCGGAGTGGAGGGCGGTGAAGGCGGTGGCGGGGCGTTCGAGGACGTCGGCCTCGACGCAGTCCAGGACGTCGGCGGTGGGGAGCTCGCCGGGCCAGCTGTCGCTGATGCGGGCGCGCCAGAGGAGGGAGCCGGAGTCGACGAGGGCGCGGACGCCGGTGACGCGGTGGGGGGCGAGCTGGGTGAACCAGCGGCGGCGGACGGCGGCGGGGTCGTCGAGGGCGAGTTCGTGCAGGGCGATGTGCCAGGAGAAGTGGGCGCGGTGGACGGCGCCGCGGCCGCGGCCGGCGACCCAGCGTTCCAGCCAGTCGCGGCCCGCCTGGTGGGTGCCGGTCTCGTAGTGGACGTGGGTGAGGGCGTGGACGGCGTGGCCGGAGGAGGGTTCGGCGGCGAGGGCGCGGTGGGCGAGTTCGCCGGCCTCGTGGAAGCGGCCCTGCTCCTGGCGGAGGAAGGCGAGCAGCGAGGTGTGGAACCAGTGGCCGTCGTACGCGGGTGACGTGCGTTCGACGAGGCGCAGGGCGTAGTCGTCGTCGAGGTCGTCGACGCCCGAGAAGGCGATCGTCGGGACGGCCGCGGCCAGTGCCAGGGCGTCGGCCGGATGCGCTTCGAGATGGCGTACGAGGGCGGTGTCGCCGTTCTCGCCGTGGACGCGGCGGGTGACGACCTCGACGAAGGAGCGTTCCCGTTCGTCGGCGCGCTCCAGGGCACAGCGCTGCGCCTCGGCGAGCGCGCGCGGTACGTCGACGGCGGCGCCGCACTCGTGGCCGAGGAGCGCGAGGGCCGCGTGCCCGAGGGCGAAACCGGGGTCGAGCGCCACCGACCTGCGCAGGGCGTCCTCGGCGCCCGAGCGGACCTTGAGGATGCGGTCGAGGCCGGTGCGGTACGCGGCGGCGGCCTCCGCGTGCGTGGACAGGGCGAGGCCGTGGCCGTCGAGCGGCCGGCGGGTCGTGCGGCGCTTGGGCGCGAGCGGCGCCAGGACCGTCCGGGCGAGGGCGGCGGCCTGGGCGCGGATCTCGGGGACCGCGGTGGTCTCCCAGAGCTCGCCACGCCGCGGGGCACCCAGGGTGTACAGCGGCAGCCCGGTCAGGCCCTCACCGGCCAGGAGGCGCCCGTCGAGGGTGGCCACGCCCATGCCGAGCGGACCGGCCACGGCCGTGCCGGAGGCGAGGAGCGACGTCCACAGGGGGTCGTCCGGGCGCCGCCCGGGGCCCGTGCAGTCGATGACCCAGCCCACGCGCAACTCCCGGTCGCCGTCGCCGGACACACCGACGGACAGCCGGCCGTCTTCGAGGACGCTGGCCCCGGTGACGCGGCCCGCGTGGACGACCAGCCGGCGCGCGGTACGGGCCCGGGCCACCGATTCGGCGGTCGCGGGCGCCATCCGGTGGCGGTGCGTGTTCCACAACGCACCGTCCCGCTCCACGAGTTCGGCCCGCTCCTCAAGAGTGAGGCCCTGCCACAGGTGGGCGGTGTGCGGCCGCAGGCTGTCCAGGGCGGGCCGCCAGTCCCCGTGGAGTCGTACGGACCGGGCGACGTGATGGCGGACCGTACGGCGCAGCTGGGCCAGCGTGGTCCCGTACAGCCCCTCCGGCGCCGGCATCGGCCCCGCCGGGGTCAGCGCGTGCGGCTGGGGCAGCAGCCCGTTGCGGGACAGCGCGTGGATCGTGCGGCCCGGCCGGTCGAGCGTGAGGGCGAGGTCGACGGCGGTCAGCCCCGTACCCACGAGGAGGACGTCGGCGTCGTCCGCCAGCGGCCCCTCCAGCGCCCCGCTCGCCCACGGCGAGCCGATGAAGCCGGCCGCCGTGCGCAGCTCCGCCGGCGCCCAGGCCGCCGTCGGCCCGGCCGGTCCGGTGGCCAGGACCGCCGCGTCGGCCGCGAGCCCCGTCCCGTCGGCCAGCCGGAGCGCCACCCGGCCGTCCCCGGTGTCGTCGCACTCCTCGGCGCGGGTGCGCAGCCGGCGTACGGACACCACCCCGTGCGCCCGGACGATGGCCTGCGCGAGGGTGTCGGCGAGGTAGGCCCCGTAGCGGTAGCGGGTCGCGAAGTCGACGGCTGTGACGGTCGGTTCACCGTGGCGGCAGAGCCAGCGGGTGAAGTGCCCCGGGTCGTCCGGGTAGCAACTCATGCCGCCGGTAGGGACGTTGAGGCGGTGGCCGGGGTCGGGGGTGGCGTACGCGACGCCCCGGCCGGCTTCCGGCGCCGGGTCGATCAGGACGAGGTCGAGGGGCGTGCGGCGGCGTGCGGCCGTCTCGCAGAGGTGGACGGCGGTCAGCGTGCCGGCCGCCCCCACCCCGACGACGGCGACGGTGTACGGCCGTTGCGATCTGTGTGACGCCTGGGATGACTGTGGCGCCTGAGACTTCTCTGACGGCTGCGGTTTCTGTGACGGCTGTGGTGTTTGCGGTGTCTGTGACGGCTGTGGCGCGCACGGCTTGTTCGGCTCGCGGTCTGGACTCACGTAATCCTCCGGCATAGGTCGGCGGCGGGGCCGGTGGAGCAGGGCTCCGCCTTCGGGTCCTCCCCCCCCGCTTTCCGACGGGATCGGTGGGGAAGTCATGCCGGGACAGGGATCTCACGGCACGGTCGAGCCGTGATGGCGCGACAGTCGGGTGCCGGTCGCGAGGGAGGTCACGGCGGGTGAGGGGGTGGCGGTGAGTTGACGGGGGTCCGGCGGGGCGGGTCTACTCCGGGGCATGGCTGAGGTGGGGGACGTGCCTGAAACGGGCGTGCAGAACGGTGAGATGACGGCGCAGCGGTACATCGAGACACGGCTCGCGCAGTATCAGGAGTGGTACGACACCAAGGCGACCCGGATGAAGGCGATGCATCTGCGGATGCGGACCGTGTCCGTCGTGGGGGGCGCGTTCGTGCCGGTCTTCGTGAACGTGGACTTCGTGGCCGCGCGGGTCACGGCGACGGTGCTGAGCGTCGTGGTCGTCGCGGCGGTGTCGCTGGAGAGCGTGTACCGGTACCGCGAGCAGTGGAAGAACTACCGGTCGACCGAGCAGCTCCTCGGCCACGAGCGCGTGTACTTCGAGGCCAAGGTCGGCCCGTACCGCGACCTTTCGAAGCGGGAGGCCTTCGCCACCCTGGTCGCCCGCGTCGAGAAGGCGATCGCCAGTGAGAACTCGGCGACGCTGAACGTCATGACGCTCGGCGGGCAGGTCAACGCCGATGTGCAGCAGGGCACGGTTCCGGCCGCCCGGCAGGAGAGCGAGGGGTCCTGACGCGGTCGGCCGAGGTGCCGGGCCGGCGGTGGATGTTGCTGCTGCCGGCCACGGCCGCGTGGGTCGCGAGCTGGCGGCCCCGGGGTCGGCGCGTCCCGGGGCCTGTGGTCCGCGGTTCGTGGTTCGTGGTCCGCGGTTCGTGGTCCGCGGTCAGTGGTTCGTCAGGCCGGGGTCAGCACCACTTGTAGTCGACGCGGGTCGAGTTGTATGAGCAGGTGCCGACGCGCGTGCCGTTGGCCTTGCGGAGGGTCGCGGTGTCGCGGTCGTTGTTCCAGACGTACGCCCCGCGGTTCTGGTAGACGTGCGCGGCGCTGTTCGTGCCCTTGCCGGTGTGGACCGTGACGATCTTGCCCTTGCCGAGGACGAAGTTGCCGAAGGTGTACTTGTGGTTGGAGGCGTCCGTGACCGTCCAGCCGCGCAGGTTGACGCCGGCGCCGGTCGTGTTGCGTATCTGGACGTACTCGGCGTTGAGGCTGCCGTTGGAGCGGTTGTCCGTGCCCGGGCTGTCGTAGTAGATCTTGTACAGGTGGACCGATCCGGCGGCCTGGGCCTGCGAGGGCAGGAGCAGGATGCCGGCGGCGGCGGCCGCCGAGACGGCCGCGATGGTGCGCGTGCGACGAAGCATGAGAGTCCCTCAGTTCCTTCCGGGCACCCGCCGATGGGGCCCGGAGCGCACACAGGATACGCACGTTCTTCACACCTTCCCCACGGGTCCCCCAGGTCGCACTGGCCGCACGGGTCGCAGAGGCCGCACGGGTCGCAGGGGGGGGCTCACGGTGGCGGGGTCAGGCGTCGAAGTCGTACTCCAGGACGTACGAGGAGGAGTCGAGGGTCATCTCGTTGAGCTCGACGGCGACGCCGGGGCCGGTGAAGGCGGTGCGGCCGATGAGGACGACCGGGGTGCCGAACTCCAGGGAGAGGCGGTCGGACTCGTCCGCCGTGGGCATCCGGCAGCGGATCTCCTCGCGGAAGCGGACGGGGCGGTGGCCGAGCTCGGTGAGGCGGGCGTAGGTGCCGCCGGGGCCGGTGTCGGGCTGGGTGATCGGCGTGCCGCGGACGAGTTCGGCGGAGAGGTACGAGACGGAGAGCAGGACCGGCTTCGTGTCGAGGACGAAGCGGCGGCTGCGGACGCACACGGGCGCGCCCGGCGTCAGGTTGAGCGCGCCCGCGATCCGGGCACCGGCCTCGGTCTCGGCCACCTCGATCTGGTCGACGACGAGGTCGCGGTCCTCCACGTCCGCCGACCAGACCGAGCGGCCGTTGCCCCAGCGGTCGCCGGCGAGCCGGGGGATGCCCCGGCGGCGTACGGGGCGGAAGACGCGGACGAAGACACCGGCGCCCTTGCGGGCCTCGGCCAGACCCTCGTTGCGCAGTACGGAGAGGGCCTGGCGGGCCGTCATGCGGGCCACCTCGTACGTGGTCATGAGGTCGTTCTCGCCGGGGAGCCGGTCGCCCGGAGCGAAGGCGCCTGACTGGATCGCGGTTCTCAACTCGTCGGCGATGCGCTGGTACTTGGGCCGGCGAGCGCTGTCCTGCTCAGTCACGGGTGGACCACTCCCTTCCTGTGCGGGACACCCTACGGCGCACCCCCCGGCCAGGGTGCACACGTGTACGCCGTCCCGCCCGGTCGATCCATCCATCGGGGGACATCTCTAGAGATACGTTGACAGGGCGGGGCCGTGGGGCTTCTCTGGTTCTCCCCAGAATTCAGGATTCGGGACGGAGGGGATGCGTGCAGCCACTGCCCGAGGTCGGTGACCTCGTCCGCGACACCGCCACGGGGCGGGTCGGTTTCTACGTGGAGAGCGTCTCCGGGCGCTTTCTGATCCGCGCGGTCCACGGCGGCGCCGAGTGGGAGGCCGAGCCCCTCGACGTACAGCCCGCCACCCCCCTGCGCGAGCTACGGGCCCGCGCCGCCGAGATCAACGCACGGAGCAGGCGCGGCTTCGGCGGGTGAGGGGCGGCCGGTACGGGCCCGGCCCGCACCGGGGTCGGTCGCCGGGGCTCCGGCGGTTGTCAGTGGGGCGCGCCACACTGGAGGCATGTGCCGAAGCATCAAGACGCTCCGCCCGCCCGCGCTGCCCGAGGAGGCGACGGAGGACGACATCCGGGCCGCCGCCCTGCAGTACGTCCGCAAGGTGTCCGGCTTCCGGGCGCCCGCCGCCCACAACCGCGAGGTGTTCCAGCGGGCCGTGGACGAGATCGCGGAGGCCACCGCGAGACTCCTGGACGGCCTGGAGGTGCGCGGCGCGCACCCGGGTGTCAGGAAGCGGGAGCGGGAGCCGCAGCCGGACGCCGTATGAGGTACGCGGCGAGGCCGCCCGCGAGGAAGAGCGCGAGGGTCGACACCCCCGCGCTGAACCAGGTCGCGCCCAGCCACTGACCGCCCAGCCAGCCGAGCCCCACGCTGTACGAAGCCCAGGTCACGCCCGCGAGGGCCGACCACGGCAGGAACTCCTCGATCCGCCGCTTCGCCGCGCCCGCGCCCAGCGAGACCACGGAGCGGCCGGCCGGGGCGAAGCGCGCGAGGACCACGAGCAGCCCGCCGCCCCTGGCCAGCGCCGTGCCGAGACGTTCCTGCGCCATCGAGAGGCGTCGTGAGCGGGCTATCGCCTTGTGCAGCCGCGCCCCGCCCCGCAGGGCCAGGCGGTACGCGAGGAAGTCGCCGAGCACCGACGCCGTGGCCGCGCAGAGCAGCAGGGGGAGCAGGGACGGGACGTCGGAGGAGGTCGCGGTGGCCGTCGCCGCCGCCGTGGCGGCGGTGATCACCAGGAAGCCGCTCGGCAGTACGGGCAGGAAGACGTCGAGCAGGATCGACGCCGCCACCACCGGGTAGATCCACGGGCCGGCGGTCAACGACCGCAGCGAGCCGAGGCTGTCGAGCAGATTCACAGGGCCAGAGCCTACGCGGCCCCTCCGACAGGCCGTCCGGGCGGGGGAGCGCCTCCGCCGTGGCACCGCCGTGGCTTCGTCGTGGCTCCGTACGGGAAAGGCCGGAAACCACGCTGTGGTTTCCGGCCGGTGCCGCTAGCGGAGGCCGTGCGTCAGGCCGCGATCGGGGCGGTCTGCTTGTCCTGCTCGTCGAGGGGCGCGGTGGCGGGGCGGGCGCCGAAGAGGCGGTCGAGCGCGAGGGCGCCGGGGCCGGTGAAGACGAGGAGGGCGAAGGCCCAGCAGAAGAGGGCCGCCATCTCGCCGCTGTTCTGCAGCGGGAAGAGGGCCTCGGGCTGGTGGACCTTGAAGTAGGCGTACGCCATCGAGCCGGAGGCGAGGAAGGCGGCGCTGCGGGTGCCGACGCCGACCAGGACGAGGACGCCGGCGACGAGCTGGATGACGGCCGCGTACCAGCCGGGCCAGGTGCCGGCGGGGACCGTTCCGCCGCCCATGGCGCCGCCGAGGACGCCGAAGAGGGAGGCGGCGCCGTGGCAGGCGAAGAGCAGGCCGACGACGATGCGGAAGAGGCCGAGCGCGTACGGCTGGGCCTGGTTCAGACGGCCCGCGAGCGGGGCAGGGGTGGACGTGGGGGACATGGGGGAACTCCTTCGGCCTGACCCCGTTCGTGGGGGAACGGGGCGGGGGACGGAAACCGATGAGGCCGTAAGGTTAGGCATCCCTCACTAGTGCTTGCAAGTTCAACATTCGGCCACCGGGACGTGTGTGGTGATGCTCACTCCCGGTGGCCGTCGTCGCCCGTGCGTCGCACCGCGTCACTGACGCGGCTTCAGGAGCTTTCGGGTCAGCAGCCGTTGAGGACGGACTGGAGGGCGCTCTTCTCGGCGGAGTCGACGCTGAGGTTGTAGTAGTACTTCACCTGCACCCAGGCGCGGGTGTACGTGCAGCGGTACGAGGTCACCGAGGGCAGCCACTTCGCCGGGTCGAGGTCGCCCTTGGCCTGGTTGACGTTGTCCGTCACGGCTATCAGCTGCGGCCGCGTCAGGTCGTTCGCGAAGGCCTGGCGCTGGGCGGTGGTCCAGGTGTTGGCGCCCGAGCGCCAGGCCTCGGCGAGCGGGACCATGTGGTCGATGTCGAGGTCAGAGGCGAGCGTCCAGGTGGCGCCGTCGTACGGCGAGTACCAGCTTCCGCTGGTGGCGGCACAGCTGGAGTCGGTCACGACGTTCACGCCGTCGCGCTTGAGTACGGTCTCGCGGGTGTTGCAGGTGCCGGACTGGGTGATCCAGTGCGGGAAGAGGTCCCGGCTGTAGCCCGAGGTGGAACCTTCCGCCTTGACGGTCAGGGCGGCCAGGTAGGTGCGCGCCGTGGCCGCGCTCACCGGGGTCGGCATGGCGGCCTGGGCGGCCGGGGCGGTCGCGAGCAGACCGGTGACGGTCAGGGCCGCGGAGGTGGCGAGGACGGCGAGTCGACGCGCGTAGACGTTGCCGACGGGCATGGGAACTCCCTTGAGGTGTGGGGACCTTGGCTGTTCGCCGGCCCCGCGGGTGCCGGGCGGCGGCCCGGTCATCGTGGCGGCGCGAGGTTTCCTTGCGGGGTGCGCCAGGTAACAGCGTGGCGACATGGGCACGTCACATCAAGGGGTGTGACGTGTCTGACGGAGGAACAGATTCCGTCCAGGGTCCTAGGGTTGCCGTGTGCTTCTGGACGTGAATGTCACCTTCGGTGCGGTTCTGGCCGTCCTGCTCGCCCTCGCCGCCGCGGTCGTCGCCGTCACCCGCCTCGGCCGGGCGCGCGACACCCTCCTCGCGGGCGGCCGGGCCGCCGTCCAGCTGGTCGCCGTCTCGCTCGTGATCGGCTGGGTGGTCCGCTCCGTACCGCTGCTGCTCTGCTTCCTGCTCCTGATGTACGCCGTCGCCGCGCGCACGGCCGGGCGCAGGGTCGTCCCCGCACCGGGGCCCGGCTGGTGGTGGGCGGGTGTGCCGATCGCCGCCGCCGTGGCCCCCGTGGTCCTCGCGCTCGTCGCCACCGGGCTCGTCCCCGTCAAGGGCGTCACGCTCGTCCCCGTGACCGGCATCCTCGTCGGCGGCGCGCTCACCGCGACCGTCCTCGCGGGGCGGCGCGCGCTCGACGAACTGGAGACACGGCGCGGCGAGGTCGAGGCCGGCCTGGCGATCGGCCTCGTCGCACGCGAGGCCCGGCTCGAAGTGGCGCGTCCGGCGGCGGCCGACGCGCTGCTCCCCGGCATGGACCAGACCCGCACGGTCGGCCTCGTCACCCTGCCCGGGGCCTTCGTGGGCATGCTGCTCGGGGGCGCGTCACCGCTGCACGCGGGCGCGGTTCAGCTCTTCGTGCTCATCGCCCTGCTCGCGGTCCAGGCCGTGGCCGCCGCGACCGCCCTGGAACTGGTCGCGCGCGGCCGGATGGTCCGGCCGCGCGCGGGGGAGGCGGGGGCGACGGCGTAGGCCGCCCGGGGGTGGGGTCCGTGGCGGGGGCCACGACGTCACGGTGGCGGTCCGGTGCGGGCCGCCCCGGCGGGGGTCACGGCGTCACCGTCAGGGCCCGGCGTCGGCGGCCCGTGAGTGGGGGCCCACGACGTCACGACGTCACGACGTCACGACGTCACGACGTCACGACGTCACGACGTCACGGTGAGGGTGATCGTGCCGTCCGTGGCGGAGTCGACGCGGAGGTGGGTGAGGTCGGGGACGTGGAGGTCGGGGGAGAAGGCGGCCGCGCGGGGGCCGACGCCCACGATGCGCATGCCGGCGGCGCGGCCGGCCTGGATGCCGGCCTCGGAGTCCTCGAAGACCACGCAGTCGGCCGGGGCGAAGCCGAGCTCCGCCGCGCCCTTGAGGAAGCCCTCGGGGTCGGGCTTGCTGGCGCCGACGCCCTCGGCGGTGACCCGCGTCGTCGGCATGGGGAGCGCGGCCGCGCCCATCCGGGCCTGGGCGAGGGCCTCGTCGGCCGAGGTCACCAGGGCGTGCGGGAGGTCGGCGATGGCGGCCATGAAGGCGGGAGCGCCGGCGACGGGGACGACGCCGTCGAGGTCGGCGGTCTCCTCGGCGAGCATGACCCGGTTGTCGGCGTGGTTCTCCGCCATCGGGCGCTCCGGAAGGAGGACGGCCATCGTCGCGTACCCCTGGCGGCCGTGCACCACCTTGAGCACCGCGTCCGCGTCGAGGCCCTGCCGGTCGGCCCAGCGTCGCCAGCAGCGCTCGACGACGGCGTCCGAGTTGACGAGGGTGCCGTCCATGTCGAGGAGGAGGGCGCGAGCGGTGAGCGCTGCCGGGGTGTGGGCGTGCATCAGGTCTCCAGAGGGGGTGGCGCGGAGAACGAAGCGGTCCCGCCCACCGGTCAGGGAGTGCGGGCGGGGCCACTTTGTTCTTCCACGATACAAAATCGTGGGCCGCCTGGCCAACCCGTCCGCCTGCCGGGACCGCGCAGGTCAGATGTCGGGCGTGGCCGCCTCCAGACGGCTGCGCGTATAAGGCCCGTACACACCCTCCGGATCGGTCCGCGGGTACAGCCAGCGCTGGTACTCGGCCACCGCGTCCTCGACCTCCCTGTTGAACTTGCCGTTGATCCGCCCGTCGTAGATCCACAGCGCCTGCAACCGCAGCTGGAGCTCCCGCACCTCGGGCCCGCTGGACCCCAGGCTCAGCGTCACCACCGCCTCGTCCGTCTCCTCCGGCGGCTGCCCGGACGGGCTGCTCGTCGTCGGCGCCGTCGTGGGCGCCGACGACGTGGCCCCCGAGGTCGCGCCCGTCTTCGTGGGGCTGGGGCTCGCCGTGGTCCGGGTCACCGAGGGCGTGGCGGACGGGGAGGCGGACGTCCGGGTCGCGGTCGGGGTCGGCGACGAGGAGGACGGCTCCGGGCTTGAGGAAGAGGGGGACGGCGCCTCGGACACCGCCACGTTCAGGGACGCGCTCGTCGTCACGTCGGGCACGGCCGCCCGGTCGTCGGTCTCGTCCCCGCCGCCGAGCACCGCCGCCGCCAGGGCCGCCGTCCCCGCCACGGCTACGGCCGCCACCGCCGCGACGACCAGGCCGCGTCGCCGGCCTCGGGTCCGCTCGCCGCCGCGCTCCGGTGGCACCTCGCCGACACCCCTCAGCAGCAACGGCATCGTCTCGGACGGATCCCCACTGACACCGGGGTACGGGTACGAGCCGTCCGGGTACGCGCCGTGCGCGGCCCCCTCCGCGCCGTACGCCTCGGAGCCGTACGCCTCAGGGCCTTGCGAGCCCGGGCCGTACGCCTCGGAGCCGTGCGAGCTCACGCCGTACGCCTCGGAGCCGTACGCCTCAGGGCCGTGCCCGCCCGACCCGTCGGCTCCGGAACCGTGCGCCTCGGAGCCGTACGGAACCTCCGCCGGGAGTGCCCCAGGGAGCGCCCCCGGATACGCCCCCGGGCCGCCGCGCCCGTCCACCCGTATCGCCGCGAGCTGGGCGGTCGGCGGGTCGTCCGTGGTGTACGCGGGAAGGTGCGCCGTGGCGGCCCCAGCAGCCCCAGCAGCTCCGACGGCCCCAGCAGCCCCGACGGCCCCAGTAGCCCCAGCAGCCCCGACGGCCCCAGCGGCACCGCGCCCCCCACCGGCCCCGTACGGCGCTCCCACGCCCCCCGAGCCCCCCGAGCCCCCCGCGCCCTGCGCGCCCTCCGCGCCCTGCGCATCACTCCCCGCTCCCCCCGCTCCCTCCACGCCCTCCGCGCCCTCCGGCGCGTCGAGGGTCACGTAGGGCCTGATCCGCAGGGGATCGAAGTCCTCGGCCGCGGCAATGGCGGCCTGGGCGCAGGCGCAGCCGGGTCTGTGTACACCGCATTCAGGACAGATGTGTCCGGTCATGATGGGTCCCCTCCCCGAGACAACTGCGAGCGATTATGCAGCCCGCTCGGTTCCGGCGGGTGAACAGGAGTGCCCTTCCGCAGGCCATAACCGGACATTCGGACCAGGATGGAGGGGCCGGCCAGGGAGCCGGAGAGGGAGAGGGAGACGGAGACGCCATGGCCCAGGACATCCGCCCGCCCCGGCCCGCCGCCGCACCCGCCCCGGGGGAGGGGCAGAACCGGCGGACGGTCCTGGTCGCGATCGGGGCGCTGCTGCTCGGCATGCTGCTCGCCGCTCTCGACCAGACCATCGTGTCGACCGCGCTGCCGACGATCGTGAGCGAGCTCGGCGGTATGGAGCACCTGTCGTGGGTGGTCACGGCGTACATGCTCGCGTCCACCGCGGCGACGCCGCTGTGGGGGAAGCTGGGCGACCAGTACGGGCGGAAGAAGCTCTTCCAGGCGGCGATCGTTCTCTTCCTCATCGGCTCGGCTCTCTGCGGCATCGCGCAGAACATGCCGCAGCTGATCGCCTTCCGCGCGGTGCAGGGCCTGGGCGGCGGCGGCCTGATGGTCCTGTCGATGGCGATCGTCGGGGACCTCGTGTCGCCCCGCGAACGAGGGAAGTACCAGGGCCTGTTCGGTGCGGTCTTCGGGGCCACCAGCGTCCTGGGGCCGCTGCTGGGCGGCCTGTTCACCGAGCACCTGTCCTGGCGCTGGGTGTTCTACATCAACCTGCCGATCGGGATCGTCGCGCTCTTCGTGATCGCCGCCGTGCTCCACATCCCGGTGCGCTCGACCCGGCACACCATCGACTACCTCGGCACTTTCCTCATCGCCTCCGTCGCCACCTGCCTGGTCCTGGTGGCCTCGCTCGGCGGTACGACCTGGGCGTGGGGCTCGGCGCAGATCATCGGGCTCGCGGTCCTCGGAGCCGTACTCCTGGTGTGGTTCGTGTACGTGGAGCGGCGGGCCGCCGAACCCGTCCTGCCGCTCAAGCTGTTCCGGATCAGGACGTTCAGCCTCGTGTCGGTGATCAGTTTCGTCGTCGGCTTCGCGATGTTCGGCGCGATGACCTATCTGCCGACGTTCCTCCAGGTCGTGCAGGGCGTCAGCCCGACGATGTCCGGCGTACACATGCTGCCGATGGTCCTCGGCATGCTGATCACCTCGACGGCGTCCGGTCAGATCGTCTCGCGCACCGGCCGCTGGAAGGTGTTCCCGATCGCGGGCACGTTCCTCACCGGCCTCGGACTCCTCCTGCTGCACAAGCTGACGGAGACAAGCTCGACCTGGGAGATGAGCGCCTGCTTCTTCGTCTTCGGCGCCGGGCTCGGTCTCGTCATGCAGGTGCTCGTGCTCGTGGTGCAGAACGCGGTCTCCTACGAGGACCTCGGCGTCGCCACCTCGGGAGCCACCTTCTTCCGCTCCATCGGGGCCTCGTTCGGCGTCGCCGTCTTCGGCACCATTTTCACCAACCGCCTCACCGGCAAGCTGGAGGACGTGTTCGCGAGCGCCGGCGGGGACCTGCCGCCCGGCACCGGCCCCCAGCAGGTCGCCGCCGACCCCCGCGCCATCGCCCAGCTCCCGCCGGAACTGCGGCCCGACGTGCTGCACGCGTACGCCACGTCCATCACCGACGTGTTCCTGTACGCGGCGCCGGTCGTCCTCGTCGCCTTCGTCGTCGCCTGGTTCCTCAAGGAGGACAAGCTGCGGGCCTCGGTCACCGCGCCCGACCCGAGCCAGACGCTCGCCTCGAATCCGGTCGAGCGCTCCTCCTACGACGAGTGCGCCCGCGCCCTGTCACTCCTCGGCTCCCGCGAGGGCCGCAAGGCGATCTACGTGAAGATCACCGACCGTGCCGGGCTCGACCTCCTGCCCGCCGCGAGCTGGCTGCTCCTGCGCGTCCGCCGCCACGGCACCGTCGAACCCGCCCGGCTCGCCGAGACCACCCCGGTGCCCCTGCGGGTCATCACCGAGGCCTCCCGGCAGGTGGAGGAGCGGCGTCTGGTCACCCGCGAGGGCGTCCAGCTCACCCTCACCGAGGACGGCGTACGCGCCGCCACCGCGCTCGCCAAGGCGCGCGAGGATTCCCTCGCCGAGCTCCTCGGCGACTGGTGGGGCCCCGACCGCCCCACCGACCTCGTGCAGCTCGTCGAGGAGCTCACCGCCGAACTCTGCGGCTCGGACGGCGAACGCCCCCACACCCCCGAGCCGCCCCGCGACCACCACGCGTGAGCGGTACGGCTCAGAGCTCCCTGCCGTACCAGATGTCCATGTACGGCCCCGAGCAGTAGGCCGGGATCTCCCCGTACCCGTGCCGGGTGTACAGGGCGCGCGCCTCGACCAGGTCCAGGCGGGTGTTGAGGACGATCCGGCGGGCGCCGAGCGCGCGGGCCGCCTCGTGCAGGCCGTCCATCAGGAGGCCGGAGCCGCCGGTCCCGCGGAACGCGTGACGGACGAACACCCGGGTCAGCTCGGCGCGTTCGGCGTCGAGCATCAGCACCCCGCCGCAGCCGGCCGGCTTGCCGTCGAACCGGCCCACCAGGAACTGACCGGTCGGCGGCGTCAGCAGCTCGGCCCCGTCGTCCGTGAGACCCTCGTCGATCTCCGCCTCGGTCGCGGGCCGCTTCCAGTACCGGCCGGCCACGTCGCCGTAGTAGTCGCGCCGCAGCGCCGTGGCGTCCGCGGTGTCGACGCGCTCAGGGGAGAAGTTCCAGGTCATGCGCGCCATTCTGCGGCGCGCACGACCGGTCGCGCCGCCGAATTACTTGGGCGACGCCTGCTGCACGACCTCGAACGACCACAGCGTCGACCCGGACGCCGCCGGCTTCGGCCGCTCCCCGCCCTCACCCGCGCCCTGCCCCTGGTGCGCGGCCTTCATGGAGCCGTTCATCCAGTTCTGGAAGTCCTCCTCGCTGCGCCACCGGGTGTACACCAGGTACTGGTCCGTCCCCTCCAGCGGCCGCAGCAGCTCGAACCACTCGAACCCGTCGGACCCCTCCACCGCCCCGGCACGCGAGGCGAACCGCTGCTCCAGGACCTCGCGCTGCTCGACGGGCACGGTCAGGACGTTGATCTTCACGATGCTGGGCATAGGACCCTCTCGGTACGTACGGGCCGGGCGCCGCGCCAGGCCCTGCGTGGACGCTATCCCAGGTACGGGACCGGACGGCGCTCCAGGAAGTGTCGGATGCGCAGTCGCTGGGTGTGGTGCATGGGGAGCGAATCGAGTTCCTCGGGCGCCACGAAGCGGAGCTCTGTGCTCTCTTCCGACATACCGAGGCTGCCGCCCACGACTCGGGCCGTGAAGCAGACGTTGAACTGCCGGCGCACTTCTCCGTCGCTGTACGCGATGACGTGCCGGGGGTCGGTGTACGTCCCGACGAGCCCGGTGATCTCGACGTCCAGACCTGTCTCCTCCTTCACCTCCCGCACCGCCGTGCCGGGCAGGGAGTCGGCCATGTCCATCGCCCCGCCGGGGAGGGCCCACAGGTCGTTGTCGCAGCGCCGCTGCAGGAGCAGGCGGCCCTGCTCGTCGGTGATGACGGCGGAGGCTGCCACGACCATGCTGTTCGGCGCGGGGGCGTCCGGATCGTCGTAGTACTCGGTGCGGGCCATGCCCATCACTCTTCCACGGGACGCGCTGTCTCCCACATGGCATCGAAGCTCTCCGTGTAGGTGTCGAACATGCCGCCGTGGTCACGCCGCAGATGCCAGACGGGTGCGGCGTAGGCGTTGACGCCCCACACGTGGGCATTGACCAGCATCTGGTCGTCGGCCCGGTACAAGCTGTTGTAGAGCGTGGTTCCGTGAGTCCGCAGCTCAATGCCCGGAATGCCCACGAGCGGCCGATAATGCAGCAGTGCGAGGCGGCAGCGGGATTCGATGCCATGCCCGAACTTCTCCTCCCTGCCGCGCTGTTGAACATTGGCATGGTCGGCGTCGCCGACAGCGATACGGATGACGCACCCTTCGCCCGCCCGCTCTCGCAGGAGATCGTTGAGGCGGGGGTACGCCTCGTGCAGGAAGACAGCGGCATACGCCAGCAAGTCGATCCGCAGGCGTGCCTGGGAAAGGAGCTCCACGAAGACGGACACGGGGACGTCCGCCCGCTGCTCGTACAAGGTGACGAGTTCGGAACTGACGGCCCTCGCCGGTCGCGCTTGCCGGAGTGCGGGCCACAGAGCGTGTACGTCCTCCTGTAGCGCTGCGGCTGCTTTCACGGCGGTCGCCCGGTGCGGAGTGCGCCCGAGATTGACCCATCGCTCCACGGACTTGGGGTCGACCCCCGCCGCTTCGGCCAAGGCGGTATGTGTCCAGCCGCGCGACCCCATGACGGCTCGTAGACGCTCGTTCGGCACGCTTCTGCCCTTCTGCTCCCGGACGCTTCAGGGACGTTCTACTACCTGAAGGACGTCCCAAGGTGGGAAACGTACGAGGTTCATCCGTCCTGAGGAACAGCGCGAGGATCAGGTCATGAGCGAGCCCACGCGATACAGCACCCCGCCCTTGGAACTTCCGGTCTCCCCGGAACCGGAACCGCCACCCGTAGCGGGATGTGCGGGGTGCGCAGAACTCGCCGCGGTGCGGAGCAGGGCCCGTCAGGTGGGTGACTGGTCGTCTGTGACCGACTGCAACGTCTTCATGCGGCGCCACCCCGAGGGGCACTGATGGTCAGGTCTGCTTTCGTCGGAAGCCACGTTGGCGCCAAGTGCGTGGAAGGGGCGGATTCCGGTGGGGGAGGATATGCCGGTGGCGAAGACGGGTGATGAGGCCGGGAGGGCCCGGTACACCTATCGGCTCAGAGTGTCGACCGGCGCGCTCGTTTCCCTGCTAGGGGAGTGGGACCGGTGCCGGTGGATCTGGAACGAGTGCGTGGCCAAGGCCAAGTCCGTACATCGACACAACCGGGACCATCCCGATTCCAGGCTGACCTGCGGTCCGGCGCAGCTCGACAGGATGTTGACCGAGGCGAGGAGGACGACTCCTTGGCTTTCTGAGGGGTCCAGTGTTCCTCAGCAGCAGACCATCCGTGACTTCGGCGCCAGCAGGGCCAAAACGCAGAAGGACATCAAGGAGCGGCTGCCGACGCACCGTCGGGCGGGGATGCCGAAGTGGAAGACGAAGCGTCACGCCGAGCCCACGCTCAACTACACCAGGAACGGGTTCCGCCTCAAGGATGGTCGCCTGCAGCTGGCGGGTGGGATCGTGTTGGGCGTGGTGTGGTCACGTGCACTGCCCGCTGCGCCTTCGAGCGTGCGTGTGTATGTGGACATCCTTGGGCACTGGTATGCCTCGTTCGTCGTTCCCGCAGTGGTGCAGCCGATGGCTCGGACCGGACGAGTGATCGGCGTGGACTGGGGTGTTCGTGAGACGGCCACCACGACGTCGGACGACCACGATCTGCCTCATGCGGAGTACGGGCGGAGAGCCCAGGCGAAGCTGACCAGGTACGACCGGATGATGGCCAGGCGCAGGCCTAAGAAGGCGCAGCCCGCTTCGCGGGGCTACCGCGACGCTCGAAGGCTTCGCGCGAAGACCTACAAGAAGGCAGCTCGTCAGCGGGAGGACGCCGGTCGTAAGTGGGCCAAGAAGGTGGTCCGCGACCACGACGCGATCGCCGTGGAGGACTTCCGGCCGAAGTTCCTCGCCAAGACCACGATGGCTCGGAAGGCCGCTGATGCGGCGATCACCGCCACCAAGAAGGCGCTGGTCGAGATGGGCCGGAAGCATGGGCGGGTCGTCTGCCTGGTCGATCCGGCTCACACCACGATGGACTGCGCAGCCTGTGGAGCGAGAGCCAAGCACGCACTGCCGCTGTCCGAACGCATCTACACCTGCATCGCGTGCGGTGTGTCCCGGCCCCGGGACAAGAACTCGGCGTACGTGATGCTCGTCCGGGCGGGTCTGGACCCGGCTGGTGTCGACGGCGTGAGACCTCCTGGCCCGCCGGGCCAGAAGGCGGCCTGAGCCAGGAATCCCGGCCCCTTCGGGGCAGGGGAGCAGTCAAGATGCTCATAGGGGGCTTTGAGATGCGGGGACAGGGGCACACCATGGTCGGCTTCGAGTGGGCAGTTGTGGCACCCGCGGTACGCGCGCTGGCCGCGCGCTGGCTCTCGTGGCTCGGGGACGGGGACTTCGTCGTGTCGCCGGCGGGGCTGTGGCTGGCGCTGGGGGCGGTGGCGTCGGGGGCGCGGGGGAGGACCGGGGCGGAGCTGGGAGAGTTGCTCGGGGTGGAGGCGGAGGAGGCCGCTGGGATCGTGACCGAGGTGGGGCGGAAGGTCGCGGCGAACGGCGGTGTGGCGGTGGCGACCGGGGTGTGGAGCAAGCAGCCGGTGCTCGAAAGGTTCAAGCGGGGGTTGCCGGACGTGGGGTTCGGGGTGTTGCCAGGGGCGGTGTGGTTCGCGCTGCCGGACGAGGTGTTCGGGGCGACGGACGACATGTCGTGGGGGGATCTGCCCGACAGCCAGGGTGAGTTGGACGCGTGGGTGCGGCGGGAGACAGGCGGCCGGATCGCGGGTCTTCCGCTGGACCTGGACGGTTCGGAGGACCTCGTACTGCTCAACGTACTCGCGCTCAAGGCGTCGTGGCGGACGGCGTTCCCCGCGCACCTCACCCAGGAGGCGCCGTTCACCGACGGGAACGGGGACACCTGGTCGGTGCCGACGATGCGGCAGCGGATTCCGGCCGCGTGGGTCTGGTACGTGGACGGGGTCACCGTCGTCGAGCTGCCGTGCGCGGGGGGCGGGGGGCCCGTCGTGCGGTTCGTGCTCGGCTCGGAGGGGGACGGCCCCGCCGAGGTGCTGCCCGCCGCCTGGGAGGGGCGCGGGGAGCGGAAGGGGCCGGCGACGGAGGCGGCGGAGCTCGTGCTGCCGCGGTTCACGCTCCGTACGAGGACCGACGCGGGCGGGCACCTGGCCGAGCTCGGGCTCGGTGCGGCGCTGGGGCCGGACGCCGACTTCGGGGGGCTTTCCGAGGCGTTCCTGCGCATCGACAAGGTGGTGCAGGAGGTGGTGGTGGAGGTCGCCGAGGAAGGGGTCGAGGCGGCGGCCGTCACTCAGGTGACGATGACGCGCAGCGGCGCCGCGCCTCGTCTGACGCGGATCGTCTTCGACCGGCCGTTCGGGGTGGTGGTGCTCGACGCGGCGGGCGGGCTGCCGCTCTTCGCCGGGTGGCGGTCGAGCGCTCCAGGGCTCTCGGCTTGACGATTGCCGGTGGCGGGCGTAGTCCGGAATGAGGGGATCCATCGGGTTCCGGGAGGGATGCGGAGAGGAGTCCCACCATGCTCGGTGAGCAGATCGGCACGCTTTCGGGAGAGACCACGGGCCTGCGGGTCCTGTCGGTCGACGGCGGTCATGCCGTCACGGAGACGTCGGTGCAGGGGACGGGGACCTTGCTCGGTAAGCCCGTCAAGGACATGGCGACGTACGAGTCGGCCCTCCAGGCCGACGGTTCGCTGTTCGGCGAGGGCCAGGGCATCACGATGACCGAGGCCGGGGAGACGATCACCTGGCACGCCACCGGAGTCGGGCGCTTCGACGACTCGGGCGGCGTGCACTGGCGGGGCGCGCTCTTCTACGAGACCGCCGCGCCCGATTTCACTCGTCTCAATGGGACCGCGTGCGTCTTCGAGTACGACGTCGACGCCGACGGGAAGGTGTCGGGCAAGCTCTTCGAGTGGAAGTAGCCCCCGGTCGCGGCGCTACCCGAGGACGCGGGCGAGCAGCAGGCCGTCGTAGCCCTTGGTGCCGACGGTCTGCAGGGCGGTCGCGTCCAGGCGGGGTTCGCGGGCGACCAGGTCGAACATGGCGCGGGTGCCGGTGATGGCGGGGTCGTCGGGGTGCTCGGTGGCAATCCTCCCGTTGCGTACGACGTTGTCCACGATGATGAGCGTGCCCGGGCGGGAGAGTTTGAGGGCCCAGGCCACGTAGTGGGGGTTGTTCACCTTGTCGGCGTCGATGAAGACGAGGTCGAAGGGGCCCGCGCCCTCCGCCTCCAGGAGGGGCAGGGAGTCGAGGGCCGCGCCGGTGCGGACCTCGACGAGCTTGTCGAGGCCGGCGTGGGCGATGTTGGCGCGGGCGACGTCGGCGTGGGCGGGGTCGTACTCCAGGGTGATCAGCCGGCCGTCGGCGGGCAGGGCGCGGGCCAGCCAGATGGTGCTGTAGCCGCCGAGGGTGCCGATCTCCAGGATCGTGCGCGCGCCCTGCGTCAGGGCGAGCAGGTGGAGCAGCTTGCCCTGGTTGGGGGCGACGGCGATCTCGGGGAGCCCGGCCGCGGTGGAGGCGGTGAGCGCGGCGGTGAGCGCCTCGTCGGCGGGGGCGATGGTGTCGGTGAAGTACGTGTCGACCGCGGTCCACTGAGGGTTCGTCATGCGGGCGAACGTACACCGGGGCGGGCGGGCCGGCGCCGGCGTTTCACCCGGACGGCCAGGAATGTCGTGAGCACGGCGAGAAGGAGGCCGCCGGCGACCGTCAGGAACCACACGGGCGTGCCGCCGCCGAGCGTCAGGAGCCGGTCGGTGTAGACGACCCGGCGGTACGGGGTGTCCGCGACGGCCCGCAGATGGTGGTCGTCGTCGATGCGCTCCGGGTGCGGGAACTTCTGCTCCAGGGACGTGAGGTGGAGAGGGGCGCCGCCGGTGATCCCGGCGAGGGCGAAGCTCTCGTCGCCGTCGATCCGGCCCGCGAAGGTCACCTCGGGGCGGTCGCCGCCGATGGGGGAGCGGGGTTCCATCCGGTGCTCGGCCAGGATGTAGAGGCCGAGGGTCTGCGGGGTCCGCGCGAGGCGGGAGAGCCGCATGGGGTAGACGAGTTCGTCGGAGGCGAAGCTGATCCGCAGCGGGGTCAGATTGCCGTAGAGGGCCGCGCCCTTCTCCTCGGGGGCGAGGCGGATGGCGACGTACTCCCACTTCCGTTCGACGTACGGCTTGAGGGCGCCGGGGAGCCTCTCGGGCAGTTCGAAGCCGTTGGCGTGCAGCCAGTCGCCGAGGGCGTCGGGGTCGGTGGCGGTCAGCCGCGCCACGTCGAAGGGGCCGAGCCGCGCACGGCCGACGACGCCGACGCCGGGGCCGGGAGCGGCCGGTGCCGCGCCGGCCGCCCCGTCGTCCCACGGGTTGTCGAAGGGCCAGTCGCCCTCGCGGGGCCAGAAGTAGTGCCGTACGCGCCGCTCGGGCGCGGTGAGGGAGGCGAGCGTGTCGAAGAGGGCGGGTTCGCCGAGGGTGACCTCGGCGCGGCTGGGCACCGGCATGATCCAGGCGGCCTTGGTGGCGTTGCCCTGGACGGCGAAGCGCATGACGACGGTCTCGGTGCGGCCGTCCCAGCGCACGGCCGATTCCTCGCGGTCGACGCCGATGCGCTGGGACTTGTCGGGGATCATCGCGCCGCAGCCGCAGGCGTACGCCGGTGCGATGAGCGAGCCCGCCTGGAGCGCGAGCAGCGCGATGAGCGTGGTCAGGATTCTGGTGACCGGACCGCTTCCGCGCGTCCCCCGTGTGTGCCGCATGTGGGGTCGGACGCGGCCGGGGGTGATCCGGTTCCGGTCGGATGGTCGGATGGTCGGACGGGCGGGGGACACGGGGACGCGGGGATCCGGCGGTCAGGCGGAGGTGCGGACCCGGAGTTCCTTCACGCCGTTCAGCCAGGCGGCCCGCAGCCGGCGCGGTTCGCCGGCGAGGGTGAGGTCGGGCAGGACGTCGGCGACGGCGTTGAAGATGAGCTCGATCTCCTTGATGGCGAGGGACTTGCCCAGGCAGAAGTGGGGTCCGCCGCCGCCGAAGCCGAGGTGGGGGTTGGGGTCGCGGGTGATGTCGAAGCGCTCGGGGTCGGTGAAGACCTCGGGGTCGTTGTTGGCGGAGGAGTAGAAGATGCCGACGCGGTCACCCGCGCTGATCTTCTGCCCGCCGATCTCGGTGTCCTGGGTCGCGGTCCGCTGGAAGGAGACGACGGGGGTGGCCCAGCGCACGATCTCCTCGGCGGCGGTCGCGGGCCGCTCCCGTTTGAAGAGTTCCCACTGGTCGGGGTGGGTGAGGAAGGCGTGCATGCCGTGGCTGATGGCGTTGCGCGTGGTCTCGTTGCCGGCGACGGCGAGCAGCAGGACGAAGAGGCCGAACTCGTCGGAGGAGAGGTTGCCCTGCCCTTCGGCGGCGACGAGCTGGCTGACGATGTCGGCGGCGGGACACTCCTTGCGCTCGGCGGCCATGCCCATCGCGTAGCCGATGAGTTCCATGGCGGCCTCGGCGCCGACCTCCTCGGTGATGGCGTACTCGGGGTCGTCGTACGCGATCATCTTGTTCGACCAGTCGAAGATCCGGGAGCGGTCCTCCTGGGGTACGCCGATGAGTTCGGCGATCGCCTGGAGGGGCAGTTCGACGGCGACCCGGGTGACGAAGTCGAAGGTGCCGTCGGCCTCCACGGCGGCCCTGGCCTCCTCGGCGATGGCGCGGGCGCGGTTGCGCAGGGCGGTCTCCAGGCCGCGGATCGCCCGGGGGGTGAAGCCGCGCTGGACGATCTGACGGACCCGGGTGTGCTCGGGCGGGTCCATGTTGAGCATGATCAGCTTCTGGACGTCGATCTGCTCCTGGGCGATGGACTCGTTGAAGCGGATGACGGCCGTGTTGAGGTTCGAGGAGAACAACTCGGGGTGCGTGGAGACGTACTTGACGTCCGCGTGACGCGTGACGGCCCAGTAGCCCGTGTCCTGGAAGCCCGTGATGCCGGCCGGCTGGGGGCACCACCAGACGGGTGCGGTCCGCCGTAGTTCGGCGAACTCCGGGAAGGGTATGCGGGTACGGAGCAGGTCCGGGTCGGTGGCGTCGAACCCTTCGGGGACATGAGGGCAGGGCATCGGCAACACGCCTCCATAATCTGATGGTCCATCAGAAACTGCCGGGAAAGTTAGTAACGAGTTCTACAAGTGGCAAGAGGCGGGGCGGGAACTGTTGCCTCCCGGACCCTTGCGTACCGGCGGTAGCAGTCATAAGACTGCACTCAGAACTAGAACGCGTACTAGTTCCCCCGTGACGCCGACCGACCGGGGTGCCGGGACACCCTGTCCGGTCGAGGAGAGGACGAGCTCATGGCCGCGGAACCCGTCATCGTCGAAGCCGTACGCACCCCCATCGGCAAGCGCGGAGGCGCGCTCGCCAACCTCCACCCCGCCTACCTGCTGGGCGAGACCTACCGCGAACTCCTCGGCCGCACCGGCATCCACGCCGACTGCGTCGAACAGATCGTCGGCGGCACGGTCACCCACGCCGGCGAGCAGTCCATGAACCCGGCGCGTACCGCCTGGCTCACCATGGGCCTGCCCTACGAGACCGCCGCCACCACCGTCGACTGTCAGTGCGGCTCCTCGCAGCAGGCCAGCCACATGGTCGCCAACATGGTCGCGGCCGGCGTCATCGACATCGGGATCTCCTGCGGCGTCGAGGCCATGTCCCGCGTCCCGCTCGGCTCCGGCTCCAAGCACGGCCCCGGCAAGCCGTTCCCCGACGAGTGGAACGTCGACCTGCCCAACCAGTTCGAGGCCGCCGAGCGCATCGCCCGCCGCCGCGGCCTCACCCGCGAGCGCGTCGACTCGCTCGGCCTGCTCTCCCAGGAACGCGCCGCCATCGCCTGGTCCGAGGAACGCTTCAAGCGCGAGACCTTCGCCGTCCAGGTCCCCACCACCGAGGCCGAACAGGCCGCCGGGCAGGGCATGTGGCGGCTCGTCGACCGCGACGAGGGCCTGCGCGACACCACCATGGAGGGCCTCGGCCGGCTCAAGCCCGTCATGCCCTCCGCCGTCCACACGGCGGGCAACTCCTCGCAGATCTCCGACGGCGCCTCCGCGATCATGTGGGCCTCCAAGCGCATGGCCCGCGCCCTCAAGCTCCGCCCCCGCGCCCGGATCGTCGCCCAGGCCCTCGTGGGCGCCGACCCGCACTACCACCTCGACGGGCCGGTCGACGCGACGCGGGCGGTGCTCGGCAAGGCCGGCATGAGCCTCAAGGACATCGACCTCGTCGAGATCAACGAGGCCTTCGCTTCCGTGGTGCTGAGCTGGGCGCAGGTCTTCGACCAGGACCTGGAGAAGGTCAACGTCAACGGCGGCGGCATCGCCCTCGGTCACCCCGTCGGCGCCACCGGCGCCCGGCTCATCGCCACCGCCCTGCACGAACTGGAGCGCTCCGACAAGGAGTTCGCCCTCATCACGATGTGCGCGGGCGGCGCGCTCGCCACCGGGACGATCATCCAGCGGCTCTGACCCGCCCGCCGGCGGGGGCGGGCGGGCCGGCGGGTCCCGCCGCGGCCGGGCGGGTCGTCAGCCGCGCGCCTTGACCGTCTGCTCCACGAGCGAGGAGAGGTACGCGGCGGCCGAGGGCGACGCGTGGGCGAGCGTGGCGGCCTGGCCGGCCCAGAGGTTCACGTACTCGGGCCGGCCCCGCTCGGCGGCGGCCCGGCGGATCGGCCCCATCAGCGCGTTCTGCACGGGGTACGGGGGTACGTGTTCCTCGTGGGCCGCCATGTCCCGGACGAAGCCGTTCGGGATGCCCCGCGCCGTCCGCCCCGAGAACAGGCGGGTCAGCACCGTCGTACGGGCCTCCGGGGTCCCCAGCGTCCGCCGGTGCACCTCGCTCGCGCCCGACTCCCGCGCCGCCAGGAACCCGGTGCCGACCTGCACGGCGTCCGCGCCGAGCGCCAGCGCGGCGGCGATCCCGCGCCCGTCCGCGATCCCGCCCGCCGCCACCACCGGCACGGACACCGCGTCCGCCACCTGCGGGACCAGCGAGAATGTGCCCACCAGGGACTCCCGTACCGGCCGCAGGAAAGCGCCCCGATGGCCGCCCGCGTCACTGCCCGAGGCGACGACCGCGTCCACCCCCGCCCGCTCCAGGGCCACCGCCTCGTCCACCGTCGTCGCCGTACCGACCACGACGATCCCGCGCCGCCGGGCCTCCGCGACCAGGCGGCGCGGCGGCGGGCCCATGACCAGGCTGATCACCGGCGGGGCCGCCGCGAGCAGCGCGTCGAGCTGCTCGTCGAAGTCCGGCCACGCCCTGATCTCCTCGGCGTCCGGCGCCGGCACGTCCAGCTCCTCGTAGTACGGCCGCAGGCGCTCGACGTGTCCCGCGAGCACCTCCGCCGGGAGCTCGTCGCGCTCGCCCTGCTGCGGCACCCACAGGTTCACGGCGAACGGACGGCCGGTCGCCGCGCGGAGCCGGGCCACCAGGGCGGTGATCTCGTCGGGGGTGTGGATGTGGGCACCGTACGAGCCGAGGCCACCGCCCTCGGACACGGCCGCCGCGAGCTCGACGGAGGACAGGCCGCCGCCGAAGGGGCCCTGGACGATCGGGAGCGTGACGCCGACGAGCTCGCCGAAGCGGCCGGGCGGGAGCGGGTGAGAGGGGAGCGCTGGCACGGGACAACCTCCGGGACGGGTCGCGGCGCGACCGTGGGGTCCGCCGATGGAGGAAACCCTAGACGACCGGTCTACTAAAAAGCCACAGCGGGAAACCCCGGCCGGAAACGCCGCAGGCCCCGCCGGAAACGCCGCAGGCCCCGCCCCTCCGAGCGGAGGGCGGGGCCTTGCGGATGCGCTGTGCGGCGGCGGGGACTCTTAGTACCAGCCGTTGGCCTGCCAGAACGCCCAGGCGGCGTTCGGGGAGCCGTAGCGCTCGTTCATGTAGTTCAGGCCCCACTTGATCTGGGTGGCCGGGTTGGTCTTCCAGTCGGAACCGGCCGAGGCCATCTTCGAGGCCGGCAGGGCCTGGACCAGGCCGTAGGCGCCGCTGGACGAGTTGGTCGCGGTGTGGTTCCAGTGCGACTCGTGCTCGACGATCTTGCTGAAGGACGCGTACTGCGAGGCGGGGACGATCTCTCGAGCGAGCTCCTGCGGGCTGGCGGCCGAAGCCGAGCCCGTCGTGCCGAGAACCGCACCCGAGGCGCCCAGCAGAACGGCTGCGGTGGCGGCGAGGGACTTCTTGCGGGCAGCGACACGAGTGGTGAGCGAGCTGATCAACGTATCTACCTAACGTCGGGAACAAGGGCCGCGCCAGACGATTTCGGCAAGCCGGAACCAGAGCCCGGGAGACCCGGGAACTGGGGGGAACCGGCCGTCCGAGGCGCTGCGGTGAGCACCGGCTGCCTGGCGACGTCCACCAGAGAAGCAGCCCCGACGGGCCCCCGGCAAGGACCCCTTGTACGAGGCAGGTTCGGACCCGGGCAGCTGGTCCCGGAGGGAGGGTGTGCGGTGTTTCCGCAGGTCATGACCAGGAGTGGGGTGGTTTGGGCGGTACCGCCGCCCTACTATTCCGGCTCGTACGTGACGTAGGTCCTGTGGGGCGCCTCACCCGCGGCAGGCCCCTACGGGCCCTCGAATGTGACCTGGGCCTCGAAGTTCGCCCGCCGCGTGGCCCTCCGCAACGCCCTCAGGAGCGTGCCGCCGACCGTCAGCGTCAGCACCACCGTCAGCGCGGCCCGCCCCAGATCCCAGCCGAGCGAGGTCGCGAGCACATACGCCAGGAACCGCACCAGGTTCTCCACCAGCGGGGCGCCCGGCTGGAACGACACCCCCGAGCCCAGGCCCTGCAACAGCACCCAGCCCTGCAGATTCATCACCGTGCCGTACGCGAACGACGCCACGAACCCGTATGCCGACAGCATCAGCAGCTCACCCCGGCCCCGCAGCCCCCGCACGCCCGGCAGCAGCCCCGCCCCCATCGTGAACCAGCCCATCGACAGCATCTGGAACGGCATCCACGGGCCCACCCCACCCGTCAGCAGCGCCGACGCGAACATCGTCACCGAACCCAGCACGAAACCGAACCCCGGCCCCAGGACCCGGCCGCTCAACACCATCAGGAAGAACATCGGCTCCAGGCCCGCCGTCCCCGCCCCCAGCGGCCGCAGCGCCGCCCCCACCGCGGCCAGCACCCCCAGCATCGCCACCGCCTTCGCGTCCATCCCGCAGTCCGCGATCGTCGCCACCACCACCGCGACCAGCAGCGGCAGCAGCGCCGCGAACAGCCACGGCGCGTCCCCCGCGTGCGACGTCACCGCCGAACCCGCGTCCGCGAACAGCGGCCAGCAGAACGCGATCACCCCGATCACGGACACCAGCACGAGCGCCGCCACCGAACGGGGACCCAGACGGACGGGACGGGCCTCCGCGCGACCCGCGGTCACAGCGCCGCCTCCACCTGTTCGACCGTGAGCCACCGCTGCGGGGCCAGGATCTTCGCCACCTGCGGCGAGAACGCCGGCGACGACACCACGACCTCCGCCGTCGGCCCGTCCGCCACCACCTCGCCGTCCGCCACGATCACCACCCGGTGCGCCAGCTCGGCCGCCAGCTCCACGTCATGCGTCGCCAGCACGATCGCGTGCCCCTCCGCCGCCAGCCGCCGCAGATGCGCGACCAGCCGCGCCTTCGCCGCGTAGTCCAGACCCCGGGTCGGCTCGTCGAGAAGCAGGAGGGGAGGCCGGCCGGTCAGCACCACCGCCAGCGCGAGGGCCAGCCGCTGCCCCTCGGACAGGTCACGGGGATGCGTGTCGTCCGCCACCCCCGGCAGCAGCTCCTCCACCAACGCGCGGCAGGTGCCGGGCTCGGCCCCCGCGTCTTCGTCCGCCGCCGCGCACTCGGCCGCGACGGTGTCCGCGTACAGCAGATCCCTCGGCTCCTGCGGCACCAGGCCGACCTGCCGGATCAGCTCCCGCGGGTCCGTCGTGTGCGGGACCAGGCCCGCGACCCTGACCGTGCCGGTGGTCGGCGGGATCATGCCGACGAGGGTCGAGAGCAGGGTGGACTTGCCCGCGCCGTTGCGGCCCATGAGCGCGACGGTCTCGCCCGCGTCGACCTGGAGGTCGATGTGGCGGAGGGCCTCTACGCGGGCGCGGCGGACGCCGAGGCCTGCGGCGCGGACGAGGGGGGCCGTGGTGGGGGCGGTGGGGTGGGTGCGGCGCCGTCGGAACAGGGAGAATCCCCCACCCCGCCCCTTCCCGAAACCGGGGGCTCCGCCCCCGGACCCCCGCGCCTCAAACGCCGGCGGGGCTGAGATGGGCCTGTCGAGCCGAGGCCCCGAAGGGGCACTGCCTTCCAGCCGTGCCTTCAGCTCGCCCGACCTCCGGCGTGCGTCTCGCACCGTGAGGGGCAGGGGGTTCCAGCCGGCGAGGCGGCCCAGGGCGACGACCGGTGGGTGGACGGGGGACACGGCCATGATCTCGGCGGGTGGGCCGAGGAGGGCGTCGGGGAGGAGGAGGACTTGGTCGGCGTACTGGACGACGCGCTCAAGGCGGTGCTCGGCGAGGAGGACCGTGGTGCCGAGGTCGTGGACGAGGCGTTGGAGGACGGCGAGGACGTCCTCGGCGGCGGAGGGGTCGAGGGCGGAGGTGGGTTCGTCGAGGACGAGGACCTTGGGGTGGGGGGTGAGGACGGAGCCGATGGCGACGCGTTGGCGCTGGCCGCCGGAGAGGGTGGCGAGGGGGCGGTCGCGGAGTTCGGCTAGGCCGAGGAGGTCGAGGGTCTCCTCGACGCGGCGGCGCATGACGGCCGGGGGGAGGCCGAGGGATTCCATGCCGTAGGCGAGTTCGTCCTCGACGGTGTCGGTGACGAAGTGGGCGGAGGGGTCCTGGCCGACGGTGCCGACGAGGTCGGCGAGCTCGCGGGGCGGGTGGGTGCGGGTGTCGCGGCCGTCGACGGTGACGCGGCCGGTGAGGGTGCCGCCGGTGAAGTGGGGGACGAGGCCGGAGACGGCGCCGAGGAGGGTGGACTTGCCGACGCCGGAAGGGCCGACGAGGAGGACGAGTTCGCCTTCGGGGATGGTGAGGTCGAGGTCGCGGAGGGTGGGGCGGGTGGCGCCCTCGTAGGTCACGGAGACCTTGTCGAAGCGGATCACGGGGTTTCCTTGGGGACGGGCGCGACGAAGGCCGGGAGGAGGCCGACGAGGATGGACGCGGCCGGCCAGAGCGGGAGCTCGGGCGCTTCGAGGGGGACGACGCCGGGGTGGAGGGCGTCGGGGGCGTAGGCGTTCGCCCAGATCATGAGGGCGGCGACGGTGATGCCGGAGCCGGCGACGAGCCAGGCGCGGGGGCCCCAGCGGTCGGGGCGGTAGCGGGTGCGGAGGGTGCGGCGGCCGCCGAGGCGGAGGCCGGCGAGGGCGGCGAGGAGTCCGGCGCCGAGGAGGGGGAGGCCGTAGCCGGCGCCTTCCGCGGCGAGGAGCCCGTACGAGCCGGCGCAGATGCCGAGGAGGCCGCCGAGGGTGAGGACGTTGGTGGTGCGGCGTACGGAGGCGGGGACCTCGGCGGTACGGCCGTAGCCGCGGGCGTCCATGGAGGCGGCGACGGCGATCGACCGCTCAAGGGCGCCTTCGAGGACGGGCAGGCCGATCTGGAGGACGGCACGTACGCCGCCGGTGGGCCGGCCGCGGAGGCGGCGGGCGGTGCGGAGCCGGACGACGTCGGCGACCATGTTCGGCGCGAAGGTCATGGCGACGACGACGGCGACCCCGGCCTCGTACAGCGCGCCCGGCAGCGACTTCAGCAGCCGCGCCGGGTTGGCGAGGGCGTTCGCGGCGCCCACGCAGATCAGCAGGGTGGCCAGCTTGGCGCCGTCGTACAGCGCGAACACCAGTTGCTCGGCGGTCACCCGGCCGCCGATCCGGACGCCCCGCGCCCACTCGGGCAGCGGCACCTCGGGCAGCGTGAACAGGACGTGCGTGCCGGGGATGGGGGAGCCGAGCAGCAGCGAGAAGACCACCCGCAGGGCGACCACGAACAGGCCGAGCTTCACGAAGGCGCCGTACGAGCGGGCCCAGGGCGCGTCCGTGCGGCGGGCCGCGACGACGTACCCGGCGACCCCGACGAGCAGGCCGAGCAGGAGCGGGTTGGTGGTACGGGAGGCGGCGACGGCCAGGCCGAGCGCCCACAGCCACCAGGCTCCGGCGTGCAGCGCGTTCGCCCGGCTCGCCTCGGGCGCCGCGAACGCGGCACCCGCGACGGACCGGGCGGTGAGCGTGGAGCGGCTACGGGCGGGGCTCATCCGCGACGGCGGGCCTTCCAGACCGCGGCGCCGCCGAGGGCGAGGACGGCCGCCCCGCCGGCGAGCACGCCGAAGGACGGGCCGCCGCTGCCGTGCGCGGGGGCGGCGGCGGGCGCGGGACCGGTCGGCGCGGCGGACGCCGCGGGCTGCTCGGCGACCTGCTCGCCGCAGCCCCGCGCCGGATAGCCGGCGATCCCGCACAGCATGGCCGCGCTGTCGTAGCGCAGCGGCTTCGCCACCACGGCCAGCGCCTCCGCGCCCGTCGCGTCCTCGTCCACCTCGGCACAGCCGACCTTGACCGGCTTCGCCGGCGGGGTCTCTCCGGGCGGGGCGTCCACCGGGCCGCCGAAGTCGACGACGACCGCGATCCGCTTGCTGCCGTCCTTCTTCTCCACGCCGCCGCAGATCCCCGCGAAGTCGGGCGCCACGCCCGGCCGCGAGGCGTCACTCGTGTCCTGGCTGATCGCGAAGCGGAAGCCGATCGCGTCGCCGTCGGCGGGCCGCGCGGTCGCCGGGCCCTGGGACGCGTACGCCCACGGCTTCCCGGCGGCGCTCTCCCAGAACGACCAGTAGCGGTAGCCGGCGGCCTGCGCCGGGGCGGCCACGACGGCGGTCAGGGTGAGCAGAGCCCCGGCCACGGCGGTGACGAGCCGGACGGCGGAGCCGGTGACGGTCACTTCTTGCGGCCGCTCACGAGGAAGCCGATGCCGACGCCGACGACCATGCCGATGCCGATGATCCACCAGATGTCGAAGCCGGAGTCCTCGTCGTCGCTGGTGGAGGAGGCGGAGGTGTCCGGGGTCTTGGGCGCGGGGCCGGTGGCGTTGAGCTGCTCGACCAGGTCGGCCGTGCCGAACTCGCGGGGGTCGGTGTCGGTGGCGCGGGCGGCCAGGATCAGCTGCGCGTAGGCGGCGGGGCCGCTCTCCTTCGCCCAGGCGGCGGAGTTCTTCTCCAGCCACTCCAGGGCGGGCTTCGCTTCCTTGGCGGCGCCGGCGGCGGCGAGCGCCACGACCGCGTCGGCGGTGTTGCCGACGTCCGGCTTCTCGGCCGTGTCGGTGGCGCCGGGCATCGGCGGGGTGGTCAGGTGGCCGGTCTTCGCGAGGGCCTTCGCCAGGTAGGAGGCGCCGTTGAGGGCGGCCCGCTCGGCGGTCGGCTTCGGCAGGTCGGTGCAGACCGGCGGCTGCTCGGGGGAGGCCTTGGTGGCGACGATGCTCTTGCCGAGGCCCGCGAGGGTGGCGGCGGCGGTGGCGTCGGCGTTCGCGAGGAGCTTGCCCTTGGGGTCCGGCTGGTAGGCGAACGCGCCGGCGCCGTCCTTGTCCGAGCACGGCACGGCGAAGGTGAGGAGCGCGTCGTACGGCGTCTTCCCCTCGGCCGAGGCGTACGAGCCGGGCTTCGTGCCGGTCGCGGCGAGCGCGCCGACGACGACCGACGTCGAGTTGGCGTCGCTCGGGGCGCCGGCGCTGTAGGCCCAGCCGCCGTCCTTGTTCTGCACGGTCCGCAGCCACTCCGCGCCGGCCTTGACGGCCTGGTCGATCTTCTCGGGCGCGGCGGCCTGGCGGCGCACGGCGCCGAGCGCCTGGATGGCGACGGCCGTGGCGTTGGTGTCCCGCATCGTCTTCGCGTCGCACGGCTTCGTCGTGTCCGGGCGGTACGAGGCGAAGGAGCCGTCCGCGCACTGCTGGCCGAGCAGCCAGTCCACGGCCTGGTCGGCGGGCTGGTAGCCGGTCGCGCGCTGCGCGAGGAAGGCGAGCGACTGCCGCCACACACCGTCGTACGTCGGGTCCTTCGTGCCGTACAGACCGGCCGGGAGGCCGCCCGTCGAGGGGGTCGGGGAGGGGGCCGCGGCGGCCGGCACCGCGGCTGCGGTGCCGAGGACGACTGCGGCGGCGGCGAGCGCGGCGGCGCTGCGTCGGACGGTGTTCATGGTGCCCTCTCCTGCGGCCGGGCACCGGCACGCCTCAGGGCACCAGGCTCCGGCTCCGTGTTCCTCGACGGTGCCGGCGTTCACGTCCCGGCCGGTCTGTACGGGCATGATGACGACCGGATCACTCTACCGGCCCGTACGTCACCCGGCCCGGGGGTGCGAGCCGCCTCACACCCCGCCCGCGACCGGCTGCGCGGCGACGTACGTCACCGGGTCGGTACCGGCCACGGCCTCCGCGCGGCCGAGTTTCACCAGCCGGCGCAGATGGGCCTCGGCCTCGCTGACGGCGATGTTGCGGGAGTCGTAGGGGATGCGGTCCCAGGGGCGGTTCCACTCCATGCGCTCGGCGAGCTGCCAGGGGGTGAGCGGGGTGGTGAGGAGCCCGAGGAGGCCGGTGAGGCGCTCCTCGTGGTGGGCCAGGAGCTCGGCGACGCGGCCGGCGGCGTCGGCGAAGGCGTACTGGTGGGCGGGCAGGACCTCCGCGACGCCGAGGCGCCCGATGCGTTCGAGGGAGTCGAGGTAGTCGCCGAGGGGGTCGGTCTCCTGCGCCTCGCCGGGATGCTCGTACAGCCCGATGTGCGGCGAGATGCCGGGCAGCAGGTGGTCCCCGGAGAACAGCCGCCCGTGCCCGGGCAGTCCCGCCGGGTGGTCCTCCTCCAGGTGCAGGCACACATGGCCGGGTGTGTGGCCCGGCGTCCACACGGCGCGCAGCCTCCGTCCCGCCAGGTCGAGCAGCTCGCCGGGAACGATCTCCCGGTCCGGCAGCGCCGACCCCAGACCGGGCAGCGTCCGCACCCGCCCCGACGCCCGCGCGGCCCGCAGCGGCGCCAGATGCTCCTCGGGCGCGCCGACCAGGCTCAGTTTGTGCGTCATATAGTCCAGCCACACCCCGGGCTTGGCTTCTCGGGTGCGCCGCACCACCGCCGTATCGGCGGCATGCATGGCGATCCACGCCCCCGACTCCTCCCGCACTCGCCCGGAGAGCCCATGGTGATCCGGATGGTGATGGGTGATGACCACACCGTGGATCTCGCCCACCGACAGCCCCAGCACCCCCAGCCCCTCGGTGAGCTCGGCCCAGGAGGCGGGGTCGTCCCACCCGGTGTCGACGAGCACCGGCCCCCGGTCGGTGTCGAGGACGTGCACCAGCGTGTGACCGAGTGGATTGTCCGGAATCGGCACCCGTAGCGACCAGACTCCGCCACCGTGCTCGGTCACCTGGGTCATGTGCGTCCTCGTCTCTGCGTACCGGTACGGCCATCGCCCACCATAACTAGAACTGACTATGCGTCAGAAGAGCTTGCGGCGCTGTGACTTCCGGCTGCGGTCGAGGCGCTCTTGCGGGCCGGTCCTACGCTGGAGGCATGGCCGTGGACCCCTTGGTGAGGCAAGGCCCCGACTCGACGGATCTGGTTCTGCGTGCCGGCCCGACCGGGCCGGTGTGGAACGTGCTGATGTCGGTGGGGCCGGCGCTGTTCATTCCGCTCGCCCTGGGTGGGCCGACCCTGGTCGTCGCCCTCTGGATGGCGCTGGCCGGGGCGCGGGCGTCGACCGTGTTCGTGGTGGTGGGGGTGATCGCCGGGCTGGAGTACCTGATCGGCTGGCCGGTGCTGGCCTCCTCCCGGGCCCGGGACGTCGTGCGGGTGGAGTTCGCGCCCGCCGGGGTGCCCGAGTCCGTGCGGTTGGTCCGGGCCGCCGGGCCGGACGGCCGGCTGCCCGTCGAGGCCCTGCGCGAGGTGCGGCTGACGCACAAGGTGGTGGAGCCGTACCAGGGGGACCATAAGCCGGCCGTCTCCACGCTCGCGCTGGAACTCGTCCTGCGGGGCGCCCGGGAGCGGATCGAGCTCCCGTTCGGCGGCGACCCGCGGCGGTTCGCCGACGCGCTGAAGGCTCTGCTCGGCCCGGCCGGGGTCGTGGTGGCGCTGCGCACCGAGCGCAGCACGCGCGCTCGGCCGCAGCCCAACTCCCGCTGGACTTCAGGAGGTTCGGCCTCGGCCGGCTCGGGTGGCGGCTGACCCCGGGCTGCCCGTGGCGCTCCCCGGCCGGGAGCGCCCGTCGATGCGAGTCGATGACGCCTGTCGGGCACGCGGCGGAGCGCCGGACGGCCCACAGGCGGCCCAAGTGGCATGACGACGGCCCCCACCAGTGGCAAAGCTGCTGGTGGGGGCCGGTTTGGCCGCACGTCTGGCCAAGTGTAACTAGAACTGGTATCAGTTCTGAAGCATCGTCAGAAACTCAGGGGCAATTTCGACTCCTCGGGAGGCAGCCGTCATGAGCGAGCTTGTGGAACACGGAAAGCTGTTCGTCGGCGGGGAGTTGGTCGAACCGCTGGGGGCCGGGGTGATCGAGGTGATCTCGCCGCATACGGAGGAGGTCATCGGGCGGGTGCCGCACGCGTCCGAGGCGGATGTCGACCGGGCGGTGGCGGCGGCGCGGCGGGCGTTCGACGAGGGGCCCTGGCCGCGGATGTCCGTGGAGGAGCGGATCGCGGTCGTGACCCGCATCAAGGACGCGATCGCCGTGCGGTACGAGGAGATCGGGCGCGTGATCAGCGCGCAGAACGGGTCTCCGTACTCCTGGTCCGTCATGGCGCAGGCGCTGGGCGCGATGATGGTGTGGGACGCGGCGATCACGGTCGCGCGGGACTTCCCGTACGAGGAGCGGCGCGGCGGGGTCCTTGGCCCGCTGCTCGTGCGGCGGGAGCCGGTCGGGGTCGTGGCGGCGGTCATCCCGTGGAACGTGCCGCAGTTCACGGCGGCGGCGAAGCTGGGACCCGCGCTGCTCGCGGGCTGCGCGGTGGTGCTGAAGCCCTCGCCCGAGGCGCCCCTCGACTCGTACATCCTGGGGGAGATCGCGGCGGAGGCCGGGCTTCCCGAAGGGGTCCTCAGCATCCTGCCGGCGGACCGCGAGGTCAGCGAGTACCTCGTCGGACACCCCGGGGTCGACAAGGTCTCCTTCACCGGGTCGGTGGCCGCCGGGCGGCGGGTCATGGAGGTCGCCTCGCGCCACCTCACCCGGGTCACGCTCGAACTCGGCGGGAAGTCGGCCGCCGTGATCCTGCCGGACGCCGACACCGCGACCGCCGTCGCCGGGATCGTGCCGGCCGCCTGGATGAACAACGGCCAGGCGTGCGTCGCCCAGACGCGCATCCTCGCGCCGCGCTCGCGGTACGAGGAGATCTCCGAGGCGTTCGCGGCCGCGGCCGGCGCGCTCGTCGTCGGCGACCCGCTCGACCCGGCCACCCAGGTCGGCCCGCTCGTCGCCCGGCGCCAGCAGCAGCGCTCCCTCGACTACATCGGCATCGGCCAGCAGGAAGGCGCCAAGATCCTCGCGGGCGGCGGCCGTCCGGCCGGGCTCGACCGGGGCTGGTACGTCGAGCCGACCCTCTTCGGCGGCGTGGACAACTCCATGCGGATCGCCCGCGAGGAGATCTTCGGCCCGGTCATCTGCCTCCTCCCGTACGAGGACGAGGCCGAGGCCCTGCGCATCGCCAACGACTCCGACTTCGGCCTCAGCGGCAGCGTCTGGACCGGCGACGTCGAGCACGGCATCGACTTCGCCCGCGCCGTCCGCACCGGCACCTTCAACGTCAACACCTTCAGCCTCGACATGCTCGGCCCGTTCGGCGGCTACAAGAACTCCGGCCTCGGCCGCGAGTTCGGCCCCGAGGGCTTCGGCGAGTACCTGGAGCACAAGATGATCCACCTCCCCGCCGGATACGGGGACGCGTGATGGGCGACCGCTGGCGCGTCGAAGTCGACCGCACCCTCTGCATCGGCTCCGGCATGTGCCTCAACCATGCCCCCGACGGCTTCCGCCTCGACACCGCCCGCCAGTCCCACCCGGTGGAGCCGGAGGCGGACGCCGGCGAACGCCTCCTCGCCGCCGCCGAGGGCTGCCCCGTCGAAGCCATCCTCCTCACCCTCGCCGACGGCGGCGAACCCGTCTTCCCCCCGGAGGAATAGCCGCCCACGCCCATGGCACACTGCTCCCTCGATCACGGGGCCTTCAGCCCCGTGACCTGGGAGGGGACGAACCGTGTACGGGAAGAGGGGGGCCGCCACCGCGGCCCTGGCCGTGGTCATGGCCGTCGGCGCCACGGGGTGCGGCGGTAACGAGAGCGGGACGGGAGCGGCGGGTCCGGCGTCCGTCGCGCCCCGGCCGGCGGGGACGGGCCCGTTGACCAAGGCCGTGGTGCAGGCGGACATCGACGGCTCGGTGGCGGACGCGGGCACTCCGCCGGCGGACCCGGACTGGGCCGGCATGCCTGCTCGCAGCGCCGATGCGAACTGCGTGGTCGCCTACAAGGGCTACGGCACAGCGGACGCCCCCGTGGGCGTCCCCCAGTTCGAGGCGTTGGTGCGCGAGTTGAAGGAGCGAGGCTGGCAGCAGTCCGGACGGCGGGGGGAGCGCAGGGCCGAGGACGAGGCCCGGACCGTCATGGACATCCAGGTGGTACTCCGGCAGCGCGGCTGGCTCGTGACGACGGAGTACCGCGCGGGAACCGACCACGGAGACGTGAAGGCGATGGCCTTCGACGACGTCTGTGCCAAGAAGGCCGGCCTCGACAAGAACCCGATGGGCGGCTGACCGTGCGTACGAGAGGGATGGCGGCGGTCGCCGGAGTGCTGGTCGCGGTGGTGTTCGGTGCCGGGTGCGGCGCGGAGGAGGCCGGGGCCGGGGGGTTCGGGCGGGAGGAGGCGCAGGCGGAGATCCGCGAGGCCGTGGCGGGGGCGGGGCTGCCGGAGTCGAAGCTGCCGGAGCCGGGGAAGGTGACGGCGACGGCGACGCCCGCGGACGAACGGGAGCGGTTGGAGCGGCGGGCCCGGGCGTGCACGGCGGCCTGGCAGTACGCCGGGCCCGTGGTGGACGGGGCGCGGGGGAAGTTCGACCGGACGGTCGAGGCGCTGGTGGGGGAGGGATGGACGGCAGGGAAGCGGTTCGAGGAGAAGCTCGACGACGCGGGCGGGACGATGACGGGGCTGACGCTCAAGAAGAGCGGGTGGTCGTTGTTCGCCCGTCATGCCACCGGGAAGACGGTGGCGCTGGACATGATCTCGTTCCAGGCGTCGGAGGACGCCTGCATGAACGGGTTCACCGAGCGGGAGACGGAACTGCTGTTCGGGAAGGACCGCGAACGTCCCTGACGGCGGGGGCCGTTGTGCCCGCACGCCGTTTCCACGTGCAAAACTGTGCCCTTGTCGACGGGGGCGAGAGGCCTTCGTGCATGCGGAATCGGGAGTGTTGTGCGCAAGGTTACGGGGGTGGCCGCGGCCGCCTGTGTGGTGCTGCTGGTCGCCGGTTGCGGGAGCGAGGGCGGCTCGGACAAGGGCGGTTCCGCGTCCGGGGGTTCGTCGTCGGCCGGGTCGTCCGCGACGGGCGGGTCGGGTGGTTCGGGCGGTTCGGACGGCGGGAAGCTGGACGGGGCCGCGGTCACGAAGGAGTTGACGGACGCGGCGACCGGCGCGGGCTTCACGCAGGACGCCTCGGGCGAGCAGATTCCGGCCGAGGCCAAGAACTGCATGGTCAGTTGGACGGCCGACGCCGAGAAGGCGGCGGACCCGGCGAAGTCGTACACGGACACGGTCGCGACGCTGACCAAGGGCGGCTGGAGCGAGGAGCGCAGCTCCGGCGCCGGCGGCTCGGTCATCAAGTCGCTGAAGAAGAGCAGCTGGCAGCTGCAGGCCAGCAACCACTCGGCCGGCCCGCTGAAGCTGGTCATGTTCGTGGCCGTCGACGGCAGCCCGGAGTGCGCGGCGGTCATCGCCGCGAACAACGCGAAGCCGCAGAGCTGATCCGGCCCCGCCCGCGTCCCCGCCACGAGCGGGGGCGCGGGCGGGAACCGTCAGTTCGCGGGTTCCGGGGCGTTCGCGGGTTCCGGGGCCGTGAGGTCGATCAGCCGGCAGACCGTCTCGATGTCGATCTTCACCTGTGCGATCGAGGCGCGGCCGGACAGCCAGGTGATCAGCGCCGAGTGCCAGGTGTGCTCGATCACCCGGACCGCGGAGAGCTGCGAGGGCGTGGGGTGCTCGGCCCCCATCGCGTCCAGGATGATCGCGGTGGTCAGGCGGGAGACCGTGTCGACCTCGGGGCTCACGCTCCGGTCGGCGAAGGTCAGCGCCCGCACCATCGCGTCGGCCAGCTGCGGTTCGCGCTGGAGCGCGCGGAAGGCCCGCATCAGGGTCTCCGCGACCCGGCCGGCCGGGTCGGTGCCGGCGGGCGGCCGCTTCCGCAGTGTGGTGTGCATGTGCTGGAGCTGGTCCTGCATGGTCGCGACCAGGAGGTGGATCTTGGAGGGGAAGTAGCGGTACAGCGTCCCCAGGGCCACCCCGGCCGCCTCGGCGACCTCCCGCATCTGCACGGCGTCGAAGCCGCCCCGCGCCGCGAGCTGGGCGCTGGCGTTCAGGATGCGGCGCCGCCGTGCCTCCTGGCGCTCCGTGAGGGGCGGCGACGCGGGTCTGTGGTCCGCGCTGTGGTCTGCGGTCATGAGGTCCCGTTCCGTGCGGTGGGGAGCGACAGTAGCGGTGCCGCCGCCGTGGCGCGAATCACCTGTTCCGGCCTCTCACGGCGGAGCTACCTGCCGGTAGATTCTGTCCTCCTCGGAGGATCAGGCGGACCGGCGGGCAGACGGGCGAGAAGATCCCGGACGATCAAGTCTGTAACTTGTTCTAGATTAGCGCGAGCGGTTACGCTCCGGCGAAACGCACGCTCGAAGGGGGTCGCGCATGACCGCTGAGGCCATAGAGGCAAGCCCCCGACAGGGCGTCACCATCGCGGGTGACGGACCGTTGCGGATCGCTCTCCTCACGTACAAGGGGAACCCGTTCTGCGGCGGCCAGGGCGTCTACGTCCGGCACCTGTCCCGCGAGCTCGCCCGGCTCGGCCACAGCGTCGAGGTCATCGGCTCCCAGCCGTACCCCACCCTCGACGAGGGGGTGCCGCTCACCGAGATAGCGAGCCTCGACCTCTACCGCTCCCCGGACCCCTTCCGGACCCCGAAGCGCGACGAGTACCGCGACTGGATCGACGGCCTCGAGGTCGCCACCATGTGGACCGGCGGCTTCCCCGAGCCCCTCACCTTCTCCCTGCGGGCCCGGCGCATGCTCGCCGCCCGCCGCGGCGACTTCGACGTCGTCCACGACAACCAGACCCTCGGATACGGGCTCCTCGGCGGCCCGCGCGCCCTCGGTGCGCCGCTCGTCACCACGATCCACCACCCCATCACCGTCGACCGGCAGCTCGAACTCGACGCCGCCGCCGACTGGAAGCGCCGCGCCTCCGTCCGCCGCTGGTACGCCTTCACCCGCATGCAGAAGCGCGTCGCCCGCCGGATGCCCTCCGTCCTCACCGTCTCCGGCACCTCCCGCCAGGAGATCGTCGAGCACCTCGGCGTCCGGGAGGACCGCGTCCGGGTCGTCCACATCGGTGCCGACACCGAGCTGTGGTCGCCCGACCCGTCCGTTGCCGAGGTCCCCGGCCGGATCGTCACCACCTCCAGCGCTGACGTCCCCCTCAAGGGCCTCGTCCACCTCGTCGAGGCGCTCGCCAAGCTCCGTACCGAGAACCCCGACGCCCACCTCGTCGTCGTCGGCAAGCGCGCCGAGGACGGGCCCGTCGCCGCGGCCATCGAGCGGTACGGGCTCGACGGCGCCGTCTCCTTCGTCAAGGGCATCAGCGACGCCGAGCTCGTCGACCTCGTGCGCTCGGCCCAGGTGTCCTGCGTGCCCTCCCTGTACGAGGGCTTCTCGCTGCCCGCCGCCGAGGCCATGGCCACCGGGACGCCGCTGGTCGCCACCACCGGCGGCGCGATCCCCGAGGTCGCCGGGACCGACGGCGAGACCTGCCTCGCGGTGCCGCCGGGCGACGCGGGGGCGCTGGCCGCGGCGCTCGGGCGGCTGCTGGAGGACTCCGCGCTCCGGGCCCGCCTGGGCACGGCGGGCCGCGAGCGGGTGTTGTCCAGGTTCACCTGGGCCAGGGCCGCCCAGGGGACGGCCGAGCTGTACCGCGAGGCGGTGGCCCGTCAGGGTGCCGGAGCCCGTCGGTGACACCCGGCCGCCGAGGCCGCGTGCGGCCCGGCACCGACGCCTTCCCCCAACCACCCTCCAACCCCGAAAGCAGGACCTCGTGCTGACTGTCGACTTCACCCGCTTCCCGCTCGCCCCGGGCGATCGTGTGCTCGATCTGGGCTGCGGGGCGGGGCGGCACGCGTTCGAGTGCTACCGGCGCGGGGCGCAGGTCGTGGCGCTCGACCAGAACGGGGAGGAGATCCGGGAGGTCGCGAAGTGGTTCGCGGCCATGAAGGAGGCCGGGGAGGCCCCCGCGGGCGCGACCGCCACGGCGATGGAGGGCGACGCGCTGAACCTGCCGTTCCCCGACGAGTCCTTCGACGTCGTGATCATCTCCGAGGTCATGGAGCACATCCCGGACGACAAGGGCGTGCTCGCCGAGATGGTGCGGGTCCTGAAGCCGGGCGGGCGGATCGCGATCACCGTGCCGCGGTACGGCCCCGAGAAGATCTGCTGGACGCTGTCGGACGCGTACCACGAGGTCGAGGGCGGCCACATCCGCATCTACAAGGCGGACGAGCTCCTCGGGAAGATCCGGCAGGCCGGCCTGCGGCCGTACGGCACGCATCACGCCCACGCGCTGCACTCGCCGTACTGGTGGCTGAAGTGCGCGTTCGGCGTGGACAACGACAAGGCGCTGCCGGTCCGCGCGTACCACAAGCTCCTGGTCTGGGACATCATGAAGAAGCCCGCGCTGACCCGGGTCGCCGAGCAGCTGCTCAACCCGGTGGTCGGCAAGAGCTTCGTGGCCTACGCGACCAAGCCGCACCTCCCCAAGGCCGAGACCGGGACCGAGACCGGGACCGAGACCGCGGACGCGGCCAAGTGACGTCTCCCGAGCGGATCGCCGAGCACCTCGTCCTGCCCGGGGTGCTCACCGCCGAGCAGGCGGCCGAGACGGTGGCCGGGATACTCGCCGGGCAGCGCGAGGACGGCGCCATCCCGTGGTTCCGCGGCCACCACCTGGACCCGTGGGACCACACCGAGGCCGCCATGGCCCTGGACGCGGCCGGCGAGCACGAGGCGGCCGCCCGCGCTTACGAGTGGCTCGCCCGGCACCAGAACGGCGACGGCTCCTGGTACGCGGCCTACGAGGACGGCGAGGCGGACCGGGTCACCGACCGCGGCCTTGAGTCCAACTTCGTCGCCTACATAGCCGTCGGCGTCTGGCACCACTACCTGTCCACCGGCGACGACGCCTTCCTCGACCGGATGTGGCCCGTCGTCTACGCGGCCGTCGAGTTCGTCCTCGGACTCCAGCAGCCCGGCGGCCAGATCGGCTGGAAGCGCGAGCCCGACGGCACACCGGTGAACGACGCGCTGCTCACCGGCAGTTCGTCGATCCACCAGGCGCTGCGCTGCGCCCTCGCCATCGCCGAGGTCCGCGAGGAGGCGCAGCCGGACTGGGAGCTGGCGGCGGGCGCGCTCGGCCACGCGATCCGCCGGCACCCGGAGCGGTTCCTCGACAAGTCGCGCTACTCGATGGACTGGTACTACCCGGTCCTCGGCGGCGCGGTCACCGGGCCCGAGGCGAAGGCCCGCATCGACGCGGACTGGGACACGTTCGTCGTGCCCGGCCTCGGCGTGCGGTGCGTCGTCCCGAACCCCTGGGTCACCGGCGGCGAGTCCTGCGAACTCGCCCTCACCCTCTGGGCGATGGGGGAGTCCGACCGGGCCCTCGGCATCCTCCAGGACATCGGGCACCTGCGGGCCGGGAACGGCATGTACTGGACCGGGTACGTCTTCGAGGGCGACGAGGAGGCCGACAAGGCCGTCTGGCCCGAGGAGCAGACCACCTGGACCGCCGGCTCCCTGCTCCTCGCGGTCGCCGCCCTCGGCGGCGAGGAGGCCACCGTCGCCGTCTTCGGCGGCGAACGCCTCCCCGCGGGCCTGGAACCGGACTGCTGCGGCTGACGGGCCGCGCCGGGGCCGTGTCGTGCCGGGCCGTGGAGGGACGTGCCCCGTTCGGAGTCACCCGAGTGGCGGGTCGGTGGGGGCGGGGCGAGGCTGGCGCCACAGTCCCCAGGGAGGTTCCTTCGTGTCCGTCGTGCCCAGAACCGTTTCGCGTGGCGTCGTGGCGCTGCTGCTGTCCTGCACCCTGCTCCTGACCACCGCCGCGTGCAACGGCGACGACGACGCCCAGAGCGTGGGCGCCGCGGCGACCCCGACGAGCACGGCCACCTTCGAGCAGCAGAAGCTGGCCAAGACCCGGTTCGTGGCGAACGCGGGGCTCGCCGCGGGTGCCGCGTACCAGTGGATCGTGAAGCCGTACCGGGCCGGCAAGTTCGCCAAGGGCGCCGACGGCCGTACGTTCGCGCTGGTGAAGGCGGGCCTCGCGGGCGCGTTCACGTACAACAGGCTCAAGGCGGCGGTGGAGAACGCCAAGGGCGACCCGCTGCTCTCGAAGGCGGTCGCGCCGCTCTCGGCCGGCATCGAGTCGCTGAAGGACCTCGGGGCCAAGTTCCGCAAGGGCGAGGCCGGAGACGCGGACGTCGGCGCCTTCGAGAACGTCATCAACAGCGTCAAGGACGCCGGCAAGAGCGCCGGCGCCGAGGTCGTCGACAAGGTGCCCAGCACCTCGCAACTGGGCGGCTGACTCTAGGAGTTGAGCTCCGCCAGGGTGCGGAGCGTGGCGGGGTCCGGTGAGGTGACGAGGAGGTCCGTCACCGGGCCCCGCCGCCATGCCGCGAGCCTTTCGGCGATCCGCGCGCGCGGGCCGACGAGCGAGATCTCGTCCGCGAAGGCGTCCGGCACCGCGAGGACGGCCTCCTCGCGCCGGCCGGCCGCGAACAGCTCCTGGACGCGCCGGGCCTCCTTCTCGTACCCCATCCGCCCCATCAGGTCGGCGTGGAAGTTGCGGGCCGCGTGCCCCATGCCGCCGATGTAGAAGCCCAGCATCGCCTTGACCGGCAGCAGTCCCGCGGCCACGTCGTCGCAGAGGTGCGCCCGGACCATGGGGGCCACCAGGAAGCCTTCCGGCAGGCGTTCGGGGAGCGCGTAGACCTCGGCCCAGCGCTCGGGCGTCCAGTAGAGCGGCAGCCAGCCGTCGGCGATGGCGAGGGTCTGCGCGACGTTCTTCGGCCCCTCGGCGCCGAGCAGCACGGGGACGTCGGGCCGCAGCGGGTGGGTGATCGGCTTGAGGGCCTTGCCGAGGCCGGTGCCGTCCTCGCCGGTGTACGGGTGGGAGTGGTGCCGTCCGTCGAGCCGGACCGGGCCCTCGCGGCGCAGGACCTGCCGGACCACGTCCACGTACTCGCGGGTCGCGGTCAGTGGCGAGCGGGGGAACGGGCGGCCGTACCAGCCCTCGACCACCTGCGGTCCCGACAGGCCGAGCCCGAGCAGCAGGCGCCCGCCGGAGAGGTGGTCCAGGGTGAGCGCGTGCATCGCGGTCGTCGTCGGCGCGCGGGCGGCCATCTGCGCGACGGCCGTGCCCAGCCTGATGCGGCTGGTGTGGGCGGCGATCCAGGTCAGCGCCGTGAAGGCGTCGGAGCCCCAGGCCTCCGCCGTCCACACGGAGTCGTAGCCGAGCCGCTCCGCCTCGCGGGCGAGGTCGAGATGGGCCGGTGAGGGGCCGCGGCCCCAGTAGCCGAGGGCCAGTCCGAGTCGCATGCCCCGCAACCTTTCTGACGATCCGTCAGGTAGTGCGGCGCACTGTACGGCAACGGCCCCCCGCCCGGAAGGGATTCCGGGCGAGGGGCCGTACGCGGCTCGCGGACGCCGTTTCCGGCCCGCGGGATCAGCCGCGCTGGATGCCGGTGGTGTCCTGGAGGACGCCGCGGCGGCCGTCCTGGGTCTGGGCGACCAGGCCCGGACCGCGCTGCTCGACCGCCAGGTACCAGGTGCCGGGCGCCAGCTCGGCGATCGGCGCCTGCGAACCGTCCTCCGCGTACAGCGGACGGGCGACCGGGACCGCGAACCAGAACGGCGCGAAGTCCGCGGCCGGCGTCGGCTGCGGGGCCTGCGCCTGCGCCTGCGGCTCCGGCTGCTGCTGGGCCTGCGGCTGCGGGGCCGCGGCCTGCGCGCCGAACGGCTGGCCCGCACCTTGCGACGGGTCCTGCGGACCGCCGTACTGCGGGTGCTGCGCGCCCGGGTAGCCGTAGCCGCCCGGAACGCCCGGCTGACCCGGCTGGCCCTGCTGCATGCCGTACGGCTGCGGCGCCTGCGGGCTCGGGGCGCCGACCAGCGGGGCCTTCAGTGCGGGGACCAGCGGACCGGCCACCGCGGCACCGGCCGCGACCAGCGCGGCGATCAGGCCGAGGATCAGGCCCGCGCCCGCGTTCGTCGCCTCGAAGACCCACATCAGCAGGGTCCACGCGGAAGCCACGGTGAACGCGGCGCCGACCTGGTTCAGCTCCAGGCCGACGACCTTGCGCTGCTGCGGCAGACCGTGCGAGACCACCACGAGGGCGACGCCCGCGATGCCGAGGAAGAAGGAACCCCAGCCGAGCGGCGACACCTCCCACGAGTTCGGGGTGTCGATCTGGTCGCAGATCGACGCCGGGCCGTCACAGCTGGCGTAGCCGAGGAACGAGGCGATGAACAGCACCACCGCTGCACCGATCAGCACGCCATCGCCTCGGGTGAGGGAGCGGATATTCACGTAAGAGTCCTTCGTCGTTCGTCGGTCGTCGCGTCGGGGGTGGCACTCGGGGCCTCAGGGCACGGGGGCGGCCCCATCGTACGGAGCGAATCTATCGCCCGCCGGTTCTACCCCTTGAGGTAGGTCGCGATGCCGTCCGCGAGCCCCTGTGCCGCCTTCTGCCGCCACGTCGACGACGTGAGCAGCCGAGCGTCCTTCGGATCACGCATATTGCCGCATTCGACGAAGACCTTGGGCACGGTTGAGAGATTGAGCCCCCCGAGATCGTCCCGCACGTCCAACCCCGTACCCCCGCCGAGGTAGTTGGCGGGTGCGGTGCCGGTCGCGCGCCCGAACGCGTCGACGATCCGCTGCCCGAGGGCCCGGGAAGGCCCCACGATCGGCGCGGTGTCCGCCGAACCGCCTCGCACCTTCGCGGGCAGGATCACATGGAAGCCGCGGTGGCCGACCGCCGAACCGTCCGCGTGGACGGAGACCACGGCGTCGGCGCGTGCGGCGTTCCCGACGCGGGCCCGCTCGTCGATGCACGGGCCCCACGGGCGGTCGGCGTCATGGGTGAGGACCACCTTCGCGCCGCGCGCCGTGAGGAGGTCCCGCAGCCGGTGCGTGACGTCGAGCGTGAACGAGGCCTCCGTGTACCCCGCGTCGGTCGAGGTGCCCGTGGTGTCGCACTCCTTGCGAGTCGTCCCGATGTTCACCTTCTGGTTGATTTCCCGCGTATGCCGGAAATTGCCGGAGTTGTGACCGGGGTCGATGACGATGGTCCGGCCGGCCAGGGACCCCTTCGAGGCGGGGGCCGTGCTCGCGGCCGGGGGAGAGGCCTTGGTGGGGGTGGGCGCGGAGCCGAGCGGGGGGCGGGCCTGGGTCCCGCTCTCCTGCCGCGTCTGCGGCGACTCCTGGGCCTGCCCCGCCTTTCCGGCGTCCCGCGGGGCCTGCGAGGCCCCGCATCCGGCGAGTACGGCGCAGCAGCCCGTGGCGGCGACGGCGAGGGCGAGGGTACGGCGGGCGGTGTTCCGGTGGTCGTACGGCACCCAGCGACTCTAGGCCCTGGGCGGCGCGAATTCCCGCAGGGCGGAGGTCGCAGCTTTGTCACCGCTTCCCGACCGCTTCCCGGCCGCCGCTCTTAGACGGCTTCCCGACGGCTTCCCGTTCCCGGGGTGCCGGACGCGTGTGCGGGGGCTGTGAAGGGTAGGTGAGAGGAGCGGCGGTGAGGGGGTCACCGCGCACGGACCACGAGGGGGAACCGTGGTGGGGGAAGAACCGAACGACGCCCGTCCCGAACCGTCCGACCGCATACCGCCCGAGCCCGTGCGAGACCCGCGCACCCCGGCTCCTTTACCGGGCGCCGAGTCGCCCTGGGCGGCCCCGAACCTCACGAAGCCGCCGACGGCGCCTCCCGTTCAAGAGCCGCCCACGTTGGCGTTCGGGCCGCCGCAGGGCCCGGCCCCGTACGGCGCCGCCGGTGCCGCTCCCGGTCACGGGGAGGGGACGGCGGGGCCCGCCACCGCGCCCGGATGGTCGGGCGGCGGGGTGGCCGGGCCGCCGCCCGGGGCGCCGCCGGGGTACGGGCCGCCCGGCTACGGGCCGCCGCCGGGGCCGCGCGGAGAGGCGGACGGGGCGCAGGCGGCGATGGTCGGGCTGCTGAACCTGTCATGTCTCGGGCTCGGGTACGTGCTGCTGCGGAACTGGGCGGGAGCGGCGCTGTGCTGGCTGGCGACGGCCGCACTGCTGGTCCTTGCGCTGCCGGCGGACGTGGACGGGGTGCCCGTCGGGGTCCTGGCCGGGTACGGCGTGTTCCTGCTGGCGGTCGCCGCGGACGGGGCGCGGCGGGGGCTCCGGGCCACCCTCCGGGTCGGGGCGTCGGCACGGCGGCTCGCGCTGCCGCTCGCCCTGGTGCTGCTCGCGGTGCCGGCGGGTGGCTCGCTGGCGTACGGGGCGGCGCGTGACGAGGCGAAGGAGCAGGCGCTGCTCGAACGGCTCGCGGCGGCCGACGCGCTGGTGAAGTCGGCGGACGGCCTGGCGTTCGACAAGGCGCAGCCGACGTTCGCCAAGGCGCTCGTGACCTATCAGGACCTGGGCACGAAGCACGCGGGGTCGCGGGCCGGGAAACTGGTGCCGGAGCGGCTCGACGCGTACTACGCGACGGTCTCCGCCCCGTACGGCAAGAAGCAGTACTGCCAGGCCATCGCACCGCTGAAGCACCTGCGGGGACTGCCCGGCACGGTCGACAAGGAGCTCCTCGGCTCACGGCCCGCGAAGACGGACGAACCGCTGGCCGAGTCGCTCTACGAGTGCGGGACGGCCGCCCTCGGGGTGCGGACCGCGGATCCGACGGCGAGCGAGAGCCTCAACGAGCTCCTGAACACCTTCCCGAAGTCGAGCCACGCGACCCGCGTCGAGCCGGCCGTCCGCGCGGCGATCAAGACCAGGACCGACGCCCTCACCGGCGGCTCCGCGCCCTGCGACACCACCGGCGAGCTGCGCGCCCTGCGCTCCTCGCTCGACAACATGCCGGACCCGTCGCTCCAGGGCGCCGCGAAGGAGGCCGCGGAGGCCGTCCAGACGGGCGACTTCGCCTGCGGGACCTTCCAGTTCAAGAAGAAGGACTTCACCGGCGCGATCGAGACCATGACCGAGTACGCCAAGGCGTACCCGAGCAGCCCGCAGGCGGCGCACGCCCGCTCGATCGCCATCGCCGCCGAGATCGCCGACGAGGAACCGGCGGCCGGCAACAAGCTGCCCCCGGCCGAGGTCCCCGGCGGCACCCGCATGGTCATGGTGGTCAGCAACGACGGCCCCGGTGAGGTCGAACTGCTCTACACCGGCCCGATGACCGGCAAGGTCACCCTCAAGGCCTGCGGAACCTGCACCAAGTACCCCGGCCCGATCTTCTCGAACGGCCAGAAGATCAAGGCCTGCTCCGGGCCGTCCTCCAAGTACCCGAAGGCGACCCTGCTGCTGCCCGCCGGCGACTACCACTTCCTCCAGAAGCGGGCGTCCACCGGCACCTCCACCGCGGGCGACACCAAGTCCAGCAAGGCGAAGATCGAACCCGGCTACAGCTACACCAACTGCCTCTACGTCACCTCCCGCTTCTGACCCGGATGAGCCAGGGAGGTCTCGGCCCACGCGGTCTCAGCCCACGCGGCGGAGCACCCGCAGCGAGTCGGTGACCGAGACCTCCTCGAAGTCACCCGACTCCAGGGCGCGGAGGTAGATCCGGTACGGGGCCTGGCCGCCGTCCTCCGGGTTCGGGAAGACGTCGTGGATCACGAGCAGGCCCCCGGGGGCGACCTTGGGGGCCCAGCCCTCGTAGTCGTTCGTGGCGTGCTCGTCGGTGTGCCCGCCGTCGATGAACACCAGGCCGAGCTGCCCGCCCCACGCCTTCGCGACCAGCGGCGAGCGGCCGACCACCGCCACCACGTGCTCTTCGAGACCCGCCTTGTGCAGGGTCCGGCGGAAGGTGGGCAGCGTGTCCATCAGGCCCACCTCCGGGTCGACCACGGTCGGGTCGTGGTACTCCCACCCCGGCTGCTGCTCCTCGCTGCCCCGGTGGTGGTCCACGGTCACCGCCACCGTCCCCGCCTGCCGCGCCACGTCCGCCAGGAGGATCGTCGACCGCCCGCAGTACGTCCCCACCTCAAGGAGCGGCAGCCCGAGCTTCGCGGCCTCCGCGGCGGCGCCGTAGAGCGCCAGGCCCTCCACCACGGGCATGAAGCCCTTCGCCGCCTCGAACGCGGCAAGGATCTCGGGAGTGGGCTCGGACATGGTGACTCCTACTGGCGGGTACGCGACTACGGGCGCCCATCGTGCCCTACGCCCCGCCCGGGAACCACACCCCGGCCCCGCCTCACCGCCGCCGCCCCGTCAGGCCACGGTCACGCCTCGGCGAGGACCGCGCGCAGCTTCCTGATGCCGGTCTTCCAGGCCTCGCCGTCCGACTCCTCCCAGAGCTCCAGGAGTTCGGAGGGCTCGGTGAGGATGCGGTCGAGGGCGGCCATTGCCTCCGGGCGGAGCTCGGCCGGGAGGGGCGGGAGCGGCTCCTTGGGGCCGTAGGCGGTGGTGACCGGGTCGCCGCCGGGGCACTGGGCCGCGAGCAGGGCCGCGGAGGCGATGGCCTTGTCCGCCGGGTACGAGTCCAGGAACTCGGGGCCGGTCTCGATCACCTCGCGGAAGGCGGTGCGCAGGACGTCCGCCTTCTTCTCCGCCGGGGCCTCGTCCACGTGGTAGGAGAAGTCCGCGGCGGTGTCGTTGTCGAAGGGGCCGATGTCCCAGGTGCCCATGGTGTGCTCGCTCTCTGTCGTGTGCCCTGCTGTACCGGGAGCGTGTCACGCACCACTGACAACGGGGCCGCGAGGACAGGTCGTTCGTTGTCGTCAGCCGTCCGCGCGCGGGTGTCGGCAGCGTTCCTTCCTCTGCGTCATGCAGATTTTTCTCGACTCGTTTCTGACCTTCCGTCAGAATGGAACGTGTTCTAGTCTGCGCGGCATGGGCATCGCCATCACGCACGAACAGCGGGAGCTCGCCCGATCCGTCCGGGGCTGGCTCACCCGCGCCGTACCGCCCGAGGAAGTCCGCAAGCACCTGGACGTCCCCGACACCGCGACCGGTCGCCCCGGCTACTGGGACGCCGCCGCCGAGCAGGGGCTGCTCGGGCTGCACCTGCCCGAGGAGTCCGGAGGCGGGGGCGGCGGGCTCGGGGACCTCGTCGTCGTCGTGGAGGAGGCGGCGCGCGCACTGCTGCCGGGGCCGTACCTGCCCTCCGTACTCGCCGCCGAACTGCTGCACCGGGCCGGGCGGGAAGAGCTCGCGGGGGAGATCGCGCGCGGGGAGCGGATCGCGGCCGTCGCGATCGGCGGGACCGGCACCCTCACCGCCGTACGGACCGCGAGCGGGTACCTGCTCGACGGCACCGCGCCACCCGTTCTCGGCGGCGCCCAGGCGGACCTGGTGATCCTCCGGGCGGCGACCGCCGACGGCAGCGTCTGGCTCGCCGTGGACGCCGACACGCTCGCCGTACGGCCCCACGAAAGCGCCGACCCGACCCGGCCGACCGCCGAGATCACCGCCCACGCCACCCACGTCACGGCCACCCGCGCCCTGACCCTCACCGAAACCCCCGGCGCCACCGCCGCAGCCGTCGCCACCGGCACCGCCACCGGCCCCGCCCCAGCCGCCGCCACCGGCCCAGCCACAGCCGCGGCCACCGCCACCGCCACACCCGCTCCCACAGCCGCAGGGACCACCGCCGTCACCGCCCTCGTCCGGGACCTCGCTGCCGTGTTGTTCGCCGCGGACGCGTGTGGCACCGCGGCGCGGGCCGTCGAGATGGCGGCGGAGCACGCGCGGACGCGGGAGCAGTTCGGGCGGCCGATCGGGCAGTTCCAGGGCGTGAAGCATCTGTGCGCCGAGATGCTGGTGCGGCTCGAGCAGGCGCGTGCGCTGACCTGGGACGCGGCACGGGCCGCCGCCGGCGACGACGAGGGGCGGCCGCTGACCGCGTCGTTGGCGGCCGCGACGGCGCTGGACGCGGCGTACAGCTGCGCCAAGGACTGCATTCAGATCCTCGGCGGCACCGGCTTCACCTGGGAGCACGACGCCCACCTGCTGCTCCGGCGGGCCCTCGTCGCCCGTCAGCTCCTCGGGAGCGGGGACCGGCACAGGCTCGCCGCTCTGCGCCAGGCGGCCGAGGGGGTACGGCGGGGGCTGCGGCTCGATCTGCCGCCGGAGGCCGACGGATTCCGGGCGGCGGCCAGGGAGGCCGTCGGGCCCGCCGTCGGGCTCGATCCGGCCGCCGCCCGCCGCGCCCTCGCGCCCACCGGATACGCGGCGCCGCACCTCCCGGAGCCGTACGGCCTCGGCGCGGGGCCGCTCCAGCAGCTGGCCGTCCAGCGGGAACTGGACGAGGCGGGGATTACGGTCTCGGGTCTCGGGATCGCCACCTGGGTCGTGCCGTCGCTCCTCGCCCACGGCACGCCCGCGCAGCAGGCAGAGCACCTCGGCCCGACGCTGCGCGGGGAGCGCCTGTGGTGCCAGCTGTTCTCCGAGCCCGGGGCGGGCTCGGACCTGGCCTCGCTGCGGACCCGGGCCGAGCGCATGGAGGACGGGCGCTGGCGGATCAACGGCCAGAAGGTGTGGACGAGCGCCGCGCAGTGGGCCCACCACGGCATCCTGCTCGCGCGGACCGACCCCGCCGCGCCCAAGCACCAGGGGCTCACGTACTTCCTCGTCGACATGCGGAACACGCCCGGGATCGACGTACGGCCGCTGAAGGAGATCACCGGGGACTCGCTCTTCAACGAGGTCTGGTTCGACGACGCGGTCCTCCCGGCGGACGCCGTGGTCGGCGAGGTGGACGACGGCTGGCGGGTCGCCCGCAACACGCTCGGCAACGAACGCGTCCACATGGCCGACCAGGTCGCCTTCGACACCGGCCTGGAAGCGCTCATCGACCGGGCCGCGCGGGAGGACAGTTCCGTACGGGTACGGGTCGGGGGGCTGCTCGCCGAGGCGCACGCGCTCGCGTGCATCGGCCTGCGGACCACCCTGCTCCAGGTGTCAGGGCTCGAACCGGGTGCGGGCGCCAGCGTCCGCAAGCTCGTCCAGACCCTCCACCAGCAGAAACTCGCCGAACTCACCCTCGAACTCCTCGGCCCCGAAGGCGCGGTGCGCGAAGGACCCGGCGAACGGGCCGTCCACGGCCTGCTCATGTCCCGCTGCCTCACCATCGCGGGCGGCACCACGCAAGTCCAGCTCAATGTCGTCGCCGAGCGCCTGCTCGGCCTGCCGCGAGACTGACCAGGGGGAGAGACAGATGGCCAAGGCGTACGTCGTCGGTGTCGGCATGACGAAGTTCGAGAAGCCCGAGACCCGGGACTGGCAGTACTGGGACATGGCCCGGGAGGCCGGCACGGCGGCCCTCGCCGACGCGGGCGTCCCCTACGCGCGCGTGGAGCAGGCCGCCGTCGGCTACTGCTTCCAGGCCTCCACGGCCGGCCAGCGCGCCGTGTACGAGCTCGGCCTCACCGGCATCCCCGTCTACAACCTCAACAACAACTGCGCGACCGGCTCGACCGCCCTCATGACCGCCCGCCAGTTCGTCGAGGGCGGCGTCGCCGACTGCGTTCTCGCCCTCGGCTTCGAGAAGATGAGCAAGGGCGCGCTCGGCGGCGGCGCGGGCGCGGGTGCCCGCGGCGGAGCCGCTGATGTCGGGGGCAAGACCTCGCCCGTCGCCCGGCACTACGGGATCATGGCCGCCGCCCACGGCTTCGAGATGTCCCCGCCCACCGCCCAGATCTTCGGCAACGCGGCCCGCGAACACATGGAGCGGTACGGGACGACCGAGGTCCAGCTCGCGGCCGTCGGCGCCAAGAACCACCAGCACTCCGCGAACAACCCCCACGCGCAGTTCCAGGACGTCTACACGGTCGACGAGATCCTCGCCGCCAAGACCGTCCACCGGCCCCTCACCAAGCTCCAGTGCTCGCCCACCTCCGACGGCGCGGCCGCCGCCGTCGTCGTCTCCGAACGCTTCGTCGACGAACACGGGCTGAGGGGGCGGGCGGTGGAGATCGCCGGCCAGTCCATGACCACCGACACCGGCGACTCCTTCGCCTCCGGCTCCTGCATCGACGCCGTCGGCCGGCCCATGTCGCGGGCCGCCGCCCAGCAGGCCTACGAACGCTCCGGGCTCGGCATCGAGGACGTCGACGTCGTCGAACTCCACGACTGCTTCTCCATCAACGAGCTCCTCACCTACGAGGCGCTCGGCATGTGCGCCGAAGGCGCCTCCGGCAAGCTGGTCGAATCCGGCGCCACCACCTACGGCGGCCGCTGGGTCGTCAACCCCTCCGGCGGCCTCATCTCCAAGGGCCACCCCCTCGGCGCCACCGGCCTCGCCCAGACCGCCGAACTCGTCTGGCAGCTCCGCGGCGAGGCCGGCCCCCGCCAGGTCACCGGCGCCCGCGTCGGCCTCGCCCACAACATCGGCCTCGGCGGCGCCGCCGTCGTCACCCTCCTCCGCAAGGCATAGCCCCGCGGGACGGACCCGCCCACGCACGCGCGTGGGACCGGGCCGCCGGGCGTAGGACCCACGCCGTATGTACAGGGGCGAAGCCGGTCGGCGACCATGACACACATGCCGCAGACCGACTCCGCCCCGCTCAGCACGTCCGGAACGCCGTCCGCGCCCGCGCGGTCCCGGCCCTGGGCGGTCGTCCTGATCGCCTGCGCGGGCCAGTTCCTCGTCGTGCTCGACGTCTCCGTCGTGAACGTCGCGCTGCCCTCGATGCGGACCGGCCTCGGGCTCTCGGAGCTCGCGCTCCAGTGGGTGCTCAACGCGTACGCGATCGCCTTCGCCGGCTTCATGCTGCTCGGCGGGAGGGCCGCGGACCTGTACGGGCGGAAGGCGATGTTCCTCCTGGGCCTCGGGCTGTTCACCGGGGCCTCGGTCGCCGGCGGGCTCGCGCAGGAGGGCTGGCAGCTGATCGCGGGCCGCGCCGTGCAGGGGCTCGGCGCCGCCGTCCTCGCCCCCGCCACCCTGACACTGGTCACGGACGCCGTACCGGCCGGCGCGGCCCGGACGCGGGCCATCGCGACCTGGACGGCGGTGGGGGCGGCCGGCGGCGCTGCGGGCGGCTTCGTCGGCGGCCTCCTCGTCGACCTGCTCTCGTGGCGCTGGGTCCTCCTCATCAACGTCCCGGTCGGCGCGCTCGTCCTCGCGGGCGCGCTGCTCTGGCTGCGGGAGAGCCGCACCGGCAGCGGGCGCCGGCTCGACCTGCCGGGCGCCCTCCTCGTCACCGGCGGGCTCGCCACCCTCGCGTACGGGATCGTCCGCACCGAGCAGGCGGGCTGGACGGACCCCGCGACCCTGCTGACGCTCCTCGGAGGCCTCGCCCTCCTCGGCGCCTTCGTCACGGTCGAGGCCCGCGCGTCCGCCCCGCTCATGCCGCTGAAGATCTTCCGTACGCGCGCGGTGGCGGCGGCCAACGTGGCCATCCTGCTGTGCGGTTCGAGCTCCTTCGGCATGTGGTACTTCATGACGGTGTACGCGCAGAACGTCCTCGGACACACCCCGCTCCAGGCCGGCCTCGCCCTGGTCCCCAGCTCCCTGAGCGTCATCCTGGGCTCGAAGCTCGCCCCGCGCCTGATCCCTCCCGTCGGCGCCCGGAACCTCGCGGTGCTCGGCGCCCTCGTCGGCGCGGCCGGGTTCGCCTGGCAGTCGACGATGACCGCGGACGGCACGTTCCTGGGGACGATCCTGGGGCCCGGCGTCCTGATGATGGCCGGGATCGGACTCGCCACCACCCCGCTGGCCACCCTCGCCACGTCGAGCGCGTCCCCGGACGACGCGGGTCTCGTCGCGGGCCTCGTCAACACCTCCCGGACGATGGGCGGGGCCCTCGGGCTCGCCGCGCTCTCCACCGTCGCCGCGGCCACCACCGGCGCCGCCCACGACCCCGAGGCCCTCACCGCCGGTTACGCGGCCGCGTTCCGCGTCTCGACGGCCATCCTCCTCGCCGCGGCCCTGCTGATGCTGCTGTGGCTCCCGAAGAAGGCCCCGCGCCGAGGGTGAGCCGCCCCGCGCCGCGGGTGAGCCGCGCCGGGCCCGTGACGCCGCCCCACAGCCGGCCCTACAGCCAGCCCTGCTGCCGCGCCGCGCGCACGGCTTCCATGCGGTTGCGGGTGCCGGTCTTGCCGATGGCGGAGGAGAGGTAGTTGCGGACGGTGGACTCGGAGAGGTGGAGGGCGGCGGCGATGTCGGAGATGGTGGCGCCGTCGACGGAGGCGGAGAGGGCGTCGCGTTCGCGGGCGGTGAGGGGGTTGGGGCCGGCGCTGAGGGCGGCGGCGGCGAGGGCCGGGTCGATGACGGTCTCGCCGCGGAGGGCCTTGCGGACGGCTTCGGCCAGCTCCTCGACCGGACCGTCCTTGACGAGGAAGCCGACCGCGCCGGCCTCCATCGCGCGGCGGAGGTAGCCGGGCCGGCCGAAGGTGGTGAGGATCAGGACCCGGCAGTCGGGAGCCTCGTCGCGGAGGTCCGAGGCGGCGTCGAGGCCCGAGCGGCCGGGGAGCTCGATGTCGAGGAGAGCGACGTCGGGCCGGGAGAGGAGGGCCGCGTCGACGATCTCGTCGCCCCGTCCGACCTGGGCGACGACCTCGATATCGGGCTCCATGCCGAGCAGCAGCGCGAGCGCGCCGCGCATCATGCCCTGGTCCTCGGCGAGCAGCACTCTGATCATTGGGTCGGCTCCCCCTCGTGCGGGCCCTGGGCCTCCACGGGGAGTTCCGCGGTGACCCGGAACCCGCCCCGGGGGGCCGGTCCCGAGTCAAGAGTGCCGCCTGCGGCGGCCAGCCGCTCGCGCAGGCCGCGCAGACCGCTGCCAGGGGCGGTGCCGGAGGGGCCGCGGCCGTTGTCGGTGACGGTGAGGCGGGCGCGTTCGGCGGTGCCGGAGAGTTCGATCTCGCAGCGGGTGGCGCCGCTGTGGCGGACCGCGTTGGTCGCGGACTCGCGGACGACCCAGCTGAGGAGGGCCTCGGCGGCGGGTTCGAGGAGCGGGCCCGAGCGGCGCACCACCGGCTCGATCCCGGCCGAGGAGAGCGCGTCGCGGGCGCGGTCGAGTTCGGTGGCGAGGCCGCCCTCGCGGTAGCCGGTGACGGCCTCCCTGATCTCGGTGAGGGCCTGGCGGCCCACCGACTCGATGTCGCGGACCTGGTCGAGCGCCGCGTCGAGGTCGTGCGGGGCGAGCCGGCGTACGACCTCCGTCTTGACCACGATCACGGAGAGGGTGTGGCCGAGCAGGTCGTGCAGGTCGCGGGAGAAGCGCAGCCGCTCCTTCTCGACGGCGGTCCTGGCGAGTTCCTCCCGGGTCGCCCGCAGCTGCCGGACCGTCTCGTCCAGGGCGAGGATCGTCGCCGTCACCATGATCGAGATGAAGGTGCCGTAGACGATGCCGAAGGAGTCCCAGGTGTCCTTCCAGAACGTCACGACGCCGACCGCGAGGACCAGCGGCAGCCCGATCCTGGTCAGCAGCCTGCCCCGGCGCACCACCGCGCCGACCGCGAGGCCGAGGAGCGGGAAGAACAGCAGCCACTCCCGGCCGTAGCCGATGGCCAGCGCGAAGGTGAGCGCGCCGAGCGCGGCGAGCAGGGCCCAGGTCAGCGGGGTCTCCCTGGCGCGCTCGTCGAAGGCCCGGAACACGACCGCGATGTACAGCGTGTTGAAGGCGAGCAGTCCGACGACGCCGAGCCACGGGTTCGGGGCCTCGCCGCCGATGAGGTGGGAGAGCGCGCCGAGCCCCATGAGGAGCCAGGGGAGGAGGCTGAGCCCGGTCGGCCCCCGGTCGGACCGCGCCCGCAGCCGCGCCCGTACGCCCGCGCCTCGCCCGTTCCGCTCCGGTGCGTCCGGGGACGCGTCCCGTCGAGGCCGCCGTCCTCGTCGCCACCCGTTCGTCATGTCCACTTTCCTACACCGTCCTCGCCGAACGCCGGTACGAGACCGCCGCGTACGCCCCGAACAGTGCCGCCCACACCGCGGTGACCGCGAGGGCGGTCGCGGCGGGGGCCGTGCCGTCCGTCACCGCCACGCCCAGCTCGGCGAAACGGTTGGTGGGGGTGTACTCGGAGAGCGTGCGGAGCCAGTCGGGGAAGAGGGCGACGGGGAACCACAGCCCGCCGACGACCGCGAGCCCGAGGTTGCAGGCGACGTTGACGACCCCGGTGGTCTGGGCGGTGAGCCGGTAGCCGTTGCCGATGCCGAGCAGGGTGAAGGGGAGCGAGCCGAGCCACAGGGTGAGCGCCACCACGGGCCACTGCCAGGCGTCCATCCGCACCCCGTTGGCGAGCCCGCCCGCGAGCAGCACGCCGGCGATGGAGGGCAGGACGACGACCGACCCGGTCAGGGCCCGGCCCGTCACGACCTGGCGGGGCGTCATGGGGGTGATCCGCAACTGCCGCAGCCAGCCGGTGGACTTGTCCTCGGCGACCCCCGTGCCGACGGACAGCGCGGCGCCGAGCGCGCCGTACGCGGCCATGCCGACCATGGCCGCCGTCTTGTAGGCGCTGTCGTCCGCACCGAGGTTGGTGAACAGGAGGTACATCATCACCGGCACCCCGATCGTCGAGATCGTGAAGCCGGGGTCGCGCAGGGTCCGCCGCACTTCGAGGCGTACGTACGAGGTGATCATCGCGAGGTCTCCATGGTCTGGGAAGCGGGTACGGATGCGGGTACGGACACGGGGGCGGTCCCGGCCCCGGAGGTCCCGGCGGCCCCGGCGGCCTCGCCGGCCGCGCGGTGGGTCAGGGCGAGGAAGGCGTCGTTCAGGGAGACCGGCGCGACTTCGAGGGAACGGATCGCGTCCCGTTCGGCCAGGGCGCGGACGGTGGCGTCGGAGTCGGTGGTGCGCAGCCGCGCGCGGTCGCCGCGGATCTCGTAGGAGGTGACGCCGGGCAGCGGGCCGAGCCAGTCGGTGGGGCCGCCGGCCAGGTCGAAGGAGACGAGGGCGCCGCCGTTGGCCCGCTTGAGCTCATCGGCGGTGCCGTCGGCGAGGACGCGGCCCCGGTCGAGGACGACGATCCGGTCGGCGTACGCGTCGGCCTCCTCCAGGTAGTGGGTGGAGAACAGGACCGTGTTGCCGCGGCGGGCGTAGCCCCGCATGGAGTCCCAGAACTCCTGCCGGGCCTCGACGTCGAGGGCGGCGGTCGGCTCGTCGAGCACGATGAGCTCCGGGTTTCCCGCGAGGGCGACGGCGAAGCGGACGCGCTGCGTCTGGCCGCCGGAGAGCCGGTCGACGCGCCGGCCGGCGAGGTCGGTGAGTCCGGCGAGCGCCAGGGCCTCGGAGACGGGCAGCGGCGCGGGGTAGGTGCGGGCGACGAAGGCGACGAGCTCGCGCACGGTCACCCGGGGGACCGGCCGCCCCTCCTGCAGCATCGCGCCCACCCGGCCGGCGGAGACGGCCCGCTCCGGGGTGTCCCCGAACAGCGTGACGCGGCCGCTGTCGGGCTCGTCGAGGCCCAGGAGCAGGCTGATGGTCGTGGACTTGCCCGCGCCGTTGCGGCCGAGCAGGGCCACGGTCTCGCCCCGCCGCACGCTGAGGTCGAGGCCGTCGACGGCGCGGACCGCGCCGAACGTCTTGCTCGCGGCGCCGAACGCGACCGCCGGGTGGTGCGGGGTGTCTGTCGTCATGCCCACGACGCTACGAACCGGGGGCCGTTCTCCGGCAGGCGTGGATGTACGGACCCGCCCGTGACAAATGTCCCGGCCGGGCCGTGCGCCGGGCGGGCGCGGCAGGCCTGACGTACCGTCAGAAGGGTGGCGCGGGAAGGGTTCACAAGTCCTGGCGGCTGGGCTATACATGGGGTCCACCGACCTAGAACGCGTTCTAGAACGGGCGTGTTCGGGGACGGTCCCGCACGGCCTCGGTGCGACCGACGGTGCGGACGGTCGCGCCGAGGTCTTTCACCGCCACGAGGAGCAGCAGCCAGATGCCCATCGACCCCGCCAAGGCCGTCGCCGCCGAACCCCGCAGCGCCGAGATCTCCTGGGACCACAAGGACGTCCAGCTCTACCACCTCGGCCTCGGCGCGGGCGTGCCCGCGACCGACCCCGACGAGCTCCGCTACACCCTGGAGTCCAGGCTCCACGTCCTCCCCAGCTTCGCCACCGTCGCGGGCGCCGGCATGGGGGTCGTCGGCGGCCTCTCCGCCCCCGGCGTCGACATCGACCTGGCCGCCGTCCTGCACGGGGGCCAGTCGATCACCCTCCACCGGCCCGTGCCGACCGGCGGCCGGGCCGTCTCGACCTCACGCGTCGCCGCCGTCTACGACAAGGGCAAGGCCGCCGTCCTGGTGCTGCGTTCCGAGGCGGCCGACGACGAAGGACCGCTGTGGACGAGTGACGCCCAGATCTTCGTACGGGGCGAGGGCGGCTGGGGCGGCGACCGCGGGCCGTCGGAGCGCCTCGCGGTCCCGGAGCGGAGCCCCGACGCCGTCGCCGAGCGCCCGATCCGCGAGGAACAGGCCCTGCTCTACCGGCTGTCCGGCGACTGGAACCCGCTCCACGCCGACCCGGAGTTCGCCAAGCTCGCCGGCTTCGACCGGCCGATCCTGCACGGCCTGTGCTCGTACGGGATGACCCTCAAGGCCGTCGTCGACACCCTCCTCGACGGGGACGTCACCCGGGTCCGCGCCTACCGCACCCGCTTCGCCGGGATCGTCTTCCCCGGCGAGACCCTCCGGATCCGGATGTGGGCCGGTGAGGGCAGCGTCCAGGTGACGGTCACCGCCGTGGAACGCGACGACGCGCCCGTACTCGCCGACACCGTCGTCGAGCACTCCTGAGCCACCCGATCGGCCGGGCCCACCGATCCACCCGATCCGCCCGGCCCGCCCGGTCCACCCGGTCCGCCCCGGTCGACCCAGGTCCACCCGATCCACCCGACCGCACCAGCCCGATGGGAGCCGCACCATGCGCGCAGCCGTACTGCACGAGATCGGCCAGGACAAACTCGAAGTCCTCGACGACGTCGAGGCGGTGGGCTTCGGCCCCGGCAAGGTGCGGATCCGGGTCCGGGCCACGGGCCTCTGCCACTCCGACGTCTCCGCCATGAGCGGCATCCTGCCGCAGCCCGCCCCGTTCATCCCCGGCCACGAGGGCGCGGGGGAGATCCTCGACGTCGGCGACGGCGTCACCGGACTCACCCCCGGCCAGCGCGTCCTGCTCTGCTGGCTGCCGGCCTGCGGCACCTGTCCCGCCTGCAAGCGCGGCCAGACCCAGCTCTGCCTGGCCGGGTTCTTCAACGCCGGAGTCCCCAACTTCAAGCGCCCCGGCGGAGACGTCTTCGGCTTCGCGGGCACCGGCACCTTCACCGAGGAGGTCGTCGTCGCCGCGGGCTGCGCCGTGCCCATCCCGGACGACGTGCCCTTCGACATCGCCGCCCTCATCGGCTGCGGCGTGACGACCGGCCTCGGCGCCGCCATCAACACGGCCAAGGTGGAGGCCGGTTCCTCTGTCGCCGTCATCGGCTGCGGCGGCGTCGGCATCTCCGCCATCCAGGGCGCGAAGCTCCAGGGCGCCGCCCAGATCATCGCCGTCGACCCCGTCGAGTCCCGCCGCGAGGCCGCGCTGCGCTTCGGCGCCACCGAGGCGGTCGCCCCGGACGCGCTCGCCGACGCCAAGCAGCGGATCACCGGCGGCGAGGGCTTCGACTACGTCTTCGAGGTCGTCGGCAAGTCCGCCACCGCGCGCACCGCCTACGAGACGACCCGCCGCGGCGGCACCCTGTGCGTGGTCGGCGCCGGTGCCCTCGACGACTTCCTCCAGCTCAACATGTTCGAGCTGTTCTTCGACGAGAAGCGGATCCTGCCCTCGATGTACGGCGGCGGGGACGTGCTCACCTCGTACGAGCGGACCATCGCGCTCTGGCGGGCCGGCCGCATCGACCTGGAGTCGCTCATCACCCACCGGGTCCCGCTGGCGGGCATCAACGAGGCCATCGAGCAGATGCGGACCGGTGTCGCCCTCCGTACCTGCATCGAGATCTGATCCGATCCGAGCGTCTGAGAGGACCCCTTTCCATGTCACTCCCTCTTGAGGGGTTGAGCGCCGTCGTCACCGGCGCCGGGCGCGGTCTCGGCCGTGCCGAGGCGCTCGAACTGGCCAGGCTCGGCGCGGCCGTCGTCGTCAACGACTACGGGCAGGCCGGGCGCGACGGCTCGGGCGAGGCCTCCGCGGCGCCCGCCGAGGAGGTCGCCGCCGAGATCCGCGCGGCCGGCGGACGGGCGGTCGCGCACCTCGGTGACGTCTCCGACTTCGAGACGGCCCGGGGCCTGGTCGACCTGGCCGTGAGCGAGTTCGGGAAGCTGGACATCCTGGTCAACAACGCGGGCATCCTGCGCGACCGGATGGTCTTCTCGATGAGCGAGGACGAGTGGGACTCGGTGATACGGGTCCACCTCAAGGGCCACTTCAACACCACCCACTTCGCCGCGGTGCACTGGCGGGGCCGCTCCAAGGCGGGCGAGACCGGCGTCTACGGCCGGATCGTGAACACCTCGTCCGAGGCGTTCCTCGCCGGTTCCGCCGGACAGCCCAACTACGCGGCGGCCAAGGGCGGCATCGTCGGCCTCACGACCTCATCGGCGCTCGCGCTCTCCCGGTACGGGGTGACCGCCAACGCCATCTGCCCGCGGGCCCGTACCCGGATGACCGAGGACGTCTTCGCGGGCTTCGCCGAGCCGGCGGCCGAGGGCGAACTCGACCCGCTGTCCCCGGAGCACGTGGCACCGCTGGTCGGCTACCTCGCCTCCCCGGCGGCGGCAGGCGTCAACGGCCAGCTGCTCGTCGTGCACGGCGGGATGGTCGCGGTCGTGGACCGGCCGAAGGTGTCGGCGAAGTTCGACACGGCCAAGGAGGCGTTCACGTACGAGGAACTCGACGCCGTACTGACTCCGCACTACGCGTCCCGCCCGGCGGGCGAGACCTTCGCGGCGGGGGAGGTGCTCGGCCTGAAGAAGGGCTGAGACGGGGGCCGGGGGAAGGTGGGGAACGGTGAAGGGCCCCGGGGAGACCCGGGGCCCTTCACGGTGTCGCGTCGACGTGTCCGGTCACCGCGCGTCGGGTTCCCGGCGGTGGCGGCCGTGCGGCGAGGACGCGGAGTCCTCCGACGACGACGCCTCACCGCGGTGCCTACCGGAGCCGTTCGGCTCCTGCCCCTCCGTGCTTGCCTCCGACATGCTGGAACTCACCCCGTATGAATCGGTCGTTCGGCCTTGCTGTGCGACGCATGATTCTAGTGATGTGGATCCAGTGATGCGGACCCGTCACGTCCTGTCGTACGCCTCGCGGGCCCGGTCGATCGCCTCGGCGTGCCGCTCGGCCCAGCCGGCGAGGGCGACCAGGGAGTCGTACAGCTCACGCGCCATCGGGGTCGCCGTGTACTCGACCTTCGGCGGGATCGTCGGGTGGACGGTGCGGGTCAGCAGGCCGTCGCGCTCCAGGTTGCGCAGCGTCAGGGTCAACATGCGGCGGCTGATTCCCTTGACCTGCCGCTCCAGTTCGGTGAAGCGGGCCGGGCCCCGCGTCGTGACCAGCAGGATGGCGATGCTCCACTTCCCGCTGACCCTGCCGAGGACGTCGAGCACCGCGCAGGCGTCCGCGGCGGCGGGATTCTCGCACTCCCGCACCGCGCCGACCTGGACGGTCACATCGGTGTTCCCCTGGGACATGAATGTGCCTCCTTCCGCTCCGGCCCTTGCTCGCGGACCATGATCCATGTCACCGGAGAAGAGCGGACCAGGGGGAGTCGTCGTGGCGGACAGGATTCGGGTGGGAGTGATCGGGGCGCACGCCGAGCGCGGCTGGGGGCGGGCCATCCACCTGCCCGCCCTCGCCGCCTCGCGGGACGACTACGAGATCACCGCGGTCGCCGGCAGGAGCCTGGAAGCGGCCCGCGCGGCGGCCGGGGTGTGGGGCGCGCGGCACGTCTTCGACGACGCGCGGGAGCTGATGGCGCACCCCGAGGTCGACCTGGTCACCCTCGCCGTCCAACTCCCCGAGCGGGACGGACTGGTGGAGGCCGCGATCGCGGCCGGCAAGCACGTGTACAGCGAATGGCCGCTGGCACTCGACGCGGAGACCGCCGAGCGGTTCCGTACCAGCGCCGAGGCGGCCGGGGTCCGGCACGCGGTCGGGCTGCAGTCCCGCCACCACCCGATGGTGCGGTACCTGCGCGACCTGCTCGCCGACGGCGCGGTCGGCGAGGTGCTCTCCACCTCGCTCACCTACTCGATCGCGTCCGCCGAGGTCTGGTCGCAGCGGTACGCCCACCTGTTCGACAAGACCAAGGGCGTCGACCACGTGGCGGTCGTCGGCGGCCATTCCCTCGACATGTACGAGTCGATCGTGGGCCGTTTCACCGAGGTGTCCGCGAGCCTGACGACCCGGATCAGGACGGTGACCCTCCAGGAGACGGGCGAGGAGATCGAGGTGACCTCGCCGGACCAGATCGTGGTGGCGGGTCTGCTGGAATCGGGGGCGGCGGCCTCCGCGCACTTCATGACGGGCGGACCGCGGGGCGAGGGCTTCCGCGTCGAGGTGCACGGGCGGGCCGGCCGGCTCGTGCTGCGCTCCACCGACGACTCGCTGGTCGGCCCCGAGTTCGTCCTCACCCGCGCGGACGCCAACGGGGCCCCCGTCGAGACGCTCGCGTTGCCCGAGCGCTACCTCCTCGACCCCACCGCCCCGGCCGGGGCCCCGACCGCGGGGCCGGTGGGGAACGTGCGGCGGGTGTACGCGGACCTGGCGCGGGCGATCCGCACGGGCGACTCCGCCGGGCCCGACTTCGGCACGGCGGTCCACAACCACCGCCTGCTCGACGCGATCAGGCGCTCCGCCGCGACGGGCCGCCGGCAGTCGCTGGGCTGAGCGCCCGGCCCCTCGGGGGTGTCTTGTCGATCAGGCCGGGCTCGCGACGGCCTGATCGGCAAGTCACCCCCCCCCAGCACCGGCGGCGGGGCCGGAACGTCCGTCCGGGGACGGCGGTTCCGGCGGAGGCACGGCTCAGCCGCCGGGTCGACGGTCCGTCAGCGGTGCCTGCTGCAAGGGCACCGGGCGGCAGACGCGGGGTTCCTCGGCGGCGATGACGACCGGCTCCGGGCCGGGGTCCGGCGGGGGTTCGACGGAGGCGAGACCGCAGGGCACCTCGGCCGTCGCGTACGGGAGCCGCAGCAGGCCCCCGGCCGTCCACAGGCCGGCGCCGGCCAGCCAGCCCGCGGGGGCGGCCAGTTGCCCCAGCCGGCGGGACGAGGGCTGCCAGGTGCCGACCCAGCTGCCGCCGGCCGCGTCGATCCGGAGGGCGACCGCGCAGCTCTCCGGCATCAGGACCTGGCCCGGCTGGACCGCGAACGGCGTCAGCGCCGCGTCGTCGAGCCGCAGGCACTCCGGGAACCGCACCGGCAGCAGGCTGCCGAGGACTCCCCAGCCGAGCCGGTCGTGGCCCGGGGACGGCGCGTCGGAGCGGATCAGGAGCAGCCCGCTGTCGGGGTCCGCGAGGAGCAGCCGGTCGTCGCTCTCCTCGGTGATCTGGAGCAGCGGGGTCACCTCGCCGCCCCGCTCCAGGTCGACGGCGACGGCCTTCACCGGACCGTCGTCGAGCCGCCGGTCGAGGGCGAGCATCCGGCCCGCCCGGTCCAGCCACACCCCGCCCGTGCAGCGGCCCTTCACCTCGGCGACCTGCTCGGGGCCGAAGGCGCCGCCCGCCACCAGCCACAGCGTGGTGGTGTCGGGGCCGACGCACATCGCGTAGGCGCGGACGCCGTCGGGCGCGGGCGGCAGGAGCACGAGGTGCTCGGAGCCGGGGGCCTCCACCGCGCCGAGCTGGAGCTCGCCGGTGGCGGGGCCGGTGGGGTAGAGCAGCGAGAAGGTGTTGCGGCGGCCGTCCACCCGGCGGGCCACGAGGACCCGGCCGTCGGCGAGGGGCAGCACCCGGGTGCCCGGTTCCTCCGGCTGGGCGAGGGGGAGCGGCACGGCGTACGGCTCCGGGCCGTCGAGGGTCCACCGCTCCACGTACAGGGCGCTGCCGGCGCCCGCGAGCCTGGCCGCGTACGCGCCGTTCGCCGTGATCGTGAACCCGGTCGGCCACCCGGCGTCCGTGTCGCGGTCCGTGTCGTGGTCGTCGTCCTCGGCCGCGGTCTCGATGGCACACGCTGTCATCGACTCGTCACCTCCGGCCACGAAGCTAGTTTTCGCACTTCCAGCCGAACAACACGAGCCGGGTCACTTCACACATAAGGGTGGTCGTGCGGGGGTTCGGCTGAGGGGCGGGGGGCGGTTGTGCTGGAGTGGCCCGTGGTGAGTAAGGTAAGGCGAACCTAAGCGGAGGTTCTCCCTCCGCCAGGACGCCCAGTCCCCGGCGGATCCCCCTCCGCCAGGACGCCCAGTCCCCGGCGGGACGCCCCCGTCCCGCCAGGACACCCGGTCCCCGCCAGGACGACCCGTACAGGAGCCTTCTCATGTCCCTCCGCCGCCGCGGCACCGCCGCCGCCGTCGCCCTCGCCGCCGCGCTCTCGCTCGCGGCCTGCGGAGGAGGCGACGACAACGCCGGTACGAGCTCCGCATCCGCCAAGCCGGACGCGGCGAAGAAGAAGGACGTCGCCACCGGCGGCAAGGACTTCGGCGACGCCGCCGCGAAGACCGCGGCCATGGGCACCGACGCCAAGCCGGGCCAGTTCCCGCGCACCCTCACCCACGCCCTCGGCAAGACCGAGCTCAAGGCCGCCCCCAAGCGGGTCGTCGTCCTCGACGTCGGCGAGCTCGACAACGTCGTCTCCCTCGGCATCAAGCCCGTCGGCTACGCCCCCTCCGAGGGCGACGACGGCATCCCCGGCTACCTCGCCAAGGACGCCGGCACCCCGAAGTCCATCGGCACCATCAACAACCTCAACCTGGAGGCCATCGCCAACCTCCAGCCCGACCTCATCCTCGGCAGCCAGCTCCGCGCCGCCGACAAGTACGACGAGCTGTCGAAGATCGCGCCGACCGTGTTCTCCATCCGTCCGGGCTTCACCTGGAAGGAGAACTACCTCCTCAACGCCGCCGCGCTCGACAAGACCGCCGAGGCGAAGGCGAAGCTCGCCGCCTACGAGACCAAGGCCGAGCAGCTCGGCAAGGACATCGGCCCGGACAAGCCGACCATCTCCATGGTCCGCTACCTCCCGGGCAAGATCCGGCTGTACGCCAAGGCCTCCTTCATCGGCACGATCCTGGAGGACACCGGCCTGCCCCGGCCGAAGAACCAGCAGGTGAACGAGCTCGCGGCCGAGATCAGCCCCGAGAAGATCGACGAGGCCGACGCCGACTGGATCTTCACCGGCGTGTACGGCGACGCCAAGGCCACCAAGAAGGACGCCGCCCAGGGCAACCCGCTCTGGAAGAACCTCAAGGCCGTCAAGTCCGGCCAGGCCAAGGACGTCCCGGACGAGACCTGGTACCTCGGCCTCGGCGTGACCGCGGCGAACAGCGTCCTCGACGACCTGCGCGCCGACCTGGTCAAGTAGCGCGGGGTCGTCCACAGGCCAGGACGACGGGGCGCGGGAGCCAGGTAGCCTTTCCTCCGTGCCCCGTCTGTCTGAAGTCATCGCCGAGCTCGACGCCCTCTGGCCACCAGAGCGAGCCGAATCCTGGGACGCCGTCGGCACCGTCTGCGGCGACCCCGACGCCGAGATCGGCCGCGTGCTCTTCGCCGTCGACCCGGTCCAGGAGATCGCCGACGAGGCGATCGCCCTCGGCGCCGACCTGATCGTCACCCACCACCCGCTCTACCTGCGCGGGACGACGACGGTCGCCGCCGGCCACTTCAAGGGCCGCGTCGTGCACAGCCTGATCAAGCACGACATCGCCCTCCACGTCGCGCACACCAACGCCGACACCGCCGAGCCCGGCGTCTCCGACGCCCTCGCCGGCGCGCTCGACCTCCGCGTCACCGGGCCCCTCGTGCCCGAGAACAACCTGGGCCGGATCTGCGAGCTCGACCACCCCGAGACCCTCGCCGAGTTCGCCGCCCGCGCCGCCAAGCGGCTGCCCGCCACCGCGCAGGGCATCCGGGTCGCCGGCGACCCCGACATGATCCTGCGCCGGGTCGCCGTCAGCGGCGGCTCGGGCGACAGCCTCTTCGGCGCCGTACGAGCCGCAGGCGTGGACGCCTTCCTCACCTCCGACCTCCGCCACCACCCGGTCTCCGAGGCCACCCAGCAGGCCCCGATCGGCCTGATCGACGCCGCCCACTGGGCGACCGAATGGCCCTGGTGCGAACAGGCCGCCGCCCAGCTCGACGAGATTTCCGACCGCCACGGCTGGGACCTCCGCGTCCACGTCTCGAAGACGGTCACCGACCCCTGGTCCGCCCACCTCGTCCCCGCCGTCGCCCTTCCGGAGAGCGCTTCGCGCGCCCCTTCCGACTACACCTCCCCTGGAGCCCCCAACTGAACGCCGCGCCCGCCGACCAGATCCGCCTTCTCGACGTCCAGGCCCTGGACGTGCGACTCCAGCAGCTCGCCCACAAGCGCCGCTCGCTGCCCGAGCACGCCGAGATCGAGTCGCTGACCAAGGACCTCACCCAGCTGCGCGACCTGCTCGTCGCCGCGCAGACCGAGGAGAGCGACTGCGCCCGCGAGCAGACCAAGGCCGAGCAGGACGTCGACCAGGTCCGCCAGCGCGCCGCCCGCGACCAGCAGCGGCTCGACTCCGGCGCCGTCTCCTCCCCGAAGGACCTGGAGAACCTCCAGCGCGAGATCGTCTCCCTCGCCAAGCGCCAGGGCGACCTGGAGGAGATCGTGCTCGAGGTCATGGAGCGCCGCGAGTCCCTCCAGGAGCGCGTCACCGAGCTCACCGAGCGGGTCTCCGCCGTGCAGGCCAAGGTCGACGACGCCACCGCGCGCCGCGACGCCGCCCAGGCCGAGCTGGACGCCGAGTCCGCGACCGTCGGCAAGGAGCGCGAGCTCGTCGCCGGCGCCATCCCCGAGGACCTGCTCAAGCTGTACGACCGCCTGCGCGAGAAGCAGGGCGGCGTCGGCGCGGCCCGGCTCCAGCAGCGCCGCTGCGAGGGCTGCCGCCTGGAGCTCGACATCACCGAGGTGAACGAGATCCGCGCCGCCGCGCCCGACAAGGTCGTCCGCTGCGAGAACTGCAGCCGCATCCTCGTCCGCACCTCGGAGTCCGGTCTGTAATGACGTCTTCTGCGTCTTCGCGTGAGCTGATCGTCGAGGCGGACGGAGGTTCCCGGGGCAACCCGGGGCCCGCCGGGTACGGTGCCGTGGTCCTCGACCCGGTCACCGGCGAGACGCTCGCGGAGGCGGCCGAGTACATCGGCGTGGCGACGAACAACGTCGCCGAGTACAAAGGCCTGGTCGCGGGCCTCAAGGCGGCCCGGGAGCTGTTCCCGGACGCCACGATCCACGTCCGCATGGACTCCAAGCTGGTCGTCGAGCAGATGTCCGGCCGCTGGAAGATCAAGCACCCGGACATGAAGCCGCTCGCGGCCGAGGCCGGTCGCGTCTTCCCGGCCGGCCGGGTCCGCTACGAGTGGATCCCCCGCGAGCGCAACAAGCACGCCGACCGCCTCGCCAACGAGGCCATGGACGCCGGCAAGCACGGCCGCCAGTGGTCGCCCTCCGCCTCGACCGCCGGCCTCGACGCCTCCGCCGCCCGCAACGCCGCGACCCCGCCGCCCGCCGGCCCGCCCGGCGACGCCACGGCCGGCGCCGCCCGCGCCCGAGCGGCCCTCGCGGGCCCGTCGGCGGGCACCACGGCGGCCACCTCGGCCCCTTCCGCCACGGGGTCCGGCGCCTGGCCGGGCGCCACATCGCGCCCGACCGCGCCGGACGACGGCCACGACGACGGCCTCTTCGCCGCCGACGAGGCCGTCGCCTCCTCGGTGGCCTCCGGCGACTTCGAGGCCGCGGCGGCTGCCCTGACCCACCAGGGCCACGAGGCCCCGCCGAGCGCCGCCGCGCCCGCGCGGGCCGCAGCCCCCCGCCAGGGCTGGGCCGGGCCCGACATGGGCGCGCCGGCGACGTTCGTGCTGCTGCGGCACGGGGAGACCGCGCTGACGCCGGAGAAGCGGTTCTCGGGGAGCGGAGGAAGCGACCCCGAGCTGTCGGCGGCCGGGCTGCGGCAGGCCGAGGCGGTCGCCGAGGCGCTGGCCGCGCGCGGCACGATCCAGGAGATCGTCACCTCGCCGCTCACCCGCTGCCGGCAGACCGCCGCCGCCGTGGCCGCACGGCTCGGGCTGGACGTGCGCGTCGAGCAGGGGCTGCGGGAGACGGACTTCGGCGCCTGGGAGGGGCTGACGTTCGGAGAGGTGCGGGAGAAGTACGCGGCGGACCTCGACGCCTGGCTGGGGTCGGCGAAGGCGGCGCCGACCGGCGGGGGCGAGAGCTTCGCGACCGTGGCGCGGCGGGTCGCGGCGACCCGGGACCGGCTGGCGGCGGAGTACGCGGGACGGACCGTCCTCCTCGTCACCCACGTCACGCCGATCAAGACCCTGGTGCGGCTCGCGCTGGGCGCCCCGCCGGAGTCGCTGTTCCGGATGGAGCTCTCGGCGGCGTCGATCTCCGCCGTGGCCTACTACGCCGACGGCAACGCGTCCGTACGGCTCCTCAACGACACCTCCCACCTGCGGGGCTGAGCCGCCGGGCGCGGACAAACGGGTGGCGCGGGGCCCCGGCCCCGTACCACCATCCCGTCATGACCTGGCATCTCACCGAGGACCCCGCCGAGTTCCGGGCCGCCGCCGCGCGGCACCTGGCCGCCGAGCCCGCGCGCAACACCGCCGTGCTGACCCTGATGGACCGGGCGGAACGGCTCGGCTGGTGGGCGGAGCCGGACGGCCGGGTCACCGGCGTCCTCGCGTACACGCCGGCCGCGGGCATCGACCTCGGCGCGACCACCGAGGAGGCGGCCCGCGCCCTGCCCCTCGCCCTGCCCGCCGGGGAGCGGCCGGCGACGGTGCGCGGCGAGACGGCGGCGGTGGAGGCGTACGCGAAGGCGAGCGGGCGGCCGTGGGCCGTCACCGGGCGGATGCGGCTCTTCCGGCTCGGCGAGCCGATCCCGCCTGACCCGGCGCCGGGCGGGCGGGGCAGGGTCGCGACCGAGGCGGACGTGCCGCTCGTCGCCGGGTGGACGAAGGAGTTCGCGGCGGCGATCGGGGACGAGCCCGCCGAGGACTACACGGGCTTCGTCACCGAGCGGATCACCGAGGGGCGGCTGCACCTCTGGGAGGCGCCCGACGGGCGGCCGGTCTCGATGGCGGCCGTCTCCCGGACGATCGGGGGCCAGGCCCGCGTCCACCTCGTCTACACTCCGCCCGCCGAGCGCCGACTGGGCTACGCGGCCGGGGCCACCGCCGCCGTCACCCGGGCCGCGGTCGACGCCGGCACCGCGCAGGTGCTCCTCTTCACCGACCTGGCCAACCCCACCAGCAACGCCCTCTACCAGCGCCTCGGCTACCGCCCGGTGACCGACCACGTCGGCGTCCGGTTCGAACCTGCGACCGTGTGATCGCGCGGACCTCGCGGGGCGCTGGGGGCGCCCAGCGCCGCCGCCCCGCGCGCGAGGGTCTCCACGCGGGCCCAGTCGCGGGCGGCGAGGGCGTCGGGCGGGAGCATCCACGTACCGCCGACGCAGCCGACGTTCGGCAGGGAGAGGTAGGCGGGGGCGGAGGCGAGGGAGATGCCGCCGGTGGGGCAGAAGCGGGCCTGGGGGAGCGGGCCCGCCAGGGACGTGAGGTACGGCACTCCGCCCGCGGCCTCGGCCGGGAAGAACTTCATGTCCCGCACGCCGTGCTCCAGGAGGGCCACGACCTCCGAGGCCGTCGAGACGCCCGGCAGGAACGGTACGCCCGACTCCCGCATCGCCCCGAGCAGCCGCTCGGTCCACCCGGGGCTCACCAGGAACCGCGCTCCCGCGCCCACCGCGTCCGCGACCCCGGCCGCCGAGACGACCGTGCCCGCGCCGACGACCGCCTCCGGCACCTCGGCCGCGATGGCCCGCACGGCGTCGAGCGCGGCCGGCGTCCGCAGCGTGACCTCGATCAGCGGCAGCCCGCCCGCCACCAGGGCGCGTGCGAGCGGCACGGCGTCGGCGGCGTCCTCGATCACGACGACGGGGACGACGGGGGCTTCAAGGGCGAACACGCTCGTCATGGGCCTCATGCGTCTCATCCTGTCCAGGACGAGCAGAACCCGCAACGAGCGTTGCGCAGGATGCAACGAGAGCGGGCGGCCTCAGTGGATCTCGTCCACCAGGACGTCGAGCGCCCCCGCCTTCGCACCGGCCTCCACCACGTACCCCAGATCCCGCAGCGCCTCCGTCAGCTCCGCCGGCGAACCGGGCTCGGCGCCCGCCTCCAGGAGGCTGCGGACGATCCGGCCCTTGGTCGCCTTGTTGAAGTGACTGACGACCTTGCGGGTCGGCGCGTGCAGCACGCGCACGGTGGCCGTCCGGGCCGCGACCTCGCCCTTGGGCTTCCAGGCCGAGGCGTACGCCGAGGAGCGCAGGTCGAGGACGAGGCCGTCACCGGCGGCCTCGGGCAGGACGGACGCCATCGCGCCCCGCCAGTGCGCGCCCAGCGCGCCGAGGCCGGGCAGCTTGACGCCCATCGAGCAGCGGTAGGAGGGGATGCGGTCGGTGACCTTCACCGCGCCCCACAGACCCGAGAACACCAGCAGGGAACGGCCGGCCCGGCGCGCCGCCGGCGCGTCCAGGGTCGCCAGACCCAGGGCGTCGTAGAGGACGCCGGTGTAGATCTCGCCGGCCGGCCGCGCGCCGGCCGTCCGCAGCTCGACGTTCTTGGCGACCTCGCCGCGCAGGCCCTCGCTGAGGCCGAGGACCTCGCGGGCCTTCTCCTCGTCGGCGGCGCACAGGTCGACCAGCTCGTCCAGGACGGCCGCGCGCGCCCCGGCGAGCCCCGGCAGGGACAGCGACTCCGGCTTGAGCGGCGCCCCGCGCCCCGAGGAGGCCTTGCCTTCGGAGGGCGGCAACAGCACGAGCACGGTGGTTCTCCTTCGTCCGTACGGGGTGGGGGTGCGGCCCCGGCCGTCCAGCCTACGAGGTGCCGGGCCCCGCCCGTGCCCCCCGCTCCCCCGACGTGCCGGGCCTCACCCCGGGCCATACGCTCGGTCCATGCCCCGCCGCCACATCCACGTGACCGGCGCAGCCGAGGCTCCGCTCCGGGCCGCCCTGCGCGCACTCCGTACCGAGCTCGCCGTCCCGGAGGCCTTCCCGCCGGCGGTGCTCGCCGAGGCCGAGGCGGCCGCGAAGAACCCCCGCCTCCCCTCGTACGACGCGACCGACATCCCCTTCTTCACGGTCGACCCGCCGACCTCCACCGACCTCGACCAGGCCATGCACCTGGCCCGCAGGGCCGACGGCGGCTACCGGGTCCACTACGCCATCGCCGACGTCGCCGCGTTCGTCGCCCCGGGCTCCGCGCTCGACGCGGAGGCCCACCGCAGGGTGCTCACCCTGTACTTCCCCGACGGCAAGGTCCCGCTGCACCCGGCCGTGCTCTCCGAGGGCGCCGCGAGCCTCCTGCCAGGCGAACCGCGCCCCGCCCTCCTCTGGCGCATCGACCTCGACGCCCAGGGCCGCCGGGTCGCCACCGACGTCCGGCGGGCGCTCGTCCGCAGCCGCGCCAAGCTCGACTACGACACCGTCCAGCGGCGGATCGACGACGGCACGGCCGAGGAGCCCGTCGCGCTCCTCCGGGACATCGGGCGGCTCCGCGAGGCCCTCGAAGCCGAGCGCGGCGGCATCTCCCTCAACGTCCCCGAGCAGGAGATCGTCGAGACCGGCCACACCTACTCGCTCGCCTACCGGGCCCCGCTGCCCGCGGACGCCTGGAACGCCCAGATCTCGCTGCTCACCGGCATGGCGGCCGCCGACCTCATGACCGCGGCGGGCACCGGCATCCTGCGCACCCTGCCCACCGCCCCCGACGGCGCCGTCGCCCGGCTCCGCCGCTCCGCGCACGCCCTCGGCGTCGACTGGCCGCACCACGTCTCGTACGCGGACGTGGTCCGCTCCGCCGACCCCACCAACCCGCGCCACGCCGCCTTCCTCCAGGAGTGCACCACCCTGCTGCGCGGCGCCGGGTACACCGTCTTCACCGACGGCCACGTCCCCACCCCGGCCGTGCACGCCGCCGTCGCCGACGAGTACACCCACTGCACCGCCCCGCTGCGCCGGCTCGTCGACCGGTACGCGGGCGAGCTGTGCGTGGCGGCGGTCGCGGGCGACGAGCCGCCCGAGTGGGTACGGGCCGCCCTGCCCGCCCTGCCCGACGAGATGGCCGCCGGGTCGCGCCGCGCCAACACCGTCGAACGCGAGAGCGTCGACATCGTCGAGGCGGCCCTGCTGCGCGAGCGGATCGGCGAGGTCTTCGACGCGTACGTGATCGACGTCAAGGAACGCGAACCCGCCGTCGGCACCGTCCACCTGGACGACCCGGCCGTCGTCGCCCGCATCGAGGGCGGCACCTCCCGCCTGCCCCTGGGCGAGTGGCTGCGGGTCAGGCTGTCGGAGGCGGACCCTGGAGCGGCGAAAGTGCTGTTCGCGCCCGCGTGAGCGCCCCGTACAGCGCCTTCGGGTCGTCCGCGTGCAGCCGGATCAGCCGTACGGGCCGGGGCGCGCCGAGCAGCCGGGGCGCGTCGACCGGCTCGGTCAGCTCGACCGTCAGGGAGGTCTGAGAGCCGACGGCCAGGTTCAGCTCGCCGTCCTTCTTCTCGTGCGAGAAGCACAGCTCCTGCCGGACGGCCGCGATCCGGTCGAGCGGGACCCGTACGTCGACGTGCGCGGCCTGCCGGACCCGCAGGACGTCCCCGGTGAGGGTGTGCGGGCGGGTCGCCGACGCGGCGTGCAGCCCGAGGACGAACAGCACCGTGTAGACGTCGAGGACGAGCACGACCGCGTGCACCACCGGCCACTCGGCGAGCAGATACGACATGCCGGCCGTCTCGACCAGACACACGAACGCGAAGCCGTACATCAGCGCCGCCTGGTCCCGCGCGTGCGGGAACACCCCGTCCGCGCCCGCCACCCCCTGCGGCCGCCGGGCGACCCAGCGCCCGAGGCTCGCCATCAGCCGCAGCTCGTGCCCGACCAGCCGCAGCACCGGCTCGGGCACCAGCTCCGCCACGGCCTCGCGGCGGGACAGCCCGCGCCGCCGCAGCCCCCGGTAGGCCAGGCCCTCGGCCGTCAGGAGGACGGCCATCAGCACCTCGGCGAGGGCCCACACGGCCCCGGGTATCCGTATCCCGCCGACGAGCAGGACGGCGAGGACCAGCTCGGCGGGCAGCGCCACGTACGCGACGAGCCGGAGCAGCCGCAGCGGGCGCGGGCGGGAGCCGTCGCCACGGCTCATCGGCCGCCCTCCCGTCGCTCCGCGACTCGTTCTCCGGCTCGTTCTCCGACGAGGCGGACCGCCAGGCGTACGGCCGCCGACTGGGCCGGGGCGAGGTCCGCGAAGAAGGTGTCGGCGAGGCCGCCGGACCCCGCCGGAGGCAGCTCCACGGCGATCCCGTCCGGCAGGACGGCGGCCAGGGCGCGGGCCGCCCCGTCCACCCGGGGGTCGTCCGGCGCCGCGTCGGCCAGCGCGTCGAGGAGCCCGTACAGCTCGGGCGCGCTGTCCGCCGCCCCGCGCATCAGCTCCATCAGCCGCGCCCGTTCCTCCTCGGGCACCACCACGTCGAGCAGCGCCAGGATCTCCCGGTCCTTCGCCGCCATCGGCGAACCCGGCACCTCGCCCACGCCCGCCAGCAGCGCCGCCAGCTCCGGCGACACCGGCCCCTCGGCAGGCAGCCGCCCGGCCCGCGCCTCCGCGAGCAGCACCGCGAGCCGCTCCCGCCGCTCCCTGATCACGGCCTCCTGCCGCGCCAGATCCTCGTTCAGCTCCTCCAGGACCTCCACGAGCCCCCTCCCCTCGTCGTCCGCCAGCACCCCGCGCACCTCGTCGAGCCCGAGCCCCAGCTCGGTCAGCCGCCGGATCCGCGCGAGCAGCACGGCGTCCCGGACCCCGTACTCCCGGTATCCGTTCGCCCGCCGCGCGGGCTCGGGCAGCAGCCCCGACTGGTGGTAGTACCGCACGGCCCTGGGGGTCACCCCGACCAGCGCGGCGATCTCGCCGATACGCATGCCGCCCAGTAGAAACCCTGACGCCACGGCAAGGTCAAGCACCCGCCCCCCTGCGGGTAGCATGGTCGGCACGGCAGACGAGCCGGGCGGACGGCCGCGTGGGGATCCCCGGATCCCCCCGAGGAACGTCCGGGCTCCACAGAGCAGGGTGGTGGCTAACGGCCACCCGGGGTGACCCGCGGGACAGTGCCACAGAAAACAGACCGCCGGGAGCTTCGGCCCTCGGTAAGGGTGAAACGGTGGTGTAAGAGACCACCAGCGCCTGAGGTGACTCAGGCGGCTAGGTAAACCCCACTCGGAGCAAGGTCAAGAGGGGACACCCCGGTGTCCCTGCGCGGATGTTCGAGGGCTGCTCGCCCGAGTCCGCGGGTAGACCGCACGAGGCCGGCGGCAACGCCGGCCCTAGATGGATGGCCGTCGCCCCGACGACCGCGAGGTCCCGGGGCACAGAACCCGGCGTACAGCCCGACTCGTCTGCCCCCTTCACGAAAAGGGCCCCCGCCCGGGATTTCCCGGCGGGGGCCCTTTCGTGTGCCGTGGTCAGGGGCGGGGGCGGCGGACTTCGAACATGAAGCAGCCGTATTCGAGGGCGCGGACGTGGACGAGGGCGACGGTGGGGTCGGCGAAGGCTTCGGTGAAGGCGTCGGTGAAGGCCTGGTCGACGGTGTCGGGGGAGGCGTCGGGGAGGGCGAGGAGGCGGCCGCCGGCGATGTGGCCGGCGGAGTCGTAGCGGCGGACGGTGCGGAGGGCTCCGGCGCGGGCGAAGGGGTAGGTCGCCGAGGGGGTGGGGCCGCCGCAGTCGTCGGCGTGGATGAAGACGGGGCCCTGTTCGTCGTAGGCGCCCGGGTCGGCGCCGGTGGCGGCGGCCCAGCGGCGCAGGGGCGCGTACGAGACGAGGGCGATCCGGTCGCCGGGGACGGAGGGACGCAGGCAGCAGCGGAGCGGGTCGCCGCCGTCGGTGACGGTGTACGGCTCCGGTGCCCGGCCGGCGTCGTCGGCGAGGCGCAGCAGGGCGAGGGTGCCGGCGGCGATGGGGAGCGCGGTGTACGTGAGCGTGTCCGTGTTCATGCGGTCAGCCTCGCGCGCGCGTGCCCCGGGGTGCTGGCGGCATTCGGACAGGGTGTTCGCGGGGGTGCGCTCAGTCGAGGACCTCGATCGTCCACTGCGGGTCGCGGTCGTCGGTGCGGACGAAGACGCGCTTGGGGCGGAGGGAGCGGTCCTCGAAGAGGTCGCGGCCGAGGGCGAGGCCGTGCTGGTCGATGAGGTGGGTGCCGGTGCGGAGCTCGGCGAGCGAGGTGAGGGTGGTGGTGCCGGTGTCGTCGACGCGCTGGATCCGCCAGACGGACGCGGGGGAGGCGTCGGGGCGGACGAGGGCGGGGGCGCGGTCGGCGCCGGCCGAGGCGATGGTGTCGTCGGTGCCCTTCGCGGTGAACCGGAAGCCGTCGGTCTCGCGGGTGACCAGCCATTCGGCGGCCCGGGCCCGGTCGGTGAGGAAGCCGACGAGGGCTCCGTCCTCGACCCCGACCGGGGCCCCCTTCGCGTACAGCCTGACGACCGCGCCGATGTCCGACATGACTCCTCCTGGGTGGTTCCTGTGGGTGGAGCGATAGTGCCGGGCCGGGAGGGGACGCGGCGAGGGAACACGCGGGCGGTACGCCGGGTGGCGCTGAGAAGTCGTCAGGGCGCGGCCGGCGGGGGTCCGGAACGGCTGTCGGGGGGACCTCGCGGCCCGGGCGTACGGGCGGCGGGGGAGGTCGGGTGTACGGGTGGGGCATGACGATTCCCGTGAACCAGCTCAGCGACCCCGCCGTGCGTGACTTCGTCACGGCCCTCAACGCCAACGACCAGGAGGCCTTCCGGGCGACGCTCGCGCCGGGCGCGACGATGTCCGACGACGGGTCGGAGCGCGACCTGGAGGCCTGGACGGAGAAGGAGGTGTTCTCCTCGCGGGGGCACATGGAGATCGAGTCCGAGAAGGGCGACGGGCGGGTGCTCGTCGCCCGCTACCGCAACGACACCTGGGGCGAGATGCGCACCAAGTGGCAGTTCACCGTCGACGGCGGGAAGATCAGCCGCTTCGAGACCGGGCAGGCGTAGTCCCCCGCGCACGGGCCGGGGGTGCTACCCCCGGCCGATGTACGGCATCGCGGTGGCCATGACCGTGGCGAACTGGACGTTCGCCTCCAGGGGCAGGGCCGCCATGTGCACCACGGTCGCCGCCACGTCGGCCGCGTCCATCACCGGCTCGGCCGCGAGCTCACCGTTCGCCTGGAGGATGCCGGTCTGCATGCGGGCGGTCATCTCGGTCGCCGCGTTGCCGATGTCGAGCTGGCCGCAGGCGATGCGGTAGGGGCGGCCGTCGAGGGAGAGGGACTTGGTGAGGCCGGTCATCGCGTGCTTCGTCGCCGTGTACGCGATGGAGTGCGGGCGCGGCACATGGGCGGAGATGGAGCCGTTGTTGATGATGCGGCCGCCCTGCGGGGTCTGGTCCTTCATGGCGCGGAAGGCGGCCTGGGCGCAGAGGAAGGCGCCGGTGAGGTTGACGTCGACGACGGCGCGCCAGGTGTCGGGGTCGAGGTCCTCGACGGGGACGCCGCCGCCGGCGAAGGTGCCGGCGTTGTTGAAGAGCAGGTCGACGCGGCCGTAGTGGTCGCGTACGGCCGCGAAGAGGGCGGCGACCTGCTCGGGGGAGGTCACGTCCGTCGGGACGGTCAGGAAGTCGCCGCCCGGGACGGCCGCGGCCGTCTCCGCGAGGGCGTCCGCGCGGCGGCCCGCGAGGGCCACCGACCAGCCGGCTTCCGCGAGCGCCAGCGCCACGCTCCGGCCGATGCCCGATCCCGCTCCCGTCACCACTGCGATGCTCATGGGCGCGCAGCGTACGCGAGACGTGTGCACCGTGAACTCATCCGTCCGACACGTGGATGTTCTGTACTCGACAAGGCAGCGAATGACGGACGGCGTCACCGGCGCGGCCGCCGCGCTCGCCTTCGCGACCCAGCTGCCGGCGGCCGGCGCCGCGGCCGCCGCCGGCTCTCGGCTTCGCTCGAGCAGGGGGACCCCCATCGCCGCCCCCAGCTGCCCGAGGGGCCCGACATGAGGCTGTACCGGCGGCTGCGCTTCGGGCGCCCGCGCCGACTTCCGTACGGTCCCGTACGTGACCCGGCCGGGCGTTCCCGTCACCACCGCCGCCTGCTGTGTCACGGAGGCGGGCAACCCGGGGCTCACGCCCGTATGGCGGCGACCTCCGAGGGATAGCGGACGCCGACGCGCTCCCGTACCGCGTCGAGCGTCCGCATCACGGCGAGCGAGCCGTCGAGGGGGACGAGGGGGGACTCGGTGGCGCCCGCCCGCAGACAGCGCATGACCTCCTCGGCCTCGTGTCGCAGCGAGTGCGGGTGGTCGTCGTTGACGTACTCCTCCGGCTCGGCGCCGTGGCGGTGCAGGGTGAACCGCTCGGGGTAGAAGAAGCCGCGCGGGACGTCGATGCGGCCGAGGGTGCCCGTCACGGACGCGGTGAGCGGGGTGTCGGCGACGAGCGAGCAGGACAGCAGCGCGGAGGCGCCCGAGTCCCAGCCGAGCAGCATGCCCGTGTTCAGGTCGACGCCCTCGGGGGAGAGCAGCGCGTGTGCCTGTACGGAGGAGGGCTCGCCGAGCAGCAGGTGCGCGAACGACACCGGGTAGACCCCGAGGTCGAGGAGGGCGCCGCCGCCGACGGCAGGGTCGAGCAGCCGGTGGCCGGCGTCGAAGGGGCCCACGAGCCCGAAGTCGGCCTGGACGGTGCGGACCTCGCCGATCGCGCCGCCGCGGACCAGCTGGACGAGCCGGCGGATCAGCGGGTTGCAGTACATCCACATGGCCTCCATGAGGAAGAGGCCGCGGTCCCGGGCGAGGCCGACCAGTTCCCCGGCCTCCTGGGCGTTGAGCGTGAGGGACTTCTCGCACAGCACCGCCTTGCCGGCCTCCAGGGCCAGGCCGGCCGCGGCGCGGTGGGCGGCGTGCGGGTTGGCCACGTACACCACGTCGACGTCCGCGTCGGCGAAGAGCCCGGCCCATTCCCCGTACGCCCGCGGGATCCCGAAGCGGTCCGCGAAGGCCTTGGCGGAGGCCTCCGTGCGGGAGGCGACCGCGACGACCTCGACCCCGTCGAGCGTCAGCAGGTCCGTGGTGAAGCGTTCGGCTATCCCGCCCGTCGCCAGGATTCCCCAGCGCACCGTTCTCTCCATGTTCGCCCATCCGTTCTACTGAGGTCTCGACCATGCCGATCGAGCTGAGAGCATAGGCAAGGTTTCAAACGAAATGGAGCAGTCGATGCCCGAGAGCGGCCAGAAGACAACACAAGGGCACATAACCGCAACAGCCCCCGTGGTGACCGCCGCCCGGCGCACCGGGCTGCTGATCGTGCTCGTCCTGGGCGGGCTCACCGCCCTGCCCCCGCTCTCCATGGACATGTACCTGCCGGCGCTGCCGGAGGTCACCGGCTCGCTCCACGCCCCCGCCGCCACCGTCCAGCTCACCCTCACCGCCTGCCTCGCCGGCATGGCCCTCGGCCAGCTCGTCGTCGGCCCCATGAGCGACAAGTGGGGACGCCGCCGCCCGCTGCTCGCCGGCATGGTCGTCTACGTCCTCGCCACCGCCGCCTGCGCCCTCGTGCCCACCGCCGAACTCCTCATCGGCGCCCGGCTGCTCCAGGGCCTCGCCGGCGCCGCCGGCATCGTCATCGCCCGCGCCGTCGTCCGCGACCTCTACGACGGCGTCGAGATGGCCCGCTTCTTCTCCACCCTCATGCTGGTCTCCGGCGCCGCGCCGATCGTCGCCCCGCTCATCGGCGGCCAGATCCTGCGGATCACCGACTGGCGGGGCGTCTTCCACGTCCTCACCGTCATCGGCGTCCTGCTCACCTTCGTCGTCTGGCGGTTCCTCGACGAGACGCTGCCGCCCGAGCGCCGCCACCACGGCGGCGTCGGCGCGGCCCTGCGCACCATGCGCGGCCTCCTCGCCGACCGGGTCTTCGCCGGCTACATGCTGGCCGGCGGCTTCGGCTTCGCCGCGCTCTTCGCGTACATCTCGGCCTCGCCGTTCGTCGTCCAGGAGATCTACGGCGCCTCCCCGCAGACCTTCAGCCTGCTCTTCGGCGTCAACTCGGTCGGCCTCGTCGCCCTCGGCCAGGTCAACGGCAAGCTCCTCGTCGGCCGCGTCCGCCTCGACAAGGTGCTCGGCTGGGGCCTCGGGACGATCCTCCTCGCCTCCCTCGCGCTGCTCCTCATGACCACCGGCGTCTTCGGCGAGGTCGGCCTCTTCCCGATCGCCGCCGCCCTCTTCGTCCTGATGTCCGCGATGGGCGTCGCCCTGCCGAACACCAACGCCCTCGCCCTGACCCGCACTCCGCACGCCGCCGGATCGGCCTCCGCGCTCCTCGGCACCACCTCCTTCCTCGTCGGCGCCGTCGCCTCCCCCCTCGTCGGCATCGCGGGCGAGCACACCGCCGTCCCCATGGCCGTCGTCCAGGTCGCCTGCGCCCTGCTCGCCCTCGCCGTCTTCCTCGGCCTGTGCCGCCCCTGGCAGTCCACCCGCGGCGAGCTCTGAAGGCCCCGGCGGGGCGGAAAGGGCGCCCGGCCCCGCCGCCTAGACTGTCTCGGTGAACGCCTCACCTGCCTCCGCCGAGTCCCTGCGCGCCGCCCTCGCCGGGCTCCTCGACGGGCTGCCGCCCAGCCAGGCCGCCAAGGCCGTCGAGCGGCTGATCGCCAACTACCGGGGGACCACCCCGACGGACGCCCCCGTGCTCCGCGACCGCTCCGACGTCGCCGCGTACGCCGCGTACCGGATGCCGGCGACCTTCGAGGCGGTACGGGGCGCCCTGTACGCCCTCCGGGACGCGGCGCCCGACTGGGCACCCCGCACGCACACCGACGTGGGCGGCGGCACCGGCGCGGCGGGCTGGGCCGTCGCCGAGGCGTGGGGGCAGGAGCCGCCGCGCACCACCGTGCTCGACTGGGCCGAGCCCGCCCTCGCGCTCGGCCGGGAACTGGCCGCCGGGGTGCTGGACGCCGAGTGGCGGCGCGAGCGGATCGGCGCCGCGCTGAGCCTCGCCGCCGCGGACCTCGTCACCGTCTCGTACGTCCTCAAGGAGCTGACCGAGGCCGACCGGACGGCGCTGGTGACGGAGGCGGCGCGGGTCGGGCAGGCGGTCGTGATCGTCGAGCCCGGCACCCCCGACGGCTACGAGCGGATCATCGCCGCCCGCACCCTGCTCGTCGAGGCCGGCTTCACCGTCGCCGCGCCCTGCCCGCACAGCGGGGCCTGCCCGATCGAGCCGGGCACGGACTGGTGCCACTTCGCGGCCCGGGTCAGCCGCTCCTCGCTGCACCGGCGGGTGAAGGGCGGCTCGCTGCCGTACGAGGACGAGAAGTACAGCTACGTCGCCGCGACCAGGTTCCCGGTGACCCCCACGGTCTCCCGCGTCATCCGCAGGCCGCAGATCCGCAAGGGCCTGGTCCAGCTCGACCTCTGCGGCCCCGACGGGCTGGCCAGGGAGAACGTCACCAAGCGGCACGGGCCCCTGTACAAGCAGGCCCGTGACGCGGACTGGGGCGACTCCTGGCCGCCGGAGCTCGACGACTAGACCCGGAGGTCTAGGGGCGCAGCTCCTGGGTGCAGCACTTCACGCTGCCGCCGCCCTTGAGGAGTTCGCCGAGGTCCATGCCGAGGGGTTCGAAGCCGCGGCGGCGCAGCGGGTCGAAGAGGCCGACCGCCGCCTGCGGCAGGAGGACGTGCAGGCCGTCGCTGACCGCGTTGAGCCCGAGGGCCGCCGCGTCCTCGGCGGTGGCGACGAGCGCGTCGGGGAACAGCCGGGCGAGGACCGCGCGGCTGCCGGGGGAGAAGGCCTCCGGGAAGTACATGATCTCGTCGCGGGTGTCGTCGAGGACGCAGAGCGCGGTGTCCAGGTGGTAGTAGCGCGGGTCCACCAGCTCCAGGCCGATCACCGGGCGGCCGAAGAACTCCTGCGCCTCGTCGTGGGAGAGCGGGCTGGAGCGGAAGCCGCGTCCGGCGAGGATCCAGGAGGCGGTGACGGCGAAGTCGCCCTCGCCCTCGTTCACGTGCTCGGGCACCCGCACGGCGTCGTCCGCCCAACCGTTCCTGCGGAACCAGGACAGGTGCGCGTCGGCCTCGGGCGCCCGCTCCGGGTGGGCGAACTTGGCGCCCAGGACCCGGCCGTCGACGACGGTGGCGCCGTTCGCCGCGAAGACCATGTCCGGCAGCGCCGGGTCGGGCCGCAGGAGCTCCACAGTGTGGCCGAGCGCCCGGTAGCGGTCGCGCAGGTCCTCCCACTGGGCGAGGGCGAGCGGCAGGTCGACCGGTTTGGTGGGGTCCATCCAGGGGTTGATGGAGTACGTCACCGTGAAGTGCGCGGGTGGGCACATCAGATAACGGCGGGGCGAGGACGTGCGCGGAGTGGGGCGCAATGAGGGCTCCTCACGGACGGGTGGACGGAAGAACCGAAGATCGGTGGACCCCATGGTCCGCTCTCGGCGGCCTTCGCGCAGTGGACCGTTCGGGTGGTTCGGCGCCGTCATCTCATACGACCCATGGCGAGACGTCTCGTCTCGTTCGCTGCTAGATTGGGCCCATGTCCGAGACCAGGCCCGCCAAAGCCGCCCCCGACGCCTCCCGCCGCAGCGAGCGCTCCCGCCGCGCCATCTTCGACGCCGCCCTCGCCCTCGTCTCCGAGACCGGCTACGCGAAGACCACCATCGAAGGCATCGCCGCCCGCGCCGGAGTCGGCAAGCAGACCATCTACCGCTGGTGGCCCTCCAAGGCGGCCGTACTCCTCGACGCCTTCCTCGACCTCGCGGCCCGCGCCAACGAGGCCCTTGGTGGTGACGCCGACAGTGAGATCCCCGACACCGGCGACCTCGCCGCCGACCTCCGGTACGTGCTGCGCGCCACCGTCGACGAGATGAACGACCCCGCCTTCGACGCCCCCACCCGCGCCCTCGCCGCCGAGGGGATCGTCGACCCCGAACTCGGCGCCCGCTTCACCGAAGCCCTGCTCGAACCCCAGCTCCAGTACTACGTCCGCCGCATCGAGGCCGCCCAGGCGGCGGGCCAGGCCGACCCCGACGCCGACCCCCGCCTCGCCGTCGAACTCCTCGTCGGACCCCTCCACCACCGCTGGCTCCACCGCACCCTGCCGCTCACCCACGCCTACGCCGACGCCCTCGTCGACCTCGCCCTGCGCGGCCTCGCGCCGAGGAACTGACCGCCGTCGGGCGCCTCGGGCCGACCCCGGTTCCGCACTCCGGTCACCCGGGGCGCAGGATGGTGGGACCATGGGCAGAGCCGAACGGGCGAGCATGAGGTGTGAGGGGATAGATGGGCGACGGCATCGGCCGCTACCGCGGCACGGAGAGCAAACTCGCACAGTGGCTGCGCAGGCGCCCCAAACGCGCGGCGGCCGACGACGGGAACGACCGCGAGAAGCTGCTCCTGGCCGTCGCCGCCGCCGGACTGCCCCTCGCCCCCGCCGCGTACCCCGTCGGCTACAGCTGTTCCTGTGAGCGGATCGGCTGTCCGACCCCGGCCCGCCACCCCGTCTCCTTCGCCTGGCAGACGCAGTCGACCACCGACCGCGCCCAGATCGAGCGCTGGGCCAGGAACGAGCCCAAGGCCAACTTCGTCACCGCCACCGGCATGGTCCACGACGTCCTCGACGTGCCGCTGGCCGCCGGCCGCGCCGCCCTCGACCGCCTCCTCGCCGAGGGCGTCGAGGTCGGGCCCGTCGCCGAGTCCGCCGACGTCGACACGGTCGGCGGGCGCATGCTCTTCTTCACCGCCACCCGCGGCACCCCCGAGGACGAGGACGAGTGGTGGCCGTGTGAGCTCGACTGCCACCCGGAGACGATGGACGAACACCCGGGGCTGCGCTGGCACTGCCGCGGCAGCTACGTCCTCGTACCGCCCGCCCGCCTCCCCGGCGACGAGGACGACCATCCCGTCGTCGCCTGGGTCCGCGGCCCCGAGCACCCGCTGCCCGACCCGCTGAACCTCCTGGAGACCCTCCAGGACGCCTGCGCGCGCCACGCCGCCGAGCGCGAGGCGGACGGCGATGGCGAGCACACCGCCCACGAGATCGCCTGGCCCCTGACCCGCTGAGGCCCCGCGCCCCGATCCGGCCCGCCCCGGAAGACGGGCCCCAAGGGCCCCAAGGGCCCTACGAGCCTTCCGCGCCCACCACGCCCTGGAGCCGGCTCGCGACCGTGACGGCGTCGCGGTCCGCGCCCGCCGGCTTCACCAGGACCGCCTGGCTCGACACCCACTCGCGGGTGACCGTGTTCTTGATCTCGCCGGTCAGCAGCGCCTTGACGTCAGGACCGACCTTGGGCCGGTAGCCCTTCGCCGTCGTCTGCCGCTCGAAGTACCGGGTGGCGAAGAAGACGAGCGCGCCGCCGTCCCGCGTCCGCAGCCCGAGCGGCGCGAAGTCGCCCTGGTCGGTGGTCTTGTCGAGGTACTGGGTGGCGAGCCCCGGCCGCTTGGCCGTCTTCTCCCGCTGCGCCCGCCACTCGGTGGTGTGCGCGCCCGGCGCGAACGGGCCCTGCCCGTCCTTCAGATAGGAGACGTACCGCTTGCCCAGGTCCCGGGGGGCGACCGCGAGCGCGTCACCGTCCGACGGGACCGGCACCGCGTATCCGGCCTCCTCGGCGAACTCGGGCACCTCCGAGGCGCCGAGGATGCCGAGGTAGGCGACCTCCCACAGCTGCTGCGGCCCGTTGCGCACGAAGACCAGCAGCCAGCGCTGGTCGCCGGCGCCCTGGTCGACGTCCCGGTTGGTGTCGGTGTCCGCGACGAACCAGCGCGGCCAGCCGGCCTTCCTGGGCAGCACGAAACGCGCGTCCGTCAGCTCGAGCGGCCTGTGGTTCTTGTTCCCGCCGGGCGTGTTGATCGACCGGGCGCGCAGGCCGGCCTGGTTGATCTCGCCGAGCGGACCGGTGACCCGGCCCGCGTCGAGCGCCGGGTCGTACGCCTTGTCGGCCCGGTTGTAGGCGGCCGTGAAGTCCGCGAGGGCCTGCGCCGCCTCGGCCTTCGTCGCCGGCGGCAGCAGCGCCGTCTCGCCGTGCACGGTCACACAGCCGCTCGCGGTCAGCGACAGGACGGTCGCCGCCGCCGTCGCCGCGAACAGCCGGACCGGTCGGCGCGTCCCGCGTTCGAGCGGTCGCGCCGGCCGGCCCGGCGATCCTGCCGTCAGTCGCTCAACCGGCCGTCTCGGCGCTCGCCGCAGCCTCAGCCTTGTCATCGGTCGCCTTCTGCTTCTTCACCCGCACGGACGCACCCGACCCTATCGGGGCCAGGAACAGCGCGAGCGTCGGGATCAGATACAGCGCCCACACCGTGACCTGAAGGACCGTCGGATCCGGCTGGAAGTTGAAGACGCCCTTGAGGACCGTGCCGTACCAGCTGTCCGGCGGGATGGTCGCCGAGACGTCGAAGGCCTTGTCCGCGAGGCCGCCGAGGAAGCGCGCCTCCTGGAGGTCGTGCACGCCGTACGCGAGGACGCCCGCCGCCACCACGACCAGCATGCCGCCGGTCCAGGTGAAGAACTTCGCCAGGTTGATCTTCAGCGCGCCCCGGTAGAACAGCCAGCCGAGCAGCACCGCCGTCAGCAGACCGAGGAGGACGCCGGTCAGAGGCGCGTACGTGCCGTCCGATGAGGCACGCACCGAGGCCCACACGAACAGCGCCGTCTCCAGGCCCTCCCGGCCCACCGCGAGGAACGCGGTGGCGACCAGCGCGCCCGTGCCCATCCGCAGGGCGGCGTCCAGCTTGCCGTGCAGCTCGGCCTTGAGGTGCCGGGCCGTCCGCCGCATCCAGAAGACCATCCAGGTCACCAGGACCACCGCCACGATGGACAGCGAGCCGCCGAGCAGCTCCTGTGCCTCGAAGGTCAGCTCCTGCGAGCCGAACTCCAGGCCGGCGCCGAAGGCCAGGGCCACGCCGACGGCCACACCGATGCCGATCCAGACCGGCTTCAGCGCGTCACGGCGTCCCGTCTTCACCAGATAGGCGATGAGGATGCAGACGACCAGGCTGGCTTCGAGGCCTTCGCGCAGGCCGATCAGATAGTTACCGAGCACCTCGGTTCCCCTCCTCGATCACGAGAACAGCGCCCGGCCCCACCAGTCGTCCTTGTCACGGACGCCCGGCGGGACGGCGAAGAGCGCCGAACCCACGTGCTGTGTGTACTCGTTGAGCACGTCGGACTTGGCCAGCGAGGTCTGCACCGGGATGAAGCCGGTGCGGACGTCCTTCTGGTACGCCAGGAAGAACAGGCCCGCCTCCAGACGGCCGAGACCGTCCGTGCCGTCGGTGAAGGAGTAGCCGCGGCGCAGGATCGTCGCCCCGTTGTTGCTGTCCGGGTGGGCGAGCCGGACGTGGGAGTCCGGCTTCATCGCCTTCAGGAACGGCTCGTCGTGCTCCTTGGCCTTGCCGACCGGGGCGCCCTCGCGCTTGTCGCGGCCGAAGATGTCCTCCTGCTCGGCCAGCGGGGTGCGGTCCCAGGTCTCGACGTTCATGCGGATGCGGCGGGCGACCAGGTACGAGCCGCCGTCCATCCAGGCCGCGGCGCCCTCGGCGTCCTTGCCGGAGACCCACACGTGCTTGGCGAGCCGCTCGGTGTCGGTGCCCGCGATGTTGCGGGTGCCGTCCTTGAAGCCGAAGAGGTTGCGCGGGGTCTGGGCGTCCGGGGTCGTCGAGGACGTCTTGCCGAAGCCCAGCTGCGACCAGCGCACCGCGACCTTGCCGAAGCCGATGCGGGCCAGGTTACGGATGGCGTGCACGGCGACCTGCGGGTCGTCCGCGCAGGCCTGCACGCAGAGGTCGCCGCCGCTGCGGGCCGCGTCCAGGTTGTCGCCCGGGAACTTGGGCAGATCCACCAAGGCCCCGGGCCGCTTGTCCTTCAGCCCGAAACGCTCGTCGAAGAGCGAGGGGCCGAAGCCGATGGTGAGGGTGAGGCGGGAGGGCTTGAGGCCCAGCGCCTCGCCGGTGTCGTCCGGCGGGGCCTCCGGCAGGCCGCCGTAGGCGCCCTCGCCGACCTCGGCGCCGGCCGTCATCCGCTCGGCGGCCCGCGTCCAGTCCTTGAGGAGCTGGACCAGCTCCGCGCGGTCCTTCGTCTTCACGTCGAAGGAGGCGAAGTGCAGCCTGTCCTGCACGGCGGTGGCGATGCCGGCCTGGTGCGCGCCGTGGAAGGGCACGGCACCGCCGGTGTCGGCGACCGGGGCGGTGCCGTCGCCGTCCCGGGTCAGCGCCACGGCGCCGCCGGCCGCGGCGGCACCGAGCGCGAGCCCGGCGCCGCCCCAGCCGATGACCTTGCGGCGGGAGGGCGCGGCGGCCTGCTCCGTGGTGTTCGTCTCGTCGCTCATGAGTGGTCCCCCTGCTACTTCACGACCGCGGCGGCGAGCTTGGAGAGCGGCTCCGCCAGCGCGTTGACGCCGTCGGAGAGCTCCTTGCGCTCGGCCTTGCCGACCTTCTCGTACGAGGTGAAGGCGTAGCCGCTCTTGTCGGCGCGGTACTTGTCGAGCAGCGTGTTCAGCGCGGCGAACTGCTTGTCGAGTTCGGCGACGAGCTTGGCGTCGTTCTTCGAGGCGACCGGCTTGAGCAGCTCGAAGGACTTCTGCGCGCCCTCGACGTTCGCCTTGAAGTCGACGAGGTCGGTGTGCGAGTAGCGCTCCTCCTCGCCGGTGACCTTGCCGGTGGCGACCTCGTCCAGGAGCTCCTTGGCGCCGTTGGCCATGGAGGTCGGGGTGATCTCGGCCTTGCCGACGCGCTTCACCCAGTCCGCGAGGTCCTTGTCGAGGAGGTCGGCGAGCTGCTTCTCGCGGTCGCCGATCTTCTTGTCCTGCCAGAGCGCCTTCTCCAGGCGGTGCCAGCCGGTCCAGTCCTTCGCCGGGTCCTGGCCGTCCTCCAGGCCGTCCTCGCGGACGTCGACCTTGGGGTCGATGTCACCGAAGGACTCGGCGACCGGCTCGGTGCGCTCCCAGCCGATGCGGGAGTCGGCGTAGGCCTTCTTGGCGGCCTCGATGTCACCGGCGCGGACGGCGTCGGTGAAGACCTTCACCTTGGGGAGGGTCTCGTCGGCCTGCGCCTGGACGTACTGGCGGTAGGCGGCGACGGCCGTGTCCATCTCGGGGGAGCGCTTGGCGGCGGCCTGGCCGGCGCCGGTGACCTTGACCTGCTGGCGGATGCCGTCGCCCTTCATGCCGGGCTTGCAGGCGATGGCGTAGTCGCCGGCCTTCACCTCGGCGGTGATGGTGGCCTTGGTGCCGGGGCCGATGTTCTCGCGCTCGGTGACGATCCGGTCGTCCGGGAAGAGGACGTAGACCTCGGTGACCTTGGAGCCGCGGTTCTCGACGGCCAGCTTCACGTGGCCGGCCGGGAACTCCTTCTTGGAGACCTCACAGGAGTCGTCCTTGGCGACGACGGTGATGGTGCCGTCGTCGGCCTTGGAATCGCTTTTCTCGGCGCAGCCCGTGACGGCGGTCAGAGCGGCCGCGGTCGCGGCGGCGGTGACGACGGAGAGGCGGACGGCTCGCATGAGGGCTCCAGGAAAGCGGGGACGGGGGTGAGGCGGACCTAACTTAACCGAGGCTTACCTCAGCCATACCCACCCGTCCAGTGATTCAGCTCTCAGGCCCGGCGGACCGGACACGGCGGAATCACAGGGACTTCATGGGGTTCTCATGGCTTGGTCAAGAGCAGGTCAAGCGGGGAGGATTGTCCTGATTTGGTTTACGTGGCGGTAGGAGCGGCGGGAACGGAGGCCGCCGCCCCGCCCGCGCGCACAGGGACCACCAGCGGAACGCCCGTCCGCGGATGCGGGAACACCTCCACCCGCTGCCGGTAGACCCCGCTCAGCAACTCCGCGTCCAGCACCGCCGCCGGCGGCCCGTCCGCCGCGATCCGCCCCTCGTGCAGCACCGCGACCCGGTCCGCGTGCGCGGCGGCGAGCCCCAGGTCGTGCAGGACGACCACCACCGCGTCCCCGGCCGCCGCGCGCTCCCGGCAGACCCGGAGGACCAGCTCCTGGTGGCGCAGGTCCAGCGCGGCGGTCGGCTCGTCGAGCAGCAACAGACCGGTCCGCTGGGCCAGTACGCGGGCCAGCGCCACCCGCGCCCGCTCGCCGCCCGAAAGCGCCGAGAAGGGCCGCCCCGCGAAGGCCGCGACCTCGGTGGCCGCCATCGCCCCGGCGACGGCCGCCTCGTCCTCCTCCTCCCGCGCGGTCCCCGCCCACGGGGCCCGGCCCATCCGCACCACCTCGGCGACCGGGAACGGGAAGGAGAGCGCGGCGGCCTGCGGCAGCACCGCCCGGCGCAGGGCGAGTTCCCCGGCCGGCCAGTCGCCCGCGGGCCGCCCCCCGATCCGTACCTCCCCGGCGTCCGGGGCCAGATCCGCCGCGAGCGCGGCGAGCAGCGTCGACTTCCCGGCGCCGTTGGGCCCCACGAGCGCGAGCACCTCGCCGGCCCGCACCCCGATCCCCACCCCGTCGAGGACCGTCCGGCGCCCCCGGTCCACCCGTACGCCGACGGCCTCGGCGACGAGCGCGCCGGGCGCGGCGGGGGAGGGGAGCGACCGGGCGCGCGGCCGCGGCAGCAGTCCCCGGAGTCGTACCGATGTCATGCCCAACCACCTTGCTTGCGACGGGTCCTGCGCAACAGCCAGAAGAAGAAGGGGCTGCCGAGGAGGGCGGTGAGGACGCCCAGCGGAAGTTCGGCCGGCGCCGCGACCGTACGGGCCGCGAGATCACCGGCCGCGAGGACGACGGCCCCGCCCAGCGCGCTGCCCGGCACCAGGAAGCGGTGGCCGGGGCCGTTCGCCATCCGCAGCAGATGCGGTACGAGCAGGCCGACGAAGGTGATGATCCCGGCCACCGCGACCGCCGCCGCCGTGAGCAGCGCCACCACCAGGATCAGCACCACCCGCAACCGCTCCACGTCCACGCCCAGATGGCGGGCGGGCCGCTCGCCGAGCGCCAGCAGGTCGAGCCGCCGCGAGTGGAAGGGCGCGACGGCCAGGCCGAGCAGCGCGCACGGCAGCACCGCGAGGACCTTCGGCCAGGTCGCCTGGGCCAGCGAACCCAGCTGCCAGAAGGTGATCTGGGTGACCTGCGCGTTGTCGGCGAAGAAGAGGAAGAGGCCGATCAGGGCCCCGGCGAAGGCGTTCACCGCGATGCCGGTGAGGATCAGCGTCACCACCTCCGTACGCCCGCCCGAGCGGGACATCGCGTACACCAGCAGCACCGTGGCGAGCCCCGCGACGAACGCGCAGACCGTCACCGTCCAGTTGCCGAGGAAGGTGAGCCCCAGTGCGATCGCCCCGACCGCGCCCACCGCCGCGCCCGCCGAGATGCCGATGACGCCGGGCTCCGCGAGCGGGTTGCCGAACACGCCCTGCATCAGGGCGCCCGCGCAGCCCAGGGACGCGCCGACCAGGACGGCCAGGACCACCCGGGGCAGCCGGATGTTCCACAGGACGCTCTCCGCCGTGCGGTCGAGCGCGTGCCCGCCGAGCCCGGTCCGGTGCCGGACGGAGGCGAGGACGTCGCCGAGCGGGATCTCGTACGCCCCGACCCCGGCGGACAGCAGCGAGAGCAGCAGCAGGGCGGCGAGCAGACCGAGCGTGAGGACGGTGGCCCGGCCGCGCCGCGGGCGGTCGGCCGCGGCCGGCGGGTCGGCCCGGTCCGGCAGGGGACGGACGGGCTGGTCCGTCCGGGGAGCCGCCGTCACCTCGCCTCCCCGTACAACTGGCCGGCCAGGGACTTCAGGACCTGGTCGGTGCGCGGGCCGTAGTTGAGGAGGACGCCGTCGTCGACGGTGACGACCCGGCGGGCGGCGCCGGCCGGGGTCTCGGCGACGCCCGGGATCCGCACCAGACCGTCGACGCCGCCGACCGAGGCCAGGCCCTTGCTCATGACGAGGAGCGCGTCGGGCGCGGCCTGCGCGAGCGCCTCGCTGGTGATCGGCGTGAAGTCCTTCGTGAGCCCCGACTCCTTGCCCGCGTCCACCGCCCCGGCCGCTTCGAGCAGGGAGCTCGCGCCGGATTCGGCCCCGCCGAGCAGATAGACGGCGGCCGAGCCGCGCACGTAGAGGAACGCCACCCGCGGCTTCTCCCGGCCGGCCGGAATCCCCTTCCGTACGGCGTCGATCCGCGCCCGGGTGCGCTCGCGCAGCTCCGTGCCGGAGCCGGGCGCGCCGAGGGCGGCGGCCACCGCGTCGATCCGGGTGCCGACGTCGGCGAGCCCCTCGGCGGGCTTCACGACCACGAGCGGGACGCCCGCGTCCCGGATCTGGGCGATGGCCTCGGCCGGTCCCGTGGTGGACTCGGCGAGCACGAGGGTCGGCCGGAGCGAGAGCACGCTCTCGGCGGAGACGTCGTGACCCCGCGTCACCACCGGCAGCCCCGCGGCCTGTTCGAAGGTGGCGGTGATGTCCCGGGCGACGACACGGTCGCCGAGGCCCAGCGTGAAGACGATCTCGCTGAGGGAGCCGCTGAGCGGCACGATCCGGTCGGCGGAGGAAACGGTGACCTTCCGGCCGTCGGCCGAGGGGACGGTGACGGGCAGTCGGGGCGCGGCCGGTGCGGCCAGCGGCTCGACCCGGTCGGGGGCGAGGGCCGCCCGCGCGGCGGGCGCGCTTCCGGCTCCGCCCCCGCTCCCGGTTCCGCCCCCGCCGGGGCCCGTGCCGCCGCAGCCGGTCGCCGCGAAGGCGAGGGCGAGCGCTGCTGTCAGCGCTCCCGCTAGGCGAGTTCTGCGCACCGGGCACCGTCCTGTCGTTCGTCTCCTGGTCCGTCCCCGGGGGTGCACGGGGGCGGCGGGGTTCCACCCCGACTCGATGTAGCTTAGGTTAGCCTTACCTAAGTCACTAGCCCTCGGAGGGGCTCCATGCTGCTGTCCAGATCCGCCCGCGCACTTGCCGCGACCCTGCTCGCGGCCCTGCTCGGAGCCCTGGCACCGGCCACCGCCGCCCACGCGGAGAGCCGTACGGTGCAGGGCGGACGGCTCGACTGGGGCATCAAGTCCTCCTTCCAGAGCTACGTCACCGGGCCCATCGCACAAGGCGGTTGGAGCCTCACCGGCGGCGCCGCGACGACCGGCGGCAGCCGGTTCCGCTTCCACTCCGCCCAGGGCTCCTACGATCCGGCGACCGGCGCCTTCGAAGCCGCCTTCACCGGCGGCGTCCGCTTCACCGGCCACCGCAGGGCGGACGGCGGCAACGAACTCGACCTCACCCTCAGCCGCCCCCGCGTCAGCATCCGGAACGGACGCGGCACCCTCTACGCCGACATGGCGAGCAAGGCCAAGGGCAGCGACCGCGTGACCGTCACCTCCCGCGTGCCCCTCGCCGCCCTCGACCTCGGCGGCGTCGACATGCGCGGCGGCGGCAGCCCCCTCGCCCTCACCGGCGTGCCCGCCACCCTCACCGCCCAGGGCGCCACCGCCTTCGCCGGCTACTACCCGGCGGGCACCCCACTGGACCCCGTCAGCCTCACCGTCGACGTGACCACCACCCCGAAGCCGACCCCGACCCCGCCGACCGGCCGGCCGACCACCGGCCCCTCCACCGGCCCCTCGCCCACGGCGAGTTCGCCCGCCGCCCTGCGCGGCCAGGTCGACTGGGGCGTCCGCCGCACCTTCCGCGAGTACGTCACCGGCGCCATCGCCCAGGGCGGATGGAAGCTCACCGGCGGAGCCCAGGACGGCGGCGCGCTCTTCCGCTTCCCCGACGGGAAGGGCAGCTACGACGCCACGAAGCGCCGCCTCGACGCCGCCTTCGCGGGCAGCGTCCGCTTCACCGGCGCCCACCTCGACCTCACCCTCGGCAAGGTCAGGGTGAAGGTCGCCGACGGCACCGGCACCCTCAGCGCCGACGTCACGACCGCGGGCACGACCCGCGCTGCCGTCCCCCTCGTCACCTTCGCCGCGCCCGGCTTCGCCGCGAAGGACGGCATCGCCCTCGTCACCGAAGCCCCCGCCACCCTCACCGAGGGCGGCGCCGAGGCATTCGGCGGGATGTACCGGGCGGGCACGGCGATGGACCCCGTCTCACTCGCCGTCGCCGTCGACACCAAGGCCCAGCTGCCCCCGCTCCCCGACCTGGGCAGCGACGCCGGGCCCACGCCGTCCGCCGGCGCCACCACGCCGAAAGCCCCGGCCGCCACCGCCGCCACCCCGGCCACCGAGACCTCCGCCACCGGCACCTACCTCGCGATCGGCGGCGGTGCGCTGCTCGTCGCCGTCCTCGCGGTCCTCGCCGCCGTGCGCCGCCGCCGTACCGGCACGCCCACGGGCTGACCCGGCGGCCCGCGCCACCCCGGACCAGCCCGCACATCTCCCGTACACCGTCCCGGACTTCCCCCCCCCGTACCCCGTCCCGCATCCCAGGCGCCCCGCGCCGGCTCCCGCGCGCCCGCGCGCACCCCTTCATACCCCTTTGCACCCTTTCGCACCCCTAGGAGAGACCCGCCCATGGCCACCCCCCTGCGCCGTTCCGTCACCCTGGCAGCCGCCGTCGCCACGGCGGCCGCCCTCGGCACGGGCGCCGTCGCGCTCGCCCTGCCCGCCGCCGCGGCCGACGCGGCCGCGCCGCCGATGACGCTGAGCGACGGCACCCTGGACTGGGGCATCAAGCAGTCCTTCCGCTCGTACCTGGCCCAGCCCTTCGCCCACGGGAGGACCACCGTCGAGGGCGGCGCCCGGCAGGCCGCGGGCAACGGGGTCTTCACGTTCGTGGACGGCACCGGCACGTACGACACGGGCAGCCACGCCACCGCCAACTCCTTCAAGGGCGGCGTCCACTTCGAGGCCCACGAGGGCGTCCTCGACATCCGGATCTCGGACGTACGGCTGACGACCAAGGGCACGGCCGCGCCCACCGGCGAGATCACCGCGGACGTCGTCACCAAGGAGAAGGACGGCACCTTCACCACCCGCGACGACATCGCCTTCGCCGCGCTCGACATGACCGGCGTCCGGCCGGCCCAGGGCGCGGGCGGCGCGATGGTCTTCAAGGACATACCGGCGAAGCTGACGAAGGACGGCGCGGCGGCGTTCGCCGGCTTCTACAAGGAGGGCGACGCGCTCGACGCGGCCACCCTCACGGTCAAGGCGGGCGCCCGGCCGACCACCGCCCCGCCGACCACGGCCCCGCCCACCACCGCGCCCCCGACCACGGCCCCGCCCACCACGGCACCCGCCACCACGTCACCCACTACCGCCGCACCCGCGACCGCCACCCCCGCCACCCCCTCCGGTGTCGTCGACGGCCGTCTCACCTGGGGCGTGAAGCAGAGCTGGCGGACGTACGTGGCCCAGACCTGCGGCGGCACCGTCACCCCGTCCGCCGGCGCGAGGAAGAACGGTTCCTCCTACGAGTTCGGCTTCGTCAAGGCCGACCTCGACGCCGACGCCCGCAAGGCCGACGCCGCCTTCTCCGGAAAGCTCGCCTTCGCGTGCGCCGCGCACGGCATCGACTGGACCATCGGCGACGTGAAGGTCACGGCCAAGGGCTCCAGCGGCACCCTCACCGCCGACGTCACCACCGCCCGGGGCACCCGGAACGACGTGGCCTTCGCCGAGCTCGACCTGTCGAAGGCCGACTGGACGGCGACGGACGGAGCGGTGACCCTCGCGAACATCCCGGCGAAGCTCACCAAGGACGGCGCCGCCCAGTTCGCCGCGCCGAGCGGCATGAGCTTCTACGGCCCCGGCACGGCCGTCGACCCGGTCACCCTGACCCTGTCCGCCGACGCGGGAGCCCCGCTCCCGTCGACCGCCGGCGGCTCCTCCACGACCACCGGCGGCACCACCGGCGGCACCACGGGCGGCGGCGGGACCGTCGGCGGGGCCGGCGGCACCGCGGCCCTCGCCGCCACCGGCTCCGGCGCCCCGAACGGCCTCCTGCTCGCCGTCTCGGGCGTGACGGCCGCCGCCGGTGCCGCCGTCGTCATCGCCGTACGCCGCCGGGCCCTGGGTTCCTGACCAGCCGCGCCCGGGCCGGACAGGGCCGCACCCGTTCGTCGGGTGCGGCCCTGCCGCCGTACCGTCTGGTGGTTGAATTCCGCCATGAACACGACCGCCACTGACATCGACGTCCTCCGGGTCTTCTGTGCGGGCGACGGCCGGCACGGCAACGCGCTCGGAGTCGTACGGGACGCCCGCACCCATCCCGACGAGGCGTCCCGGCAGGCACTCGCCAAGGAACTCGGCTTCAGCGAGACGGTGTTCGTCGACGACCCGGAGCGCGGCATCGTCGACATCTACACCCCCAGCGTGCGGCTGCCGTTCGCCGGCTACCCGCTGATCGGCGCCGCCTGGCTGCTCGACCTGGAGGTCATCTGCCCGCCCGCCGGCGAGGTGTGGGTGCGCGGGGACGGCGAGTTCACCTGGATCGAGGCGCGCGCCGACTGGGCGCCGTCCCGCACCCTGCGCCAGTACGGCTCCGCCGCCGAGGTCGACGCGCTCGACGTGCCCGAACCGGGCGAGTGGATCTACGCCTGGGCGTGGGAGGAGGAGGCCGCCGGCCGGGTCAGGGCGCGGGGCTTCCCCGGCCGCGGCGACGGCATCGACGAGGACGAGGCGACCGGCGCCGCCGCCCTGCTCCTCACCGCCGAGCTCGGCCGGGCCCTGAACATCACTCAGGGCCGGGGTTCGCAGCTGCTCACCGCACCCGGCCCTGACGGCATCGTGGAGCTGGGCGGACGGGTCCGCCTGGAGGGAACCCTCACGCGCTGAGCGGGAACTCCGTGCCCAGCTGCTGGAAGAGCGCGGTGTTGAAGGCGAAGGCGCGCTTGCACTCGTCGACGATGCGCTGCTTCTCCAGGTCGTCGGCGTTGACGCCGTCGAGGAGCTCCCGGTACTCCCGCTTGAAGGCGGCCGGGTTGGAGATCTGCTCGAAGACGTAGAAGCGGACGCCGTCGCCCTTGCGGGCGAAGCCCCAGGTCCGTTCGGCCTTGTCGCGGATGATCTGGCCGCCCGACAGGTCGCCCAGGTAGCGCGTGTAGTGGTGGGCGACGTATCCGGCCGGCCAGTCGCGGGCGCATTCGGCGACCCGCTCGGCGTAGGCGACGGTGGCGGGCAGCGGGGAGACCCCGGCGCGCCAGCCGGGGCCGCGCAGATGGGCGAGGTCCTGCTCCAGGGCGTCCGTGCGGAAGAGCTCGGGCTGTATGAACGGCCCGGCGACCGGGTCCTGGCGCAGCGCCTCGGCGCCCTCCTCCAGGGCCCGGTAGACGAACCAGAGCTGCTCCGTGTACCGCGCGTAGGCGTCGACCGCCAGACGTCCGCCCAGCAGGTCACCCATGAAGGACGACGTCTCCGCCTCCGTGTGCTGCTCGTGCGAAGCCGTACGGATCAGGGTGGAGAAGGGCGTGTCCAAGGCGTGCCTCCGAGACCGATGGAACGGGAACCAGTGACGATCCTGCCAAGTTAGGCTTACCTAAGTCAACTGGTTCCCGACGTCCTGTCGGTAAAACGCTACCCCTTGGGGCGGTCAGGGCAACGTAAGGATTTCGGCCCCGTTCTCGGTCACCACGAGCGTGTGCTCGAACTGCGCCGTCCGCTTCCGGTCCTTGGTCACCACGGTCCAGCCGTCGTCCCACATGTCGTAGTCGTGGGTGCCGAGCGTCAGCATCGGCTCGATCGTGAAGGTCATGCCGGTCTTGATCTCGGTGGTGTGGTGGGGGGAGTCGTAGTGGGGGACGATCAGGCCGGAGTGGAACGACGAGTTGATGCCGTGCCCGGTGAAGTCCCGCACGACGCCGTAGCCGAACCGCTTGGCGTACGACTCGATGACCCGCCCGATGATGTTGATCTGGCGGCCCGGCTTCACCGCCTTGATCGCCCGGTTCAGGGACTCGCGGGTGCGCTCCACGAGCAGCCGCGACTCCTCGTCGACGTCGCCGCAGAGATAGGTGGCGTTGTTGTCGCCGTGGACGCCGTTGATGAACGCCGTGACGTCCAGGTTCACGATGTCGCCGTCCCGCAGCACCGTGGAGTCCGGGATGCCGTGACAGATGACCTCGTTGATCGAGGCGCACAGCGACTTCGGGAAGCCGCGGTAGCCGAGGGTCGAGGGGTAGGCGCCGTGGTCGCACATGTACTCGTGGGCGACCCGGTCGAGCTCGTCGGTGGTGACACCGGGAGCGATGTGCTTGGCGGCCTCCTCCATCGCCTGGGCGGCGATGCGGCCGGCGATCCGCATCCGTTCGACGGTGTCGGAATCCTGCACCTCGGGCCCGGTGTACGGGGCCGGGGCGGGCTTCCCGACGTACTCGGGGCGGCGGATGGAACCCGGAACGGAGCGGTGGGGGGAGAGCTCCCCCGGTACGAGAAGCGACTGGCCAGACATGCCAGCGAGTCTAACGACCGGGTCTGGGGCAGCATGGTCTCGGAGGAAGGAGCCGACGACGATGGCCCTGTTCAAGAAGCGCACCGTGGGCAAACCGGGCGAGTGGTACTACTGCCTGGAGCACAAGAAGGTCGAGGAGGGCCCCGAGTGCCCCGCCAAGAACCGCTTCGGCCCGTACGCCAGCCGTGAGGAGGCCTCCCACGCCATGGAGACCGCCCGTGAGCGGAACCTGGAGTGGGAGACCGACCCGCGCTGGCACGACGAAGCCGGAAAGGACCGCACCCCGGACGAGTGACCGCCGGGGGCCCGCCGGGACCGTCTTCCACGGCCCCGACGGGCCCCCGCCGGCCGTCCCGCCGCACGTCCCGGAGTAGGACGTGCCCGACGTCCGGGTCAGGCCGTGCCCGCCGCCTCGCGGCGGACCTCTTCCTGCTGGGCCTTGCGGCGGAGGGAGTCCTCGTCGGTGTCGGAGTCGTAGGTGAGGAGCTTGGGGAGGGCCAGGCAGAGCAGGCCGACCGAGGCGACGCAGGCGACGCCGCCCGTCCAGACGGCGCTACGGGTCCCGGTCCAGCCGGCCATCACGCCGGCGCGGACCTGGCCGAGCTGAGGGCCGACGCTGTAGGAGAGCACCTCGATGCCGGCCAGCCGGCCGCGGAGCTCCTCCGGGATCGTCTGGTTCCAGATCGTGGCCCGGCCGAGGCCGCTCAGCATGTCGCCGGCGCCCGCGAAGGCCAGGCACAGCAGCACGGGCCAGACGTTCCCGAACCAGCCGGCCGCCGCGATCGACAGGCCCCAGCCGGCCGCGCCGCCGACCACGAGCAGGCCGTGCCGCCGCACCTTCGAGGTCCAGCCGCTGGTCAGTCCGAGCACCAGCGAGCCGACCGAGCCCGCCGCGTACATCAGGCCGAGCGACCAGTCGGCGTCCAGCTCGTCCGCGAGGAACGGGAAGATCGTGTTCGGGAAGGCGAAGAACATCGCGGCGAGGTCGATCGCGTACGTGCCGAGCAGCACCGGCCGCGACCAGGCGTACCGCGCGCCCTCCGCGATGCCCCGCAGCGAGGGCTTCTCCGCGTCATGCGCGGCCGGCGCGGGGGAGAGCCGGCGGCAGAGCAGCACCGACACGGCGAAACCGGCGATCGTCACCCCGTACGCGGGCGCGTGACCCGCGTACGCCACGACGAGGCCCGCGATCGCCGGGCCCGCGATCGAGCCCATCTGCCAGCGCAGCGAGTTCAGGGCGGCCGCCGCCGTCTGCTGCTCGTGCGGCACGATCCGGGCGAGCAGCGAGTCGAGCGCCGGGCGCTGGAGCCCGGCGAGCGCCGAGACCCCGGCGGCCACCACGTACAGCGGCCACAGCATCGGTTCCGGCAGCAGCGCGTTGACGAGCAGCAGACCGGCCAGCAGGCCGAGCCCGGCCTCCGTCGCGAGGATCACCTTCCGCCGGTCCACCGCGTCCGCGAGCGCCCCGCCGTACAGGCCGAACACCACCAGCGGCACGAGCTCGACCGCGCCCATCGCGCCCACCGCGAGCGGCGAGCCCGTCAGCTCCTTGATCTGCAACGGCAGGGCGATCATCGCCATCGCGCTGCTGAAGTACGTGACGAGCCCCTGCACCCACAGCAGCCGGAAGTCGGGCGATGACCGCCACGGCGCCAGGTCGGGCAACAGGGCGGAGAGCTTCGAAAACAGGGGGGAGGACACGAGGGGCCATGCTCCGTCCGGCGGATGCCGGGGGCAACCGAATTACGGACCCGAGCGCCGGAGGCCCCGAGCGCGGGAGGGCCCGGAGGCCCCGAGCGAGGCCTCGCGGAAGGCCCCGCGCTACCAGCGGGCCGGCGGCGGGGCCGTCAGGCGGTCCGCGAGGCCGGAGAGGCGGTCGCGGAGGCGGCGGCCGCCCCGGGGGGACGGCAGGCTGTTCTCGCCGGCCGCCGCGCTCACCAGGTGCTGGACGGTGTCCAGGTCCACGCCCGCGTCCTCGGCCACCGTGAGCGTCTCGTGGGCCAGGCCCCGCACCTCCGTGTCACCGCCGTCGAGCGACAGCACCGTCGCGCCCGCCCGCCGGGCGTCGTGCACCCGCTGGAGCAGCCCCGCGTCCGGCCGCTCCGGCGCCACCATCAGCAGCGTCGCCCCGCGCCCCGCCGCCTCCAGACGCCCGAGCCCGACGGCCAGGTGCGCGGGATCGCCGGGCCGCACCTTGTGCCGTACCAGCGTCGGCGCCAGCTCCGGGAGCCCCGACCAGGCGGCCTCGTCGACCAGATGCGCGGCCAGGTGCCAGGGCTCGTACTCCTCCGTGCCCACGAGGAGCAGCCCGCCCCGGTGGGGGACGACCGAGGACCTGAGCGCCCCCGCGAACCGGCGGGCGGCCCCCGGCCACTCCGTCCCGGCGAGCACTTCCCGCAGCAACGCGACCCTCACGGCATCCATGGGACGGCATCCTGCCCCAGCCGGGCCCGCCGCGCCGACAGTTGTCCCCGCTCCACCCGTACGGGAGCACCGACCGGTCGGTAATGTCGGGGCCATGACTACGACTGAGAGCAAGCCCGCCCCCAAGGACCCGTGGGACCTCCCCGACGTCTCCGGTCTCGTCGTCGGCGTCCTCGGCGGCACCGGCGACCAGGGCCGCGGCCTCGCCTACCGGCTCGCCAAGGCCGGCCAGAAGGTGATCATCGGCTCCCGCGCCGCCGAGCGCGCCCGGGACATCGCGGCGGAGATCGGCCACGGCGTCGAGGGCGCCGACAACGCCGAGGTCGCCCGCCGCAGCGACATCGTGATCGTCGCCGTCCCGTGGGACGGGCACGCCAAGACCCTGGAGTCGCTGCGCGCGGAGCTCGCCGGGAAGCTCGTCGTGGACTGCGTCAACCCGCTCGGCTTCGACAAGAAGGGCGCCTACGCCCTGAAGCCCGAGGAGGGCTCCGCCGCCGAGCAGGCCGCCGCGCTGCTCCCGGAGTCCCGGGTCGCCGCCGCCTTCCACCACCTCTCGGCCGTCCTCCTCCAGGACGAGTCCATCGAGGAGATCGACACGGACGTGATGGTCCTCGGCGAGGAGCGCGCCGACGTCGAGATCGTCCAGGCCCTCGCCGGCCGCATCGCCGGCATGCGCGGCGTCTTCGCCGGCCGGCTGCGCAACGCCCACCAGGTCGAGTCCCTCGTCGCCAACCTCATCTCGGTCAACCGCCGCTACAAGGCCCACGCGGGCCTGCGCGTCACCGACGTCTGAGCCGACGCCGAGCCGACCTCCGAGCCGGAGACCGGGCGCCCACGGGCATGGGGGACACTGGACGGGCACCATCAGCCGTACCCGGACAGGAGCCGTCCCCCATGCCCCGCCTCGCCCTCTACGCCCTCGTGGTCTGCGCCCTGGCCGTCGCCGCGGCCGTCGTCTCCTTCGTCCAGGGCAACTTCCTGGGCGTGATCTGGGTCCTCCTCGCCGGCCTGTCCTCCAACATGGCCTGGTACTACATCCGCCGCGCCAAGGCGGAGAAGCAGGCAGCCGCGCAGGGCTAGGACCTCACCGGACCTGGCAGAACTCCGGCGTCTCCTCCCAGACCCGGAAGAGCTGGGAACCGCAGTAGCGGCTCGCCTCCGGCACGCCGAGCGAGCGCATCAGCGCGTCGATCGCGTCGAAGAAGGCGCCGTTGATCGCGGGCACGAAGAGCAGCGCGATCACGATGAAGAAGCCGTACGGCGCGTACGGCTCGACCTGCCGCTTCACCTTGTACGACAGCCAGGGCTCCAGCACCCCGTAGCCGTCGAGCCCCGGCACCGGCAGCAGGTTCAGGAGCGCCGCCGTCACCTGGAGGAACGCCAGGAAGGCCAGCGCGAACTGGAAGGCCACCGGCACGCCGTCGAGGGCGCCCAGCCAGAACGGGGCCGTGCAGACCAGCGCGAACAGCACGTTCGCCAGCGGGCCGGCCGCCGAGATCAGACTGTGCTTCCAGCGGCCCTTGATCCGGCCCTGCTCGATGAAGACCGCGCCGCCGGGCAGACCGATCCCGCCCATGATCACGAACAGCACCGGCAGGATGACGCTCAGCACCGCGTGGGTGTACGCGAGCGGGTTCAGCGTCAGATAGCCCTTCGCGCCCACCGTGATGTCGCCGCCGTGCAGCGCCGTGCGGGCGTGCGCGTACTCGTGGAGGCAGAGCGACACCACCCACGCCGAGGTCACGAACAGGAAGACCGCGAGGCCGGGCGAGGCGGCGAAGTCCGTCCACACCGCCCAGCCGGTCACGGCCATGACGGCGAGGATCGCCAGGAAGACGGGGCTGATCCGCCGTTCGTGGCGCCGGGTGGTGGCCGTGGTCATCGCGGGAACTCCCAGGGACGGAGGGCTGGTGTGCGGGAAACGTACCGGGTGACGGGGCGAGTTCCTCCGCCGGGGACCGTCTCACGGAGAATGGGCCCGTGCGTTACTCCCTGCTCGGCCCGACCCTCGCCCAGGCGCCCGACGGCACCGACGTCACCGTCGGCGGTCCCCGGGTCCGCGCGCTGCTGACCGTGCTCGCCCTGCGGGCCGGGCGGACGGTGCCCGTCACCGACCTCGTCGACGAGGTGTGGCACGGCGACGAACCACCCGCCGACGCCGTCGCCGCGCTCCAGGCCCTCGTCGGACGGCTCCGCAAGGCCGTCGGCCGGGACCGGGTGATCTCCGCCGAGGGCGGCTACCGGCTCGACGCCCGCCCCGAGGACGTCGACGCCCGCCGCTTCGAACGCCTCGCCGCCGAAGGCGTGGCCGCGCTCGCCGCCGGCGACCCGGCGCGGGCCGCCGCCGTCCTCGACGAGGCCCTCGCCCTCTGGCGCGGGCCCGCCCTCGCCGACCTGCCGGACCGGGACGCCGAGGCCACCCGCTGGGAGGCCCGCAGGCTCGACGCCCGCCGCGCCCGGCTCGACGCCGCCCTCGGGCTCGGCGGCGCGGCCGCCGCCCTCCCCGAACTGACCGCCCTCTGCACCGCCCACCCGCTGGACGAACCCCTCCAGGCCCTCCGGATCCGCGCCCTCCGCGACACCGGCCGGGCAGCCGAGGCCCTCGCCGCCTACGAGTCGGTCCGCCGCGCCCTCGCCACCCGCCTCGGCACCGACCCGTCACCGGCCCTCCGGGCCCTCCACGCCGAGCTCCTGACCCCGGACCCGGACCTGGCACCGGAACCGGCCAGGGCCCCGGGGACGCGTCCGGTCCCGGCGAGCCCGCCGGGGAACCTCCGGGCCCGGCTGACCAGCTTCGTCGGGCGGGACGAGGAGATCCTCGCGCTCCAGGAGGACCTGCGCGGAGCCCGGCTCGTCACGCTCCTCGGCACCGGCGGGGCCGGGAAGACACGGCTCTCCCAGGAAGCGGCCGAACGCGGCGCCGGAGCCTGGCCGGACGGGGTGTGGGTGGCCGAGCTGGCCTCCGTACGCGACCCGGAAGCCGTGCCCGAGGCCGTCCTCGCGGCCGTCGGCGCCCGCGAGACCGTCCTGCGCGGCGCCGGAGCCGAGGAACTGCGGGCCGTCGACGACCCGATCACCCGGCTCGTCGAGCACTGCGCCGGGCGCCGGATGCTGCTGCTCCTCGACAACTGCGAGCACCTCGTGGCCGCCGCCGCCGACCTCGCCGAGACGCTGCTCGCCCGCTGCCCCGGACTCCGCGTCCTCGCGACGAGCCGGGAACCGCTCGGCGTGCCCGGGGAGGTGCTGCGGCCGCTCGGCCCGCTGCCGACGGAGACCGCGCTGCGGCTCTTCGGAGAGCGGGGCGCGGCGGCACGCCCCGGCTTCGGGACCGAGGAGGACCCGGAGGCGGCGGCCGAGATCGTCCGCCGCCTCGACGGGCTTCCGCTGGCGATCGAACTGGCCGCCGCCCGGCTGCGGATGCTGACCCCGCGCCAGATCGCCGACCGGCTCGACGACCGCTTCCGGCTGCTCACCTCCGGCGCCCGCACCGTCCTGCCCCGCCAGCAGACCCTCCGCGCGGTCGTCGACTGGTCCTGGGACCTCCTCGACGAGCCCGAACGGGCCGTCCTGCGCCGCCTGTCGGTCTTCACCGGCGGCACCGACCTCGAAGCGGCCGAAGCGGTCTGCGGCGCTCCCACGGCCGACGTGCTCACCGTCCTCGGCTCCCTCGTCGACAAGTCGCTCGTCGTCGCCGCCCCCGGCGAGGCCGGGATGCGCTACCGGCTCCTGGAGACGGTCGCCGAGTACGCGGGGGAGCGGCTCGACGAGGCGGGCGAGCGCGCCGCGACCGAGCGGCGCCACCTGACGTACTACCGGGAACTGGCGCGTCGGACCGATCCGGAACTGCGCGGGGCCGGGCAGGTGGAGGCCATCGCGCGGTTCGAGGCCGAGTACGTCAACATCCGGACGGCGCTGCGCAGGGCCGTCGCCGCCCGCGACGAGGACGAGGCGCTGGTCCTCGTACACGCCCTGCTCTGGTACTGGCAGATGCGCGATCTGCGCGGCGACGCCCTGCAGTGGGCGCGGGAGGCCGCCGCGCTCGGGCCCGACCCGTTCACGCCGCCCGCCGCGCCGGTCGTGGCGCTGCACGAGCCGTGCACGGCGACGCCGCCGCCGCTCTCCGAGGAGCAGCGCTGGGAGGCCCGGCGCGGGGTGCGCCTCGTGGAGCTCCTCAACATGGATCACGAGACCGGGCGGTGGACCACGCCCGAGGGCGTGCGGCGGCTGAAGGAGATGACCGCCGTCTACGAGCCGGGGCTGCCGCAGACCTGCCGGCTGCCCGGTTCCTTCGCCGTCTTCGCGGTCCTGCTGATCGGCGAGGCGGGCCGGCTGCGCGAGATCCTCGACTCGACGGTCGAGGCCTGCCGGCGGCACGGCTACGACTGGGAGCTGGCCAACGCCCTCCAGATGAGGGCCAACATGTTCGCCAACCGGTCCGACTGGGCCGGGCGGGCGGCCGCCGACGCCGACGAGAGCCTGGAGATCTTCGTCCGGCTCGGCGACGCCTGGGGCGCGGCCGAGGCGCTCTCCTCGCGCGCCGAGGCCCGTGAGCGGCGGCTCGAGTTCGAGGGCGCGGCCGAGGACTTCGCCGCCGCGATCGGATACGCGGAGCGGATCGGCGCCCAGTCGCAGATGGCGCTGCTCCGGGCCAGGTACGCGGACATGCTGGTCGAGACGGGACGGCCCGAGGAGGGCGAGGCGATCCTGCGGGAGATCGTGGACGGCGGGTACGGGCGGGCCCACGAACCCGTGCTCGGCGCCCGGGTGTTCCTCGCCCTGACGCTCGGCCGCACCGGTCGGACCGCCGAGGCCCGGGAGCATCTCCACCGGCTGCGGAGCGAGTTCGACTCCGCGACCCTCTCCATCTTCGAGGGCTTCACGCTCGGCATCCTGGGCTGGCTCGAGAACCTGGACGAGCGGTACGACCTGGCGCTCGACCTCTCCGTGGAGGCGTACGAGCGCTCCCTCGGATCGTTGTCGATGATGGTCGCCCCGCAGATGCCGGCGGTCCATCTGGTCTCCGCGGCCTGGGCGCTGGCCGGTCTCGGCGGGCCGGAGGCGGCGCGGGCCGGGGCGGTGCTGCTCGGTGCCAGGGACGGCCTGCTGCCGGCGGAGCACCGGCCGCCGCCGATGGAGCGGGAGAACCTGGAGCGGGCGACCGGACTGGTCACGTCGGTGATCGGCGCGGACGAGTTCGCCGTGGCGCACGCCGAAGGCGACGGCCTCTCCTTGGAAGAGGCCGCCGCCCTGCTCGGTCGCGCCGCCGACGCGATCAGAGAGCGCGCCGAGTCATGAGCCCCCGTTCCCGGGTCAGGTCTTCTTGCGGAACTTGGAGACCGCGAGCGGCGCCGTGACGACCGTGATGGCCAGCGCCCAGCCGAGGGTCATCCACACCGAGTGGGCGACCGGGCCGCCGTTGATGAGTCCGCGGGCGGCGTCGGCCAGGTTGGACAGCGGGTTGTAGTCGGTGAAGGTCTCCAGCCAGCCGGGCATCGAGGTCGGCGGGGCGAAGATCGAGGAGCCGAACTGCAGCGGCATCAGGACGAGCATGGCCATTCCCTGGACGGCCTGGGCCGTCTTCATGGTGAGACCGAGCAGGATGAAGATCCACATCAGCGAGGCGCCGAACACCACGGACAGGCCGATGGCGGCGAGCAGCTCGACGAACGAGGTCTTGATCTCCAGGCCGAGCAGGAAGCCGGTGCCGAGCAGGATCGCGACGGCGATCATCATGCGGCCGACCTCGACGACGATCTTGGCGATGAGGACCGAGGAGCGGGCGATCGGCATCGTCCGGAACCGGTCCATCACCCCCTTCTTGAAGTCGTCGTTGATGCCGACGCCGACACCCATGGCGATGTTCATGCCCATCATCGCCATCAGGCCGGGGGTCACGTAGTTCACGTACGCGTCGTTGTTGCCCTTGCCGGCGATCGCGCCGCCGAAGACGTACACGAACAGCAGGATGAAGATGATCGGCATCAGGACGGCGTCGAACATCGACTCCGGGTCCTGCTTGATCTGGAGGGCGTTGCGCCGGGCCAGCGCGCCGATGTGGCGGAGGTTGGCGCGGACGCCGATCCGGCCCTCGCCGGAGCCCGAGCGGACCGGCGCGGGGCCGGAACCGGGAGTCTCGACGGGGGACTTGGACAGCGGGGTGGTGGTCGTGGTGGCGCTCATGCGGCGACCTCCTCGGGAAGCGCGTCGGACACGGTCGACTTCTGGCCGGTGATCGCGAGGAACACCTCGTCCAGGCTGGGCAGGTGGGTGCCGATGTGGGCGATGCCGAAGCCGCGCGCGCCGAGCAGGCCCACGACGGCGGTCAGCTGCTCGTCGGTGAGGATCGGCACGTACAGCGCGCCCTCGTCGGGCACGACGGTCGAGCCGGCGACGCCGTCGAGGCCGGTCTCGCGCAGCGCGGCCGCCATGGCCCCCAGGTCGGCCGGGTCGACGGCGCGGACCTTGAGGGTGCGGCCGCCGACCTTGGCCTTCAGCTCGTCGACCTTGCCGTTGGCGATGACCCGGCCGCGGTCGATGACGGTCAGCTCGTTGGCGAGCTGCTCCGCCTCCTCCATGTACTGGGTGGTGAGCAGGACGGTGACGCCCTCGGAGACCATCCGCTGGACCTCGTCCCAGACCTCGTTGCGGGTCCGCGGGTCGAGGCCGGTGGTCGGCTCGTCCAGGTAGAGCACGGCGGGCTTGCCGATCATCGAGGCGGCGAGGTCGAGCCGCCGGCGCATGCCGCCGGAGTACGTCATCGCGGCCCGCTTGGCGGCCTCGGTGAGGGAGAAGCGCTCCAGGAGCTCGTCGGCGCGGCTCCGGGCGTCCTTGCGGGAGAGGTCGAGCAGGCGCCCGATCATGTAGAGGTTCTCGAAGCCGGAGAGCTTCTCGTCCACGGAGGCGTACTGGCCGGTGAGGCCGATGGTGCGGCGGAGCTGGCGGGGCTGCCGCACCACGTCGTAGCCCGCGACGGTGGCGGTCCCGGCGTCCGGGGCGAGGAGGGTGGACAGACAGCGGACGAGTGTGGTCTTGCCCGCGCCGTTGGGGCCGAGGACTCCGAGGACCGTGCCCTCCCGTACGTCCAGGTCGACCCCGTCGAGGGCCTTCGTCTCGCCGAAGTGCTTCACGAGGCCTCGGACCTCGACGGCGTTGGTGTGTGATCGCGTCATGGTCGTTACTGAACCAGGCGCCACCGACAGTCTTCCTACAGAAGGCCTACAGCCCGCCGATGGGGGATGTCGGCGGGCTGTAGGTGGTGCCGCAGTGGCTCGTACCGGTTCGTCCCGTGCCGCGCCGGCCGGCCCGTCGGGGCCGGGGGCGGGCTAGTGGAACGTGTGTTCCTCGGCGGGGAACGCGCCGCCGGAGACGTCCTCGGCGAAGGCGCGGGCGGCGTCGCCGAGCGTCCCGCGGAGGTTGGCGTACTGCTTGGTGAAGCGCGGGACCTTGCCGCCGGTCAGGCCGGCCATGTCGGTCCAGACGAGGACCTGGGCGTCGGTGCCGGCGCCGGCACCGATCCCGACGGTCGGGATGTGCAGCGAGCGGGTGACCTCGGCGGCCAGCTCGGCCGGTACGAGTTCGAGGACGAGCGCGAACGCGCCCGCGTCCTGGGCCGCCTTGGCGTCGCGGAGCAGCCGGTGGGCGGCCTCGTCGCTGCGGCCCTGCACCCGGTAGCCCATGGTGTTCACGGACTGCGGGGTCAGGCCCAGGTGGGACATGACGGGGATGCCGGCCTGGACGAGCATCTCGGTCTGGGCCAGCGAGCGCTCGCCGCCCTCCAGCTTGACCGCGTTGACGCCCGCGTCCTTGACCAGCCGGGTGGCGTTGCGCAGGGCCTGGACGGGCCCCTCCTGGTACGAGCCGAAGGGGAGGTCGCCGACGACGAGGGCGCGCTTGGTGCCCCGGACGACGGCGGCGGACAGGATCGTCATCTCGTCCATCGTGACGGGCACGGTGGTCTCGTAGCCGAGGTGACAGTTGCCCATCGAGTCGCCGACGAGGATCACCGGGATGCCGGCCTCGTCGAAGACGGAGGCGGTCATCGCGTCGTAGGCGGTGAGCATGGGCCACTTCTCGCCGCGGACCTTGGCGGCGGCGATGTCGTGGACGGTGATGCGGCGCGTGCCCGTGCCGCCGTACAGGGTCTTGCCGCTGTCGGCGGGCGTCTTCTGGGCAGGCTGAAGCGTCATGGTGAACGGCTCCTTGTTGTCATCTCGAGGCGCCCTCACGGCGTCCCCGGACCACATCCATGGTGGCACTTCGCCGGGCGGGCGGGGAAGTGGGCGCGAGTGGCGCTGTTCACACCGCCGCAACGTAAAGCCTCGGTCAGGTTTTTCGATACGAGACGGTCTCGTATCGAAATTCCCCCTAGGGTGGTGGGCATGTCACCGCAGCCCGCCCCGTCCCGCGTCCCCGAGGCCGTCCACCGGCGCCGCTGGGCCGTCCTCGGCGTCCTCATGCTCAGCCTGCTCATCGTCGTCCTCGACAACTCGATCCTGAACGTCGCGGTCAAGACGATCGCCTCCCCCGCGCCCACCGGCATCGGCGCCACCCAGAGCGAGCTGGAGTGGTCGATCAACTCCTACACGCTCGTCTTCGCCGGCCTCCTCTTCACCTCCGGCCTGCTCGGCGACCGCCTCGGCCGCAAGAAGGTGCTGCTCTTCGGCATCACCGTCTTCGGCATCGGCTCCGCCCTCGCCGCCTTCTCCGGCACCCCGGGCGAGCTCATCGCCTACCGGGCCGTGATGGGCCTCGGCGCCGCGTTCGTCATGCCCGCCACCCTCGCCGTCCTCATGAACGTCTTCGAGCGCGACGAGCAGCCCAAGGCCATCGGCATCTGGGCCGGCAGCGTCGGCCTCGCCATCGCGATCGGCCCGATCACCGGCGGCATCCTCCTCGAACACTTCTGGTGGGGATCGATCTTCCTGGTCAACGTGCCCGTCGTGGTCCTCGCCCTCGCCCTGATGGTCTGGCTCGTGCCCGACTCCCGCGACCCGAAGCCCGGCCGGATCGACATACCCGGCGTGGCCCTCTCCGTCGTCGGACTCGTCCTCCTCGTGTACGGGATCATCCGCGGCGGCGAACTCGCCGACTTCACCGACGTCACCGTCCTCGCCCCGGTCCTCGGCGGCCTCGCGGTCCTCGCCGGCTTCGTCCTCCACGAGAAGCGCAGCGACCACCCGGCCATCGACATGACCTACTTCAGGAAGCCCGCGTTCTCCGCGGCCGTCGCCGCCATCGCGCTCGTCTTCTTCGCCCTCATGGGCGTGACCTTCTTCTCCGCCTTCTACCTGCAGAGCGTCCGCGGCTACAGCGCGCTCCAGTCCGGGCTGCTCATCCTGCCGCTCGCCGTCGCGCAGATGGTGTTCTCGCCCAGGGCCCGGCTCGTCGTCGAGCGCTTCGGCGCCAAGGCGGTCTGCACCGGAGGCATGCTCCTGGTCGCCCTGGGCCTCGCCGCCTTCGCCTTCTTCGACGCCTCGACGCCGGTCTGGGTCCTGGAGGTCGTGTTCTTCCTCCAGGGCGCGGGCATGGCGCACATCATGCCGCCGGTCACCGTCTCGATCATGCAGACGCTGCCCCGCGAGAAGGCCGGCTCCGGCTCGGCGATCAACAACACCTTCCGGCAGGTCGGCGGCGCGCTCGGCGTGGCCGTCCTCGGCTCGGTGCTCTCCTCCAGCTACCGCGGCGAGATCGAGGGGCACCTCGGCGCCGTCCCGGCCGCCCTGCGGGACACCGCCGGCGAATCCGTCGAGGCCACCCTCGCCGTCGCCGAGAAGCTCGGCCCGGCCGGCCGCGACCTGGTCGCCCCCGCGTACGACGCCTTCCTCGACGCCATGCACGTCACCGCCACCGCCTCCGCCGCCATCGCCCTCGCCGGCGCGGCCGTCGTCGCCGCCTTCCTCCCCGGCCGCACGCCGGCCGGCCCCGCCGCGGGCCCGGCCGGCGACACCCCGCGGGCCTCGGTACCGGCACCCGGCGGCGAGGCGGGAGAATCGGCCCGACGGTAACCACCCGGCCACCACCCGGACGAGAGGCGGAGCGCACGTGTCGCTGCAGGACGGCGGGACCCCGGACCCCCACGACGAGGAGCGCCCGCCCGAGCCCGTCCCCGCGCGCCGGGGACGGCCGCGGAGCGAGGCGGTGGAGCGGGCGATCTTCGACGCGGCGGCCGGGCTGCTCGACGAAGGGGTCCCGCTCGGGGACCTCTCCGTCGAGCGGATCGCCCGCACCGCCGGCGTCGGCAAGGCCACGATCTACCGCCGCTGGGCCGGCAAGGAGGAGCTCCTCGTCGACCTGGTCCGCTCGGTGGAGCCCCCGGACCCGGTGCTGCCCGGCACCTCGGTCCGGGACGACCTCGTCGCCCTCCTCGAATCGCTGCGGCAGCGGGGCCTGGCCAAGCGGAGCTCCGCCGTCCTGCACCACGTGTTCGCGCAGATGCAGGGCTACCCGAAGCTGTGGGACGCCTACCACCACGCCGTCATCGAACCGCGCCGCCGGATCGGCCTCGACGCGGTGCGGCGCGGCATGGAGCAGGGCGAGATCCGCGCCGACCTCGACGTCGAGTTCGTCAACGACCTCCTCACCGGACCGCTGCTGCTGCGTACCGTCATCCGCCCCGGCGCCACCCTGGAGCCCGGCCTCGCCGAGCGGGTCGTCGACGCCGTCCTCGAAGGCCTCCGCCCGCGCCCCTGACCGGAAGCGGTACGAAGCCGCCGGAGCCGGTCCGATCCCCGCCGAGCGGCACGAAGGCGCCGAGCCGTACGAATGTGCGCGTTCTGTCACAGGGTCGGCGCCCGCGCCACCTGCAGGAACCCGCCACGCGGCTGTGTCGTCCCTGGGGGAGTACGACGGACCCGGGATCGCCTAGTGTCGACACCGGGTCACGCAAGACGGCAAGGCAGCAGTGAGGACAGTGCGATGGCGCGGGTGGACATGACGGAGACCGCATACGGCGACGCCGGGAACGGGCGCTCCGGGTCCGGCTTCCGGGCCTCCCTCGACCGGCTCCGCCGCGACCCCGGCATCTGGCGCCGCGGCATCCTGCTCGCCCTCGCGGCGGTGGCCCTGACGCTCCTGATGGTGTTCCACGCCGAGATCCCCAACCGGATCGGCAACCTCGGCAGCCTCACCGAGACCTTCCTGCCCTGGCTCGGCCTCTTCCTGCCGCTGCTGCTCGTCCTCGCCCTGGTGCGCCGCTCCGCCACCGCGCTGATCGCCCTGCTGCTGCCGGCCGTCGTCTGGCTCAACCTCTTCGGCGGCCTCGTCGCCGACAAGTCGGCCCCCGGCGGCGACCTGACCGTCGCCACCCACAACGTGAACGCCGACAACCCGGACCCCGAGGGCACCGCCCGCGCGCTCGCCGCCTCGGACGCCGACGTGCTGGCCCTGGAGGAACTCAAGGGCGACATGGTCCCGACGTACGAGCGGAGCCTCGCGAAGGCCTACCCGTACCACTCGGTGCAGGGCACGGTCGGGCTGTGGAGCAAGCTGCCGCTGCGCGCCGCCCAGCCCGTCGACATCCGGATGGGCTGGACCCGCGCCATGCGGGCCACCGTCGTGACCCCGAAGGGCGACGTCGCGGTGTACGTCGCCCACCTGCCGTCCGTACGGGTCAAGCTGAACGCCGGCTTCACCGCCAACCAGCGCGACACCAGCGCCAACGCGCTCGGCGAGGCCATCTCCCGCGACCGCCACGAGCGGATCGTCCTCCTCGGCGACCTCAACGGCACCATGAACGACCGCTCGCTCAACGCCGTCACCTCGCAGCTCCGCTCCACCCAGGGCGCGGCCGGCGACGGCTTCGGCTTCAGCTGGCCGGCGTCCTTCCCGATGGCCAGGATCGACCAGATCATGGTGAAGGGCGTCGAGCCGGTGTCCTCCTGGGCCCTGCCGGAGACGAAGAGCGACCACCTCCCGATCGCCGCCCGCGTGAAGCTCTGACGCCCCGGCAGGGGGCGGCGGGTCAGCCGGAGAGCGGAGTCTCCCGCCAGCGGTTGGTGATCGGCAGCCGGCGGTCCTTGCCGAAGCCCTTCGCCGAGATCTTGGTGCCCGGCGGGTACTGGCGCCGCTTGTACTCCGCCGTGTCCACCATCCGCAGCGTCCGCGTCACGAGCTCCTCGTCGAACCCGGCGGCCACGATCGCGTCCCGGCCCTGGTCCCGGTCCACGTACAGGGCGAGGATCGCGTCCAGGACCTCGTAGTCCGGCAGCGAGTCCGTGTCGACCTGGCCGGGGCGCAGCTCGGCACTGGGCGGCTTGGTGATCGAGCTCTCCGGGATCGGCGGCGTCTGGCCGCGGTCCTCGGCCGCCCGGTTGCGCCAGCGCGCGAGCCGGAAGACGTCCGACTTGTACACGTCCTTGATGGGGCCGAACGCGCCCACGGAGTCGCCGTAGAGCGTCGAGTAGCCCACCGCGAGCTCGGACTTGTTGCCCGGCGCCAGGACGATGTGGCCCTCCTGGTTGGAGAGCGCCATCAGCGTCGTGCCGCGCAGCCGGGACTGGAGGTTCTCCTCCGCGAGGCCGGTGAGGCCGAGCGAGGCCATGTACGCGTCGAACATCGGCTCGATCGACACCGTGCGGTAGTTCAGGCCGGTGCGGCGGGCCAGCTCGGCCGCGTCGCCGCGCGAGTGGTCGGAGGAGTACTTCGACGGCATCGAGACGCCGTACACGTTCTCCGCGCCGAGCGCGTCACAGGCGATCGCGGCCACGAGCGCCGAGTCGATGCCGCCCGAAAGACCGATCAGGACCGAACGGAAGCCGTTCTTCGCGGCGTACGCGCGGACCCCGATGACCAGCGCCGAGTACACCTCCTCGTCGTCGTCGAGCCGGTGCGCGTACCCGCCCGTCAGCTCCGGCTCGTACGCCGGCAGCGGCTCGTCGGAGAGCACCACCCGGTCGATCCGCAGCCCGTCGTCGACCGTGCCTTCAGGCGCGTCGGCCTCGGCGGCCGGCAGCTCCAGGTCGAGGACGACGCTGCCCTCGACGAACTGCGGGGCCCGCGCGATCACCTCGCCGGCCGCGTCCACGACGATCGAGTCGCCGTCGAACACCAGCTCGTCCTGACCGCCCGTCATCGCCAGGTACGCGGTCACGCAGCCGGCCTCCTGGGCCCGCTTGCGGACCAGTTCGAGCCGGGTGTCGTCCTTGTTCCGCTCGTACGGCGAGGCGTTCACCGACAGCAGCAGGCCGGCCCGCGCCGAGCGCGTCGCCGGCACCCGGCCGCCCTCCTGCCAGAGGTCCTCGCAGATCGCCAGGGCCACGTCGACGCCGTGGACGCGGACGACGGGCAGCGTGTCGCCCGGCACGAAATAGCGGTACTCGTCGAAGACCCCGTAGTTGGGCAGGTGGTGCTTGGCGAACCTCAGCACCACCTCGCCGCGGTACAGCACCGCGGCGGCGTTCTCCGGCGACCCCGCCGGCCGGCCGAGCCGCGGCTCCGCCCGCTCCGAACGGTCCAGGTAGCCGACGACCACCGGCAGCTCGCCGAAGCCCTCGGAGGCCAGCCGCCGGGCCAGCCCGCGCAGGGCCTCCCGGGACGCCTCGACGAACGAGGAGCGCAGCGCGAGGTCCTCGACGGGGTATCCGGTCAGCGCCATCTCGGGGAACGCCACGAGATGCGCGCCCTGCCCGGCGGCGTGCCGGGTCCAGTGCACGATCGCCTCGGCGTTCCCGGCGATGTCTCCGACAGTCGAGTCGATCTGATTCAGGGCGAGGCGTAGTTGAGGCACCCGCCCAGTGTAATCGTCAGACCGACGCTATGTCCTGGGAAACGGACCGTCCACGGCTACTTCACCGGACCGGTCCAGATCGCCGGCTCGTACGCGAGGAGCTTCGGCGCCAGCTCGATCTGCAGCTCGCCGTCCGCGTCCGCCGGCAGCGCGAACGCGTACCCGGCCTTGACCTGCTTGCCCGGCAGGACCGTGCCCCGGAACATCTCCGTCGCCCGGCTGCCGTCGAAGATCGTGCTCGCCCGCGCGCCCTCCGCGTCGCGCGCGTCCGGCAGCGCGGTGGTCACGTCGAGGGCCTCGTCGCTGCCGTTGACGATCGTGATCGTCACCCGGAGCGCGGTGTCGCCCTTCTCGTACCCGGCGGCGAACCCGTCCGGCCGGTAGGGCTTCGGCACCGACACGGTGACCTTCACCCCGTCCGGGTAGGTGTGGGTCCCGCCGAACGCGAGCGTCGCCGGAGCCTCCTCCGTCGGCTCCGGAGAGGGCTCGGGCCGCGCCGTGCGCTCCGGCACGCCGTCCGGCGCGAACGGCTCCGCGGACCAGCCCTCCTTCTCCCGCACCCGCTCGTCGGTCCGCTCCACGGTCCGCGCCGCCACGACAAGGACCACCAGCCAGGCCACCGCCACGACCATCGTCACCGCCCCGAGCGCGATGCCCGCGACCGCCTGCCCCCGGTCGGTCGCCTCGCCCCGGTTCGCCCGGCCGTAACCGACGACGCCCATGACCAGCGCCAGGACGCCCATGACCCCGCCGAGCCAGAACAGGAACGGCACGATCCCGAACACCAGCCCCACGACACCGACGACCAGCGCCCCCACCCCGAGCCCGGTCCGCCCGACGGGAACGCCGTACGGCCCCGGCGCGCCCGGTCCCTGCGGCACCCCCGCCCCGTAGGGCGAACCCGGGAACGGCGCGACGGCGGCCTGAGCCGGCGGCGCCACCGCGGGCCCCGCCCCGACCGGTCCCGTCTGCCCGTGGGCCGCCCCGGCCGATCCCGTCTCCGCGCCGGGCGCCTGCGCCGGGACCGTCACCCCGTGGCCCGCCTCCGCGACGGGCGCCTCCGCGACGGGTGCCTCCGCGACGGGCGTCTCCGCGACGGGTGCCTCCGGTGCGGCGGGCGGGCGGGGTGCGGGCGGGGCCCAGGGGGGCGAGTCGGGGGTGTCTGCGGGCGTGGTCATGCGGGGTCCTCCGAGGTGATCCGAAGCGTCGACGTTAGACCGGCGAACCGGCTCTGGCCAGCGGCTTTCGGGCCGGTGGGGGAATCGGCACCGATCCGTCACCTCGCGCGGCCCGCGCCCGCGACCCCGCCCCGCGCCGACATGCGGGGCGGCCGCACCCCGCTGATCATGGGCCCATGACGACCACTGACGACCCGGCAGAATCGGCGCGGTCCGCCGCGACCGACGAGGGCGTCGTCCAGGACGACGGCACGAAGCGCCAGTTCATCTCCTGGCTGACCCTCGCCTTCATGACCACCGCGTCCGTCGCGAGCCTGCGGCCCTCGCCGTCCATGGCCATCTACGGACTCGCCGCGATCTTCCTCTACCTGCTCCCCGCGATCGTCTTCCTGCTGCCCACCGCCCTCGTCGGCGCCGAGCTCGCCTCGGGCTGGAACGGCGGCATCTACCGCTGGGTCAGCGAGGCGCTCGGCAAGCCGCTCGGCTTCCTCGCGGTCTGGTGCCAGTTCGCCATGACCATCGCGTACTACCCGAGCCTGCTGGCGTACGTCGCCTCGACCTTCGCGTACGTCATCGACCCCTCGCTCGCCGAGAACGGCCTGTACGTCGCGATCGTCATCATCGTCATCTACTGGACCGGCGTGTGGATCTCCTCGCGCGGCACGAAGACGATCGCGGGCCTCTCCTCCTTCGGCCTGATCGTCGGCACCCTCATCCCCGGCGTGCTGCTCGTCGTCCTCGGCATCGTCTTCCTCGGCCAGGGCAACCCCTCCGCGCAGCCGATGAGCGCCGACCACTGGCTGCCGCCGTGGACCGGCCTCGCGAGCCTGGTCCTCATCGTCAACAACTTCCTGTCCTACGCGGGCATGGAGATGAACGGCGTCCACGTCTCCTCGCTGCGCGAACCCAAGCGCGAGTACCCGAAGTCGATGTTCCTGGCGACCGGCCTCGTCCTGCTGATCTTCATCCTTCCGGCCCTGGCCATCGCCTGGGTGATGCCGTCCGAGCAGCTCAGCCTGACCGCCGGTCTGATGCAGGCCTTCCAGGCCTTCTTCGACCACTTCTCCATCGGCTGGATGACCAAGGTCGTCGGCATCATGCTGGTCTGCGCCGCCCTCGGCGGCATGCTCACCTGGCTCGCCGGGCCCGCCAAGGGCCTCGTCCTGCTCTCCCGGCAGGAGGGCTATCTGCCGCCCTCGCTGCAGAAGTTCAACAAGGACGGCGCCCCGCAGAACATCATGATCGCGCAGGGCGTCGTCACCACCCTCATCGGCATCCTCTACGCCTTCAGCGACGACGTCTCCAGCGCGTACTGGATGTTCTCCGTCATCACCGTGCAGATCTACCTGATCGCCTACCTGCTGATGTTCGTGGCCGTCGTCAAGCTCCGCAGGACCCAGCCCGAGGTCGAACGCGGCTTCCGCGTGCCCGCCGTCGCATGGGTCGCCGGCATCGGCTTCGTCGCCTCGGTCGCCGCGCTCGTCATCGGCTTCGTCCCGCCCGACCAGTTCGGCGACCAGCCGCTCTGGCGCTACCTGCTGATCGTCGGCGGCGGTCTGCTGCTCCTCGGCATCGTGATCCCGGCGGCGCTCCTCAAGTACCGCAAGCCCGGCTGGGTCCACCCCGACCACCGGGAACCTTCGGCCGCGCCCTAGCGTTCGAGCCGGTATGCCCAGGAGTGTCACGCGCGCGGCCGCCGCCCTGACGGCCCTCGGCGCGCTCGCGTACACCGCCTGGGTCCTCGAAGTCCTCGTGCGGACAGGGCTCGACCCGGTCCGCACGTACGTCTCCGAACTCGCCGCCGCCGACCAGCCCCTCGGCGGCCTCTTCCGCGCCACCGACCTCACCGCCGGCCTCCTGGTCCTCGCGGGCGCCCTGACCGGCCTCGCGGCGACCCTCGGGCGGCGACGGGCAAGCGGCCGCGAGCGGTGGGCCGTGGGCGGCTGGGCGGCGCTCGCCGTGTTCGGGGCGGCGACCGTGGCGGACTCCCGGCTGCCGCTCAGCTGCGCGCCGACCGCGGACCCGGAGTGCGCGGCGCGGGAGACCGCGGGTCTCGTGCCCGCCACCCATACGGCCCATGCGGTCAGTTCGAGCCTGGCGATGGCCGGCGCGCTCGCCGCCATGGTCGCCCTGACGGTGGCGGCCCGCCGCTACGGCCACTGGCGGCCGCTGGCCCGTACCGGCCCCGCCCTCGTCGCCCTGGAGCTGGCCGCCACCGCGTGGACGCTCGCCGCCGTCGCCGCCTTCGAGGCCGGCAAGGGCGTCTGGTCGCTCGGCGCGGGCCAGCGGCTCCAGGTCCTCCTGGTGGCGGTCTGGCTGGCCGTCCTCGGGTACTCCCTCGCGCGGGAGGAGCGATGACCTTCCTGCGGATCGGGGGAGTGGCCCACCACGTCGTCACCGAGGGCTCGGGGCCCGTCTGCGTGCTCAGCGCGGGCCTCGGCCTGAGCTGGTTCGACTGGGACCCGGTCGTCCCGCTCCTCGCCCCGCACCGCACGGTCGTCCGCTTCGACCGCCCCGGCCACGGCCTCTCCGCCCCGGCGGCCGCCCCGCCGACGGCGGCCGGCGAGGCGCACCGGATCGCGGCGGTGCTCGACGGACTCGGCCACCACGGCCCCGTCACCGTCGTCGGGCACTCGATCGCCGGCTTCCACGCGGAGGCCTTCGCCCGGCTCCACCCGGACCGCACGGCCCGCCTCGTCCTCGTCGACGCCTCGGTGGAGGAACGCCCCCGCCCGGCCCGTACGGACGCGGGCTCCCGCACCCTCGGCGTCCTGCTCTCCGCCGCCGGGGTGCCGGCCGCGCTCGGCCCGGCCCTCCGCAGACTGGCGGTACGCGGGGACCCGACGCCCGACGGGCTGATCCGCCGCGTCTACGGCACCTCACGGGTGCTGCGCGGCACCCTCCTGGAGAACGCCCACTACGGGGCCGTCGCCGCCGGACTCCTCGCCCTCAGGGAGAGCCGGCCCCTGTCACCGGGCCTCCCCGTCACCGTGCTCGCCGCGCCCGACGGCTCCGCCCGCTGGGAGCGCCGCCAGCGCGCCCTGGCCCGGGCGCTCGGCGCCCGCTACGAGGCGGCCGGGCACTCGGGCCACCTGGTCATGCGGGACCGCCCGGACGCGGTCGCCCGGGCGGTCCTGGAAGCGGGTGAGGAAGCGGATCAGGAGGCGGCGTAGACGCTCGCGCAGAACGCCTTGAGCTCCTCGTCCGACAGGTGCTGGGCCAGGTCGGCCTCGCTGATCATGCCGACGAGCCGCTTGTCCTCGATGACGGGCAGCCGCCGGATCTGGTGGCTCTGCATCTCCTCCAGGACGGCGCCGACGTCCGCGCCGGACTCGATCCAGCGGGGCGTGCCCTGGGTGATCTCACCACAGGTGATCTTCGCCGGGTCGTGGCCCATGGCGACGCAGCGGACCACGATGTCGCGGTCGGTGACGATGCCGCAGAGGCGTTCGTTCGCGTCGGCGACGGGCAGCGCGCCCACGTTCAGGTCCCGCATCAGCTGCGCCGCCCGGTCGAGCGTCTCGTGTTCCGGGATCCACCGGGCCCCGGGGTGCATGATGTCCTTCGCCGTGGTCATGGGGTGCGTACCTTTCGTCGAACGTCGTCGTACGAGCTCCCCGAGCCCACTCATTGTGTGCGCACGCCACGGCCCCCGCGACCGGAGGGTCACGGGGGCCGTGGCGGCGCTCGCGGGGGTCAGGCCCCGCGCTTCCTCAGCATGTCCGCCATCAGCGCCATCTCGGACCGCTGGGCGTCGACCATGCCCTGCGCGAGGTTGCGCTCGATGTCCACGGAGCACTTCTCCACACAGCCCTGGGCCATGTGGACGCCGCCCCTGTGGTGCTCGGTCATCAGCTTCAGGTACAGGACCTCGGCCTCCCGGCCGCTGGCCTTGCGCAGCTGGTCGAGCTGGGCGTTGGTCGCCATGCCGGGCATCAGCGCCCCGTCCAGGGGCCCGCTGTCGCCGGAACCGCCCATGCCCATCCAGGCCATCGGCTCGACGCCGGACTCGACCTTCGGCAGCCCCCACATGTCCAGCCAGCCGAGCATCATGCCCCGCTGGTTGGCCTGGGTGTTGGCGATGTCGTACGCCAGCCTGCGGACCTCCTCGTCCTTCGTCCGGTCCCGGACGATGAACGACATCTCGACGGCCTGCTGGTGGTGGACGGCCATGTCCCGCGCGAAACCGGCGTCCGCCGAGGCGGAGACGGGGGTGCTCGGGGCCTCCTCGCGGTCCGCGGAGGCGACGGTGACCGCGCCCCCGGCGAACAGCACCGCGAGGGCGACGGCGGTGATCGCGGCGCCCTGCGTCCGGTTCAGCTTCACTGGCCCATCCCCGCGCCGCCGGCGCCCTCGGCGCCGATGCCGCCGGTGCAGGCGGCACCCGGCTCCGGGGTCTGCGGGCCCTGCACGTACTTCGTGAAGAACGCGTCGACCCGCGGGTCGTCGGCGCCGTCCACGGTCACCTGCTTGCCCCAGGCGGACAGCATGATCGCCCCGGCCTGGTCGTCCACGGGGCTCATCAGCGTGTACTTGGTCTTGCCGACCTTGTCGGCGAGCTTCTTCACGTCGGCCTCGGGCGCCGCCTTGCTGTACGTCACCCAGACGGCGCCGTGCTCCAGCGAGTGCACGGCGTTCACGTCGGCGATCTTCTGCTTGTAGACCACGCCGTCGCAGTTCATCCAGACCGGGTTGTGGTCACCGCCCACCGGCGGCTTCATGTCGTACTTCACGGCCGTCTCGACGTGGTTGCGGCCGAGCTTCTTCGCGTCCCAGGACTTCTCGGCCGCGATGGGCGCCTTGGCGGCGGCCTCCTTCGCGTCCTGCTCGTCGGACTTCTTCATCAGCACGTAGGAGCCGAAGCCGACGAGGCTCAGGACGACCACGCCGGAGATGCCGATGGTGAGGACACGGTTGCGGCGCTCACGGGCCTGCTCGGCGCGGCGCATCTCCTCTATTCGGGCGCGGCGGTCGGCGTTGGCGGAGCGGGTGGCGGCCATGGTGGTGTCGTCCTTCTTCAGGGGGGTGGGGTGGAGTTCGGGGTGGACGTGCGGGGGCGGGACGCCCGCCGCCGCTACGTCCGGAGAACTTGAAGGACGTGCAGGTCCGGAGCGCGCGGCTGGGCGCCCGAGTGGCGCGCCAGGCCGTCGCCCGCGTGCGGCGCGAGCCGCGGGAGCCCGCCCTCCGCGTGCAGCGGCGGGTCGAGCGGGGGCGCGCTGAGCACCGCGGGCGAGAGCGAGGGGAAGAGCGAGCAGCCACCGCGGTCGTACGGGCAGACGTACTCGCCCGCGACCGTCACCGCCCGCAGCGTGTCGCCCTCCTCGTGGTGGGACTCCGTCCGTTCGGGCCCCGTCCCCAGACAGAGGACGAGCGCGGCGAGGAGCGTCGCCACGGCACTCACCAGTGCCATGGGACGCGCGTCTCCGGACAGGCGTACGAGCCGTGGGGCCCCCATGGGCGCAGATCGTAGTGGGCGAAGGGCGACTGTGGGCCGAACGGGGTACCCCCGGATGATCGACGGGCAGGTGCCGGACGGGCGAACAGGCACCCGGAATCGGCCGCTCCCCGTTACCTGTGTCACAGCCGAGCAGGCAGTATGGGTACGCAACGTGCGCGAAACCATGTGGTGGGATGCTCAGGTGCCCCCCGATGTACCCGAGGCGGTGGGAGCAGGCGGCCTGACCAGCGAGGATGGGTGTGGAAATGGACAAGCAGCAGGAATTCGTGCTCCGTACGCTCGAGGAGCGCGACATCCGCTTCGTGCGCCTGTGGTTCACCGACGTTCTGGGCTTCCTGAAGTCGGTGGCCGTGGCTCCGGCCGAGCTTGAGCAGGCCTTCGACGAGGGCATCGGCTTCGACGGCTCCGCCATCGAGGGCTTCGCCCGCGTATACGAATCGGACATGATCGCCAAGCCGGACCCGGGCACTTTCCAGATCCTGCCGTGGCGTGCCGAGGCCCCGGGCACCGCCCGGATGTTCTGCGACATCCTGATGCCCGACGGCTCGCCGTCCTTCGCCGACCCGAGGTACGTCCTCAAGCGCGCCCTGGCCAAGACCTCCGACCTCGGCTTCACCTTCTACACCCACCCCGAGATCGAGTTCTTCCTGCTCAAGGACAAGCCGCTCGACGGCACCCGGCCCACCCCGGCCGACAACTCGGGCTACTTCGACCACACCCCGCAGAACGTCGGCATGGACTTCCGCCGCCAGGCCATCACCATGCTCGAGTCGATGGGCATCTCGGTGGAGTTCTCCCACCACGAGGGCGCGCCCGGCCAGCAGGAGATCGACCTCCGTTACGCCGACGCCCTCTCCACCGCCGACAACATCATGACCTTCCGCCTGGTCATGAAGCAGGTGGCGCTCGAACAGGGCGTGCAGGCCACGTTCATGCCCAAGCCGTTCTCGGACTACCCCGGCTCCGGCATGCACACCCACCTCTCCCTCTTCGAGGGCGACCGGAACGCCTTCTACGAGTCGGGCGCCGAGTACCAGCTGTCCAAGGTCGGCCGCTCCTTCATCGCGGGCCTCCTGCGCCACGCCGGCGAGACCTCCGCCGTCACCAACCAGTGGGTCAACTCGTACAAGCGCATCTGGGGCGGCTCCTCCCGCACGGCCGGCTCCGGCGGCGAGGCCCCCTCGTACATCTGCTGGGGCCACAACAACCGCTCCGCGCTCATCCGCGTCCCCATGTACAAGCCCGGCAAGACCGGCTCCTCCCGCGTCGAGGTCCGCTCCATCGACTCCGGCGCCAACCCCTACCTGACCTACGCCGTCCTCCTCGCCGCCGGCCTCAAGGGCATCGAGGAGGGTTACGAGCTCCCCGCCGGCGCCGACGACGACGTCTGGGCCCTCTCCGACTCCGAGCGCCGCGCCATGGGCATCGAGCCCCTCCCGCAGAACCTCGGCGAGGCCATCGCCCTCATGGAGAAGAGCGAGCTCGTCGCCGAGACCCTCGGCGAGCACGTCTTCGACTTCTTCCTGCGCAACAAGAAGCAGGAGTGGGAGGAGTACCGCTCCGAGGTCACCGCCTTCGAACTCCGCAAGAACCTGCCGGTGCTGTAGGCGGGGTGAGCGTCCCCAAGCCCCGGCCCGGAACGGAACTGGTGCCGACGCGGGTCAACCGGGTGGCCAACGCGGCGCCCGGTTGCCTGCCCGTGATCGCCCTGCTCTCGCTCGGGACGGAGTTCGGGACCGGGACCGGGTGGGAGTGGGCGCTCCTGGCGGTCGTGGTCCTGGCGCTCGGGGTGCTCGCCGTGCGCGGGTACCGGGCCGGGGTGCGGGTCGAGGCGCACCGGCTGATCGTCCGGGGCTATCTGCGGACGCGGACGATACCGCGCGAGGCGGTCACCGGCGTCACGTCCTTCCCGGCCGTCCGGTGGACCTCGCCCGGGGGCCGGCGCCGCTGGACGCCGGTCGTCGCCTTCGTACGGGCCGAGCGGGAGACCGGCGCCTCGGCCGCCCGCAAACGGGACAACACCGCCCGGCTGCGGCGCTGGGCGGCCCGCCGCTGAGCGGTGTTCGCGGCGGCGGAAGAAATCCGTTGCCCCGGGGCGCGGCGCGGCACAGACTGCCCCGGTGAAGATCGAGAACGTCGCCACCGAGCGGCTCGTGCTGCACCCCCTGACCGTCGAGCGGGCCCAACGCATCGTCGGACGGGAACCCGGGCCCGGGGACCAGTGGGGGGAGGGGTACCCCGGGGACGGGGACGTCCGCTCGGCCGACGGGTTCCTGCGCGGAGTGGCCGAGCGCGGCGATCCGGGCGTGTACCGGGCGTACGAGATCCGGCTCGACGGCCTGACCGTCGGGGGCATCGGCTTCCACGGACCGCCGGACGACCTCGGGGTCGCCACCGTCGGCTATGGGCTGCTCCCCATGGCCCGCGGGAACGGTTACGCCTCCGAGTCGCTGCGGGCCCTCATCGAGCTGGCCCGGGTGGCCGGCGCCGCCGGGATCAAGGGCGACGCCGACCTGGACAACCCGGCCTCGCACCGGGTGATGGAGGCGGCGGGGATGCGCTGCGTGGCGGAGGACGACAAGCTCCGGCACTTCTACCTGGCGCTCTAGGGCCTACCGTCGGGGGACCCGTCCCGGGTCAGCGCTCCGAGAGCTCCGAGGGGGCTTCCTGGACGACCCAGCCGTTGCCGTCGGGGTCCTCGAAGGTCATGAAGGAGTTCCAGGTCTCGCCCTTGCCCTTCTCCCAGCCCGTCGCGCCGACGTGCATCACGGGGGAGACGTCGATGCCGGCCTCGACGAGCTCCTCCCGGGCGGCCTCGATGTCCGTCACGCACAGCTGGAGGCCGTGCAGGGTGCCCGGCGGCATCTCCTTGGCGCCGGGCATCGGCGGCATGCCGCTGAGCATGGCGATCGAACATCGGGAGCCCGGCGGGGTCGCCTGGATGATCCGCATGCCGGGCGCGACCTCGTCGTCGAGGTCGATCTTGAATCCGCACTTCTCGCCGTAGAACTCCTTGGCACGGTCCATGTCGGTGACGGGGACGGGCACGACTTCCAGTGTCCAGTTCATGGGGACCACCGTCCCGCACCGGAAGGCCCCCCGCACCCGGAACGGCTCAACGGGGAGCGGGAGTCCAGTGCAGCCGGCCGTCGAGACCGATCGCCGCGACGCCGTCAGGACCGGCGTCCGGCGCGCCGGCGAAGAGGAACTTCTCCAGCGTCCACGCCGGCGGCGCCCCGGCCGCCCGGCCGTGCGGGGCCGTCGCGAGGAAACCCGTACGGGACCGGACGGCGAGCAGCCCGTCGCCGCCGCTGACCGGACCGAAACCGGCGACGCCGGTGCCGGGCAGCTCGGTGAAGGGGGAGACCGGACCCGCGCCGGAGAAGTCGGCGCTGCGCAGGTCGCCGGAGGACGGCTTGCGGAACCAGAGGCGTACGCCGTCGCCGTCCGGCGCGGGGGACGCGCTCAGCGCCAGCGTCGTCGGCGGCAGACCGGTCCGCACCGGACCCGTCAGCGGGCCGCCGGGACGCTGCTGCGCCCAGGTCAGGACGGTCTTCGGGGTGCTGGCGAAGACGTAGCCGCGGCCGGCGGCGTCGGTGGCCGCCACCGGGTCGCCGTACACGTCCGTGCCGCCGAGCGTCCGCCACGGACCCCAGCCGCCGTCGGCGCGCCGCTCGCGGGCGGTGAGGCGGTGGCCGCTGTCCCGCAGGACCACGGTCGCCAGGCCCGCGCGGTCCACGGTCACGGCGGGCGCGCTGATGTCGGAGGTGCCGTCCGCGTCGTCGCGTTCGGGCGTGCCGAGCGAGCGCCAGGGGCCGAACGCGCCGCCGGGGGTGGTCTGCTCGGTGGTCACGACCTGGCGGCCGTACGCCGAGGCGCCGCCGCCCAGGGTCGTACGGGTGCCGAAGACCGCGAGGCGGCCGTCGGGCAGGGACACGGAGGTGACGCCGCTGTCGAGGCCGCCGCCGGGCAGCAGGACCGGCTCCCGCCAGCCGCCGCCGGCCGGCTTGTGCCAGGCGGCGAGCCGTCCGTCGAGGACCGAGAAGGCGTGCAGCCCGCCGTCCGGGTCCCGCTGCACCCAGGACGTGGAGGTCGAGCGGGCGTACCGGACCGTCTGCGTCCAGCCCCGCCCGGCGGGCCGCGCGGCCACCTTCAGGTCGCCGCAGCCGGCGGCGGTCCCGCAGTCGTTGATCCCGTCCGTCCAGGCGTACGTCTTCAGGGTCCGCAGCTTCGCGCCCGCCGTCTCGGGGTCGAGCGTGTGCGGCAGCGTGCTGGTCGGATAGCCCAGGTAGTTCTGCACGCCGACGTGCGGATGCCCGGGGACCTCCGCGTACCGGGCCAGCGCGGCCTGCGCGAACCGCGCCCCGTAGAGGTGGTCCTGGTGGTCCCGGAGCTTGTCCGGCTTTCCGGGCCAGGTGCCGGGGGTCGGGTCCTGCATGCGGACGAAGGTGGGCCGGAAGCGTTCGAGGAGACCGGTGAGGGTCGCGACGACCTGGTCCTTGGTGTACGAGAAGTCGGCCCCGACGGGGGTGCCGGCCGCCCGCTGGGAGGGCAGCGCGTGGATCCGGTCGTGCCAGAGGCCGTTGAGGCTCGTCGGACGGTCGCCGCTGATCGAGCCCGCCTCGCGCAGCTGCAGCCACACCAGCTTGACCTGGGGCTTCGCGCGCAGGGTGTCCAGTTCGGCCCAGGCGCCGCCCGCCGTGGGCATCGCGGTCCGGTCCCAGGCGCTGGTCCGGCTGCCGGTCGCCATCTCGGCGTAGGCGGCGCGTATGCCGTTCTGCCGGGCCTCGGCGTAGCCCGCCTTGTCGGGTTCGGTCGCGGCGGCGTCGCGGGGCCGGGCGTTGACGCCGTCCGACTCGCCGGCGGTGAGGTAGACGCCGGTGAGCGGGTTGCCGGAGCGCAGCGACTGCGAGACGTCCGGGTTCATGAAGAACAGGTCGTCGTCCGGGTGCGCCACGATCTGCATCACGGCCGTCTCCGCGCGCGGGGCCCGGGCGGGCTTCGCCGGTGTCCGCGACGGCGCCGTCGAAGCCACCGGCGACGGCGGCTTCGCCTCGTGCGCCGGCTTCGGCGCCGGGGGCGCGGCCGGCTTCGCCGCCGTCACCGAGAGGAGCCCGGCGAAGGTGCCGCCGACCAGGACGGTCGCGACAGCCGCAGAAACGATTCTGCGACGGGAGGGGCGGCGGGGACGGACAGACATGTTCGGCGGCGCTTTCACTGACGAGCGGGACGGGTGGGCGGGGCGAGCGGGAGGGGCCCCGCACGTCCAGACGCGGGAGCCTCCCGCGTACCGGAAGACGGATCTTCTAGATTTACGGTTCATTCGCCCCGAAAGCGATCTTTGTGCGCGATCTCACGCGTGAGGCGCCGTGTCCTGCGCCACGTGCACTCGCGGCCCCCGCGCCGGATAGGCTCGGTCCTCGGGGCTGACCTGCTCGGAGGGAGCTGTGGAATGACGGTGCCGGGACGCAGGAGCAGCACGTTCTCACGTCTGCTGCGGCACGGGTTCACCGATCCCTCGGGAGCCGAACAGCTCCTGGACGCACCGGAGCTGTCGGAACTGCGGGACGACTCCGTGCTCCTGGACGCCCTGGGCGCCACCGCCGACCCCGACCTCGCCCTGCGCGGCCTGGTCCGGCTCGCCGAGGCACAGCCCGAGACCGAGCGGCAGACCTTCACGGCCACGCTGCTCTCCGCCAAGCCGTTCCGCGACCGGCTCCTCGGGGTGCTCGGCGCCTCCGAGGCGCTCGCCGACCACCTGGCCCGGCACCCCCGCGACTGGGAGTCCCTCGTCACCTACGAGGCGGCCGACCTGCACCCGGGCGTCGCCGAGTTCGAGCAGGGCCTCGCCGAGGCCACCGACGCGGTCTCGCTGCGGGTCGCCTACCGCCGCTGCCTGATCGCCATAGCGGCCCGTGACGTGTGCGGCACCACCGACGTCGCCCAGGCCGCCGCCGAGCTCGCCGACCTGGCGACGGCGACCCTGCGCGCCGCGCTCGCCATCGCCCGTACCGCCGCGCCCGCCGACGCCGCCCTGTGCCGGCTCGCGGTGATCGCGATGGGCAAGTGCGGCGGCCACGAACTCAACTACGTCTCCGACGTGGACGTGATCTTCGTGGGGGAGCCGGCCGAGGGGGCCGACGAGGGCAAGGCGATCCAGGCGGCGACCCGGCTCGCCTCGCACCTCATGCGGATCTGCTCGGAGACCACGGTCGAGGGCACCATCTGGCCGGTCGACGCCAACCTCCGCCCCGAGGGCCGCAACGGCCCCCTGGTCCGCACCCTCTCCTCGCACCTCGCCTACTACCAGCGCTGGGCGAAGACCTGGGAGTTCCAGGCGCTCCTGAAGGCCCGCGCCGTCGCCGGCGACCCCGAGCTCGGCAGCCAGTACATCGACGCCGTCTCCCCGCTCGTCTGGCAGGCCGCCGAGCGCGAGAACTTCGTCGTCGACGTCCAGAAGATGCGCCGCCGGGTCGTCGACAACATCCCCGCCGCCCAGGTCGAGCGCGAACTCAAACTCGGCCCCGGCGGCCTCAGGGACGTCGAGTTCGCCGTCCAGCTCCTCCAGCTCGTGCACGGCCGCAGCGACGCCACCCTGCACAGCGGCACCACCCTGGACGCGCTCGCCGCCCTCGCCGCCGGCGGCTACGTCGGCCGGGCCGACGCGGCCCAGCTCGACGAGGCCTACCGCTTCCTGCGCGCCATGGAGCACCGCATCCAGCTCTACCGGCTGCGCCGCACCCACCTCGTCCCCGAGGACGAGGACGACCTGCGCCGCCTCGGCCGCTCGCTCGGCCTGCGCACCGACCCGGTCGCCGAACTCAACAAGGAGTGGAAGCGGCACGCCTCCGTCGTCCGCCGCCTCCACGAGAAGCTCTTCTACCGGCCGCTCCTCGACGCCGTCGCCCAGCTCGCCCCCGGCGAGATCCGGCTCAGCCCCAAGGCGGCGGGCCAGCGCCTCGAAGCCCTCGGCTACGACGACCCCGCCGCCGCCCTGCGCCACCTGGAGGCCCTCGCCTCCGGCGTCAGCCGCAAGGCCGCCATCCAGCGGACCCTGCTCCCGGTGCTGCTCGGCTGGTTCGCCGACTCGGCCGACCCGGACGCGGGCCTGCTCGGCTTCCGCAAGGTCTCCGACGCCCTCGGCAAGACCCCCTGGTACCTCCGCCTGCTGCGCGACGAGGGCGCCGCCGCGGAGAACCTCGCCCGTGTCCTCTCCGCCGGACGCCTCGCCCCCGACCTGCTGCTCCGCGCCCCCGAGGCGGTCGCCCTGCTCGGCGACCCCGAGGGACTCAAGCCGCGCGGCCGGGACCATCTCGAACAGGAGGTCCTGGCCGCGGTCGGCCGCGCGGACGACGCCGAACAGGCGGTCGCCGCAGCCCGCGGGGTGCGCCGCCGCGAGCTCTTCCGTACCGCCGCCGCCGACCTCATCGGCTCGTACGGCACCGAGGACAACCCCCGCGAACCCGACCCGGGCGCCCTCGTCGACCGGGTGGGGGAGGCCGTCACCGACCTCAACGCCGCGACCATCGCCGGCGCCCTGCGGGCCGCCGTGCGCGCCGAGTGGGGCGACACCCTGCCCACCCGCTTCGCGGTCATCGGCATGGGCCGCTTCGGCGGCCACGAGCTGGGATACGGCTCCGACGCCGACGTCCTCTTCGTGCACGAGCCGCGCGAGGGCGTCGACGAACAGGAGGCGGCCCGCGCCGCGAACCGGGTGGTCGCCGAGATGCGCAGGCTCCTCCAGCTGCCCACCGCCGACCCGCCGCTGCTCATCGACGCCGACCTGCGCCCGGAGGGCAAGAGCGGCCCCCTGGTCCGCACCCTCAAGTCGTACGAGGCCTACTACCGCCGCTGGTCCCTGGTCTGGGAGAGCCAGGCCCTGCTGCGCGCCGCCCCGATGGCGGGCGACCAGGACCTCGCCGACCGCTTCATCGAGCTCGTCGACCCGCTGCGCTACCCCGCCGAGGGGCTCGGCGAGGACGCCGTCCGCGAGATCCGCCGCCTCAAGGCCCGCATGGAGTCCGAGCGGCTGCCGCGCGGCGCCGACCCCACCCTGCACGCCAAGCTCGGCCGCGGCGGCCTCAGCGACGTCGAGTGGACCGTCCAGCTCCTCCAGATGCGGCACGGCTGGGCGGAGCCCGGCCTCCGCACCACCCGCACCCGCGAGGCCCTCGCCGCCGCCCACGCCGCCGGGCTGATCCCCACCGAGGAGGCGCAGACCCTGGACGAGGCCTGGGTCCTCGCCACCCGCGTCCGCAACGCCGTGATGCTGGTACGGGGCCGGGCCGGCGACACCTTCCCCTCCGATCCGCGCGAACTCGCGGCGGTCGGCCGCTACCTGGGCTACGGCCCCGGGCACGTCGGGGAGATGGTCGACGACTACCGCCGCATCACCCGGCGCGCCAGGGCCGTCGTCGAGGAGCTGTTCTACGGAGCCTGAGCGGCCTCAGCCCTTCAGATAGGGCTGGAGGAGGGTGCTCCAGGCCTGGTCGATCTTCCGGAACTCCTCCGGGCACCGCTCGGCCCGGCTCTCGGGCAGCGGCCCGTCGGGGTTGGCCTCGGTCTGCACGGCGCCCTGGAAGGTGTTCGGATCGGAGCCGTACAGCCAGCAGATCGCGTTGTAGTACCGCTGGGAGTCGAGCGCGTGCTCGTCCGAGGGGTCGCTCTGGTTCTCGGCCTGGGCCAGGGCTCCCCAGGCCTCGATGGCGCTCACCGCGTACTCCTGGTGCACGGAGTCGCCCGCGAGCAGCAGGGTGGCGAGCTGGTCGGCCGCGTCCTCCTCCCGGCCGGTGGCCGGCAGGTCGTAGATGTCGATCAGGGCGTGGGCGAACTCGTGGAAGACGACGCTGTTGGAGATGCCGATGAGGTCGTCCTCGGTGGCCCGGTTCCGCTGGGCCTCGGTGCCGGTGGTGTTGATGTCGCCGAAGACGCCCCGGTAGTAGTTGGCCAGCTCGTAGCAGAAGCCGATGGCCTGGCTCTCCGGATCCCAGAACGCGTTGATCTCTCCGCAGCTCAGCCCGGTCACCGGCACGTCCTTCGGAAGCCCGATGAGGGCGTTCGCATGGGCGACCGCGCTTTCGAGGACCTCGTTCTGCTGGAGGAACCGCTGCTCCGTGAGGTCCTGTGCCGTCTCGGCGGGCGCGTATCCCGCGACGAGGACCCCCGGGCCGGGTTGCGCCGGAACGGCCGTGGCGGTGGAGGCGCCGATCGTGACGAGGGCCGCCGAGGTCAGCGCGGCGGCCCATCTCCGGTGGAATCGCATCCTGTGCCTCCCGCTCGGGGTGAGCAGTGCGTGCGGGTGCCGCCGGAGCCGTGGACGTACAGCCTCAGGATAGGCCCGTCCGCCGGAGGGTTCACTTGGAGGAGCCGACCGGCCTCTCGGCGGGCTTCCGCGCGGCGTCGGCGGCCGGAACGGGGCCGCCCTGGGCGACGGGCGCGGCGGGCTCGACCAGGCGGGGCAGCCGGTGCGGCCGGGAGCCGTACCAGCAGTAGGAGACGCCGAAGCCGAAGGCCAGGCAGATCATGCCGCCGACCGCGTCCAGCCAGAAGTGGTTGGCGGTGGAGACGATGACGACGAGGGTGGCCGCCGGGTAGAGCAGCCCGAGGATCCTCGCCCAGGGCGCCTTGGCGAGCAGGAAGATGGCGAGACCGCACCAGAGCGACCAGCCGATGTGCATCGACGGCATCGCCGCGTACTGGTTCGACACGTGCTTGAGGTTGCCCGAGGCCATCGAGCCCCAGGTGTGGTGGACCAGCACCGTGTCGACGAAGCTCTGGCCGTTCATCAGCCGCGGCGGCGCGAGCGGGTACAGGTAGTAGCCGACCAGGGCCACGCCGGTGGTGGCGAACAGGACGGTGCGGAACGCCGCGTAACGGCCCGGGTGCCAGCGGTACAGCCACACGAGCACGCCGATGGTCACGACGAAGTGCAGCGTGGCGTAGTAGTAGTTCATCGACACGATCAGCCAGGTCACCGAGTTCACGGCGTGGTTCACCGCGTGCTCGAAGGCGAGCCCGAGGGACTGCTCGGCCTGCCAGATCCAGTCGGCGTTCTTCAGGGCCTGGGCCTTCTGCTCCGGCACCGCGTTGCGGATGAGGGAGTAGATCCAGTAGCTCAGCGCGATGAGCAGGATCTCGAACCAGATCGTGGGGCGGCGGGGCGTCCGCGCGCGCAGGCGCGACCACCTGCCGTCGGCCACTGTGGGTGACGACGGGGTCGTCCGGTCGTCCAAACTCTTCACGGTCGTTTCACCCATAGGGAGAGAGTCTGCCAGATCCCTACTCCCGACAGATCATCCCTCGGTCGGGTTCCCGGCGCACCCCGTCCGACTCAGGAAGGAGTGCGGGCGGGGGCCGGCGCGGAGGCCGTTGAACCACGAACGACCAGCTCAGGCATGAAGACGAACTCGGAGTGCGGGGCCGGGGTGCCCCCGACCTCTTCGAGCAGCGCGCGGACCGCGGCCTGCCCCATCGCCTGCACCGGCTGGCGGATGGTGGTCAGCGGCGGGTCGGTGAACGCTATGAGCGGAGAGTCGTCGAAGCCGACGACGGAGACGTCCTTCGGCACGTCGAGCCCCTGCTGCCGGGCCGCCCGGATCGCGCCGAGCGCCATCATGTCGCTCGCGCACACGATCGCCGTGCAGCCGCGCGAGATCAGCGCCGCCGCTGCCGCCTGGCCGCCCTCCAGGGTGTAGAGGGAGTGCTGGATCAGCTGCTCCGACTCCTCGGGCGTGAGACCGAGCCGGTCCGCCATGCCCTTCTGGAATCCCTCTATCTTGCGCAGCACCGGCACGAACCGCTTCGGTCCGACGGCCAGCCCGATCCGGGTGTGGCCCAGCGCCGCCAGGTGCGTCACGGCCAGCACCATCGCCGCCCGGTCGTCGGGCGACACGAAGGGCGCCTGGACCTTGGGGGAGAAGCCGTTGAGGAGGACGTACGGGACGCCCTTGCCGCGCAGTTGGTCGTAGCGGGTGGTGTCCGCCGTGGTGTCGGCGTGCAGCCCCGAGACGAAGATGATGCCGGCGACACCGCGCTCCACCAGCATGTCGGTGAGCTCGTCCTCGGTGGACCCGCCGGGGGTCTGGGTGGCGAGCACCGGCGTGTACCCCTGCCGGGTCAGGGCCTGCCCGATGACCTGCGCGAGCGCGGGGAAGATCGGGTTGTCGAGCTCGGGGGTGATGAGGCCGACGAGTCCCGCGCTGCGCTGGCGGAGGCGTACCGGACGCTCGTAGCCGAGCACGTCGAGTGCGGCGAGGACGGACTCGCGGGTGGCCGCCGCCACGCCGGCCTTGCCGTTGAGCACGCGGCTGACTGTGGCTTCACTGACCCCCGCCTGGGCTGCGATGTCGGAGAGCCGCGCGGTCATGAGAAGGGACTGTACCGGTCACAGCGCGTATTTCCCACCGGTTCGGAGCGCGCCCGTGTGACCGCAAGGATCGAGCCGTTGCGCAAGGTCTTGCAATGCTTGCGGCCCCTTTTCGACGGGATCGCGGGGGCTCGTGGGGCGGATCCGGGTGCGAGATGCCCGATACGGGCCCTGTCAAGCGGCCCGTAGGCAACCTTCGGGACACGTGGATGTAACGATCGCCGGTCCTTGCAGAAAATCGCCGCAAGGTCTTTCGGCGCGTTTTCATCCCTGTTACGTTCCTGGCAACCCGGAGCGCCGCGAGGGAGCGGTCGCATGAGGAAGGTTCCAGCCCCTCGTCACCCCCGGGATCATTGAAGGAGTTCACATGCGGCGTGGCATAGCGGCCACCGCGCTGGTCGCGGCCCTGGGCGTGACCCTGGCGGCGTGCGGTAGCGACAGCGGTTCGAACGGCGGCGGCTCGAAGAGCTCGGGCGAGCTCTCCGGCACCGTGACCTGGTGGGACACCTCCACGGTCGGCTCCGAGGACAAGGTCTTCAAGAAGGTCGCCGAGGACTTCAAGAAGAAGCACCCCAAGGTCACCGTCAAGTACGTGAACGTCCCCTTCGGTGAGGCGCAGAACAAGTTCAAGAACGCCGCCCAGTCCGGCTCCGGCGCGCCCGACGTCATCCGCTCCGAGGTCGCCTGGACCCCCGAGTTCGCGGACCTCGGCTACCTCGCCCCGCTCGACGGCACCCCCGCCCTCAAGGACGCCGACGACTTCCTCAAGCAGGCCTCCGCCTCCACCCAGTACAAGGGCAAGACCTACGCGGTCCCGCAGGTCATCGACTCCATGGGCATCTTCTACAACAAGAAGATCTTCAAGGACGCCGGCGTCGAGGTCCCCACGACCATCGACCAGCTGAAGACCGTCTCCGCCAAGATCAAGGAGAAGACCGGCAAGACCGGCCTGTACCTCCGCGGCGACGACGCCTACTGGTTCCTCTCCTTCCTGTACGGCGAGGGCGGCGACCTCGTCGACGCCGAGAAGAAGACGATCACCGTCGACAACCCGGCGGGCGTGAAGGCCTTCAAGACCGTCAAGGACCTGGTGGACTCCGGCGCGGCCAAGACCGACGCGACCGACGGCTGGAACAACATGCAGACGGCCTTCAAGGACGGCAAGGTCGCCATGATGATCAACGGCCCGTGGGCCGTCGCCGACACCTACGCCGGCAAGGAGTTCGCGGACAAGGCCAACCTGGGCATCGCCCCGGTCCCGGCCGGTTCCGCCGGCCAGGGCGCCCCGCAGGGCGGTCACAACCTCGCCGTCTACGCGGGCTCGAAGAACCTCGACGCCTCCTACGCCTTCGCCGAGTACATGACCTCGGCCGAGACCCAGGCGACCGTCGCGAAGGAGCTCAGCCTCCTCCCGACCCGTCAGTCCGTCTACATCAAGCCGGACGTCGCGACCAACGAGATGATCACCTTCTTCAAGCCGGTCGTCGACAAGGCCGTCGAGCGCCCCTGGATCCCGGAGACCGGCAGCCTCTTCGCGCCGCTCGTCACCGAGTACACCAAGGTCCTCACCGGGCAGACCACCCCGGAGGCCGGAGCCAAGGCGACCGGTGACGGCTACCGCAAGCTCCTGAAGGACTGGAAGTAGCAGGCAGAGGAAGGAAGGCAGGCCGGCTGATGGCTGTGGACACCCCCAGCCAGTCGGTGGTGAAGGCCGCGGGCGACAGCGCCCGCGGCCGGAGCCGCGGAACTGGCACTCCGCGGGGCGCGGCGAAGCGCTCCCTCACCACCCACTGGTACGCCTGGGCGATGGTCGCCCCGGTGACCGTCGTGATCGCCGTGATCATCGGCTATCCGCTGGTCCGCGGCATCTTCCTGTCGCTGACCGACGCCAACGAGCGGAACGTCGAGCGTTCCATCGGCGTCAACCACATCCCGGCCAGCTACGAGTTCGTCGGCCTGGACAACTACGTCGCGGCGATCGATGCGAAGCAGTTCTGGCTGACGCTCGGCTGGACGGTCCTCTGGACCGTGTCCTGCGTGGCGATCACCTTCGCCCTCGGCCTGGCCCTCGCCAACATCCTCAACCGCCGGATCGCCGGCCGCTCCTTCTACCGGATGCTGCTCATCCTGCCGTGGGCCGTGCCCGGCTTCGTCTCCGTCTTCGCCTGGCGCTTCCTCTACAACCAGGACAACGGTCTCCTCAACAAGATCCTCGCGGGCGGCGGCATCGACGCGGTGCCGTGGCTGAACGACCCCACCTGGGCCAAGTTCTCGGTCATCCTCGTCAACGTCTGGCTCGGCGTGCCGTTCATGATGGTGGCCCTCCTCGGCGGCCTCCAGTCCATCCCCGGCGAGCTGTACGAGGCCGCCGAGATGGACGGCGCCAACGCCTGGCAGCGCTTCCGGCACATCACCATGCCCGGTCTCAGCTCGGTGTCGACGACGGTGATCCTGCTCTCCACCATCTGGACCTTCAACATGTTCCCGGTGATCTTCCTGCTCACCCGGGGCGGGCCCGGCGAGGCCACCCAGATCCTCGTCACCCAGGCCTACAAGTTCTCCTTCGAGGTCAGCCCGCGCGACTTCGCCCAGTCGTCGACCTGGGGCGTGCTCATCCTGGTCCTCCTGATGCTCTTCGCCGCGGTCTACCGGCGAGTCCTCCGCAAGCAGGGAGAAGTCTGGTGACCACCACGACCCCCACCCCCCGGACCAACGCGCCGATCCGCGGCCGCCGTTCGCCGCTGGCCTCGGTCGCCCTGCACGTGACGCTGATCGTGGCGTCCGTGGTCGCCGTCTTCCCCGTCCTCTGGGTGCTGCTGACCTCGCTGAAGCCCGCGAAGTACGCGATCACCACGGACTTCTTCAAGGAGACGACGCTCGAGAACTACACGAACCTGCTGCGGGACACCCCGTTCCTCACCTGGTTCGGCAACTCGCTGCTCGTCGCCGGCCTCACCACCGTCATCGGCGTCTTCATCTCCGCCACCACGGGCTACGCCGTCAGCCGCTTCCGGTTCCCCGGCAAGCGCGGACTGATGTGGACGCTGCTCATCACCCAGATGTTCCCGGTCGCCGTCCTCATCGTGCCGATCTACAACATCATGGCGTCGATGGGCCTGCTCAACCAGCCGGTCGGCCTGGTCATCACGTACCTGACGATCGCCGTCCCGTTCTGCGCCTGGATGATGAAGGGCTTCTTCGACACCATCCCGCGCGAGATCGACGAGTCGGGATACGTCGACGGGCTCACGCCCTTCGGCACCTTCTGGCGGCTGATCCTGCCGCTGGCCAAGCCGGGCATCGCCGTCACCGCCTTCTACTCCTTCATCACCGCCTGGGGCGAGGTTGCCTACGCCTCCGCCTTCATGGTCGGCGACGAGAACCTGACGCTCGCCGGCGGACTGCAGAAGTTCGTCAACCAGTACGGCGCGCAGTGGGGCCCGATGGCCGCCGCGTCCGTCCTGATCGCCGTCCCCGCCGCCCTGGTGTTCCTCTTCGCCCAGCGGCACCTGGTCACCGGCATGTCGGCCGGTGCCGTCAAGGGCTGACACCCCCACGGGATGTCCAGCACCCCGCCCGAACGCACCTCCTTACCTCCCAGGGAAGACATGACCCAGCATCTCGCCACCCCGGCCGACGCCCACACCACCGGCACGCACACGGGCTGGTGGAGAGACGCCGTGATCTACCAGGTCTACCCGCGCAGCTTCGCCGACGGCAACGGTGACGGCATGGGCGACCTGGAGGGTGTCCGCAGCCGGCTGCCGTACCTGAAGGAACTCGGCGTCGACGCCGTCTGGCTCTCCCCGTTCTACGCGTCGCCGCAGGCGGACGCCGGTTACGACGTGGCCGACTACCGGGCGATCGACCCGATGTTCGGCTCGCTCCTGGACGCCGACGCGCTGATCCGGGAGGCCCACGACCTGGGCCTGCGGATCATCGTCGACCTGGTGCCGAACCACTCCTCCGACCAGCACGAGTGGTTCCAGCGGGCGCTGCGCGAGGGCCCCGGTTCGCCGCTGCGCGAGCGCTACCACTTCCGCCCGGGCAAGGGCGAGAACGGCGAACTGCCGCCGAACGACTGGGAGTCGATCTTCGGCGGTCCGGCCTGGACGCGCACGGAGAACCCGGACGGCACGCCCGGAGAGTGGTACCTCCACCTCTTCGCGCCGGAGCAGCCCGACTTCAACTGGGAACACCCGGCCGTCCGCGACGAGTTCCGCTCCATCCTGCGCTTCTGGCTCGACATGGGCGTCGACGGCTTCCGCGTCGACGTCGCCCACGGCCTCGTCAAGGCGGCGGGGCTGCCCGACATCGGCGCCCACGACCAGCTGAAGCTGCTCGGCAACGACGTCATGCCCTTCTTCGACCAGGACGGCGTCCACGAGATCTACCGCACCTGGCGGCAGATCCTCGCCGAGTACGACGGCGAGCGCATCCTCGTGGCGGAGGCGTGGACCCCGACCGTCGACCGCACCGCGAACTACGTGCGCCCCGACGAGATGCACCAGGCCTTCAACTTCCAGTACCTGGGCACCCACTGGGACGCCGCCGAACTCCGTACCGTCATCGACGCCTCGCTCGACGCGATGCGCCCGGTCGGCGCGCCCACCACCTGGGTGCTTTCCAACCACGACGTCACGCGGCACGCCACCCGCTTCGCCAACCCGGCGGGCCTCGGCACGCAGCTGCGCGAGGCCGGCGACCGTGAGCTGGGCCTGCGCCGGGCCCGTGCCGCGACGCTGCTGATGCTGGCGCTGCCCGGCTCCGCGTACGTCTACCAGGGCGAGGAGCTCGGCCTGCCGGACGTCACCGACCTGCCCGACGAGGTCCGCCAGGACCCGTCGTTCTGGCGGGCGAGCGGCCAGGACGGCTTCCGCGACGGCTGCCGGGTGCCGCTGCCGTGGACCGTGGAGGGCTCCTCGTACGGCTTCGGCGACGGCGGTTCCTGGCTGCCGCAGCCCGCGACCTGGGGCGCGCTGAGCGTCGAGGCGCAGGCCGGCGACCCCGGTTCGACCCTGGAGCTGTACCGCAGCGCCCTCGCCGTCCGGCGCGAGCGCCCCGAACTCGGTGCGGGCGAGGCCGTCGAGTGGCTGGAGGCACCCGAGGGTGTGCTCTCCTTCCGCCGCGACGGTTTCGTCTGCACCGCCAACACCACCGGCCGGGCCATCTCCGTCCCGCTGCCCGGCCGGTATCTCCTCTCCAACGAGGAAGTCCGGATCGTCGACGACGAGGCCGAAGTGCCCGCCGACACCACCGTCTGGTGGGCGGTGTGACGATCCCCCTGCCGGGGGGGGGGGGGGGGGGGGGGGGGGGGGAGGGGGGGGGGGGGGGGGGGGGCAGGGGGGGGGGGGGGGGAGGCGGG
>NZ_JBVJVO010000012.1:0-13844 GCF_055603625.1 Streptomyces sp. NPDC037273
TGAGGGGGGGGGTGGGTGGGGGGGGGGGGGGGGGGGGGGGGGGAGGGGTGGGGGGGGGGGGGGGGGAAGGGGGGGGGGGGGGGGGGTTCCCCCCCCCCCCCCCCCCCTCTTCAGTGCCGGCCCGGCTGGAAGAAGTCCAGGGCCACGCGGAGGATTTCGCGTTGCTTGGGCCAGTCGGAGACGGGGCCGGCGGCGAGGATGGCGTAGTGGGTGCCGTCGGGGGCGGTGAAGGCGCGGTCGACGACTTTGCGGCGGCCTTCGTCGCGGTCGTAGGCGTAGATCAGCTCGGCGGCGTCGGACGGGGCGCCGGGTTCGCCGGTGACCCGTTCGAGGCTGATCTCCTCGTAGCCGGGCTTGTTGGCGCGGCCGTCGTCCGAGGCGCCGCGCAGGGCGTCGTACGGCGTCAGGTTCGTCTCCAGGATGACGAAGACCTGGATGAGGCTTCGCCCGTCCGGGGAGTTGAAGAAGACACCCGCGTCCGACTCGGTACGGTTCCAGCCGTCCGGGACGCCGATCGTGAAGCCCTTCACGTCCTGCTGCGCGGTGTAGCCGGGCGGCGGGACGTCGTCCGACGGGGTGGACGAGTCGGACGGCGACGGCGACGGCGAGTCCGACGGCTCGTCGGTCGGCGTGTCGCTCGTCTCCGGCGGCGCCGACACCGTCGTCGCCGGGCCCTTCGCCGCCGGATCCTTCGCGTCGCCCCGGCCCCACACCAACCAGCCGCCCAGCGAACCCGCGGCCAGGACGGCCACCGCGACCCCGGCCGCCAGCCCCACCCGCGAGCGCGGCCGCTCCGCCCCCGCGCCGCCGCTGCCGCTGCCGCTGCCGCTGCCGGGCGCGGGGTACTGCCACCCACCCGTCTCGGCGACGTACTCCGGCACGCCCCCTGACCCGTACCCGGGCGGGACCACCGGACCCACGGCAGCCGTGCCGCCGGGGCCGTACCCGGGCGGGGCCACCGGACCCACGGCAGCCGTGTCGCCCGAGCCGGGGCCCGCGCCCGCCTCCGGGGCGTGTTCCGGAGGCGGGGGTGCGACGGGGCCGCGGGTGGGCGGGAGTGGAGGGGTGGAGGGGGTGGTGGGGGCAGTGGGCGTGGAGGGGGACTGGTCCCAGCTTTGGGTTTCGTCGTTCCAGCGGGGAGTGGGCATGTCAGGTTCCGAGGAGGGTGCCGACGGCTTGGCCGACGGCGACGCCGGAGGCGAGGATGCCGGTGACGACGCCGGCGTCGGTGAGGGCCTGGCGGAGGCGCTGGAGGCGGCCGGTGCCGACGCGGCCGGTGCCTTCGATCTCGTCCTCGGTGTCGGAGAGTTCCTCGTCGAGGGCGGTGATCTGGTCGGAGGCGACGACGCCCTGGAGGTCGGTGCGGAGCTTGCGGACGGCTTGGAGGAGCTCTTCGTGCTGGGGGTCGCGGGCGGGCTGGGTGCCGTTGACGGTGCTGGTGACGGTGTTGTTGTCGCCGATGGTGACGTTGCCGCCGGTGTTGGTGACGGAAATGCCGCCGCGGCCACGGGTGTTGTCGGTGTCAGCCACGATCGCCTCCGGTCGTCGAGGTGGTGAAGGTCTTGTGGGTCACGGTGTTGTTGTTGCCGAGGGTGACGTTGCCCTTGGTGTTCTCGATGAAGGTGCCGCCCTCGGCGACGTGGATGATCTTCTGCTCGAACTCGGCGGTCTCGTAACCGGCTTCGCGGAGGGCGGTGGTCACGCCGTTGGCGACGCGGTCCTGGATGCTCTTGAGGTAGCGGCTGACGTCCATCTCCTGGAAGAGGGAGGCCTCGTCGTCGGAGCCGAGCTCGCGGACGGAGGCCCAGGGCCCCTCGGGCAGGGCGTTGGCGTGGCCGGCCGTGAGGACCTTCCAGAGGTGGCCGATGGCGCGCCAGACGGTGACGAGGGACTGGCCGAAGGAGCGCGGGGTCTGACCGAGGGCCCAGACGGCGCGGCCGAAGTGGTGGTTGCGCAGGAAGCGGTAGGCGTTCCGGTCGGCGTACCGGAAGAGGGACTTGACCGGGCGCAGGACGTGCGGCGCGACCTCCAGCATGAGCATGCCGCCCTGCGTGTGGACGCGGACGAAGACGGTCGTGACGATCTCCTCGCCCCAGCCGCCGACCCTGATCCGGAGGAAGTGGCGGCGGGTCTCGCCGCCTTCCTCGATGGCGCCGGAGCGGTGGGCCTCGAAGCCTTCGGGGGTGTACGGGGCGGCCTCCCGCGACGGGAGTCCGTCGACGGGCAGGAAGACGACCTCGTCGATCTCGAGGTCGCGCAGCCGGTCGCGTACGGCGGCCTGGAGCCGCGGCGAACCGTGCGAGGAGGGCACGCGGAGCCCCTCCACGAGGGGGACGACGTGGCGCATGATGGCGCTGTTGTCGAGCGGCTCGGGCGCCTTGGCGTCGAGGTTCTTGCGGGGGACCAGTTCGATGGAGAGCGACCAGGGCTCGTACTGCAGGCCGGCGCCGCAGAAGGGGTCCTCGGCGCCGTACATGATCAGTCGGGCGTGCTGTTCGACCCTGATGCGGTCGCGCAGCCGCCGGAAGCGGGCTCCGTCCGCGAGTTCGGCGGGGTCGCTGCGCTGGTCGGGGAAGCGCTCCCGGGAGAGTTCCTGGGTGAGCGCGCGGGCGAACTGGCCGCGCTGGGTGGCGACCGCCCAGGCCACGAGCAGCGGTACGGCGATGGTGATCCAGATTTCCAGCTTGCCGACGCCCCACAGGCCCTGGGCGGCGAAGGTGGCGGCGAGGTCGAGGACGTCTCCCGCGTCGGAGGCGTCACCGAGGAAGCCGCCGTCCGAGTCCTCGTCGCCGAGGGCGATGAAGAGGAGGAACAGCGCGGACTGGACGAACATGATCCGTCCGTACCAGCGCAGGACGAAGGCGGGGACCGTCCGGTAGACCGGGGCGGTGGCGGAGCGGCCGCGGACCCAGCGGGCCAGGCCGAGCAGCAGGAACGGCACGATGATGGTGGTGATCATGCCCTTGGTGAGCGGGATCGCGATGATCCAGAGGGCGATGATGCCGGCGGCCCAGCCGAGCTCGACGCGGCGGGCGCGCAGCGCGTGGGCGAGGACGCGGCTCGCGTCGTAGCCGAGGGCGGGGGCGGCGAAACGCTCCTCGTGGACGTACAGCTCGTCGATGACCGCGTCACGGAACGCGTCGTCGAGGTACGTGCCGGCGCAGAGCAGCCGGGTCGCCTCGCTGGATGCCGGTAACCGGCGGGGGTCGACGGCCGGCGCGGCGCTCGGTGGCGCGGTCGGCGGCTGACCGGGTTGCTGGGGCACGAAGGACTGCGACAAGACTCCCCCGAATGTGGCGAACTGTCCGTATTTTCGGCCGAGTTGGCCGGGACCGGTTGGACAGCATAGGGGAGGTCACGCGTCCGTGTCGGCGCGAAAGTGGCGCTCTGCGACCGGAACGATACCGAAAACGGCGCCCCCGGGCCGCACGGTCGGTCGTGCGGTCCGGGGGCGCCGGGAGTGCGGAGTGCCGGCGTGACCCTCAGGTGCCGGAACTCGGATCCGGCGTACCGGCGGTCCGGGCCGGTACGCGGATCAGGGGGTTCAGATCAGGCCGAGCTCGCGGACCGCGTCGCGCTCCTCCGACAGCTCCTTGACGGAGGCGTCGATGCGGGCACGGGAGAAGTCGTTGATCTCCAGACCCTGGACGATCTCGTACTGGCCGTCCTTGCAGGTGACGGGGAAGGAGGAGATCAGGCCCTCCGGGACGCCGTAGGAGCCGTCCGACGGAACGCCCATGGAGGTCCAGTCGCCCTCGGCGGTGCCGTTGACCCAGGTGTGGACGTGGTCGATGGCGGCGTTGGCGGCGGAGGCCGCGGAGGACGCGCCACGGGCGTCGATGATCGCGGCGCCGCGCTTGGCGACGGTCGGGATGAAGGTGTCGGCCAGCCACGCCTCGTCGTTGACGACCTCGGCGGCGTTCTTGCCGGCGATCTGCGCGTGGAAGATGTCCGGGTACTGGGTCGCGGAGTGGTTGCCCCAGATGGTGAGGCGCTTGATGTCCGTGACCGAGGAGCCGGTCTTCTGGGCCAGCTGCGTCAGCGCGCGGTTGTGGTCCAGGCGGGTCATCGCGGTGAAGCGCTCGGCCGGGACGCCCTTGGCGGCCGACTGGGCGATCAGGGCGTTGGTGTTGGCCGGGTTGCCGACGACGAGGATCTTGACGTCGTCCGCGGCGTGGGCGGCGATGGCCTCGCCCTGCGGCTTGAAGATGCCGCCGTTGGCGGCGAGCAGGTCGCCGCGCTCCATGCCCGGGCCACGCGGGCGGGCGCCCACGAGCAGACCGATGTTCGCGCCCTCGAAGCCCTGGTTCGGGTTGTCGAAGATGTCGATGCCCTTGAGCAGCGGGAACGCGCAGTCGTCGAGCTCCATGGCGGTGCCCTCGGCGGCCTTCACGCCCTGCGGGATCTCGAGGAGGCGCAGCTTGACCGGCACGTCCGCGCCGAGCAGGTGGCCCGAGGCGATGCGGAAGAGCAGCGCGTAGCCGATCTGGCCGGCCGCGCCGGTGACGGTGACATTCACGGGAGTGCGGGTCATGGCGATCTCCGTAAGACAGCTGGCGGTGGGGGTCCCTGCCCCTGGTGCTGGACTCCTCTTCCTGATCGACGATCGACGATCGATCGGTCTGATCGATCGGTGTCTCGACGTGAAGAGATTTCCAGCGGTCAGGCTATCGGACCCGGGGGCCTGCGCACCCCCACCCCCTTGTGGTCCGGCTCACTGCCACCCTTCCGTGCGGCCACGCCAGGGCCCCGTGAGGCCCCGGGGTGGTACCGGAATGGTCACTTCCGTGCCACAGCGCACGGCCGGATCTTGCTCCGGATTGGCGCGTACATGACCCTTGAACGCGAGGGCGCCCGCCCTCCCACGGGGGAGAGGGCGGGCGCCGTCACAGCACGCGCGGGCCCGGGACCTACGTCACCGTCAGATGGAGTACGTCCTCCAGGAACGGGATCCGCAGCCACGGCGCGGGCTGCACCATCAGCGCCAGGAACACGATCAGGGCGCCCATCACGCCGTACGTGATCATGTCCGTGAAGCGGGACCGGACGGCCAGCATGCCGACCGACGGCAGCACCCGGCGCATCACGGCGCCGATGAGCAGCGCCGCCCCGACCAGGATCACGCCCACCCGGAAGGACTGGTCGAACGGGTCCGTACCCACCACGATCAGTCCGGCCCCCGCGAGCCCGAGCACGCTCAGCAGCGGCCACTGCCGCGCCGGCGCCGGCGCGTCACCGGGCGCCGCCCGGCCGCCGCCCTCGGGCCGCGCGGTGTCCGTCGTCAGCTTCGGCGCGGGCCGCTTCCACCGACCGGCCGGGGCCGCGTCCACGTCCGGCGCCTTGTCCCGACCGGCGTCCGGCGCTTTATCCCGACCGGCATCCGACGCCTTGTCCCGACCGGCGTCCAGGGCGGCGCCCGCCGCGGCGTCCGTCGCCGTGTCCGTCGTCACGCCCGCCGTTACGTCCGTCGTCCCGCCCGCCGCCGTGTCCGCGGACGGGTCCGTGGACGTTGCCGCGGACGTGCCCGCGGACGGGTCGGATCCCGCCGGGGTCCCGGGGGTTTCCGGGGTCCCGGAGGTCACGTCAGAGCGCCGCGGCCGCGCGCTCGGCGGCCTCGACGACGTTGACGAGGAGCTGGGCGCGGGTCATCGGGCCGACACCGCCGGGGTTGGGGGAGATCCAGGCGGCGACCTCGGCGACGCCGGGGTCCACGTCGCCGAGGATCTTGCCCTCGCCGTTGCGGGAGACGCCGACGTCGAGGACGGCGGCGCCCGGCTTCACGTCCTCGGGCTTGATGAGGTGGGGCACGCCGGCGGCGGCGACGATGATGTCGGCGTTGCGCAGGTGGGCCGAGAGGTCCCGGGTGCCGGTGTGGCACTGGGTCACGGTGGCGTTCTCGGAGCGGCGGGTGAGGAGCAGCGGCATCGGGCGCCCGATGGTGACACCGCGGCCGACGACGACGACCTCCGCGCCGTTGATCTCCACGCCGTGCGCGCGCAGCAGCGTGATGACGCCGTTGGGCGTGCAGGGCAGCGGGGCGGGCTCGTTGAGCACCAGGCGGCCGAGGTTGGTCGGGTGGAGGCCGTCCGCGTCCTTGGCCGGGTCCATCAGCTCCAGGATGCGGTTCTCGTCGATGCCCTTGGGCAGCGGGAGCTGGACGATGTAGCCGGTGCAGGAGGGGTCTTCGTTGAGCTCCCGTACGACCGCCTCGATCTCCTCCTGGGTGGCGGTGGCGGGCAGGGTGCGCTGGATCGAGGCGAGCCCGACCTGCGCGCAGTCACGGTGCTTTCCGGCCACGTACTTCTGGCTGGCCGGGTCGTCGCCGACCAGGACGGTGCCGAGGCCGGGCGTGATGCCCTTCTCCTTGAGGGCCGCCACACGGACGGTCAGATCGGACTTGATCGCGGCTGCGGTGGCCTTGCCATCGAGAATCTGGGCGCTCATGGAGACATCCTCCCGGATGACCCCCGCCTTGTTCCAATTCGCTCCCGCCGAGGGCTCCGTGATGCGGAGCGACAGGTTGCACTTGCACAACTCCGATGCGTATCGACTGGACAAAAAGTCGACCTTGCGACGACGATGATCCGCGAAGTACCGCGGAAAGTGCCGGGGGGAAATCCGCTCAAATGCCGTGAAAGTCCTCCGCGCGGGCCGCGTCGTCCCCGCACAGAGAAATTCACGGAGGAATCCCGCGATGAGCTTCGGCGACCCGAACAACCCCTACGGCCAGCAGCAGGGCCAGGGCCAGCAGCCCGGTTACGGCTACCCGCAGCAGACCCCCCAGGGCGTCCCGCCGCAGGGCGGCTACGGCTACCCGGCCGCTCCCCCGGTCTCCCCGTACGGCGGTTACCCGGCCGGCCCGACCGAGATGCCCGGCGGTGTGAAGGCCGCCCGCGTGATGCTGTGGATCATGGGTGCCTTCAACCTCATCGGCGGCCTCGCGATCATCGGCCTCTCCTTCGCCGTCGACAGCGAGCTGGAGAAGTCCGGCGCCTCGTCCGCCGACGCCGAGGCGTTCGCCGACCTCGGTCAGGGCATCCTGATCGTCGCGGGCATCGTCTCGCTCATCTTCGCCGTGGTCGGCATGGTGCTGGCCGCCAAGTTCCGCTCCGGCGGCAACGGCGTCCGCATCGGCTCGATCGTCTACGGCGCCGTCGGCGCGCTGTTCAGCCTCTTCTCGCTGCCGCTCGGCATCGTCAGCCTGGCCCTCGCCGTCCTGGTCATCGTCTTCACGGCGAAGTCCGACGGCGCCGCCTGGTTCAACCGGAACAAGCAGCAGTACTGAGCCTGACGCACGACGGAGGGGCGGTATCCACACCCGGATACCGCCCCTCCGTCGTCCGTCGTCAGGACGACCGCTTGAGGACCGCGAATCCGTCCGAGCGGTAGGTGATCTCGTACGTCGCCTCCGGATGCAGTTGCGAAGCCAGCTGCGCCGGATCCGACACCTGCTGGGACCAGCCGCGCAGGTCGAAGGCGAGGTACTCGGGGGTGGCGCCCTTCGAGGTGCCCACCCAGTAGACGCGGTGGTCGGCCGTGAGGTGGGCGAGGAGCGAGACGTCGGCCTCCACGGTGGCCCCGTCCGGCACCGCGGCGACCGCGGCCCGCGCCTGCTCGGCCCGGGTGTCCGCGCGGTAGGTCTCCGGCTTGATCAGCTCCCGCAGCGGCAGGTTGGCGGCGAGGACGAGCGCGACCGCCGTCGCCACCGGGACGACGACCTTCCCGTACGAGACGAGCCAGGCCCGCGGCGAGGTGCGCACGGCCCGGGTGGCGTCCACCAGGGCCAGGAAGACGATCGGCATGAGGATGGCGCTGTAGTGCCAGTGCATGCCCCAGTGGTTGGGGTCCTGGGAGAGGAAGCGCCAGCCGAGGGTCGGCAGGACGAGCAGGATCAGCGGGGAGCGCAGGGCGAGGAAGCCGGTGATGGCGAGCAGGTAGACGACCATCTCCCACCGCTCCCCCGAGGCGAGGGCGTCCCCGATGACCTGGCCGAACGAGGTGTCGGCGCCCTGGCCGGTCTTCTCGATCTTCGACCAGTAGTCGTACTGGCCGAGCCGGCTGGCCGCCGGGATCAGGACGAGGACCGTGAGCGCGAAGGCCGCCACGCCGAATCCGGCGAGGGCGGCGCCGAGACGCTTCTGTCCCTTCAGGAAGAGGACCACGCCGACCATGGCGACGGTGAGGCCCATGTCCTCCTTGACCAGGACGAGCGGGGCGGCCCAGGCGACGGCCGCGGTCCAGCGGCCGAGGATCAGGGCCCGGCAGGTCAGGGCGAGCAGCGGTACGGCGAACGCGATCTCGTGGAAGTCGGACTTGACCGCCTCCTGGAGGCCCCAGGACAGCCCGTACGCGACGGTCAGCCCGATGCCGGCGGCGCGGCTGCCCAGGACCTGCTGGGTGGTGCGGCCGACGACGACGGCGGACGCGGCGAACAGCGCGGCCTGGCCGAACAGCAGGGAGACCGGCGAGGGCCAGATCCAGTACAGCGGCGCGAGGAGCGCGGTGACGGGGCTGAAGTGGTCCCCGAGTATCTGGAAGCCGGGGCCCTTGATGTCGACGACGGGCGCGCGGAACTCGGCGTACGCCCTGACCGACTGCCCGAAGATCCCGAGGTCCCAGGAGGGCGTGCGGAAGTGCGCGTACTGCACCCACGAGTAGAGGAAGTACAGGCCGCAGAGGACGACCGCGAGGATCACGTACGGGCGCAGCGGGGCCGGTGAGAGGCCTCCCTCGGACGGCTCCGCGCCGGTGCTCTCCGCAGCGGGCCTGTTCAGTACGTCCAACACCACGTCCCCCACCACCGGCGGCCGACAAAAGAGCAACCCATTAGACCAGAGTCCACCCGATCGGCGGATCTGTCGTCGCGAGGATCACCCCGGGCCGGGCCGCGTACCCGGAGGGTGACGTTCTGCATTCGTTTATCGGAGCTTCCTACCCTGACCGCGCAGACCTCGGGGAAAGGAAGCGTCGTCATGTACAGCATCATCGTGGTGCCCGCACAGGCCGCGGACCCCGGTAGCCAGGTCAGGCTGGCGCCCGGCGAAAGACTCCACTTCGGCCGCACCACTCCCGCCCACGACACCGGACCCGCCCTCCGCGCGCACGACACCGGTCTCGCCGCCCCGCGCACCGTCGCCGGGCGGCGGCACCTGGCCATCCCGCACCCCGGCGTCTCCCGCACCGCAGGGGAGATCGGCGCGACGGCGAGCTACTGGACGCTCAGCAACTTCAGCACGGCTTCGACCTACGTCGTCGAGAACCCGGAGGGCGCCGGCGAGCACATCAAGATCGCCCCCGGGCGGATGGACGCGCCCGTTCCGTTCGAGTTCTCCCGGGTGGTGCTGCCCGCGGGCGGCGACCTGCTCGACTTCAGCGTCTGGGCCCCCCGTCACGACTACGTGGAGCGCACCCACACCGCGGTGGACGGCGAACCGACCGCGCTCGCGTTCCCGCTCGACCGCGGCAAGCGCTACTTCCTCGTCCTCACCGCGCTCTGCGAGTCCCGCCTGCGCGGCGCCCCGCACGCGCCGCTGCCCACGGTCGAGCAGATCGTGACCCGGCTGCGGCCCCTGTGGCCCGCGGTGAACCGCGCCTCGGTGCAGTGGAACATCGACTACCTGGCCGTGAAGTTACGGCTCAAGCCCGGCCCCGACACGGCCGAGGCGGGCCCCCGCCTCAACGGCAAGAAGGAGTCCCTGGTCTCGCTCGCGCTCCGCTTCGACCTGGTCCGCGAGGACGACCTGGCGACTCTGGCGGAGGCCGCCCGGTGACCGCCGCCTTCCCCCTGACGGTCCCGACCGGATACGAGATCGGCGGCTGGACCGTCGAGGAGCCCCTCGGCGCGGGAGCCTTCGGCAGCGTGTACGCGGCCCGCCGCACCGGCCCCCACAAGGACCACGGCACTCGAACCGCGCCTCAGAAGGACCACGGCTCCCGCACCGGCCCTCACAAAGACCACGGCCCCCGCGCCGCTCTCCCCGCCCGTGCCGCCCTCAAGTTCCTGCCGACGGGCACCCGCACCCCGCGCCAGCTGCGCCACCTCCGCGAACTCGCCGAACGCGAGGTGGACCTCCTCAGCCGGCTGCGCTCGCCCCGCCTGATCCGCCTGTACGAGACCCTCACGGTCGACGACCCGGCCCGGCCGGAACTGGACGGCGCCACCGTCCTCGTACTGGAACGGGCGGAGCGCCCCCTGCAGGCGCTGCTGTCCGCGACGGCCGCACCGCCCGCGACCGGGCCCGAGCTGCTCGTCCAGATCTGCGAGGGCCTGCACCAGCTGCACACGGCGGGCTGGGTGCACGGCGACCTCAAACCGGGCAACGTCCTGCTGATGCCGGACGGCACCGTGCGGCTCGGCGACTTCAGCACGGCGTGCGAACTGGACGGCACGCACGCGTACGCCTCCGGCTTCGCCACCCCCGACTACACGCCCCCCGAACTCCTCTGGTCCGAGGTCGGCGACCGCGGCACCCGCATCCGTCCCAGCTCCGACGTCTGGGCCTTCGGCGTCCTCGCCCACCTGCTGCTCACCGGCTGCTCCCCCCTCCCGGGCGGCACCCCGTCCGCCCGCCGCGACTCCGCCCTCCGCTACGCCCGCGGCGACGACCCCCTGCGCCTCTCGCCCGACCTCCCCCCGGCCTGGCGCGCCGTCGTCACCGACTGCCTCCTCCCCACCCACGAGGAACGCGCCCCGCACGACGCGGCCTCCCTCCTCCCCCGCGTCCGCGCCGCGGCGGCCGGCCGGCCGCCGGGCCGCCTCCGGCACTTCCTGCGGCGCCGCCCGCGCCGACCGTCCGGACGCCGGGCCCCGGGCAGGCTGGCGACCGTGACCGCCGCGGCCGTGGCCACCGCCGCGATCGGCTTCGTCATGCTGCGCGACGCCCCGTCCGCCGAGGCCGCGCAGGGCTACGAACGCTGCCCCATCGGCCACGCCTGCTTCTTCACCGAGCGGGGCGGCGAGGGCGAGATGTGCGCCTGGTACGACGACGAGCGGGACTGGCAGGCCGGGATCATCGTCTGCGACTGGGCCCGCGAATCGGCCCCGCGGTCCGCCTTCAACAACGGCTACACGGGCGACCCCCTGGACGGTGCCGCCTTCTACCGGAGCCCCGACTACCAGGACCCCCTGGGCTGCCTCCGGCCCAAGGAGACCCGCGACCTGCCCGCAGGCCTCACCGTCCGCTCCCTGAAGTGGAAGCCCGACTGCTGAGTGCCGCCGACCCTCTGACATCCGAGTACGGACGTGGCCCGCGACCTCGGGACCGTGGACCCACCTGATCGCGAGAAGGGAACAGACACGTGTCCTCCGTACCTCCGCGCACCGCGCTCCTGGCGTTCCTGGCGGCCCTCGGCCTCACCCTGGGCCTCGTCGTGGGCCTCGGCGCGAAACCGGCCGGCGCCGCCGCCCCGCCCGCCGGCAAACCGGACTTCCAGCTGCCCTTCGCCTGCGGCACGAAATGGCAGCTGAACACCTGGGGCCACAACCCGGCCCTCGACATCGTCAAGGACGGCAACCCCGGCTCCGACGGCCTGCCCGTCTACGCCTCCGCGCCGGGCACGGTCTCGGCCGCGTACTGGAACGCCGGGTCCGGCAACACCCTCCAGATCAGCCACGGCAACGGCTGGTTCACCGCCTACTACCACCTCCAGGAGGCGCCCGACGCGTACGTGAGGGTCGGCACCCAGGTCACCGGGGCCACCCAGATCGGCCGGATCGGCAAGTCCGGAAAGGCCGGCGACTGGGCCCACGTCCACTACGAGCAGCGCTACCTGGCCTCGGGCACGTTCACCGACGAGAGCCACCGCAAGCCGGTCCACTTCGGCGGAGTCGAGTACAGCGGGGACGAACGCCAATGGACGGGCGTCGTCAGCGGCAACTGCGCCCAGCCGCAGACCGCCCCCTACCAGCCGTGGAACTGCCCCAACGGCTCCGTCTGCTTCTTCTCCGAGACCGCCGGCCGGGGCACCGTCTGCAAGACCGCCGTGAACGTCCCCTCCAGCACCTGCGGCCTCCGCAAGTCCTTCTTCAACAACGGCAACCCCGAGCCCGGTGGCGACCACGTCTACGTCGCCTTCACCGAAGGCGGCTCCGCCTGCCTCCACCACGGCTGGACCGACGGCCGCGGCGACCTCCCCACCGGCGGCCGCACCGTCAAGTCCGTGACCTGGGGCGGCGAATGCCCCTGACCCCGCCCCAGTGACCCCGCCCCAGCGGCCCTAGGACGTACGAGGTACCCCGCCCCGGGCCGCGCCACGAGGGTATGACCGAGCCGCACACCCGGTGCGGCCCGGTCAGCCGGGGGTCCTCATGCCGCACCGCACCACCGTCCGCCGTGCCGGAGCCCTCGCGGCGGCCGCGGCCGGCACCGCGCTCGCCTTCGTCTTCGCCTTCACCGCGAGCGGGGACACCGCCGCCGGGCCGCCGCCCGAGCCCCGGGTCCACAGCGTCACCGACGCCGACCGCGTCCTGCTCCGCCACGCGGAGGAGGTGCTGGTCGAACGGTGCATGGCCCGGCGGGGCCTGCCGTACCGGGCGGGTCCGCTGCCGGCGCCGGACGAACGCAGGAGCGTCGGCTACCTGCTCTCGGACCTGGCCTGGGCGCGGAAGCACGGCTACGGCAGCCGTATCAAGGCCAAGGTCCTCGCGGCGCGGGCGGACGACCCCAACCAGCGCCACCTGGACCGCCTCACGCCCGCCGGGCGCCGGGCGTACGCCACCGCCCTGGACGGCGGCCCGGCCGCCCGCGAGCTGTCGGTCCGCGTCCCCGGCGGCGGCACGATCAGCCGCCGGCTCGGCGGCTGCCAGGAAGAGGCGCTGCGCGGGCTGTACGGGGACCCGGCGGTCTGGTTCCGGGTCAGCAAGATCGCGACCAACCTGACGCCGCTGTACGTGCCGAAGCTGAGCCGCGACCCGCGGTTCCTCGCCGCGCAGTCCGCCTGGGCGGACTGCGTGCGTGCCGCCGGACTCGACCAGCCGAACCCCCAGGCGCTCAAGGACGCCGTCCCGGCCGCGGTCGAGGGCCTGCCGGAGGACCGGGCGTTCGCCGTCGAGGTGCGGTACGCGACGACGGAGGCCCGGTGCGCCGTCTCCTCGGGCTTCGCCCGCACCGGCCGCGACCTCACGCGCCGGTACCTGGACGCCCTGCGCGGCGACCACGCCGAGCTGGACGCGTACGACCGGCTGGAGAGCACGGCGCTCGACCGCGCCCGTGCCCTCACCTGAACTTCCGCGGCACGGGGCCGCGGACGAAGGAGGAGAAATGAAGCGTCTCATCGGAAGCGCGGCCGCGGTGCTCGGCCTGGCCGCCGGATCCGTCCTGCTGAGCACTCCCGCGCATGCGGCGGGGTGCGACACCTTCTACAACAACACCGCCCGCTGGGGGTACATGTACGCCTTCGACGGCACCAACTGCTCGGGGCTCATGGGCGGGACCCCGGAAAGCGACGCCGACTGGGGTGACAACTCGGGTGCCTTCACCGGCAACGAGACCAACAACGCCGAGTCCGTCATGAACAAGGGCACCGGCACGACGTACCACATCGTCAAGTTCTTCGACTACACGGCGTACACGTCGGCGAACGGGTACGGGTGCCTCTCCCCGACCGACGCGCACGAGGGCAAGTACGCGAGCAATCTCTGGGACAACACCCTCAGCGACGGCGGCCCCGCCGCCAACAGCATCAGCTCGCACACCTGGGTGAGCAGCTGCTCCTGGTGGATCGACTGACGTCCGGCCCCACGCGGAGGGGGGGGGGGGGGGGGGGGGGGGGGGGGGGGGGGGGGGGGGGGGGTGGGGGGTGGGGGGGGGGGGGGGGGGGGGGGGGGGGGGGGGGGGAGAAAGGGG